>NZ_AUMJ01000034.1 GCF_000430625.1 Aneurinibacillus terranovensis DSM 18919
TATCCCGAGCTTACAGGCAGGTTGCCCACGTGTTACTCACCCGTCCGCCGCTAACCTTTAAAAGCAAGCTTTTAAAAGTCCGCTCGACTTGCATGTATTAGGCACGCCGCCAGCGTTCGTCCTGAGCCAGGATCAAACTCTCCAAAAAAGTTTGACGCCCACGGATGGGCTAACGTCGACGTTGCAACACGATGTTGCGTTCTTAGTCAACGTTCCTTAATACTCATTTAAAAAGCTGGTCTTACTTAAAATCCAGAATTGTATCTGGGTTATATCGCACATTTGGCATTTCACTGTTCAGTTTTCAAGGAACTTCATGAGAAATCACTGTTTATCGAACCGCTTATCAGCGGCGACTTAAACAATATATCACAGAAAAAAATACTTAGCAAGCTTTTTAAAGAAGGTTTATTCTGGAAACGGCCGACTCCCTGTTAAATTCTATCCGCTTCCTTTTACATGCCCGCCGTTCCTGTGTTCGGCGCAAACTGTTTTACAGATCCTTAGTTGCCCTAATGCGTGTAGGGAAGTTTAAACTTCCCTACACGCTAACAAAGCATGCCGTATGTGCGCCAGAGCTCTTGGAGAAGCCTTAATTCTGGTGCAACGTTGGTTCTGTTTTTCCGAGTTTATGGTTTACATACCGTGCGGCCACAAACAGAAAATCAGATAACCGATTCAAATAGCGTATCACAACCGGATTAACCTCCTCCTTCTCCAACAAAACGATCACACTTCTTTCTGCACGCCGGGAAACCGTACGTGCCAAATGTAAGGCTGCCCCGGGCTGCGAGCCGCCAGGCAGCACAAAATTAGTGAGAGCAGGCAACGTTTCGTCCCATCTATCAATAGCATGCTCTAAAAATTCAACGTCGTCTTCTGCTATTTTCCACCCGACCTCTTTGCCTTTAGGTGTGGCCAACTCTGCCCCAATATGAAATAGCTTTGTTTGCACAACATGGAACACTTCAAAGACTTCCTGCCATCCCTCTCCTCCCGGCAGGAAACTCAACGCGAATCCAATGGCCGAATTCACTTCATCGCATGTCCCATACGCTTCCACCCGAGCATCGTTTTTCGGTACACGCACCCCGTAAACAAGACTCGTTTCTCCTTTATCACCCGACTTTGTATAAATTTTCATCGTTCATTCCCCTCTCATCTGACTATCAAATATTCTCCCCGTTACTTCATCACACACTTCCACATACCTCAACACACTTCACATGCTTGAAGCAAACTTTTTCACCCTTTCATCCTCTTTTTGCATGCTGCAGGCATCTTTACATCCTAATACATCCTAATAGCCCTTGCTGCAATCAATCCGGTTGAGCAATTCGGTCTCCTGCCCTTTATCGAAGGCGTTTAGATTATGATGAAAAATCTCCAATGCGCGTTCCATATAAAACGGTGAGCGGCCGGACAAATGAGGGGTAACAATGCAATTTTCCAATCCCCATAGAGGAGAAGACTCCGGCAGAGGCTCCTCGGAAAAAACATCAAGTACGGCTGCCTTGATCTTTTTTTCCTGCAAATGCAGGGTAAGAGCCTCCTCGTCAACAACCTCGCCTCTGGCAATATTAATTAGCACCGCTGTTTGTTTCATCGCCAAAAGTTCGTTTCTTCCTATAAGGTGATGTGTTTCTCTTGTTAAAGGAACTACAACAACAATATAGTCACAGGCGGGGAGTACCGTTAATACATCGTCCTGCTTATACATTTCGTCACATCCGGGTTTCGATGTCCCGCTTCGGCTAATACCAATTACGTTCATTCCAAACGCCTTAGCACGAATAGCGATTTCTTCCCCGATGGCACCTACTCCAATGATTCCGAGTGTTTTTCCGTATAACTCCTGAACGCGCAGCGTGCGGTTCCATTCCCGGTTTTTTTGCTTTTCATAAAGCACATTCAATTCTCTGGCCACCTGGAGCATCACACCAATTGTATATTCCGCCATTGGAATTTTATGAATTCCCTTTGCGTTTGTTACGAGAATACCCTTTTCTGCAAGAGATGGTAGCGGCATTTTATCCAGCCCGGCGCTTAACACCTGAATCCATGTAAGCCGCTGCATCGTTTCGATCAACTCACCAGTGAGGTCTTCTCCATATGTAACCACAATTTCAGCATCCGTAATATCATCTTTTGCCTCATGGATATTTTCATAGAAATAAAAGGTATGATGGGGAAACCTTTCCGTAAGAGTTTTCTGGTGGCGGCTGCTCATTTTAGCGGTTGAAACAATCTTCATACGTATCGCTCCTCTCCCGAATCGGGCCTATCCTTCAAACCTCAGATTTTTTGCAACGATAACAAGTTCCGTACTCTCCGGACCAAAGGTTCCCTTTTTAAAATCACCGTATCGGCCGACTATAGAAAAACCGACCAGGCGTAAAAGATGGTGGAGTTCAGCCGGATATATGTAGCGTATATGAAACGGCGCAACGACTCTTTGCAAAACGACACCCGAGCTGTCAACCCTTTCGTACTGCCTGATAATCTCCGCAATTTGCTGAAAGTGGTCATATCGGGTATAATCCCATACAACCAGTCGGTCATCGCTTCCGGGAATCTCATAAATCCCGCGCGTGGAACTTTTTTCATCCTGTTCATACAAACTCCGAATCGTAGGCACAAATATGTTTAGCGCAAGCAAACCTTCCTCACTGAGATGTTTCCTGATTTGTCTCAGGGCGATCATCTGGTCTTTAACCGTCAGCAAATGCAGGAAAGAACGGTACGGAATCATGGCCATTGAAAAAACTTGACGCAACTCGAACGTCCGCATGTCCCCTTCGACAAAGTTTATCTTGTCTTCCACCTTCATCAGCTTCGCTTTCATCCTGGCCTTCTCAAGCATGCGGCCGGATGAATCGACTCCAACCACATTCGTTCCGGTACGAGCAACCGGTATACTGATTCGACCTGTGCCGCAGCCAAGGTCAAGCACAGGTCCCCCGACGTTACCAGCTAATTCGGTATAAAACTCGATATCGTGTTCAAGCCCATTTGAAACAATGTCATAATAATCGGTCCAATCATAATGGGCAACTCCCACACCGGCACCCCCTTACATACATGCATATGTTAGCTTAAATTTTGTAAAGAAAACTTGGCTAGCGCCAAACCAAAGGCGCAGGCGATAGCCTTAGTTGCACTTATGCGTGTAGGAAAGTTATACTTTGCTATACGCTGAAATAAACGCAAGCGCTTCATCAACATGGCCGTCTACTTTTACTTTACGGTATTCTTTAACCAAGCGCCCTTCTTTATCAATAATAAATGTGGAACGCTCGATCCCCATGTACTCTTTGCCGAAATTCTTTTTTAGTTTATATACGCCATACAGCTCACAAACTTTTGCTTCCGTATCACTGAGCAGGATAAAAGGGAGATTGAACTTTTTAATAAATTTATCGTGGGACGTTAAATCATCCGTGCTGACACCGAGGATCACCGTATCTTTTGCTTCAAAATCATTTACTTTATCGCGAAAATCGCATGATTCCTTTGTACATCCCGGCGTGTTGTCTTTCGGATAAAAATAAAGCACCACATTTTTTCCGCGAAAATCGGATAAAGATACTTCGTCCCCGTTGCTTGCCGGAAGTGTAAAATCAGGAGCCGCCTGTCCAACTGTTACTGTAGCCATAAAAAAATCCTCCTTTTACATCATTTGTTTCCATCTTATCAAGTTTTCCCGTTGAAAACAAAAAGAGGAGCCGATTCTTTACGAACCGGCTCCGCGATAATTTTTGACTCCTATGTTCCAAACCGCAATGCCAATGATAAAAAACACGATGCCTATGACAGGCGTAAGCATGGTATAGACATAATACTCCTGCCTCCTTAAAAAATAGGCGGCCGGATATATGCCGACGAACGCAAACGGCAAAATCCACGTAAGCAAAATACGAATCGCCTTATTATAGATATTAACAGGGTAGCGCCCATAGTTCTGGATATTCCAAATCATCGGGGAAATCCCGGTTTTCGAATCAGAGAAAAAACCAAGGGCTGCAATCGCGACATATACTCCCCCGTAGACAAGAGCAGAAGAAAGGACAAGCAAGATAAAGATGATGGGATCATACCATGCAATCGCCAACCCCATATGCAATGCCGCATATGCCATGATAAGAATGCCGGTTACCGCACCCACGAGCGATTGGGGATCCATCGTCTCCAGCATGACCTGAAACAGATTGTGGGCGGGGCGTGTCAATACACGGTCCATTTCCCCTTTAATGATATACTTCTCCTGGAACTGCCAGAGGTTAAAGAAAGTTGAAAAAACAGCATAAGGCACGAGAAAAAAACCATATATAAAAATAATTTCGTCCCGTGACCAACCTTTTAAAAATGACGTATGCTGAAATACAACTAGAATAAACACCAGGTTTGTCACTTGAAAAATGAAATCGGAGAAAATCCCATTAATGAAGTCCATCCGGTAGGCAAACCGCGTTTTAAAATACTGTTTGAGATAATCCCAAAACAACATCAAATAAAACATGGATTATCCCCCCTGTACCACGATATTTTTGCGCGCTCTCCACCACAAGAACTGGAGCGGCACGATTAAGACAAGCAGCCAGATCACCTGAATGATGACAGCCGAATAGATGGCACTTCCTTTTAGCGCCCCGGTAAATATCATCCCGGGCAGGTAGCTGATCGCCTGGAATGGCAGAAACTTTAGAATATCCTGCGCCCATACCGGATAAAAACTAAGAGGCAGGATGAGGCCGGAAAACAGGTCAACCACTACTCGCTTAGCTCGCATAATCCCTTCATTATTATAGAAGAAAAAGGTAAGCAAACCAGTTAGAAGATTAATCTGCGTATTAATCGTAAAACTTATAAACAGACTTAACACATACCAGCCCCACATCCCGGGATTTGACGGGTAATGGATCGGAAAAATAAAACTGACAATGACCATGCCTGGCAGTGAGAAAAATACCAGGCGAAAAATTCCTTCACCCAATCCTTGCATCATTTTGACCATTAAATAATTATAGGGACGAATCATCTCAATGGCGACTTTGCCTTCTGTAATATCAAGCGCCATTTCCTGATCAATGTTATTAAAATAAAAAGCCCGCGCCATCCAGCTAACCGCCACATACGTCACCATCTGCATCGCGGTGAGACCGCCCATTTTCGAATGTCCGCCATAGATGGCATTCCAGAGGAAATAATACGCACCGATATTAATACTGTAAATGACAATCCCGCTATAGTAATTGACACGGTAAGCCAGCATAGTCAAAAAGCGGATGCGGATGATTTCCGCATACATTTTAAGCATAGGCAAACCCTTCTTCATAAATTTTACGTACAATCTCCTCGGTGCTGATCGCCTCAATGGAAACGTCTTTTACCTCGTAACGGGCAATAATCCGCGAGAGCAAATCCGAAACAGACAGCGCTTCTTCCGCGAATACGGCCCGATAGCGCAAATCGTTCTCCTTATGCCAAACCAGGGATAAATCCGCTGTTGCAGCCTGCAAATCCTCCAGGTAAACTGTGCTGCCGAATTCCACGTATACCGTCTTTTGATTGCCCCAGGTTGTACGCAGATTCGTCAGACCCCCGTCATAGATGATTTTTCCTTCGTCAAGCATTACGACCCGGGAGCACAGTGCTTCGATGTCGGACAAATCGTGTGTCGTGAGAAGAATCGTCGTCCCGTATTCCTGGTTGATTTCCTTCAGAAAATCGCGAATTTTTAATTTAACCAATACGTCGAGCCCGATGGTCGGTTCATCCAGAAAAAGGAGCGGCGGGTTGTGAATGAGGGCAGCGGCCAATTCACAGCGCATCCGCTGACCAAGGCTCAATTTACGCACCGGCCTTGTCAGAAGATCCCCGATATCCAGCACGTCAATTACGTGGTTCATATGCTTGTTGTATTGTTCGTCAGATAACCGATACACTTTTTTTAACAGCGTAAATGATTCCTGAACGGCGATATCCCACCATAATTGACTTCGCTGTCCAAACACAACGCCGATCGTTTTAACGAATTTTTCCCGTTCACGGTGCGGGTCCATTCCATTTACCCGCAGATATCCCGACGTTGGCATAAGAATACCAGTTAGCATTTTAATCGTCGTTGACTTACCGGCTCCATTCTCCCCGATATAGCCGACCATCTCACCCTCCCTTACCTTTAAATCGATATGGTCTACCGCCCGCATCGTTTTATACTCGCGATTAAACAAATCCCGGAACGCACCCGACAGACCTGTTCGGCTGCGATGTGTTTTGAATTCTTTTGTTAGTCCTTTTGCCTCGATTCGCAGCATGTGTAACCCCTCCTGTCGTTATCCATTTTACTATCATACCTCTTTTCTGTAATGATTTCATCTACCGTAAACAGGAAAAGAATCGGCTCTTTGACAAATACTCTTTGGCAAATATATATGATAAAGTAATAACGACAGAAAGCATAGGAGGCATGAAAGGTGGACCATTTACGTTCAGAGCAATTATACGAAGAAGCAAAAGATGTGATTTTAGGCGGAGTTAATAGCCCTTCACGCGCTTTTAAAGCGGTAGGGGGCGGCGCGCCTGTTACGATGGAAAAAGCCGAGGGAGCTTACTTCTGGGATGTGGACGGAAATAAGTACATAGATTATTTAGCAGCATACGGCCCTATCATTACCGGTCATGCTCACCCTCATGTTACGGAAGCCATTATAAGGGCCGCTCACAACGGGACACTGTACGGAACCCCTACCCCGTGGGAAATTAAATTCGCCCGAAAAATTCGGGAAGCCATTCCTTCCATGGAAAAAATCCGGTTTAACAATTCAGGAACAGAGGCCGTGATGACAACTATTCGCGTAGCGCGCGCTTATACCGGCCGCAATAAAATCATTAAATTTGCAGGATGCTATCACGGGCATTCCGACCTTGTACTTGTAGCCGCCGGTTCCGGCCCCTCCACACTTGGAATACCGGACAGTGCCGGCATTCCTCAGGCGATTGCTAACGATGTTATTACCGTTCCTTATAACGACGTCGACGCGTATGCAGCCGCTTTGGACAAATGGGGAAATGAAATAGCGGGAGTTCTTGTCGAACCGATCGTTGGCAACTTCGGTATTGTTACCCCGAAAAAAGGATTCTTAGAGGAAGTAAACCGTCTGACTCATGAAGCTGGCGGGCTTGTTATTTATGATGAAGTAATTACCGCTTTCCGGTTTATGTACGGGGGGGCGCAAAACCTTCTCGGTGTGACCCCGGATTTAACCGCTCTTGGCAAAATTATTGGCGGAGGCCTTCCGATCGGGGCATACGGCGGAAAAGCGGAAATCATGGAAAAGGTAGCACCGCTAGGACCCACCTACCAGGCCGGTACTCACGCCGGAAACCCCGCGTCTATCCAGGCTGGAATCGCATGTTTAGAAGTCCTGGGCCAAGAAGGCGTATACGACCAATTAGATAAGCTGGGAGCAATGCTCGAACAAGGACTCAGAGAAGGGGCTGAAGCTGCAGCGATTTCGGTCACAATTAATCGTGTCAAAGGCGCTCTTGCCATGTATTTTACCGATAAGCCGGTGACGAATTATGAGGAAGCACAGGCTACCGACGGAGAGGCATTCGCCCGGTTCTTCCGCTTTATTCTTGAAGAAGGGGTATGCCTGGCTCCATCCAAATATGAAGCCTGGTTTATTACAACCGCGCATACAGAAAACGACATTCAGGAAACGATAAATGCAGCACATCGCTCTTTCATTAAAATGCAGCGTTAATTATATTTATTCAATATTTATGCATTGCCAGAGGAATGAGACAGGAGTCTCGTTCCTCTTTTATAGGCAAATATTTAAAATCACTCACCTTTTTGTCACATAATATAACATTTATATTTCATCTGCCAAAATATGAGCTTTTTATCCAAATGAAAGCATTACAATATCGAACTATAATAAAAAATTACCTTTTATTATTCGTGAAAATAATTGTAGATATTATATTCTGACTATTGCACCGATGTGACAATTCACTAATAAAAACGCTTACATATGAATATTTAATCATCTCGCTATTGTACGCACAGCAAATCCGTGATATTCTATATTTACTTTTCAGATAGTTATGTCTTATTGTTTTTTGTCGAAATCGTTTAAAAAACCTCATTAACATATAGAGATAACAAAATGAGAGATTTACACTACGCACTGGGAGGTGAAGGTCAGGTTAGCTGACCGAAACGATGAAAGTAGCTGATTTCGGGAATTTCCGCAACCATCTTGCGGAAGAACATGATAGCTGTGGCATCGTCGCAATCATTGAGAAAAATGGAAACCCACACCGGGATAATATCTCCAAAATTATAGATGCCCTCATTAAGATGGAACATCGTTCTGGTTTTATTGACGGCGAAGGGGATGGTTGCGGAATTTTAAGTGATATTCCGCGCGAGTTGTGGGCCAAGAAGTTAACCGATGCCGGTAAATCCGCTGAACTGGCCTATTCCCCTTCGTTTGCTGTCGCCCATATTTTTATTCCGACGCGCGACTTTAACGTCGGGCAGGTCATGGCAGATATTCGGAATATGTTTACAGGCAGCGGCCTTTCCATTCAACTGGAACAGGAGAACGCTGTGAACAGCGAGGTGCTTGGAAAAAACGGACGGGCAGACGAGCCGCTGTTCTGGCAAATCGCTTCTAACTATGAAGGTTCGGAAAAAATCGAACAGGTTTTATTTGAATTGCTGATTGCCATTGAAGAAAAATATAACGTTCATGTAGCTTCACTGAGCAACTATTCGGCCTCCTACAAAGTAATGGGCGCGGCCAACATCCTGCCGGAATACTTCCAGGATATTCAGGATCCGTTATTCGCCTCCTCTGTTACGGTAGGTCATAACCGTTATTCGACAAACACACTTTCGAACTTTTTCCGTGTGCAGCCGTTTTCGATTCTGGGGCATAATGGTGAGATCAATACGATCCGCAAACTGGAAAACGAGGGGAAGATGCTTGGTGTTGACCTTGTAAAAGGCGGCAGCGACTCGCAGAACCTCAATCGGGTGATCGAAACGTTCATTCACCGTTATGGGCTTTCTTTATTCGAGTCTATGGAGATTATTTTCCCTCCTATCATTAACGAAATGAAAAACCTAAAGCCGGAACTGCAGGACTTGTACGTATATTTCCGCCAGACGTGGGGCCATTTCGCCCAGGGACCTGCGGGTATCGTGTCGCGCTATGGACATGAATGTATTTTTAGTGTTGATGCCCTCGGCCTGCGACCACTGTGGATGGTTGAAAGCGAAACGTCCCTTTATTTTTCATCGGAACAGGGCGTTATCCCGGTTTACGAAATGGTGAGTGAACCGAAAGCTCTGGCTCCAGGTGAAAAAGTCGGCATTCAGCTAAATCCCGGTCAGCCGATTACGGTTGTTCCGCATCATGAGGTGCAGCGTCTAGTCCTTGCAAGGGCAAGTCAAAAAGCTGACTTTAAAGATTTTAACAAGCAGCTCCTTTTTGCTAAAGCGGCAGCCGCTAAAAATCCGTATGCGGACATTGACAATGTAACTAATCAACTGTATTCGGCATTCGGCTGGGAGAGGGAACATATTCAACTGGCGGAGCAGATGTCGGCCAGCAGTGCGGAACCGATTCGTTCACTCGGCCATGACGCACCGCTAGCAGCTATTGCGAACGCACGGCAAAACTTGCCTGATTATATAAAGGAAAGCGTAGCGGTAGTAACCAACCCGGCGATTGACCGCGAGCGTGAAATCGAGCATTTCTCGACACGGACGATACTTGGCGGACGTCCGGCTTTCTATCCGAATGTTAGACAGGTCACAGAAGGAATAGAGCTTCCTTCTCCCCTCCTGTTTGAAGGAAAAACCCTGCAGGCATTGGCTGAAAAACTGGGAACCCTGTCGTTGGAGCAGATTACTGAACACTTCTCACCCGCCTCCAGCATCATTTACACTCATTTTAATGAGGGAGAATCCATCGCCGATGCGCTCGAACGCATTGCCGCGAACGCCGTAGCTGCTGCACAGGAAGGATCACGGATCATTCTGCTTGATGACGGACAATGCCATCAAAACAATAAATACTGGATCGATCCGCACCTCGCTATCTCCAAAGTGGATAGCGCGCTAAAAATGAATGGGGATAAACAAAGCCGGCTGCGCCGCCAAGTAAGCCTGGTTTTACGTTCGGGTGCGATTCGCAGCCTGCACGACCTGGCGCTTGCCTTTGGTCTTGGTGCAGATGCCGTCTCTCCTTATCTCCTTTTTGCCACTGTTTTTGCAAAAGAAGGGGAAGTTTCCGTACACAATCTTTATCAAGCATTGAATAAAGGATTGGAAAAAGTCATTTCAACGATTGGGATTCACGAACTGCGCGGCTATGACCGTCTTTTCTCCTCTATCGGATTGCACCAGGAAGTGGCGAATGTTCTGGATATCGTGAACTTCTGCGGCAGTGAGAAAGCCGGTTTATCGTTTGCAAACCTTGAAACAGACAGCAGAGCCCGCCATGACGACTTCACCAATGACGAAGCAAGGCCAGCGAAAATATTCCACTTGTGGCCGCGCATTTGGAAATCTATCGGTGAAGTGGCAGCCGGTAAACTGCCTTATCATGAATTCGCGGAGAAGCTGCGGGAGCAAGAAACAGAAAGTCCTACTTCCATCCGTCATCTTGCCGACTTGGATAAATCAAAAGCGAAACAGACCGTGGAGCCCGCTTCGGTTGACATATCCATCGGGGACCACAGCCTGCCGTTCCTTATTTCTTCGATGTCCTTCGGATCACAGAATGAAATCGCGTTCCGGGCGTATGCCGAAGCGGCGGACCAGCTTAACATGATCAGCCTGAACGGTGAGGGTGGCGAAATAAAGGATATGCTTGGCAAATACCGTCGAACCCGAGGACAGCAAATCGCTTCCGGCCGTTTCGGGGTGAATGTGGAACTCGCCAACTCGTCCAACCTGCTTGAAATTAAAATCGGACAGGGCGCGAAACCCGGGGAAGGCGGCCACCTGCCCGGGAAAAAAGTAACCGCCAAAATTGCCGCCGCGCGTAACGCTACCATTGGTTCAGACCTGATTTCACCGTCCAATAACCATGATATTTATTCCATTGAGGATTTGGCGCAGATGATAACCGAATTAAAGACGGCCAATAATGAAGCAAAAGTTTGCGTAAAAGTGCCGATCGTTCCTAATATCGGAACAATCTCGGTAGGAATTGCAAAAGCAGGCGCTGACTTCATTACCCTGAGCGGATTTGACGGCGGTACAGGAGCGGCACGCGTGCATGCGCTGCAGCACGTTGGGCTTCCGGTTGAAATTGGTGTCAAAGCAGCTCATAACGCTCTTATCGAAGCGGGCCTGCGGGATAAAGTTGAAATATGGGCAGACGGCGGAGTAAAGAGCGGTCTCGACGTAGTCAAGCTCGTCCTGCTCGGAGCAAACCGCGTAGGTTTCGGCACACTTGCCATGCTTGCGGTAGGCTGCACCACCTGCCGCGGTTGTCACCTTGACACCTGCCATGTGGGGATCGCCACGCAAATTGAAACCGTTGAAGAAGCGAAAGAGCACGGGTTGCGCCGATTTGTACCTCGCGTTTACGACATCGCTGTGGAGAACCTGAAACGCCTCTTTACTGACATCGGTCAGGATGTAAAAAAACTTACGGCAGAACTGGGATTCACCCGTACCCAGGATATGGTCGGCCGTGCTGACCTGATGGTACAGGTGCGCTGTTTGGAAGAAATGGATTTATCCGCTCTGCTTTCAAGCGCATCCTACCCACATTCCGAACCTGTTAAGGTAGAATCCAAAGTTTTAGTTGCGATCGGCGGAGAATCGTACGAAGCACCTGATAGCTATGCTTCTCCACACGCACCGATCCAAGAGAGGTTCACGGATGTTTTGAGCGACCAGCGGGTGCTGGGAAGCCGCTATTCAGGCGCCCGGGTTAAACCGTATCTGGATGGTAGCTACGTTAATCTTCCCGAAGTTTCACTTACTTTTGATAATGGATCGGTTCCCGGAAACGGACTCGCCGCTTTTAACGCTCAGGGCGTTTCCATCCGCGTGCGCGGCGGTGCGCAGGACGGCGTTGGTAAAACGGGCTTTGGCGGACGTGTTAGCATTATGAAATTCCCGAATGCCCGGCGCCAATTTATAAACGGGTCTGTAGGTAAAAGCTTCTGCTACGGCGCACAAAAGGGATTATATATCGTTCAGGGAAATGCTGATGCCCGCGCATGTATCCGTCTTTCCGGTGCGGACGTCATCATTGGTGGTGAAATTCAACAGCCTATCACGGATGAACTCGGAGGAATCGGAGCACGCGCCAATATTAAAGGATTTGCCTTTGAATATATGACGAATGGCCGCGCGGTCGTACTCGGTGACCCGGGACCGTGGATTTGCTCTGGCATGACGGGTGGTACCGTATATTTGCGTGTTCAACCTGAAATGGGGCTCGATGAAGCCGCTCTTAAACGCCGAATTGCAAAAGCCGCCAAGGTTACACTTCAGCCGTTAAGTCAAAACGGCAAAGAAGACTTAAACTACCTGCTTGGCGAGTATATTAAAGAACTGCAGGCCAGCAACCAGGCGGAAACAGCAGCTCGAATCCAAAGCTTACTCAATAGAGCGGAAGAGCATTTTATGATGGTGACTCCTGTAAAAGAACAGGCCGATCCCTCCATTGCTACTGAATAAAACGTGTTTTATTTTTCACCTGCGGCTTCCCACTGCAGTGTGATTTACTACCTCATAACGAGCAACCGCTCTCTCCCATGGAGCGGTTGCTTTTTATTTTTTCCGTGGTAATATACAGTAATACCGGGTGTTGTCTTTACGTTTTCTCAGGAGGTAACATGAAGATCGGAGCACGTATCATAAAAACAGGGATTGCACTGATTTTATCCTTGCTGGTGTGCAGAATTCTCCATTTGAAGCCGCCGGTCATCGCCGCGGTCGCAGCGATGCTAAGCATTCAACCCACAATTTATCGAACGCTCAAACAACTCCGTGAGCAGTTCGAGGCGAATGCCGTCGGAGCGGTACTGGGTATAGCAGCTACCTATTACCTTGGATATCAGCCGATTATTGTCGGGCTTGTCGTCATGCTCGTTATCATCATTAACCTTCGCCTTAAACTCGAAGATAGCCTTGTCTTAAGCGCGATTACTGTGGTATCCGTGATGGAGGGAACCACAGGCAATTATCTGATGTTTGCCTGGAACCGTTTCTTCCTGACGGTGATCGGGATTCTTTCCGCGGCGGTTGTTAATGCTATTTTTGTTCCCCCTCATTATGAGAATCGGCTTTTTAATAAAATTAATGAAACAACGGAAAAGTTTTCCCTGCTTTTGCGCACATTATTGCAAAACCAGATGGAGGAAAAAGCATTCCGGGAAGAAAAAGAAAAAATTAAGTCGGGCATCAGAGCCATTGAAACCATATTTGACATGTATGTAGAGGAGAAGACACGCTTCCGTAAAGTTACTTATTCCCGCTCAAAAAAACTCGTTTTGTTCAAGCAAATGATTACGGTACTTCATAAAGAAATGGATGTGCTCCGCACGTGTGAGCGCCACATTTATTCTTCCTTTAAACCGGAGCATTATTTGTTTCCCATGATTCAACACCAGTTAACAGAACTGACTGATTACCATAAGAATATATTAATGACGTATCAGGGCTTGTTAAAGACACGGGAAACGTGGCGTCTTCCCGAGCCAATTCTAAAAGACAACCATCATCTCCTTGATGAATTCGTCTCACTCTACCCCACTGTGAAAAATACTTCCGATGAAGAAGATGACGGGCAGTGGCTCCACCTGTTTCCGATTATCGCGGAGATATTCGAATATTCGACCCAGCTCGAACATCTGGATAAGCTCGTCTACGCATTCCAAACTCATCAGGGAGAGGAAGAACCGTAGCAGTACTAAAAAAGGGTTTGACAATTAAACTTATTCAAATTATCATTAAATAATAATTTTATAGTACGCTTATCGCGAGAAGGCTGAGGGACTGGCCCGATGAAGCCCGGCAACCGACTTCCAATTCGAATATGTCGAATTCAAAAGCACGGTGCTAATTCCTGCAGAATGAACATTTCATTCTGGAAGATAAGAACAGCTGCGATGTATATGACAGCCCTCTTTCTTTCAGAAAGAGGGCTTTTTATGTTAAAGAAAGGCTGATGGTGAGTGAGCGAATTTATCAAGGTAACGTATAAAACAGTTGCGAAAGATTTACACAAAAAAGCGGAATCAATAGCAGTGGGGATGACTGTTGGCAGTTGGACTGATCTGCCTTTAGCCAAACAAGAACTGCTTGCCCCATACCTTGGCAAGGTCGAAAGTGTTCATATCCAACAAGAAAAAGACGGGCTGCAGTACGGCACCATTTCCATTAATTATCCATCAAATAACAGTACACCTGATATTCCGGCACTATTAACAACGGTATTCGGAAAACTTTCGATGGACGGAAGAATAAAGCTGATTGATATTTCTTTTCCTCCTTCGTTTCTCCGGCAGTTTCCCGGACCAAAGTTCGGCATCGAAGGTGTCCGTTCCCTTCTCGGTGTCAACGGACGTCCTTTGCTGATGAGTATCTTTAAATCATGTCTCGGCCTTCCGCTTTCCGACCTCGAAACACAATTCGCCGCCCAAATTGAAGGGGGCGTGGATATGGTAAAAGACGATGAAATTTTCTTTGTGGATGATCGGGCTCCACTAAACGAACGTCTTCAAGCTTATAACAAAATTATTGTGGAGGCCGGACGGCCCATCCTGTATGCGGCTAACTTAACTGGACCAGTGCACCAACTCATTGACAAAGCAAAATATGCGATTGAGAACGGGGCAAACTGCCTGCTGCTAAACGTTCTCCCGTATGGATTTGATATTCTTCAACGGCTGGCGGCGGACCCGGACATTACCGTTCCACTCATGGCCCACCCTGCAATGGCCGGTGCCTATTATTCAGCTGAAGACTACGGGATCGCCTCTCCCCTCCTGCTTGGCACCCTGATGCGGGCTGCGGGGGCAGATATCATACTTTATCCTTCTCCGTACGGTTCAGTCGCCCTTAATCGTGCGGACGCATTACATGTTGCGGAAAACATTCGTTCGGATAACGGAGTGCATAAGACAGCATTCCCGGTTCCATCGGCAGGTATACACCCCGGTCTTGTTCCCAATCTTTACAACGATTTCGGCACAGATGTTATCGTGAACGCCGGTGGCGGAATCCATGGACATCCAGGCGGAGCTGCAGACGGCGGGCGGGCATTCCGGGCGGCCATTGATGCTGTTATCAGCGGAACATCTCTCGCTGAAGCTGCTCAAACGAATCAACCGCTGGCCAGAGCCCTTGAAAAATGGGGAGGTGCATAAGGTTGACAAAAAGAATCGTGATTTTTTGCGACTTTGACGGCACCATTACTGAAAAAGACAATATCTTAGACATCATGAAGCACTTTGCACCGCCGCAGTGGAAGAAGATTGTGGACGATATCTTCGCTAAGAAGAAAAGCCTGCGCGAGGGAGTAGGGGAACTATTCTCACTCATTCCGAGCGAAAAACAGCAGGAACTTACCGGTTATGTCGTACAAAACGCCCGCATCCGAGACGGATTTGGAGAATTTGTTACCTTTTGCAAAGAGCAGAACATTCATCTGCTCGTGACAAGTAACGGCATCGATTTTTTCATTCATCCCATTCTTGCCCCCTTTGAAGATATTGAAAAAATATACTGTAATGAAAGTGATTTTTCCGGCGATACGGTTCGAATTTTGTGGCCGCATCCATGCGATGAATACTGCGGTGTCGACTGCGGGATGTGCAAAACAACCGTCATTCGCTCGTATAAGAATGATGATTTCAAAGTGGTTATCGGTGACAGCCTCACAGACCTTGAAGGAGCAAAAATTGCCGACGCCGTCATTGCCCGCTCCTACTTAAAGGAAAAGTGCGAGGAACTCGGAATTGAACACGAGTCATTTACCGATTTTTATGATTGCATCCGCGCGCTGAAGACGATGAAAGAAAGGCTGGTGGGTTGAAAATGAGTTCACTTTCGCACGAACAAAGACAGCACGCGTTTCACCAGCTTGATGAAGTCAAGCGGTCGTTTGCGGCCCGCGGTTGGTTTCCCGGCACAAGCGGCAACCTGTCGATTAAAGCTCATACAGAACCTCTCTTGATTGCGGTTACCGCAAGCGGTAAAGATAAAACAATCTCTACGCCGGAAGATTATCTCATTGTCGACGCCGAAAATCAGCCATATGAAGCAACGAAGCTGAAACCTTCCGCTGAAACGGAAATTCATACTGCCATTTATCGCAATATTCCTCAAGCCGGGGCTGTTTTTCATATTCATACGATTGATAATAACCTTATTTCGGAGCTGTATGGCGACACCGGTTTTGTATCATTGAAAAATCAGGAGCTGATCAAAGGCCTTGGCATTTGGGAAGAAGGAGCGGAAATTCGCATACCCATTGTAGAAAATTATGCGGACATCTCCCGCCTTGCGCGAGCGGTAGAGCAGGTGCTTGACTGCCATATTCCCGGCGTACTGATTCGCAATCACGGGATATACGCATGGGGCAAAAACAGCTTTGAAGGAAAGCGGCACATTGAATCCTTTGAATTTTTGTTTGCCTACCATTTGCGTTGGCTCCAACTGCGTCACCTGACCGGATCCAACCCATCACCAGTGACAGTGCCGTCGCCGTGAATACAACTACTATTTTTAAATCGCATAAGTTTCTGCACAACATAAGTGTATTTATTTATTTTTTAAATAGAGGAGGAAACGAAGATGGCTTACATTCAGTTTCGTGACAATGGGGAAAAAATAGAAGGCACAGAAGATCTGCTGCCCTTTCTAAACACGCAGGATGTTATTTATGAAAAATGGGGTGTTGAGCGTTTAAACGGCCACCTGAAGGAAAACTATGCGCTCACCGATGAAGAAAAAGCCGCCATCATTAACGCATTCCGCGAAGAAATTGATGAGCTCAGCGCGCGGCGTGGATATCAAACGGAAGATATCATCGTCCTGTCAGACCAAACACCGAACCTCGATGCCCTGCTGGACAAATTTAAAGAAGAACACCACCATACTGATGATGAGGTGCGCTTCTGTGTGGACGGCCACGGAATTTTCACGCTTAAAAGCAAGGATGGAAGATACTTTGATGTAGTAATGGAACCAGGCGATTTAATTTCCGTTCCGGCCTACACACGCCACTGGTTTACGCTGTGCGACGACCGAAAAATCAAATGCATCCGTATTTTCGTAACCCCCGCAGGCTGGGAAGCGATTTACGAAGAGAATACAGCCGCACAATAACGCGTAACAGCTGCATACAAAGCATGCGCGACAACAGCATAAAATTAATTCTATAAAGGCTGGATTTTAATATCCGGCCTTTATTTTTCTATTCACATGCATAAAATCGAAACGTAATACTTAAGTAGGCGAGCAATGGAATGGAGCATTTTTATTTTTTACTTTTTTCCCGCTTCCTGAAAGGGAAAACCCCGAAAAAAGTAAAAAGGGGCCACTCCATTACATCGCATTCATCGGCTTAGGCTTTACCCTCCTCTCCCCCACCATCCAAATTCTGCACGGTAAAAAGCCGGTAATACGCGCCCTGGGCCTTCATTAATTCTTCATGTGTACCCTCTTCTTTAATTTGTCCGTCTTCTATTAGGACAATTTTATCGGCATGCGTGATCGTAGACAGCCGATGTGCCACAATAATAGTCGTTCGATCCTGGGCCAGGCGTTCAAGCGATTGTTGAATGAGATGCTCCGATTCCAGGTCAAGTGCTGAGGTTGCCTCATCGAGAATAAGAATCTGAGGATTTTTAAGGAAAACCCGTGCAATGGCAACCCGCTGTTTTTGTCCTCCGGAAAGCTTCACTCCGCGCTCCCCTATTTCCGTATCATAGCCATTTGCCAATTCCATAATAAAATCATGGGCATTTGCCGCTTTTGCTGCGGCAATCACTTCCTCTTCACTTGCCGCGGGGTTCCCCATTAAAATGTTTTCGCGAATCGAATCGCTGAACAAAATATTATCCTGCAGCACCATGCCAATCTGGCTGCGCAGGCTGCGCATAGTCACGGCACGCACATCATATCCGTCGATTCGAAGAGTTCCACCGGTTACATCATAAAAACGTGGAAGCAGGCTAATCAACGATGATTTCCCTCCCCCGCTCGCACCGACAAGAGCTACCGTTTTACCGGGTTGAATTTCCAAATTAATATCATGAAGCACATTATCACCCTGGTCAGAATAACGGAAAAACACATGATCAAATTGGACGTGACCCTTTACTTTACTCAACTCCACAGCGCCCGCTTTATCCGTAATATCATACGAAGCATCAAAAAATTCAAACATTCGATCCATTGAGGCTAAGGCCTGTGTTAAGGTCGTAGATGAATTAACAAGGCGCCGTAAAGGAGCGTACAGGCGGTCCAGATACGCGTAAAAAGCAACCATTGAACCTACGGTCAACCTGCCGTGTAAAACCTGATAGCTTGCAAACACAATCACAAGTAAAGGAGCGATATCGGTAACCGTGTTAACTACCGCAAATGTCTGAGCATTCCAACTGGTCTGATCTAACGCCCGTTCGAGAAAAGTTTTGTTTCTTTTATCAAACTGCTTTTGTTCATGGTCTTCAAGCGCAAAACTTTTGATAACCGGAACCCCCTGTACCCGTTCATGCAAATGTGCCTGCAGATTCGCCAGCGCCTGGGAACGTACCCTCGTTAACTTACGAAGGCGGGAGTAAAAATATTTCACGGAGAATCCGTAAAACGGAAACATAGATATAGAAATAAGAGTAAGCCATCCGTCCATCGAAACCATGATAGATAAAGCTAATAAAATCGTGGTTAAATCAAGCCAGATGTTCATTAGACCTGTATCGATAAAACTTTTTGTCTGTTCGACATCGTTAATAACCCGGGAAATAATTTCACCGGCCTTATGATTGTGAAAATATTTCAGCGAAAGTCTCTGGATGTGGTGAAAAGCTTTATTCCGAATATCGTAAAGAACCTTGTTCGACACCTGCTGGGCAAAGTATTGCCGCCAGTATTCTACCGGTCCTCTGACCACGGTAAACAATATAAAAGACCCGACCATTATATACCACAGCATTTTCATTTTCTGTCCGGCAGGAAGCTGAGCGAGGAGTATATTGTCTACTACATATTTCAGGATCATTGGGAGCACGAGCGGAATGCCGAACTTCATAATCCCAATGACAATCGTTGCCGCAATTAATTTCCGGTAGGGTTTTACAAAGGCCATATAACGACGTATGCTGCCCAACCAATCACCTCTTTCTTACCCGGAATAAAAAATCTCCTTTCCAATTGAAAAGGAGTGTTACCGGTTCGGATATTGCAAATATCGCTCGTACCAGCGCTCGACAAAGCCCGGATGAAAAGGGCCTCGTTTATCATGTATCCAACTAATAACTTCCTGAACTCCCCTGTAAACCAATCGAATGACATCATCCGGGTACTTCATCATACGGCTGTGTATAGCAAATTCTTCTTTATCCAGGATATTATAGCTCATATCCGGATATACCTTTACATCCAAGTCATAATCAATATATGTAAGTAAATTATTGTGAAAAGAAAATGGAGATCCGATATTACAATAATAATAAATTCCGTCTGGACGAATCATGGCAATTGTATTAAACCATTGTCCACGGCCAAACGTGCAAATAGCAGGCTCGCGCGTTCGCCACTCCCGTCCATCTGATTCCGTTACTCGGACATTGTCATTTCCCCCGATGAGTACAGCATCGCTAAGATGAAGCTGCAATGTCTTGTCCCACGAACGGTGAAAGGACTGGTCATGTTTATAGCTTTCGATGCGAAATGGGGTGCCGGGTGACGTCATCACGCTCTCCTTTCTTTGTTACTCGTTTTTTCAAATGGTTTTTTTATCGTTTTTTGAATCGGTTTTATGAAGAAATTTTCTTAGACAAGGTGATGTATTCTTTTACCTCGTAACCAAGCGAATGATAAAAAGGGATCACTTTCTTATTATCCTGATTTACCATAATAAATACACGAGTAACTCCTTTTTCTTTAAACCGTTTTTCTAAAGCTTCCACTAATTTACGCCCGATTCCAAGCCTCTGGTATGCAGGGTCAACGGCCAGTCGATAAAAATAACCACGCGCTCCATCAATAGTCCCTACAATAACGCCAACTACTTTCTCTTCGTATTCCGCGATCATGACAAGCTCACTGTCCCAGGCCAACTGCTTTGCTAAAGCATCAAGTGTCTCAGTTTCCGTTTGTTCTAAACCGGTTTCTTCCCATATAGTTGAAATATAAGCATAATCACCTAATCGAAACGAACGTATCAGCACGTTTGTATCCTCCCTGCTTTTCGTCTCTCCCTATTTTACACTACATGGTATGAAATGTCGCTATCCAAAGACTATGAAAAGTAAGACAAAGCGTCCAAAGCTGTAAATAAAAAGAAAGAGCCTGCCGCAGCAAGCTTTAAGAGATGTTATATATTTTGGACGGCTGATTCACGCCATTCGCTGTAAAAATGTTCTACTTGTTCATGTTTATGTTGTATCGCAATCTGCTTCTTTTCAATAAGAATTTCAATAAAGGCAAGAGCTTCATCCAGTTCACGAAGGGCAGTCTCATCATGTTCCTCTTGCTGAAGAAATACATCGCGGCGCAGAAGCAAATCCCTCACCATTAATTTATACTTCAAAAGGGTTTGCTGCTCAGCACTAATCATATCTGCCATGGCCGCTTCCCAGGCAATCATTTCTTCTATAGGGTACATTCTCATCGCCCTCCCTGTCTCTGAATTTCTTACTCATGTATATTCAGCAGAAACAAAGGAGAATCCTTTAAAAGTCATCCCTTAATGATGTCAATATTGTGTATATATTTATCACAAAAATAGCCGTTTAGTTACGCCAGAATCGAGATGCCTCCGTCGACAATAATGGTTTGGCCGCGGATCATCGATGCTTCATCCGACAACAGAAACATCACCGCGTTTGCTAAATCTTCCGGCGTGACCATTCGGCCGGCCGGCGTTCTTCCCACAGCATCGGCAAGGATGTCTTCCCGGTTAGGAAAATGTTTTAACGCATCCGTGTCCACGGCGCCTCCAGAGACAGCATTGACTATAATGTTCTGCGGAGCTAGTTCAATGGCCAGATAGCGAGTAATCGCTTCCAGTGCCGCTTTCGAAACGCCTACAGACGTGTAATTTGGAATGACGAACTGGGCTCCCAGACTGGAGAGCGCCACCATTTTTCCCCCGCCGTTTTTCGCCATCACCCTGGCGGCTTCCTGGGCGCAGAACAGAAAAGCCCGGCTGTTAATATTCATCGTCCAATCCCAATGGGATTCTTCGAGTTCCATGATCGGGCGGAGCACGCCGGACGCCGCATTGCTCACAAAGAAGTCAAGCCGGCCAAACTCCTGTTCAATTTCACTAAACATATCCTTAAGTTTATTGGTTTCAGCCACATTTGTTTTTACCAGATGGACGCGCACGCCCTTCGCTTCAAGCTCGGCAGCCGTTTCCCGGGCGGCGGTTCGGTTTCGCAGATAATTGATTACGAGGTCACACCCTTGGTCGGCCAGCTTGTGGGCAATCGCTTTCCCTATTCCTCTCGTTCCACCTGTTACGAGCGCTACTTTACGTTGGTGCATATGATTTCTTCCTTTCAAGTATGTATCTAATAAATTATATCATACTGATGAATGAAAAGAAGAAAAAGCATGCAATTTATATAAGGAGGAAAGGGAAGGTGATAAGTCATGTACATTGGCCGCAAGCTTGCGCAATTAGATGCGGTTCCATTAAAGGAATGGGAAATGAATGAACTATTGTATCACCATGATATTTTGAGCAACACCGCACAATTTTTAAATGTGGAAGGGGTAAGCCTCCATGCTCAGGTTATTAAAGAAATTGAAGCAAGAGGCGGAGTTCCCCATGGCAGGGGAGGCTGGGATCACAGCTCACGTGTTATTTACGACTAAATGAATGTATCGCGTTTTTAAACTTTTTCATCTGTTTTATATTGAATTCTTTTGCCAATAAGAGATATAATAAATTCTGGGTAATATGTTAAAGGAACGATAAAAGAGGAGGAGTTACATATGGCTAAATTCGAATTACCAGCTCTACCTTATTCTTTTGATGCATTAGAACCTCACATTGATGCACAAACAATGGAAATTCACCACGATCGACATCATGCAACGTATGTGAATAATTTGAACGCTGCTCTTGAGGGACACGATGATCTGGCAAGCAAAAGCATCGAGGACTTAATGAAAGGCATTAACAACGTTCCTGAAAACATTCGCACGGCGGTTCGCAACAATGGAGGCGGCCACTACAATCACAGCATGTTCTGGCAAATCATGGCCCCTAACGGCGGCGGCCAACCTACGGGCGACATTGCGCAGGCTATCAATGATTCATTCGGAAGTTTTGACAAAATGAAAGAAGAATTCGCTAAGGCAGCTGCTGGACGCTTTGGCAGCGGATGGGCATGGGTTGTTGTTGACGGCGGTAAACTTGCTATTACAAGCACACCAAATCAGGATAATCCTCTTATGGAAGGAAAAACTCCTGTACTCGGCCTTGATGTTTGGGAGCATGCCTACTACTTGAAATACCAAAACAAACGTCCCGATTATATTTCAGCATGGTGGAATACAATCAACTGGGATGAAGTGAATAAGCGCTACAACGCAGCGAAGTAATTTCAGCTTTGCAGTTATGAAGAGGTTGTCACCTTGGTTATTTTTATGACCTAAGGTGACAGCCTCTTCTGCTTACTTGCTTAATTTGGATTGGAGCTGATACATGATAGAAACCCATAATGAGACCATGAGTCCCAACCAGATTACAATCGCTGCCATAAACGATTGGTGGGCCAAAGACAATCCCCCTGCGATTAACAGAGAAAGGAGAAGGATGAAAGCCAGGCGTCCATCATCAACGAGTAATCCCCACAGCGTCGATAACACTTTCACTCTGTTTCACTCCTTTCGCGTATAGTTTATTTTTGCAATATTGTACTGTTATCCAAGAGAAGATTAATAAACTAAACGACATATATACAATCGACATGTCTTCCTGCAGCCACGACACATGCAATGCTTCTCCAACCCAGAAAGCCCCGAAACTCGTCAGCATAATTCCTACAATAAATTTCATCGTATTCTCAGGCACCTTAATTAGCGGTTTGCGCAGCACAATACCCGCTAATAAGACAACCCCTACCGCAGCCAGTGCGCCTAAAATTGTATTGTACATAAGGTTGGAATGGGTTGAACTGGAGCCTAAGGTAATCACAATAAAAATGGCTTCCAATCCTTCTAGAAAAGTAATGCTAAGTGTTGTCATAAATCCGAACTTATCAAATTCGCCGCGGCTTTCTCCCGCTTTACGCTGGCGTTCTAATTCTTTTTGATAGCTCTCTGATTCATCATGTAATGCTTTTAACCCGGCATAGCGCATAATCGCCTTTCGTAACCATCGAATACCAAATAAAAGCATAAACAATCCTACGACCAATTGGACCCAAAAAATATGCACGATTTGAACGAGTGGGGTGCCGATTCCGATTACCAGTGCGACCAGGATAACAATCGCAGCCGTTGCTCCGGATAAAGAGCTTTTCCATCCCCGAACTGTGCCTACCGCTAAAATAATCGTTAACGCTTCAACAAATTCTACGCTGGTCCCTAAAAAGCTTGCTAACATCGCGTAATACTCAAAAATCAATGTAAACCCTCCCTATTTAAACAGACTGTAACTCTCGGCATTTTTCCGCAGGAATAAAAATTCGGACATGCTCTCCCACTTTGATTTTTTCCGGATGAGTGACTTCAATCAGATCATCATATTCAGGAACTTTCACGAAATATCGATAGCGATGCCCGAGATAAGAACGAATTTGGATCGTCCCCATTACGGCTTGAGAATCCTGTGAGAATAATTGAATGTCATCCGGCCGAATGAACCGTGGCACCGGTTCACCTTGTTTACGAAGAATATTCGCTGGCCCCATAAACTTAGCCACATACTCGGATACCGGTTCCTTATACAAAGTTTCCGGCGCTCCGACTTGTTCACACTTTCCTTGTTTTAATAGTAAAATTTCATCCGCCATACTCATGGCTTCCGCTTGATCATGGGTCACATAGATCACAGTCATGTTCAACTGTTTAAAGATACGAACCAATTCAACACGCATTTCATCCCTTAGTCCCGCATCAAGAGCAGATAACGGTTCATCCATCAAGATTAATCGCGGTTCAGGGGCTATGGCGCGCGCCATGGCAATTCGTTGTTTTTGTCCACCCGATAGTTCATGGGGATACCTCGTCAAATACTCTTCCATATGAAAGATTGCTAAAGTATCAACGACCCGCTTTTTGAGTTCGTGGCCTCTCATTCCGCGAAGCTTCAAACCAAACGACACAATTTCGAATACATTCATATGGGGCCATAAGGCAAAATCCTGAAAAACCATGCCGATATGGCGTTTTTCAATCGGAATTTCCCGGCCTGGTTCTGAAACCACCACATTATCAATGAGGATTTGACCTTGATCGATTGATGTTAATCCGGCGATTGATTGCAGAAGGGTCGTTTTGCCGCATCCTGAAGGGCCAAGCAACGCCAAAAATGTTCCTTCTTCAATGAACAGGTCGATACCACGCAAAACCTGTTTTTCTCCAAATTGTTTGTGAACAGATAAAA
Source organism: Aneurinibacillus terranovensis DSM 18919 (assembly GCF_000430625.1). Taxonomy (GTDB): domain Bacteria; phylum Bacillota; class Bacilli; order Aneurinibacillales; family Aneurinibacillaceae; genus Aneurinibacillus_B; species Aneurinibacillus_B terranovensis. The sequence goes on from NZ_AUMJ01000034.1 coordinate 24,843, forward strand.
GTTGAAGGCTCACGAGATAACCTCACTTTCCGGTTGCATGGGATACGTAATCGGCGATGTATGCTTTACCTGAATGGCTCGCATAGAAAGTGTTTGGCTGAGCTTTCGCTGGCCGTATATCAACAGTTGCCCGAACCCGTATACAACCAATACCAGCCCAATGGATAACACCGTGACAGCCGCGCCGTCCTCAACATTAAGTTCTTTATAGAACTTGGCAATCACTACAGGCAATACTGATTGGTCGGGTGGATACAAAAGTTCAGATGCCGGCAATTCGAACATGATATGACTGAAAATCAAAAACAATGTTGAAATCGTCGTACTGGAGACTAAAGGCAGCAATATTTTGCGAAAAAGTGAAAATGTGCCTGCTCCATGAACCTGCCCTGCCTGTAATAATGTTGGGCTAATTTGGGTAATGGCAGCCAATTGCAGACGAATGGAATGGGGCAAAGAACCTGCGACATACGCCAAATACAGGCAAAATAGAGTTCCGTATAAATTCAAATTGAAGGAACTTAAATATGGTGCATTCCAGGCAAAAACATAACCGGCAGCGAGCACAATGCCCGGAATGGCAAGGGTTGACATCGTCAAAATATACAAAATTTTGGTTGGAATGCCTAACTTCCTATGAATAACAAAAGCTAAACCTATTCCAAGAACTGTCGCAGTAACGGCGGTGACAAAGGAAAGTCCCACAGAACGGATAATCGCTGATAATGATTCACTTCCGCTTTGTACGGCATGGTAGTAATGATTCAGCGTCCAATTCGATAGGATGAACCCGTCATTTGTATTATTCAGAAGCGAAGTAATAACCTCTCCACTCATTGGGACAGCATAGACAAGAAACAGGAGCGCATAACCCAGCATCGACCATCCAATCGACGGAGCGTGTTCTGTACGATACGGTCGAATTTGGTTTTGAATAATGCTGTAGGAACCTTTTCCAAGAATCCATTTTTGGCTCCAGACTGCTACCGCGATCACTCCAATTAAAACCACAGACAGAGCACCTACCTGTGAGTAATTCACCGGCATTTGACTCAGAGCAGTAAATATGGAATACGTTAGCATCGGAATATGTGACTGCGGAACGAGAGCGGACGCAAAACCAAAGTCACTGACAGATTCAGCAAAAGTTAAGGTGGCGCCGGCCAGGATTGCAGGGAAAAGAAGTGGGATAATAATTTTTCTCCATACGCGAAACGAAGAGGCGCCCTGGATTCTTGCAGCTTCTTCAAACTCTGAACCTAATCCCCGCAGTCCGGACCGAACGGACAAATACACTACGGGAAAGAGGCGAAAGGACATAGCGGCAATCAGTCCCCCAGGTGTAAAAAACCAGCTGAGTTTTCCGTCCGGGAGATGAAAAAGTTCACTTATGATCCCTTTGTCCTGCATCATTAAAACCCATCCTTCGGCTACCAAATAGGACGGTGTAAAAAAGATCAGCCAGATAATTACGTTCATTGCCTTTTCCCCATAAATCCATTTCCGATGGACGATGACCGCGAAAAACGAACCTAATATGGCCGAAAGAAGTGCCGTTCCTCCGCCGAATAAGAAGGCGTTGACGATTGCCTGATAGGTATAGCTGTCTTTGCCTATCGTTGCGAATGTCTGAAATGAAAATTCCTGAAAGCCCTGATCAAACAGTTGCGGAAACACACTTTGCAAAAGAACTGTTCCCAGGGGGTATGCGACCAGGCCAAGCAGCACGAGTATACCAGGCCAGGTCAGCAAAGAGCGTTGAAGGGCTTTCCTTTGCTTATTTCTGAACAATGTTTTGTGTAAACCACTGCTTGATTTCGTTCTCGTGCTGTGCACCAAAGACCGGATCTTCTGTATTCCACTTAATTCCGTCCGGACGAATTCCCTGCTTTCCAGGCGCGCCTTGAATGATTGATTCAAAGTTGGCATCACCGTCGTCAATAGAGGAAGCCACTTTTTGTCCTTCGGCGCTTAAAGCAAAATCAACAAATTTCTTGGCTGCTTCCAGGTGAGGAGCTTTGGCGTCGATCGCGATATTGCTGCTTAACGTGGTAACGCCGGATTTTGGATAAATAATTTTAACCGGGGCATTCTTCTTGATTTTATCGATAATAGCGGAATCCTGAGCAATTGCAAATTTCACATTTCCTTTAATTAAATTGGTTAATGTCGGTCCGTTTGAATCGTACACACGAAGCCCGTTGGCTTTTAATTTAGTGAAGAAGTCTTGACCTTGAGGAATCCCGCCTTGTAATTCCATCAGTCCTAATACCGTGGTATACGTTGGGCCGGAAATACTGGGATTATTCATGGCGAAAGAGCCTTTGTACTCAGGCTTTAGCAAATCAGACCAATCCTTAGGAGCCTCTGAATCTTTAACGAATTTGGTGTTGTAAGCAATCGCGCCGGCAGCGGTAACGGACGCAGGAAAGTACGCATGATCTTTTGGCATCATTTTTTTACCCAGTTCTGAATAGTTCGAGGAATTAGAAGGGATGTAGTCTTTGTAAAGCATGTTCTGGTTATCCAACCCTTGCATGGAAGAAGGTCCGTCAAACCAGGCTACATCCCATTGCGGATTTGATTTTTCAGCCTGCATACGCGCTAACAGTGGTCCGGTGGAATCATCGACTAATTTCACTTTAATTCCTGTTTTCTTTTCAAAGGCTTGAGCAATGTCTTTATCAAACGCTTCAGCGGAATAAAAAACCAGCTCTTTATCCCCTTTAGAAGAACTGTCGTTTGTTGCTGCTTTACCATTGGCCGAGGCGCTACAGCCGGTTGCCAGCATAGCAACCATAGTAGTAATAGAACCTATTTGAACTAGTCGATTCATTTTTCTCACAGCACATTCCTCCTGGATTAGATGTCTTTTCACATCCCTAAGTATAGGAGGAAAATATAATGTATTTGTTGTACATATGTAAATTTACTGTAAAATTGACAATAATGTAAATATTAGTAAATACAAATACACCACACTCATTGCAAGTTGTGGTGAAGTTTGCGAATTTGTCTAAAATACACGTATTGTTTCTACTTTAAATATAATATACTTGATTTAAAAAAATATAACAATTGTTATTTTATAACCATGGTTATAAAACGAAGGTGTGAAAACATGAATTGGGTTGTATTTATTTATAAAGTCCCTTCTACCCCAACGAAATATCGCGCTTATCTTTGGCGAGAAATTAAAAAGCTGGGTGCCATTTACTTGCAAGACGGGGTATGCGTTGTTCCAGATTCAGATGATACGCACTTATTCATAGGGTCTTTAGCTGAAAAGGTAAATGAATTTGGCGGGCAAGAGTATACTTTTCTCTCCACTACATTTTCTAAAGAAAAGAATGAGGAAATGATACGGCAATTTAATATTGCCAGAAATCAAGAATATCAGGAATTGATTCCTCGGGTTCATCGCATTCAGGAATATTTTCAGGAAGAGGAGGACTGGGAGTTTAGCGAGTCACAGGCCCGAAAAATAAGAGAGGAATTCCAAAAACTATTGCGTCAATTTCAAGCCATAGAAACCCGGGATTATTTTGAAGCGGATGCAGGACGAAAGTTACAGTTAATGATCAACGAATGCAGGAAACAATTAATTCGACATTTCTAAAGAACGCTTGGTAAATTTCAAATGTTCACTGGACGTAAAAACAATCACACAATTTATATGGTAAGGAGTGGTTCATCAGATGAAGTGGGTTACCAGAGAACATGCTAATGTTGAACGGGTTGCTTGTCCCTGGTTAATTAAACGGTTTATAGATAAAGAAGCTATATTTGACTTTGTTCCTAACAATACCAATCCGGAAACGATTACCGACGGAATTCCTTTCGATATGAAAGGGGTTGAGCTTGGTCATCACAATGGCAGATGCAGCTTTGAATCGTTTCTCTTAAAATATAAACTGGATAACGACCCTGCGTTAGTTTTAATGGGATCGATCATACATGGTGCCGATATTCCGATTGATATTGATATCACTCGTGAATCAGCCGGACTGAGAGCTATTGCTTTTGGGTTCCATTATCTAGGGATTACTGACCATGAAAAAATCGAATTGCAGATCCCTATGTATGATGCATTATATGCCTGGTGCCAGCGGAAGGTAGGGGATTATACATAGAGGAAGAAGCTGACTCATACGCTGCGTGTGGGTTGGCTTCTTTTTTTGTCCGATTTTTTCTTACATGGAAAGGGTAACGTAAAGTATACTATAGAGAGAAATATATTTTTGAATGGAGGTATTTATCGTGAATATTGCAACGCTTGTCCGCACGCAGCAGCGGTATATCCAGCGCGTTTTTTCCTGGATGTTTGTTGGGCTTCTCATGACGGGGATTGTTGCTTTTCTCTTAGGTCGAAATGACAATGTCATCACATACTTTCAGGCGAATCCATCCGTAATGTTTGGAATTCTTATCGCGGAGCTCGTGATGGTCTTCTTCTTATCCGCCCGCGTCAGTAAAATTTCATCGACGACGGCCACTCTCCTTTTCTTTATATATGCGGCTTTAAACGGTGTTACGTTTTCACTTCTGTTTTCCGTTTACAGTATAGGATCGATAGCCACGACCTTCTTTGTAACCGCAGGTATGTTCGGAGCGCTCGCTGTCTACGGGTATGTAACGAAGCGTGATTTATCGAAAATGGGCTCCATTCTTTTTATGGCGCTTATCGGGCTTATTCTCGCCACGGTGGTTAATATGTTCGTTACCAGCAGCGGTTTTACGCTGGTCATTACGTATTTGGGCGTTATTATATTCGCCGGACTTACCGCGTATGATATGCAAACGATTAAACAATACCACACGTTTACGAAAGACGCTGACGATGATGTAATCACCCGTTCCGCCATTATGGGCGCGCTCGTCCTGTACCTTGATTTTATTAACCTGTTCCTTTATCTTCTGCGGATTTTCGGAAACCGCGATTAATTTAGGTTTTCAGGTAAGATAAATAACTACAGCATGTCTCCCTTTTTTCCATACCATATAAGTATAGGTTACGGGAGAGGAGGCATAAAGTATGGCTGATGAGAACCAAACAAACCAGGTTGAACAAGCTGACCAAATCGACCAGGTCAATCAGGCGAACCTTGTGGATACGACGGGGCAGGCAAGCTTTATCGGACGGCTGCTTCGGAATCGGGCAAACATCTTAGTAACCACAACTATTGTTCGCAGAGACAACACGACCATTACCGGAACCGTTGCTTTTGTAAACGATAGTGCCGTGGGGATTGCACGCGGTGCCACTGTTGCTGTCATACCGTTCCGCAGTATCGTTGAAGTGCGCTAACGTCCCTTATTCATGGCGGCGAAGAACATGTTCTTCGCCGCCTTTTCTGTTGTGGCGTTATTTTTCCATTCCTTTTTTTACTTGCGTTCCCTATATTCCGTGCTTTTTTGCCTTCTCCTGTTACGTTGGAACCGGTCGGTTTGGGTTCATCTGAAGGCTGGTAAGGTGAAATCGCCATAATTGACCGCAGAAAAATATCCATCACTCGGGAAGTGGTTGTGCTTACCGTAATAAAATCTTCATGGACTTTCATAAGGGTACCAGTCACATGACTTCCATCTATCAGATAAACAACAACCTGCTGTAAAATTCTTTCATACATAATCAGTCGATCAAGTAAACGCATTTTCAACTTCCTTCTCCCCTTTGTATTTATGTATGTACGCGCCTGTTCTTTGGTTAAAAAAGGAGGCGATTCACTCATATGAGTGGATCGCCTCTCTAAAATAAGCTTGTTTGAAACCCTTTTGATAGTGCTTCTGCAATCTTCTTATGGGAAACGGAAAATGGATAATTCTCCATATCATCGAGCGATACCCATACGGCACGCTTCTGCTCCACCTGCTCCCTTACTTTTTCAGCAGAACCGGCAAACTTGCATACGTACACGTGCAAATTCCACTGCAGATGCGAAAAAACGTGAGTATGCTGCATAACTTTCTCATAAGGAATCGCCCGCACTCCGTCCGTTTCATATAAATACCGGCTTAGCTGCTCGATGGCCGCATTGGATAGGCCCTCCCCGGCTTTTATGCCGTCCGCTATTTCTATATTGGGAAACTCCCACAGATTGGCAAGCAGTCCCGTTTCCGGCCGTTTGTGTAAAAGCCATTTGTCGTCCGGCAACTGTACGAGACCGACTGCCATCTCCTGTACCCTAACCTGTTTCGCTTTTGTCTTTATTGGCAGTTTTTCCGGATTTCCCGTTTCCCGGGCACGGCAGTGCTGCATGACCGGGCACTCATGACAGCGCGGGGAACGCGGTACACAGATGAGCGCCCCTAATTCCATGAGAGCCTGATTGAAGAAAGAAGGGTTATGGAAGGCTATAATGCGGCGGATCACCGCTTCAAACAGCTTCCGTGTTTTTGCCTTGGCGATATCGTCCTCGATATAAAGAATACGGGAAAGAACGCGCATTACATTTCCGTCTACCGCCGGTTCCGGCAACCCGTATGCAATGCTTAGAATGGCCCCGGCCGTATACGGGCCGATTCCTTTAAGCTTGTATACGTCCTCGGGCGTATTCGGCACGGTGCCCCCGTAGCTTTCCTGTACTTCTCTAACCGCCGAATGTAAATTGCGTGCACGCGAATAGTAACCAAGCCCTTCCCAAAGTTTATAGACTTCCTCCAGGTCCGCTTCCGCCAGGTCTTTTAACGTTGGAAAACGGGCCATAAACCGTTCGTAATAAGGGATGACCGTCTCTACGCGCGTCTGCTGCAGCATAATCTCTGATACCCACACGCGGTAAGCATCGCGGTTTTCTCTCCAGGGAAGTACGCGCTGCTGCCGTTCAAACCAGTATAAAAGGTCTTCCTGAAAGGCTTCGATTTCAAAGGATGAAAGGATCGAGTCAAGCTGAACTTCTTGCTGTTTGGCCATTTTTTGCTGTTCACTCCTGAATTACCGGGGCAAATGCCCACATATGTATCTTTTCGGTTCCACCTGAAACATAAGGATTAATCATCTGCCAGAAACCGCTCTTCCCGGGTGGTTCCTCACAGCGTTTGCGTTTAAGCTTACGGTACGACTCTACTGTCGGGACATGAAACATTTCAACGAAAAGTCCCGGCTGGTCCACCCCCTCATACACTTGAAAATCGTCCACGCCGATTTTTTCCATGGCGTGTCTAAGACTTTCCATTTGTTCCATATATTCTGTCCGTTTCTCTTCTAAAACCTTGTACTCCACAAAAACCTGAATGCCGCTCACTGTTTTGATCACCTGCTTTTTGTCCAAAATGTAAACCCGAATGTCCCAAAGAACGATTTTATGTTAATATAGGTAAACTTTTTTCCATTCTTGCTTTATAATAAGGATAACAAAAATTAAAAGCGCCGTCAGGTTCTTTTTCAGTTAGAATTGGGGGATTATCGATTGGATACAGGTACCCACGTTGCGATGGGATTTGGGCTCGCAGGTCTTGCGTATTTAGATCCGGCCGTTTCGGCAAATCCTGAATTAGCGGGAGCGGTTCTACTTGGTACAATGATTGGTTCTCAGGCGCCTGATTTTGATACCGTGTTAAAATTTGCAGGCAATGCCCGCTATATTCGAAACCACCGCGGATGGTCGCATTCCATCCCGGCTGTTCTTGTGTGGACCGGTTTAATTAGTGGAGGCATTCATCTTTTTCATCCGAGTGCATCCTTCTTGCATCTGTTTTTATGGACACTGCTTGCTGTAGCGGTCCATGTATCGATTGACCTGTTTAACGCTTATGGAACCCAGGCTGCCCGTCCTTTTTCCAAGCGTTGGATTTCTTTTAATGTGATTAACATTTTCGATCCCTTTATTATGGGCATTCATGTAATTGGCTTTATCCTTTGGAAATCCGGGTATAACCCGGGGGCTGTTTTTTCGGGTGTTTATGCCATTATGCTTGCGTATGTGATGCAGCGTGTATGGATATACCGCCACCTCCTCAAAAAGGTTAAAAGCCAGTTTGGCAAAGAAGGGCATTATATTCTGCTCCCTACCCTATCATGGTTTCGCTGGGGAATTGTTGTGCAGACGAAAGAGGCCTCCCACGTCGGGGAAATCAATCGGGGTCACATCATCTGGTATGATACATTTGTCGGGCAAGAAGACAACGTATGGATTCGCATAGCGAGACAGGATAAAAACGCACAGGCGTTTCTCTCCTTTACCCGCTATCCGTATGTTACATCCGTAAAACGTGAGTTCGGACATGAAGTTCGCTGGGTTGATTTACGTTATCGGACAAAGACCCATTACGCTTTTATGGCCATTGTCCACCTCGACGAAGAGTTAAACATTATTGACTCATACACAGGCTGGGTATACCGTGAACATAAAATAGAAGAGAAACTTGTTTTAGCTTTTGAAAAATCATAACGGCACTGCTAAAGGAAAAAGAGAAGCCGGTACACGGCTTCTCTTTTTCTTGTGTTATATTACCGCCTCATGTTACGACTGGCGTAAATAAAGTACGGGGTTATTAAGACTTTTTCTTTTTCTTATCGGTAAGTTTTACATTTTGCATTCTGCGGCTCATCTGATTAAGCTGCTTTTGATTTAAATTCATTCCCATTGAACGGGCAATTTGCTGAAGCTGTTTTTCATCCATTTGCATATTAGACATCTGGCGTCTTAAATACCAGACTCCAATCGCAAACCCCCCGGCTAATCCTATAAGCAAAGTGAGGATCGGTAAAATTATCGTCCACATACAACTCGTCCCTTCTGTACAGTAATTTTAGGGCAATCAAGTGTAATTTTACTTTGCTTATACCCGCTTGTCAAAGAGGAATTTCATTATCCGACATTGTTACTTTTGTGCAAATGCAAATGCGACATCTTCCGCATTTCTCTTGGCAGCGGCAAGAATTTCATTCGCTTTGTCCGGTGTCGCATTCATCCCTTCAACATACAGGTGCGTATAATCGGTAATACCGATAAACGCCATAATCTGTTTTAGATAAGGATTTGTAAATTCAAGTGCAACGGCCGGTCCTTCTGAATAAAATCCTCCACGTGCCTGAATATGAAGAACGCTTTTCCCTTTTAGAAGGCCTTCGGAACCTGCTTCTGTATATTTAAACGTTTTTCCTGCCATTAAAATGTTGTCAATGTAAGCTTTCAACATTGGAGGGTAACTTAGGTTCCATAACGGTGTGACGAAAATATATTTGTCGGCTGAAAGAAATTGGTTAAGAATTTCATCCATACGATTGATGACCCGTGTTTCTTCACCGGTTAATTCCTGGCCATGTGCAAGCTTGCCCCATGCTCCGAGTACAAGACCATCGATAAAAGGAACATCTACTTTATACAAATCGACGTGTTCAATGGTATCATTTGGATTGTGTTTTCGGTATTCAGCGAGAAAGTGATCGCCAAGCTGAAGACTGTACGACAGGTCAATCGGTTTAGGATTTGCTGTAATATATAAAACTTTTGCCATAAAAATTCCTTCCCTTCATGTTTTATTCTAAGTATGTTATTTTTTGCTCTATTAACTTACTTAAGTATATATTATTATTTATTGTAAGTAAACTACTTTTTACGATAATTTTTGAATCTCAATAGTATCTTCCCCGTTTTTTGGGTATACATAATCGCAAATAGAAAAAGATTTGGAATGTGAATGTGGAGTTGATAAAGGAAAAAGGCACCAAAAAGACAGCCGGTAATCACTGTACAAGCCGGCTGTCTTTGATGGTATTTACATTCTACAACTGTAAATTGTCAGGTTATTGCTGAATAATCCCTTTTTTCACGAGATATTGAATCACCTGTTCAACGGATTGTTCTAATGATTGTTTGTCTGTCTCTACGATGAGTTCCGGATGATCTGGTTCTTCATACGGAGAAGAAATTCCCGTGAATTGAGGAATCTCTCCGGTTTTTGCTTTTTTATAAAGTCCCTTCGGGTCGCGCTTTTCGCATTCTTCCAGTGAACACTTGACATAAATCTCAATAAATTCACCGTCATTTACAAGGCTGCGCGCCAGATTGCGGTCCTCTTTGTAAGGGGAAATAAAAGCCGTGAGAACAATAATACCTGCATCCACAAATAACTTCGCTACTTCTCCGATACGGCGAATATTCTCCGTGCGGTCCTCCGGGCTGAAGCCTAAATCTTTGTTGATACCGTGCCGGATATTGTCGCCGTCTAATAGATACGTTCTCAACCCTCTATCGTACAGTCGTTTTTCAAGTTCATTGGCAAGTGTTGATTTACCGGAAGCCGAAAGTCCGGTAAACCAGAGAATACCGCTCTTATGCTTGTTTAGTGACTGGCGGTCTTCTTTGGATATGGTTGTTTGATGCCAGACAATATTGTGTGCCATGGTTTCACCCTCCTACTTTTCACTGAATGCGTCTTTTCTCTAACGTCCATTTCACACGTATTAATGTGTGACTACATTCATTCCTTTAATCAGCACTTCTACGACTTCTTTGCGGCTGAATTCAGGTGGCGGAGCGATACCATTGCTCAGCATCTCCCTAACCTTTGTACCGGACAGAATCACCCGATCTTCCGTGCTGTGCGGGCATGTTTTCGTAGAGGCCATATTTCCACACTTCTTGCAGAAGAAACTATGTTCAAAAAACAGCGGGGTAATTCCCAACTCTTCGGCCGTGAAATTCTGGAAAATAAGCTGTGCATCGTATGTTCCATAATAATTTCCTACACCGGCATGGTCGCGTCCGACAATAAAGTGCGTGCAGCCAAAATTTTTGCGCACCATGGCATGAAAAATAGCTTCTCGCGGACCTGCATACCTCATCGCAGCAGGGAAAACGGCAAGAAAAACCCGATCCTGCGGATAATAGTTTTTCAACAGCGCTTGATAGCTCTCCATACGGATATCAGCCGGAATATCGTCCGATTTGGTTTCCCCGACAAGCGGGTTAAGGAAGAGGCCGTCGACAATTTCAAGCGCTGATTTTTGAATGTACTCGTGGGCTCTATGTACCGGATTCCGTGTTTGAAATCCGACCACAGTTTTCCAGCCGCGTTCGGCAAATACTTTGCGTGTTTCAACAGGGTCCAAATGGAATTCAGCAAACTTATCTTTTTTCGGGCGATTGACTACCGTGATTGGCCCCGCCAGGTAAACTTCCGGTCTTTCCCATAATTTTTTTACACCCGGGTGGGCAAGGTCATTGGTGCGGAACACGTTTTCCGCTTCTACCTGCTTATCGGGGGCGTACTTCTCCTGCAGTTCCAGAACTCCGTACACCACACCGTTATGGACTAATTTAACCCTCTCACCGATTTCCAGTTCACTGGCTTTTGCTTCCGTTACCGGCAGCGTAATGGGAATACTCCACACGTGTCCGCTAACAAGCTTCATATTATGGACGACTCCGTTATAGTCCTCACTGCCAAGAAAACCCGTTATCGGGCTGTATGCTCCGATAGCAATTAACTCCAAATCAGATAAGGCCATTTTATCCAATTCAACCTCTTTGTAGATGCCTGCAAGATTATAAGAATAATCAATACGATTAATCAATTGGCCGCCATGCGGTTGACTCTTACTCATATTCTCCACCCTTTCTTTTTCTACAGATGCAGCCCGCATTCTGTTTTGCCTGTTCCGGCCCAGCGTCCGGCGCGGGAATCACTGCCTTCCTCAACGGGCTGCGTACAGTATTCACACCCTATGCTCGGGTATCCCTGATCATGGAGGGGATTGTAGGGAAGATTATAGAACCGGATATAATTCCAAACGTCTTCCCATGTCCAGTGAATAAGCGGACAAATTTTAATGGATTTAAATTTATCGTCCTGGTTCACATATTGTGTATTAGCGCGGGTAGGAGATTGTTCACGCCGCAAACCCGACAACCATGCTGCAGCCCCTGAAAGCGCAGCGTGTAAAGGCTGAATTTTTCGCAGATTGCAGCAGCTGTTCGGCTCTCTTTTCCACAATTCATCCCCGTATTCTGCAGCCTGCTGTGCAAGCGTAAGTTCGGGCTGCTTCATTTCAATAGTCAATTCAGGGTATTTTTCTTTCATCCGTGCAATCAGTTCATACGTTTCCTTAAAGTGAACATTCGTATCAAGAAAAACGATTCGCGCATTCTTCCGTACTTTGCTGATTAAATCAATGAGAACGATCCCTTCAGCCCCAAAACTGCAAGCATAAACCAGGTCATCGCCAAACTCCTGATACGCCCACTTAAGGATATCCAGTGTATCTTTTCCGGATAACTGTTCATTTAATTGCGCATAGTCGTTCTCCGTTAACCGTTCATAAGATAATCGGTGCAAAACTAGATTCCTCCCCCTTGGTCATGAATTGTGCTTTTCTCTCTTCGAATCGCCTGTGACAGACTCATCGATCCAATTGTTGCAATAAACACACTTATAATCACTATCACAATGTATGGGTTAGGCTCCAAAAGTGTGTTAACCATCAAGAATGAGACAACCAGCGATGACACCGGCGAGACAATCCAAACTTTAACAATTTGCTTTATGACACCTTTCTGCCACAGATGAAATCCATTCTCCGCCGTGCCGATCCCCAGAATGGCACACGTCGTTGCCTGAGTAAGCGGAACCGGTATTCCGAAAATCGACGAAAGAATAACCAGGCTCCCACTTGTTAATGAAACAGCACTTCCCTGCAGGAGTGACAGCCGCGTGATTTTTTTCCCGTTTGTTTCAAGAACCTTCCCCCCGAGAAAAACAGCTCCAATGGAAACGAAAAGTGCCCCCAGCCAGATTCCGTTTGTAACAGAAAGAATCTTTGCACCAACAAGCGAGCCTACAGCATTAGCTACATTATTCATCCCCGCGGAAAATGCTTCCACTAACCCTGCGAAAATCAGCAGATAACTTAGCCATCGCTGCCACTTTCCGCCTTTGCTGCTTACATGCCAGCGATGTTCCACTATTGTAATCCCTTTTCCAAGTAAATACGCAATAAAGAACGCAACAATCGGGATAAGTATCCAGAAAAACACGATCATTTCCACACTTTTCACATATACAGATTGGTAAGCAAGGCCGACACCGACAATGGATCCGACCGTTACTTCACTCGTCGATAAGGGGATGCCCATCATATTAGAAATAAACAGCGTTACGGTAGCTGATGCAAGAATGGTTATAACAATCTTAACATTTAGTATGGAAGAGGGAATGATTCCCCCGCTGATTGTTTTAACTACCTCACCTCCGCCAATGACTGCACCCAGAAAGGCGGCCATGGCTACCAGCACCATGGCCAACCGCTTGTTGCGGATTGCCCCGCTGCCGTATGCCGCTCCCATAGATGCGGCCGTGCCGCTGGCTCCAATATTCATCGCAAAGAAAAGAGCGATCACGATGGCTAAATATGTCCATATCATATATCAATCACATACCCTCTCCCTGCACCTGCAGGTTTTTTTTCAACAATGACGAGTTCCTCTACCTTTTTAGGCGGAAGATAGTGACGATCGATTTGACTCTGGGCGGTTTGAAAGACCTTTTCTTCGTCTTCGTGGAGAATTACCAGTTCCGTCCTGGTATTATCGGTATACCTCACTTCCAATCTGTACAGAAACATACGAATCCGACCTTCTCTCTTTTACAAGTTCCCTTGTTTTAATTACGCATTTAATTGCTTAAGCAGTTCATCAAGCCTTGTTTGAAACGGCGCTGTCCCTACTCTGTTAACAAAATCGAAGAAGCTTTCATTTTCCAGGCGTTCTTCTTTAAAGAACGCGACAAGATGAAGCACGACCCGATTTAAGTCATCTGCAAGAACACGGCCTTTTAATTTTTCATTGAATTTAGCATTCTCCCCTAATTTTCCGCCTACGAAAATATCAAATGCATCTTTCATACCCGCCTCGGTTTTTACGAGCGCCCCCTGGAAGCCAATGTCCGCAATCTGGCGTTGTCCGCACGAGTTAGGACAGCCAACCATATGCAGGCGTAGCGGCTCGTCAAGTTCAATATGTTCGTCAAGGAAAGCTGCCAATTGACGCATGCGTTCTTTTGTTTCCACTAACGCAAGGTTACAGAATTCGTCTCCTGTACAGGAAACGGCATAAGCAGTAAAGTGACGGGGATTTGGCGTCAAGCGTTCCAGCAGTTTTTCCTGCAGAAGCGCATGAATTTTCTCGTTCGGAATATTCGCGATGACGATATTTTGCGAGTTACACGTCCGAAGAGAACCATCTCCGTATTCCTCTGACAGGCGCGCTAATTCTTCGAGTTCGGCACCCGAGAGGCGGCCAACCGGAACGGATAACCCGACATAGCTTAATCCTTCTTGTTTTTGCTCGTGTACGCCTGTGAAATATCCTGCATTCCAGCCAATTGTTTTATCTTCACCTCTTGTAGGCAGCTCGCCGACAAGCTCGATTAATTTTTCCTTGAATTTCTCAGGCCCCCAATCAGCCATCAAAAATTTGAGTCGGGCGTGGTGGCGTTTTTCACGATATCCGCAATCACGGAAGATGGTCGTTACACCGATCGCCACCTTCACGACGTCTTCCGGCTTTACAAATACATCAAGCTGCTTGGCAAGGAATGGCTTCGCCGATAACCCTCCACCTACCCAGACATGAAAGCCAATGACTTCCTGACCATCGATAACTTTCACAGCTGGCACAAAGGCAAGGTCGTTAATTTCCGCGTGACCTGGATTGTAAGGGTTCGCCGAAATAGAAATTTTGTATTTACGTGGCAGGTTTGAGAAATCCCGATTCAATAAAAAGGTATCCGAAATTTGCTGGACAAGCGGGGTAGTATCAATTAATTCATCCGGATCAATTCCTGCCAACGGATTTCCGACAATGGTACGCGGGCAGTCGCCGCATGCTTCAAAAGAAGACAGTCCGACTTCCGCAAGGCGGGCAAAAATATCCGGTATGTTTTCAATCGTTAACCAGTGAAACTGTACAGCCTGGCGAGTAGTGACATCGACGAGGTCCTTTCCGTAATCTCTCGAAATGCCGGCGAGAGTTTTTGCCTGCTTTGCACTTAAGATCCCTGATGGAATCCTTACCCGCATCATGAAATACCCATCTTCCTTCGGACGCTGCTGGTATACGCCGGCCCATTTAAACAGGTCGAAATCGCTGGCGGTGATGGAAGCAAAACCGGTTTCTGCGTAGCGATAGACATCCTGAATGATATCGAGCCCGTCTTTTTCAAGTTTCATGAATTCATTTTTGTTTAACTTCTCCGGGTTCTCAGCCCAAATCGGTGTATAGCTCATTATTTAAATCCCCTCTCAGTATGTTTTTAAGCTGTAATGGACAACTGTGAAGTATATTCCATTACCGATTCACCCTGTAAAATGTAGTCCGGCTTAATGCTAAAATTAACCAGTGTGGCAGCCGTCTCCCCGTCAGCACATAGAATATCGATGGAAGCAAGCCGCACGCCTTTCTCTTTGCTGCCCGATGCCAAGATGAATGCTTCAACGGCTTCCGCTGAAGAGAAAGCAAGCATGTCAATCGTTTTGTTTTTCACCGCTTCAAACACATCGTCCACCGCACTGCCGGAGACTTCTTCCCGTGCGGCAGCCCATTCATTCACAACGGCTCCTTTTGCCGTCAATCCACTGGCAAATTCTTTGCCCCCATGTTTGTGTTCGAGAAGTACCCGCTGTCCTCCTTGAATCTTGTGGACGATTTTACCGGAAAACAGTTCTGCCTGTAATCCGCACTCCCGCAGCCGTTCAGCCACTTCCTCTGTTCGGGCATAAAAGCTGCCGGAAATCGAGCGAATATCCTTTTTTAAGTCACGAAGAGAACGGAAGAATTCACGTACCCCGTGCAGGGTAGAAAAAACGATATGGTCGGCTGTCTCCGCCTCAAGGACTGGTGAAAGATTTCTTTCGTTGGATGGCGTGTTGGTTGCAACCAGAGAAAACTCTGTCGTATCTGCTGCTAGTTCGTCAAGTTTGTCTATAAAAACGGATGATGGCTCCGTCGTATGAAGAATGCCAACTTTCCTGCCAAACAGCGGTTTCTGCTCATGCCAGTTCAATTTTTCCCGCAGTTTCACAACTTCACCTACAATAATAATCGCCGGGGATCTAAAACGGGCTTGCTGTACCTTCTCCACAATATTGTCGAGTGTTCCGGTTAACGTCTTTTGCTCTGAGCACGTTCCCCAGCGAACGAGAGCAACAGGAGTCTCCCCGGCTTTGCCGTGAGCAATCAGATTGCGGACAATGTCAGGCAGGTTGCTTACCCCCATATACAAAAGAATGGTGTCGACGGCTTTAGCGAGATTAGCCCAGTTGATATCAATTTCTTCATTGCCACGGCACTTATGCCCGGTGATTACAATGAAAGAAGAGGTGAAGTCCCTGTGTGTGATCGGAATCCCTGCGTAAGCGGGCGCTGCAATTCCGGATGTGATACCCGGGATTACTTCAAAAGGGATACCAGCATCGACGCACTCCTCCGCTTCTTCACCGCCGCGGCCAAAAACGAAAGGATCGCCGCCTTTTAAGCGAACCACCTTCTTTCCTTCCCGTGCCCGGCCAATAATGAGCTGATTAATCTCTTCCTGCCGCAGGGTGTGATTGCTTGATTGCTTTCCGCAGTAGATAAACTCCGCCCCTTCTCTCGCATACTTTAGAAGTTTCGGGCTGGCCAGTCTGTCGTACACGATGACATCCGCTTTTTCGATAGCTTCACGTCCCCGCAGCGTAATTAATTTAGGGTCGCCTGGCCCTGCCCCCACAAGGTAGACCCTTCCTTTCTCCATCTTTCCACCCCTCTCTATTTAAATATAGTAATCATATAAGTCATATAGACATTATCGATAAAAAAAACTACCCTTCTTCAAGAAGAGAAGAAGGGTAGTTAAACCGCCCCTCTTCCTCATCTTCAAGCCTTGCGCTTTCTGGAATTGGCACCTAACCGGATTAGGTTGCCGAGGCATCAAAGGGCCAGTCCCTCCACCTCTCTAGATAAGAAAGAGTTATTCACATTATTTTAATTGGTATTATTGGTTTTGCTTCGTTATTCCTGATTATAAGAGCAATTCATACAAATAGCAATACTTTTTTTGAGAAATGATTCATTTGGTAAGCCGATCAATTTTAGCAGCGATTTCATCCGACGTCCACCGCTCCTCTTTACTAAACGTATAGATTGGATGCGGACGCTCCCATATCGACCACCTCGTCCCATTCATCGAGAAGATGCTGCCTGTTACTGTGGAGGGCGGTTCCGCTAAATATAAGAATAACGGAATTAAATCTTCCGGATCGCCTACTTTCCAGTAGTCAGGGAGGTCTTCGCCTTTCATTCGCGCCTTCTCCTCCGCTATCTGAATAAAAGGTGCTGTCATATCAGTCAGCGCTGCAGGTGCCACCGCATTGACCCTAATCGAAAATCTCAATAATTCCTGTGCAAGAGTATACGTTAAGCCAACCAGCCCCGCTTTGGCGGTGGAGTAATTCGCCTGCCCGGGGCATCCTTCGAGGCCCGCCGTCGAAATCATATTGATAATGGAGCCGCTCCCCGCCTCTTTCATATAAGGCAGACAGGCATAAACACAGTAAAAAGCACCGTGTAAATGCACATCGATCACCTGCCGCCATTCCTCGATGCTCATCTTATAACTAATCCGGTCCCGTACAATTCCGGCGTTGTTGACAAGCACGTCGACCCGGCCAAATTCTTCTATGGCCGTATCCACCATAGCTTGTACAGCCTCATGACTGCCGACATCCGCGGCAATTCCGATCACCTTACCAGCCGTACCACTCCGCCTCTCAATCTCCCGCACTGTGCGTTCCACTCCTGTTTCAGTCGTGCCGTTTATGACCACGCTGTAACCAGCCGCGGCCATGCCGAAAGCGAGCGACTTTCCGATTCCCCTGGTTGAACCTGTGATCAACGCGACTTTACCTACTGTTCTTCCCGCTTCTCCTCCCATTTTTCTTCCCTCCTTTATCCCTGGCTTTTTTCCGTTATTTCGCTGCGAAGTTTTGCTTTATCCGGCTTTCCGGCCTGGTTAACCGGTAACTCAGCATAGAGGTAAAAGTCTTTTGGTATTTTGTGCGGGGTGAGCCGTTCACGAAGATAATCCTGCAGCGCATCCTCCCAGCCAGGTGGGGTTTCCGATAGAACAAGCGCCGCGGCTACCCGCTCGCCCCAGTATGAATCAGGAATGCCTACGACGCCCGCATCCTTTGTATACAACCACTGTTTGAGTGTATTTTCAATTTCAGTAGGAAAAATATTAATTCCGCCGCTAATGATCATCTCTTTTTTTCTGCCGGACAGATGGAGCACACCATCGTCATCGAGCAATCCAACATCGCCGGCGCTTTTCCATATATTCGTGGATGAGCCGGATGGATAAAATCCGTCCAGCGGAATTTCGCCATAATATCCGGCTGCCATCATATTACTTTTGACATAGATCTCTCCCGTCTGCCCCCTGGGAAGAGAGGCCCCCTTTTCATCGCGAATATCAATTTCCACCCCGTGAAACACCCGTCCAACCGCGTTTCCACTGCCAATTCCAATCTGCACGGATACAAAACCTATTTCCGCGGCCCCATAATATTCATAGAGGGTAGAGGTAGGAAAAAACCGGGTCACCTTTTCTTTTAACGATATATCCATCTTTGCGCCGGCGGTAATAAACGTTCGCATAGCCCCGTCTGCCTTGGTTACGGCCCTCCCCTTCCCTTGTCTCCCCACCTGTTCCATTTCATTAATAACGGAACGGTACATCGTAGGCACCATAAAGCAGCACGTGGTTCCATCCATTTGCCGCAGCGTTTCCTTCGCATCGAAACGTTCCGTAAGCTTGACCGTACCGCCTATGTACAAAAGGTGGAGCAAGCATATCAGGGTGGCAGAATAATAAAGAGGCCCGGGTAAAAGCATAACGTCGCTGCTGTCGATACCAAATTCGATGCTCATCGCATGAAAGCTGTCGATCCACGAATCGTGAGTACGCAGTATTCCCTTCGGCCCCCCTGTCGTTCCGGACGACAGGGCCAGATAAAAAAGATTGCCGCCATCCAATATCGTTCTCTGATAGCTGGATACGTCCGTCTTTATCGATACACCTGCTTCCAGAATGTTTGCCGTATGTAATGACATTAGGTGAGGCTTGTTATGTTCATCCGCGATAACAAGCATAGGTTGAATCTGTTGCACCAATATGCCCCACTCTGCTGCCGACTGTAAAGGATTAACCGGAGCAGCAATCGCTCCCACCTCGCAAATGGCGAGAAACCATTCCACAAATAGGTGACTGTTATTCATCGCAAGCATGATAATGTCACCTTTATTGCATCCAGCTACTTCACGCAGATAAATGGCGCGGGCAGCCACCTGTCCCGCGAGTTCCTGATATGTAAGGGCAACCTGTGACGTACACAGCGCTGTTTTTTCGGGATATGCGCGGGCATTTTCAAACAATCCATCTGTAATCACATGACTCATAGCGGATGTGCCTCCCATCTTTCAAACAGAGCTGCGATGCCAAGGCCCCCGCCAATCCCCATCGTCGTGAGGCCGAGACGCGCATCGGGTTCGGATTTCATTCCGTGCAGCAATCTCGTGACGAGAATCGCACCCGATGCTCCATACGGATGCCCTAAAGCAATGGCGCCACCGTCCCTGTTTACCCGTTCCTCTTCGATGTGCAGCTCCCGAATGCTGGCCAGTACCTGAGAGGCAAACGCCTCATTGAATTCCACCCTGTCTATATCCTCCACCGACAAACTGTTTCGGGCAAGAAGTTGTGTCACAGCGGGAACCGGCCCAATGCCAAGCACATTCGGGTCAACACCTGTTACAACGGCGTCGATAAAGGTTAAAGACGGGTGCAGCCCAAGTTCGAGCGCTTTCGTCTCGGACATGAGAAGCACGGCAGCCGCTCCGTCATTTATACCGCAGGCATTTCCTGCCGTCACCGTACCTCCGTGTTGAAAAACAGGAGGCAGGGAAGCCAGCTTTTCTATTGTCGTGTCAGGGCGGGGACCTTCATCGTACAGGATGATGCGCTCGGGGTCTTTCTTTGCCGGAGCCGCAATGTGAACCATTTCTGCGGTGAACGTCCCCCTTTTTACGGCGTCCACCGCTTTCACATGGCTTCGGTAAGCAAACGCATCCTGATCCTCGCGTGTGACACGGTATCGCCGGGCGACGTTTTCGGCCGCGATACCCATGTCGGGGTCTCCAAGCTCTTCGGGCGCAAAGCGGGCCCGATTATATAATTTCGGCATGTCCATTCCGTACAGACTCTGTGGCTTCATCATTTTCCACGGGGCAAGGCTGGAGCTTTCCACTCCGCCAGCGATGATGATATTTGCCGCTCCCGCTTGGATCATGTGAGCGGCAATGCGAATGGCCTCCAATCCCGAACCGCACTGCAGGTCGACAGTGACTCCCGGCGTTTCAATAGGCAGGCCTGCCGTTAGCGCACTCAAACGTCCGAGATTGCCGCCTGGACCGACAACGTTTCCGAGTATCACTTGTTGAACATCTGCCGCGCAAACACCAGTCTCTTTCAGAAGAGCCTGGATAGTTGCCGCCGCGAGTTGTTCCGGCGGAATATCCTTCAGCCACCCGCCTGCTTTTCCAATCGGGGTGCGCTTGGCATGTATAATGACTGCTTTATTCATTGTGCCGACTCCTCCCAATGTTTATATGTAAAGAAGACTTGGCCAGCGCCAGCCAAAGGCGAAGCGATAGCCAAGCGAACATTAGGTAGAAAACCCCATCACACTGAGGGAGTTTTCTTTATCGGCTATATGTGTAGGAAAGGGAAGGCTTTGCTTTACGCATCGCCACAGCTACAACGGAAGCCACTACCGCTTTGATTAAATCACCCGGGATAAATGGAAGTGCTCCTCCTGCAATCGCTTTTCCTAACGAAATATGTGTAGCAGCCATTAACCATGGTACGCCAATCACGTAAACAAACAGGATCCCAAATAAAAAAATGGGAACGAAAGCCTTCACAAAATTCAGCTTTCCCTGCCCTTCTGTAAACTTTCCAATAAAATACGCGGCAAAAGGCCAGCTTACAATGTATCCACCACTTGGGCCCATAATCGCGCCGATGCCGCCCCGGCCTCCCGAGAGAATAGGCATTCCAACAGCGACAAGCAGAATGAATAAGACCAGGCTCAATCCCCCGCGCCGCGCTCCAAGGACAGCCCCCGCCAGCATAACTCCAAGGGTCTGGCCGGTAATTGGGACAGGTGTAAATGGCAGAGGAATGGAAACGAAACCAAGTACGGCAACCATAGCCGCAATCAGTGCCATATATGTCAGATCAAGTACGGAAAATTTGCTTTTTTTCAATTGTTAACCCCCAAAAAAACGTAAGTTTACATTACTAGAATAAGGAGGAATCGTATAATTGTCAATAGAAGCACAAGTAATCAAGCGTTATCCTTCCTTAAGTCAAAAATGAATTAGAATAAATTCATTTTTGACTTATTCACGACCTTACTGCTGTTTCCACCGAACCCGCGTTTTCCCCTGTACGTGTTATTTCTCTTTCATTTCATTGCTTTTTTCGTTCATTCCAGCAGATGAAGGGGTACGCATGCTATATGGCACGCGTTTTGCATTGGTAAAACGGTAACAACACAATCATTCATACTATTGAATAGAGGAGGCTTTTCTAATGAGTTATAAATTTGCCAACGTAAAAACAGAACTGCCAGGTCCAAAAGCCAAAGCGCTGCTGGAAAAACGCAAACAGTATGTTCCAAAAGGGGTAAGCAACGGAATTCCAACGTTTATTGACCATGCGGAAGGCGCGCTGCTGACAGATGTGGATGGAAACACCTATATCGACTTCGCCGGTGCAATCGGCACGATCAATGTCGGCCACTGCAACCCTGAAGTAGTGGCGGCCCTGCATGACCAGGTTGATAAGTACATTCACCCCGGCTTTAATGTGATGATGTACGAACCATATATCGAATTAGCGGAACGCCTGTCTAAACTTGCTCCCGGAAGCGACGAAAAACAGGTCCTGTTTCTCAACAGCGGCGCGGAAGCGGTTGAAAACGCGGTTAAAATTGCCCGGAAATATACAAAGCGCCAGGGTATCGTGACGTTTTCCCGCGGCTTTCACGGCCGGACATTGATGACGATGACAATGACAAGCAAAGTCCGCCCTTATAAATTCGAATTCGGGCCGTTTGCGCCTGAAGTGTATAAAGCACCGTATCCGTATGTATTCCGCCGTCCGACAGGAATGAGTGAAGAGGCGTATGACGATTTTATTCTGAATGAATTCAAGAATTTCCTCGTTGGTGATGTAGCTCCTGAAACGGTCGCAGCGGTGGTCATGGAACCGGTACAGGGGGAAGGCGGTTTTATCGTGCCAACTCCTAAATTTGTCCGCGGTGTAGCAGAACTTTGCAAGCAATACGGCATCCTGTTCGTTGCCGACGAAATTCAAACCGGATTTGGCCGGACAGGCAAATATTTCGCGATCGACCATTTTGGTGTGATTCCTGACCTGATTACCGTTTCCAAATCGCTGGGTGCCGGCGTTCCGATCAGCGGTGTCATTGGCCGCCGTGAAATTATGGATACCGCAAATCCCGGTGAACTCGGGGGGACGTATGCGGGAAGCCCGCTCGGGTGCCGTGCTGCTCTTACTGTACTCGATGTCATTGAGAAGGAAAAACTGAATGAGCGCGGGGAATCGATTGGCAAAAAGGTGATCGAGCGCTTTACACAGTTTGCCGCTAAATACGATATAATTGGAGATGTACGCGGGCTTGGCGCCATGTGCGCGATGGAATTCATCAAGAATAAGGAAACGCTTGAACCAAATAAAGAAGTGGTCACGTCGATTGTCAACGAAGCAAACAAGCGCGGACTGATTACGTTAAGTGCAGGTTTATACGGCAATGTTATGCGTGTCTTGATGCCCCTCGTTATTACCGATGAGCAGTTAGAAGAAGGACTCAACATTTTAGAAGAATCGATTGAGGCAGCCGTGTCTGTTCTCCAAGTTCAGTAAGGGGGAAAATGGAAATGAATAAAACTATTCTTAAAAAGTCGCTTTATATTGGCGGCAGCTATGTAGAAGGGTCGTCTTATAAGTCTCTGCGTTCTCCTCATTCCGGAGAGGTCATTGCTGAAATTCCCGTGGGCACGCGGGAAGATATGCGCCGTGCGATTGACCACGCGGCCGAAGCAGCCAAAGTTATGGCGAAAACACCGGCTCACCAACGCGCCGCTATTCTGCAAAATGTGTCTCTTCTATTAAAAGAAAGGAAAGAAGAAGCGGCTCGTATCCTCACGCTCGAAGCCGCCAAGCCCCTTTCGGTGGCAAGAGGCGAAATTGCCCGGACGATTGAAACGTACCAGTTCGCGGCCGATGAAGCCCGGCGATTGCACGGTGAGACCATCCCAATGGACGCATCTGCCATGGGTGAAAACCGAATTGCCTATACTGTTCGCCGTCCTGTAGGAATTGTAGGTGCAATTACGCCGTTCAACTTCCCGTTCAATCTGGTTGCCCATAAGCTTGGCCCCGCCTTTGCCGCGGGAAACCCGGTTATCCTCAAGCCGGCTGACCAAACACCGCTATCGGCTTTCTTCATAGCTGAGCTGTTTGAACAAGCCGGGCTGCCTGCAGGCGCTCTGCAGGTAGTAACCGGACGCGGAAGTGAAGTGGGAGATGAGCTGGTGTGCGATGAGCGGGTAAAAGTCATTACGTTTACCGGCAGCCCTGAGGTTGGCAAAAGTATTCGCGAGAAAGCCGGACTCAAGCGGGTCGTCCTGGAACTCGGTTCGAACTCGGGCCTCATTATTGATGAAGGGTTTGATATCGATCCGATCATTAAGCGTACCGTTACCGGCGCGTTCACCTATATGGGGCAGGTGTGTATCTCACTGCAGCGGATTTTTGTTCACCGGTCCTTATACGATACATTCGTGGATAAATTCGTAGCTGAAACGAAAAACCTGCGAATTGGTGACCCGGGTGATGAAACAACGGATATTGCAGCCCTTATCTCACAAAAAGACGTAGAGCGAATCGCGTCATGGGTGAAAGAGGCGGAGGAATCGGGGGCCCGGGTACTGACCGGCGGTGTCGAGAATAATGTAGTAAAGCCGACGGTCATTGTCGATGCCGCCCCCGAAGCAAAAGTATGCGCCAAAGAAACGTTCGCACCTGTCGTTGTCATCACACCGTTCGATACATTCGAAGAGGCCATTGATGCTGTCAATGATTCCACATACGGCCTTCAGGCAGGGGTCTATACAAACAGTATGGAACACGCCTTCCAGGCAGCGGAGCTTCTTGACGTAGGCGGCGTCATGATCAATGACTTCCCTACTTTCCGCGTAGACCAAATGCCTTACGGCGGTGTAAAAGAAAGCGGCGTCGGGCGGGAAGGTATTAAATACGCCACAGAGGAAATGACAGAGCTCAAACTCGTCTGCTTCAATCGCAATCGGTAACCCAATCGGTACGTAGTGAAACGGGACATTCAGGCACGCCTTTTTATACAGAGGAGGCGTAAATCATGCAAGATAGTCTTTATGAAGAATTATATGCCGAGTTAATCAGCGTATTTGCTGCCTCGTATGATGAGATTTTTGTCACGGATGGAAACGGGTATACCGTCCGAGTCAATAATGCATGTGAGCGCAACTATGGCCTTACCGCTGAAAAAATGGTAGGCAAACATGTAACGGAGTTAGTAGCGGAAGGAATTTTCTCCCCTTCCGCTACCCTTGATGTGATTAAGCACCGGAAACAGATTAATCTTGTGCAGCAGACGCAAAACGGGCGCAAACTGCTTGTTACGGCAACGCCTGTGTTTAATCAAGATGGCGAGCTGATTCGCGTCGTCAGCAACTCGCGTGATATTACCGAACTGCTGAATCTGCGAGAACAGCTCGACATGCTGCAGGAGAAGGTTATAAGCTATGAGGAAGCGTTTAAGCAGCGTGAAGAAGAGTCCGGCATTCTATCCTCCCGCAGCCCTTCCATGATAAGTGTGCTTGAAAAAGTAGCAAAAGTGGCACGCGTGGATAGTACCGTTCTGCTTCTCGGTGAATCAGGTGTCGGGAAAACGCACATCGCCCGCTATCTCCACGAAGCAAGCCGGCGGAAATCGGCGCCCTTCCTTTCGATTAACTGCAGTGCTTTGCCGGAATCGCTAATTGAATCCGAGCTGTTCGGCTATGAGCCTGGCGCTTTTTCAGGCGCGCACGAGAAAGGAAAGAATGGGCTGTTTGAAGCCGCCCATCATGGTACCCTGTTCCTTGATGAAATTGGGGAACTCCCTCTTTCCGTTCAGGCCAAGCTGCTCAGCGTGCTGCAGGATCGGCAATTTCTCCGGATTGGCGGCACGAAGCCAGTGAAGGTGGATGTCCGAATTATCGCAGCAACCAACCAGGATTTACGGCAGAAGGTAGAGGAGAAGACTTTTCGCAATGACCTGTACTACCGGCTTAATGTCATTCCTATCGTCATTCCGCCCCTCCGCGAGCGAAAGGAAGATATCGTTCCGCTAGCCATCCGCTTTCTTGATGAATATAAAGAAGCGTATGGGATTGAGAAAAAGATAAGCTACAGTGCATCGGAAGAGCTTCGCAGGGCCGATTGGCCGGGCAATATTCGCGAATTGCGCAATTTTCTTGAACGGCTTGTCATTACTCTGGACGACGATGTCATTAACGCGGAACATATTAAAGCCGCCCTGTATAATGAAAATCATCCCGAATCACCGGGATTGCCAGCTTCTATGAAAGATCAATCATTAAAAGAACAATTAGACTATTATGAGGGACATATTATACGCGAGGCATATACCCGGTATAAAAACACATATGCGTTGGCTGATGCGCTTGGGATCAGCCAATCGAGTGCCGCCCGAAAAGTTAAGAAATATGTGAGGGATTCGTATGCGCGTAACGATAGCAGGGTCTGAAGCTTCAGAAACAATCGATATTCAATTCGACCAACCTCAGAAAGTGGGAACCGTTATCGAAATACTCCTGCATGTCCACCCCTGGCTTATGCAAGGCCTTCCACTGGAACGAGATCCTGAAAGTATTGAAAGACGTATCAGTGTTTATACAACCAACCACACCTCTCTCGCCCTTGAGGACATGGTAGCGAATGAAACCAATCTGGAAATTCAATTTCATAAATAGCGTATAGAAAATGTAACAAAATACTGACTTTTTATAAAAACCCTCTGTTATTTCAAAACAGGGGGTTTGCCTGTTAAATCTTGTGCATGATATATTTTAATCATTATGAACTATATTTAACAGTGAAGAGGCGATCGCTTTTATGAATTTAGTATTATGGTGTTTTGCCACAGTGCTGTCCGGTTATTTTGCTTTCCGTATTTTGCGCCAGTGGCTCGCAAAACGTAAGCCCAGTCACCTCGCATGGTTTATCGGATTTTTCTTTTATTTTTTCAGCGCGTTTGGCAGTACGCTTTCTTATCTCATTGGCTGGGATGCCGCCATATACCGGTTATGGTATGTGACCGCTGCCGCTCTGGTCGCTTTCCTTGGTGCCGGGCAGCTATACTTTACCGTTAAACCCAGATGGGCCCATCTCTTCCTCGTCTTCATTTCACTTTTAACGGTAGCTATGTTTATTAAGGTGTTTGGTTCGGCGCTTGACGTGAGCAAACTATCTTTACATGGGGAGGAAATCGGAGGAACCGCTCTGCCCCATGCAGCACGCGCGTATTCCCCACTCCTGACCGCTCCAGGAAGCCTGGCCCTTATCATCGGTGCTTTTTACACCGCCATACGTCGCCATTCCAAATCCGGCCTCTGGATCGGCATCGGCTCTCTCATTATTGCAATGGGCGGAGTGTTTACCCGCTTCGGTGTAACCGAGTTTCTTCCCATTGCCAACAGCATTGGTATCACCCTTATTTTTTACGGATATTCCCTTTCGGCGAAACCGCGAACGATTCAGGTTGGAGCGCCGCAAAAGGTTTAGTAAGACCTGCAACCAGTACAATCGGTATTGAAAGCATGATGGAAACAAAAGGGCCTAGAGAAACAGGTTGGGCAGCAAAAGGCCCTTGAAAGCAGAAGACTTGGCAGCGGGAAAAGGTTGATACGGAAAAACCTCTTTTAACAAATGGGTTCTTTTTTTCATCCGATCGCCTGTTCAGACTAATCTGCGAAGAGTATGTATGGTATATGTAAGGAGGCTCGATAAATCTCCGATATTATCCTCGTTGATTTTCCTGCCAAAATCGAGCGTGATCGTATTTTCATACCTTTTCTTCTTTTTTTTCTGCGGCTCATAGAAAAAGGAGATTTTCTGCGTAATAAGCGGCCGATAGGACCAAATTTCGTTCAACCATTCATCAATTTGTTCACACTGCTCCACTGTATCGATTTCCTTAATAAATCGAATCGTTACGGTACAGCCAAACCCTTCTTTCCCTTTTGTCGAAAGTTCAAGAATTTCACCGGATAAATCCTTAGCAGTCGCATATAGAATCATCTCGGCTTTCGTTCGATGTGGAACGGTATCGACTGCATCCAGCATATCCGCCGTATCCACCATATCGGCAATATCGGCCCCTTCTTTCAACTCATCGTGAAGTTGTTCCTTGAGCCGAAAACCGATACGGTATTCCCGTGACATCAACGCCAGATCGACCCGATCATGGCGTGATGTAACAAGAATATCCCCAGAAAAATCAAAATCATAAACCGCGCCTTCGAGCGCGACTTTAACATTTTCAAAAATCGTCGGATCAAACATAACGACATCTCCTAGGTACGATTGATCATCTTTTTCCTGTTGGCCTCATCTTCACGGGCATTCTGCGCCGCAATCGCATACTATAGATTATAGCTTTTTTTAAGGGCGTACATAACAGTTTGTTGATGAAAAAGAAGCCGAGCCTATCCGGCTGAAAAAGGATCCAAGCGCCAGTGTGCTTATCCCATTCCAGGCCCAATCAACAACGTTCACCGTAGAGTTCCATATTCCCTGCAGCCACTCCCACGGATTCAGACCGGATGCTTAGGTGGCTAGCCCTTACCACATGACCTTCCGAATGGTATATATAAACTGGCACGTTACCCCTTTCCTGCTTTGTACTAAGTAATCAATATAGTCGAAGCCTGGATGTTTCTCGGATATTTGTCTTTGGAAAAGCATGATATAATGAAACAAAATCGTACCTATGGAGGAATTCTGATGTCAAACGACGAAGGCCTCTCTGATAGTCAAAACCGCATAGATCATGACCGTTTGTTTAAGGAACTGATTTCAACATTTTTTGAAGAGTTTATGGCGCTCTTCTTTCCTGATGCGTATGAAGCCATTGATTTTGAACATACCTCTTTCTTATCCGAAGAGCTGTTTACGGATATTCTGAAGGGAGAGAAACGGCGCGTAGATCTTCTCGTGGAAACGCACCTGAAGGGAGAAGAAAGTCTCATCATTATTCATGTCGAGCCACAATCGTACGAACAGACAGCCTTCCACGACCGGATGTTCATTTATTTCAGCCGTCTGTATGAAAAATATCGCAGACGTATCTTGCCTATCGCCATCTTCAGCTACGACAAAGTCAAAGAAGAACCCGATAAGCTGAAAATCTCCTTCCCTTTCTTCAATGTGATGACATTTCAGTTCTTAAAAGTTGAACTGAAACGCAAGAACTGGCGTGACTACATTCAGCAGGACAATCCGATAGCGGCTGCCCTGCTGAGCAAAATGGGGTACACACCCGAAGAAAGAGTAGAAGTCAAAAAAGAATTTCTCCGCATGCTGGTGCGGCTCGAACAAGACTCGGCTCGGATGACACTGCTTACCGGCTTTTTTGAAACCTACCTGCAATTGAATGAGGAAGAAGAACAACACTTACGCATGGAGCTGCAAAAGCTTGATCCTGACGAGGAGGTACGAATTATGGAACTGACAACGTCCTGGCATGAAAAGGGAAGACAAGAGGGAAGATTGGAAGGGAGACAGGAAGGAAGGCAGGAAGGAAGGCAGGAAGGAAAACGAGAAGCAATCCATGTGCTTTTGCAGGCTAAGTTTGGGGAAGCTGCCAAAGCCGTGCAGGAAGATGTACAGAAACTGGTCAAGGATGAACATATCAACGAATTATTGCTGAAAGTCACGGTAGCCCAATCGTTACAGGAAGTAAAAGGCTTTATACAAGAAACGCTTTCTAAACAAGCAGAAGATAAACGGCTGCAGTAACAAAAGAAGTAAATCGCCCGGTGGTAGGGTGATTTTTCTTTTCTATTCCTGGTTTCTAAAGAGATTCGGGCAATGGAAACGTAGAAAGTCTCCCCTTTTGTTTTTTGTTCAAACAACCTCTATAAACTGGCACGTTACCACCAGTGACTGGGGGGACGCTTCGATTCGCAAGGTATGTTTTTGTGCCTTTGGAGAAAAAGCCAACTTGTAGGAAATGTGCAGTAAGCGCTTTCCTGTATTGATGATATGATAGACGAATCCCTTCTCCCTCGTGTACATTCTCACTCCGTAGAAGTGGCATATCTGGGGCATGAAGGAATTGAAGAACTTCCAATACGCTCCAGTAAAATCAATGGCAATACGGTCGATGGGTAACCTAACGATTTTTGTCAACCATAAACTTTGTATTCCGGTAGACTTTAACAAACAGTTGGAATTTATGTTCATAGGGGAAAATAAATTCAGAAAGCGCCTCTGTTCTTTTGCCTGATACAAAATCCAGAGGTTCGGTGAAACAAAGCCCAGCATCGGCATAACGGCAAGCAAAACGATTCCAAAAGGCATTCCCACGATCATATACAGCTAGAAAATAAAAAGCATACTGAATCCAAGGACCTGTTATTTCACAACTACAAGCCTAGTTCTTTAAAACTATTACATTTAAGTTATAATTTTCCTTAAAAGTACTAAAAATCATATCAGATATTTTTTCCCATATAAATTATTTTCAAAGAAAATACTGAATCATTCATGAAATATTAACAATTAACTTATTCTCGTTTTTTTGGTGTGTAGTGCTTTTCCCGTTTGTTTATAGGAAACAAAAAAAGCCCTTCGATTAGAAGAGCTGGGGACAAAAACATGATTCCCATTCTATAGTAAACGCATACGAGTATTGTCTTTTAAGAATTAGTTATCGGTTTTTTTCGCTACCATCAGCCAGACATACCTGTTTAGTGGTTGGCTTGTCATTCCATCCTTTTCGAAGCAGCCGCTCCGTTAGATTCCCAGTGCCTACTCCAATTTCCAGCACATGCTTTATTCTTACTCCCATTATAAACGATGTTCGATAAATAGCCAACTATTTCAACCAACTTACTGCGATTACTATTTATCGCTTCCGTACTCTTTTGTTCCTTTATAAGCAAGCCAACGCCTGATAATGGTGCGCAGCCGTTTCTGCCGGTAAAAAAGAAGCCGTTTAATAAACGCTCTTTCTTTTTTCCGAAGAGATCCCGGGGGTACACTATTTAACGCTTCGTCAATCTCGCACGGCGTAATTGATTCGATTTTTTTAATCTCTTCATATAATATCGGCCACGAGGACTGCAGACGCTGCAATCCTTTTGGGACATGGTAATATTTCCAAAGTTGCAACCAGATCCGGGCCCCCATTTTTCCCCTCTTCCATTTTCGTGGAGACCCGTACAGTGTGTGGCCGTGATCGATGAGATACCACTTATATTTTTCCTTAGCATCGTTGCGAAAGAGGATGAGATTTTTCCCAAGGGCACGGTCTATATTGGCAATCCAGGCATCAAATACGACGAGCGTGCGTAATTTATCGATTTGCTCCACAAAACGTTCCGGTTGGGAATGCAGTTCTTCACCGGCCTCACGCCAGGTGATAATTTCCTTCGCCGGTTTCTCTAACGAAACGATTCCGGTTTGTTTCTTCCCGTCCGGTCCCCTTACAGTAGCCTGCACAAGTTCGGCCGCAGGAAACCCCAGTTTTTTGGCCAGTGCCAGAGCAATATATTCATTGGCAATCATTGGCCCCGAGTAATACCATTGCTTTGCGGTGGCAAATTTAAAGTAGCCCCGCTGGCCGTTCTCGTTTTCAACGACCCATACCTGCCCCTGCCGTTTCGCTTTCCAGGCTTTTTTAAGCATCCATTTACTTCGTATCACCTTTTCCTCCATCTCCCGTATTCAATCTCACCGATAGAAAGAGATCGTGATAACGGGCAGCGA
This sequence comes from Aneurinibacillus terranovensis DSM 18919, assembly GCF_000430625.1. Lineage (GTDB taxonomy): Bacteria > Bacillota > Bacilli > Aneurinibacillales > Aneurinibacillaceae > Aneurinibacillus_B > Aneurinibacillus_B terranovensis. Next base: position 56,010 of record NZ_AUMJ01000034.1, read on the forward strand.
TATTTGCCCAATCGTAACGTATGGCTACCCTTCGCCCTTCTTCTATTCGCTTTTGTGTAATCTTCTTTTTTGTCCACATGTTTCTCACTGCTTTCGCAATATCGGTGCTTTTTACCCTGGGAATAATCTCGGCGACCCGGCCTGAAACAAATTGGGATAGCCCCCCGAACCGGGTTGAAACAAGGGGAGTTCCGTTAGCCAGCGCTTCCATGGCTACCATACCGAAAGACTCCCGGTGGCTCGGCACAATAACAGCCCCATGGGACACATAGAAGCTTTCGATTCTCTCCATAGGCTGAAAACCGAGCCAGCAGACGTTGGAGTCGATGCCAAGGTGCTGAGCCAGGATTTTCAAGTGTGCAACATACTTCTTTGAACCTGTTCCCACAATGCTCACTTTTACAGATGGTACCTTGCGGGCGAGAATAGCGGTAGCTTTCAGAAGTTCTTCAATCCCTTTGTGCCTTACTAACCGTCCAATAAACAATAGCCGGCGGCGTGACGCGGTGTTACCCGGTTCTTTTACCTTTACACCGTTTTCGATAATCTCTACTTTACCAATACAGTAAGGATAAAATTCCTCCAGCTTTTTTTGCTGCCACACACTTGGAACGACAATTTTATCCGAAATTCGCAACAGTTTTTCCTGCCGTTTTTGCACCAATTCCCGCAATCGGGACTTTTTTTCGAGCATCACCAGCGAATGGCAGGTATAAATGAGAGGAACACCATATTTTTCTCTATAATAAAAAGCTACATCCGCGAATTGTACACTGTGTATATGAATGACATCCGGAATCGACTCCCCCGTATTTCGCAGCCATCTTACAACAGGAAGGAAAAGAAAAAACTGTTTCTTATTTGAATAATAGGTTAAGTTTTTAGGAAGCCGGATTATTTTGATTCCACGGCTATGTTCGATTTTTACACCAGAATCCGTACCTGCGGCTACCACTATGATGTTAGATCTGTATTTACCCAATGCATATGCCAGATGAGTAGCTACAACTCCAAGACCGCCAATAATGTATGGTTTGAATTCATTTGTTAATACCCATAGATTAAGATTCACTCTCCTGCTCTACCTCCCCCAACCTCCCTAAATTTGTCAAGGGGTTGCCGCGTACTTTTGTATATAAGTTTATTCTGTGGGAAATTAGTTGGTGAACGAAAGACGTAGCAGCGTGGGAGCCGCAGATTCTTGGATTGAAATAGAGGCAGTCTGCCGCACGAAACCGTCCCGGTATAGAACACTTTACTGTTCCGCTTTGGAACAGTACCCCGTCTCAATGCGGAACAGTAACAACTCTTACATAAATAAAACCCCCTGTCTTCTTTGCCTTTTCCTATTTGGCATGCGATTTGCTTATTGAATTAGAGTAAAAAATGTTTTGCTATTTAAAATTTAGCGAGGGAGGTTTTACAATGATTTACGCACAACCCGGGCAAGCTGACGCAAAAGTATCGTTCAAAAAACGCTATGACAATTTTATCGGTGGCAAATGGGTGCCGCCGGTAAAAGGAGAGTACTTTGAAAACATTACCCCGGTGACTGGCAAACCTTTCTGCGAGGTAGCCCGCTCGACTTCGGACGATATAGAACTTGCACTTGATGCAGCTCACGCGGCAAAGGACTCGTGGGGACGCACGTCCGCAATCGAACGCGCCTCCTTGCTGAATAAAATTGCCGACCGAATGGAAGCAAATTTGGAAGCGCTTGCCGTAGCCGAAACTTGGGACAATGGCAAACCCGTGCGGGAAACACTGGCTGCTGACATTCCATTAGCGATCGATCATTTCCGCTATTTTGCCGGTTGCATCCGTGTTCAGGAAGGATCGATTGGCCAAATTGATAACGACACGGTTGCATATCATTTCCATGAACCGCTAGGGGTAGTCGGACAAATCATTCCGTGGAACTTCCCAATTTTAATGGCTGTTTGGAAGCTGGCCCCCGCTCTTGCCGCAGGGAATTGTATCGTGCTCAAGCCGGCGGAACAAACACCGGCCTCCGTTCTTGTCTTGATGGAGCTTATCCAGGATTTGCTTCCGCCTGGTGTAGTCAATATTGTAAACGGATTCGGTCTGGAAGCCGGGAAACCACTTGCCTCAAGTAACCGGATTGCCAAAATCGCTTTCACGGGCGAAACCACTACTGGCCGTTTGATCATGCAGTATGCGTCACAGAACATTATCCCGGTTACTTTGGAACTCGGCGGTAAATCGCCGAATATCTTCTTTGAGAATGTATTTAATAAAGACGATGCGTTTCTTAATAAGGCTATCGAGGGCTTCGTCCTCTTCGCACTAAACCAGGGTGAAGTTTGCACATGCCCGTCCCGTGCCTTAATCCAGGAATCTATCTACGATCGTTTCATGGAAAGAGCGCTTAAACGAGTTGCCGACATTAAGCAGGGAAATCCACTAGATACAGAAACGATGATTGGAGCGCAGGCTTCTTCCGAACAGGTTGAGAAAATTCTTTCTTATATGGATATCGGTAAACAGGAAGGCGCCCAATGCTTGATTGGTGGGGAAAGAAATACGTTAGAAGGTGACCTGCAAGACGGGTATTATATTAAACCTACCGTATTTAAAGGGCACAATAAAATGCGAATTTTCCAGGAAGAGATTTTTGGTCCGGTCGTCTCTGTGACAACGTTTAAAGATTTCGATGAGGCATTGGAAATCGCCAATGATACGCTGTACGGATTAGGTTCCGGCGTTTGGACGCGGGATATCAACGATGCCTACCGAATGGGAAGAGAAATTCAAGCCGGACGTGTGTGGACCAACTGCTACCACTCTTACCCTGCTCATGCCGCATTCGGTGGATATAAAGGATCCGGAATTGGCCGTGAAACGCACAAAATGATGCTTGAACATTACCAGCAAACGAAAAACCTGCTCGTCAGTTACAGCCCGGATGCGCTCGGATTTTTCTAAAAGTGACCGCCTCCTGCCGTGCCATTGAAAATGCAAAAAATCCGGACCCTATGTCCGGATTTTTTGGAGGTGTTCTTGTGAAAACAGTAAATAAAGTTGTGGCCACTGAGAAGGCCTTAGAATTAATTCAACGGTTACAAGAAAAATACGGGCCTCTCATGTTTCATCAGTCGGGAGGTTGCTGTGACGGCAGCTCCCCGATGTGCTATCCGCGGGGAGAATTCATGATCGGAGAGCAGGATGTTTTGCTGGGGGAAATTGCTGAATGTCCTTTCTATATGAGCGCCGCCCAGTATGAATACTGGAAGCATACCCAGCTTATCATCGATGTTGTTCCCGGAAGAGGGGGCATGTTTTCTCTGGAAGGGCCGGAAGGTGTAAGATTTTTAACACGTTCCCGGTTATTTACCGATGAGGAGCGCGAAATAATAAACTGTCACATCAACCCGCAGTGATTATAAGAAAACAAGAAAGGTAAATTGACATATCGAAAAAAATCGATATAATAAAATCATGAAACTCACCGACTTATTTAAAGTATTATCTAACGAAACAAGACTGCAAATATTGCTATGGTTAAAAGAACCTGAAAAATATTTCCCCCCACAGCATAGTAGTGATTCCTATGAAAACGGGGTATGTGTAAGTCATATTCAAAAGAAAGCAGGATTAACGCAATCAACCGTTTCCCAATATCTCTCAATGCTTGAACGGGTAGGATTAGTAAATGCTAAACGAGCAGGGCAATGGACATATTATAAAAGGAATGAAGAAAAAATACGCGAAATTGTCGATTTGATTCGGAAGGAAATTTAATTAATCAGCCAGGATCTTACATAAATTTCAATATCCCTGCTCCCGTGTTATCTCTACCTTTACACATCGATAAAACTAAATATGTATATATACAAATATTAATGTTAGGAGTGGTTTTATGAACGCGAAACTTTTTTCTCCCCTCACTATTAAAGATGTGACATTTAAAAACCGAATCGTTATGTCTCCCATGTGTATGTATTCCTGTACCGCACAGGACGGCAAAGTTACGAACTGGCATCTTACGCATTACACAAGCCGCGCGGTAGGGCAGGTCGGTCTGATTATAACGGAAGCAACCGCCGTTACCCCACAGGGTCGTATTTCTTACGGAGACTTGGGAATCTGGAACGATGAACAAATGGAAGGTTTAAAAAAACTTGTAAACGTCATTCATGAACATGGAGCAAAGGCAGGTATCCAACTTGCGCATGCCGGACGAAAGGCTGAACTCGAGGGAACGATCTTAGCGCCATCCGCTGTTCCCTTTGACGATAAATCAAAGACGCCGAAGGAAGCCAGCAAATCCGATATCCAAGAGGTAATAGCCGCCTTTACAGAGGGAGCACGCCGGGCAAAAGAAGCCGGTTTTGATGTAATCGAATTGCATGCCGCCCACGGCTACTTAATTCATGAGTTTCTCTCCCCCCTATCTAACCACCGTGAGGACGAATACGGCGGAAACGCTGCAAATCGCTATCGTTTACTCGGGGAAGTCATCGATGCGGTAAAAACCGAATGGCAAGGGCCTCTTTTTGTTCGCATTTCAGCACATGATTATCATGAGGAAGGGTATACTCCTGATGATTACGTACCGTATGCAAAAAAGATGAAAGAACAAGGGGTAGACTTAATCGACTGCAGTTCCGGAGCGGTTGTTCCCGCAAAAATAGATGTGTACCCGGGATATCAGGTTCCTTATTCTGACCAGATTCGTAATCAGGCAAATATTGCCACAGGAGCTGTAGGGTTAATTACATCCGGAATTCAGGCCGAAGAAATTCTGAAAAATAATCGTGCGGATCTTGTTTTTCTGGCGCGGGAATTGCTTCGCAACCCATATTGGCCCCGTGCGGCGGCAAAGGAATTAGGCGTGTCCATTGAGTCTCCAAAACAATATGAACGTGCCTGGAAGTAAGGTTTCGCTCGCCATAAAAATGGGTAATAACATAGAAATTCAGCAAAATGCATATTGAAAAATTCTGTTAATTTATGTAGAATTATTTTTATACTATCCAAAAGGAGGGTTGTATGATGATGTATGTATGTATATCCTGCTACCAACTCAAGCATGGTGACCTCGAACGAATCGATATGAACATCTGTGAAAACTGTGCCGAAGAACTGGAGGATGATAAACGCACACCATTACTGTCCACTATCGTACCCCCTTATAGGATAACCGAGAACGATGACCATGAAAGGTTATACCCCCTTACCTGAAAATAGGCCGCCTTTCTTCCCTAAAATGATGCACATGGGTGAAAGGCGTTATTTTTGTTTTATGCATTTATATGGTACAATTCTCTCAAGAAAACTTGGCAATAGCCTTGCACTTATACGCTAATAAAGGCAGGTAGGGCATAACCTATTCGTAAACTGAGGTGGATCATGGCTTCTATTCTTCGTTCGATCCCTAACGTCTTCACACTTGGCAATCTTGTGTGTGGGATATTCTCGATAACTTTTGCAATGAATGGCTTTTTTAAAGTGTCAGCTCTTTTGATTTTTCTGGCAGCCCTGTGTGATGTCTTCGACGGCAAACTCGCCCGTATGCTGAAAGTGGATAGTCCAATGGGAGTGGAATTAGATTCCCTTGCCGATATTGTAAGCTTCGGAGTCGCCCCGTCCATTCTCGTTCACTCGATGCATGCCCATTCCGCTTTATTAACTCTTGCCTTCGTAGCATTTCCAATTGCGGGTGCTTGGAGACTTGGCCGTTTTAACGTGAGCCCTACAAAAGGTTATTATAAGGGAGTACCCATTACACTCGCAGGCCTGATTACTGCTGCTCTTGCTTTTTTCTCGTTTTCCAGCCCCATTCTGCTTATTATCTTGGCAGTACTTATGGTCAGCCCAATTCGTATCCCAAAACTATAACAGGATGTATTTTTATCTAAAGGACTCGATCCCAGGGATTGAGTCTTTTAGTTTGTTTATATATCAATTTGTTTTGTGCATAATTACAAACAGTTATAAATTATTTTATTATTATTGACAAACCAGTATAAAAGAAATTACTATTATACTGTTAAAAAAGAAAGTTATTTTAGTTAACTATTCTTTTTTAACAATTGAAAGCGTTTTATTAATAAAATATTATAAAGAATAAAAATAAAGGGGGATTTCTATGAGCAATAAACATGAAACAAGCACTGAACTTCATCGCGGGCTTGAAGAAAGACATATTACGTTAATGTCTCTCGGAGCTGCCATCGGTGTCGGTCTGTTTCTCGGGTCGGCTTCAGCTATTAAATTAGCCGGGCCTGCGATTCTGCTTGCCTATGCAATCGGAGGAGCCGCCATGTTTATCATTATGCGCGCTCTTGGGGAAATGGCGATTGAAAATCCGGTTGCCGGTTCATTTAGCCGCTATGCCCGTGAATATTTAGGACCGCTTGCCGGCTATCTCACCGGATGGAACTACTGGTTTCTATGGGTAGTAACATGTATGGCTGAAATCACTGCCGTCGGTATATACATGGATTTCTGGATTCCCGGCGTGCCGCACTGGATCTGGGCTCTGGCAGCACTTGTCGTGATGAGTATTGTTAATTTGATTGCCGTTAAAGCGTATGGGGAACTTGAATTCTGGTTCGCTTTAGTAAAAATTGTTACAATTATCGCTATGATCATTCTTGGTGCCTGCATGGTTTTCTTCGGGCTTGGCAACGGTGGGATCGCAACAGGAATTAGCAACCTGTGGAGCCACGGCGGATTTTTTGCCCATGGGATTACCGGTGTTCTCATGTCGATGCAGATGGTTATGTTTGCTTACCTTGGGATTGAAATGATTGGTGTTACGGCTGGAGAAGTAAAAAATCCGCAGAAAAATCTTTCGAGAGCAATTGATAGTGTTTTCTGGAGAATTCTGATTTTCTATGTTGGCGCTTTATTCGTCATTATGTCTATTTATCCGTGGGATCAAATCAGCCCGCAGAGCGGCAGTCCGTTCGTTATGACCTTTAATAAAATCGGTATTCCGTATGCCGCTGGCATTATTAACTTTGTTGTATTGACTGCTGCCCTATCTTCTTGCAACAGCGGTATTTTTAGTACGGGCCGCATGCTGTTTAACCTTGCACAGCAGGGCGAAGCTCCAGCTAAATTAGGTATGTTATCCAAGTCAGGCGTACCAAGTAGTGCGATTCTTGTATCAGCAGGTGCTCTGCTAATCGGCGTTCTGCTTAACTATGTAGTACCGGCCAAAGTATTTACATGGGTAACCAGCATCGGTACCTTCGGAGCGATCTGGACGTGGGCGGTTATTCTCCTGTCACAGATTAAATACCGTAAGAGTCTGTCCAAAAAAGCTGCGCAAAACTTGAAATATAAAATGCCGATGTTCCCGTTCAGTTCCTATGTGACTCTCGCTTTCCTGGTGCTTGTAGTAGTCCTGATGGCGTATTTCCCTGATACACGGATCGCCCTTTATATTGGCCCGCTGTGGTTTGTTCTTTTAATCGTATTCTACTATGTCAAAGGGCTAAATAAAAAAAATGAAAGCGCGGCAGCGTTGGAACAATCCAGTACAGTAGAAATTGTAAAATAGAAGGTATAAAACAAGCAAAGCTTGGTGATCGGCTTATTGCTCTGGTGAAGCCAGAGCAATAAGCCTTTTTATTTTCTTTTATAATCGGACAAAGAATGCTCTTATTTTAAGAACGTATGCTTTACACAGATGAGTCGATCAGAGATGATATTAATAGTAGAATGATAGCCGCTAAAAATGGCAGGAACTTTTAAAAGAAAATAAAGAGAGGATAGAAGGAATGGGTACAAAGAGTGTGGACAGAAGGTACGGAACGGTTAAATTTTTTTTTGTTGTTGGCTTTCTTCATCTCATCGGTATTACGGGCATTCTTTCAGTGAGACATGGTCATCCGCTTTTTTTAGGAATGGCCTTTTTAGCTTATACGCTTGGTTTACGGCATGCTTTTGATATCGATCATATCGCTGCGATTGACAACACCGTGCGAAAACTCGTTCAGCAGAACCGAAATCCAGCAGGAGTAGGATTCTTCTTTTCGCTCGGCCACTCAACAGTCGTATTTTTGCTCGCTGTCTGTACCGCTTTTTCCGTGCAATGGGTGCATGACAAATTGCCATATCTGAAAGAAGTTGGCGGAATTATCGGCACGCTTGTATCCGGCATTTTTCTTCTTTTAATCGGATTAGTTAACCTTATTATATTAAAAAATATTTCTCAAGCCTTTCTCAAAATGAGAAGGAAAAAGTACGGGGAAGAAGAATTTGATAGCCTCCTTCTATCACGGGGTTTTTTATCACGATTTATTCGGCCACTATACGCCTTTATTAATCAGAGCTGGCACGTATACCCACTCGGGTTTCTATTTGGTTTAGGTTTCGATACCGCCAGTGAAGTCGCACTATTAGCCATGTCGGCCGGAGCGGTGAAAAACGCACTGCCGCTATCGGGAATCCTGGCTCTACCTATTTTATTTGCAGCGGGGATGAGTCTGCTGGATACAGCGGACGGTGTATTCATGACAACAAGCTACCGATGGGCGTTAAATAATCCTGTTAGAAAAATTTATTACAACCTAACCGTGACAGCGATATCTGTCCTTTCCGCTCTGTTGATCGGTTTGGTGGAACTTGCACAAATCGTTGTCCCCCAGTTAGGTCTAACGGGCGGCTTCTGGTTATATATACAGGATTTAAACCTTGGTGCATTGGGATACATACTCGTCGCCTTATTTGTCTGTGTTTGGGGAGTTTCGTACTGCGTTTGGAAGTGGTTTAGAATTGAAGAGCGATGGGGCCAGTAACAATTTACTTACTCATTATCTCTTTCGAAAAGGTTTTTTCCCTATGTACATGGTAAAATAAAATCATCTTGCCAAGCCGAAAGGATGAAGGAAATGGATTTAACTAAGAAGTCGAAAGAAAATGTGGAATACATGATTGAAGAAATCAAAAACAAATTAAAAGTGGTCAACGTTGCGGCCATTAAACCTTCCCACTTTGATGAAGAACAATACGAAGACTTAAAGGATATTTATGATATGGTTATGAAAAAAGCTTCTTTCAGTATAAGCGAAATGGAAGCCATTGTTACGGAATTGGGAAGCTTACGTAAATCCTAATGGAAATAATTAATGAACCATACCGTTGCTATTAAAAACCCTTCCGGTAATCCCGGAAGGGTTTGTATTTATTTACCAAAAAAGAATTTAACATCCATACGTGTTTTTCCAAACTTGAATGGCCAAAAGCATATCGCCAGTTGTCTCGTCATTTACCGATTCTGCAATCTCCATCCCTTGTTTTAATTCGGAGATGATTTGGCCAAAGTCATTAACGGTTGTCAAATTGTAGTCATATCATTAAAAATTAAAGTTGTCAGGGTCTGGGCCTGTGCGTTCGTTTTTATTTAATCCATCAATTTTAGCCATATCTTCCGCTGATAATTCAAAGTCAAAAACGTCAGCATTCTCAATAATACGATTTTCCTTTGTTGATTTAGGAATGGTAATAATATCGTGTTGAATGTCCCATCGTAAAATAACTTGTGCAACCGTCTTATTATATTTCTCTGCTACTTCTTTAATAACCGGGTTATCAAGTATTTTTCCACTGCCTAGTGGAGACCATGCTTCTACTTTCATTCCTATTGATTTGCAAAACTCTCTTAATTCGACTTGAGTCAATAACGGATGAAGCTCAATTTGATTAACCATAGGCGTTATTTCTGCATCGGCAAGTAAATCTTCTAAATGATGTTGGTGGAAGTTACTTACACCTATTGCACGTACCTTTCCATCCTTGTACAATTTCTCGAGTGCTTTCCATGTATCTTTGTATTTACCCGCTACAGGCCAATGAATTAAATATAAGTCAACATAATCAACACCCAGTTTCTTCGTACTTTGTTCAAATGCCGTTAGCGTAGATTCGTACCCTTGGTCCGCGTTCCATACTTTAGTCGTGATAAATAATTCTTCACGGGGAACTCCTGTTTCTTTAATGGCTTGCCCTACACCTGCTTCATTTTTATAAGCGGCTGCCGTATCAATACTTTTATATCCTGCTTTAATAGCATATTTAACAGAATTAACCACTTCATTTCCTTCTTTAACCTGCCATACGCCTAAACCAAATCCAGGCATGTTAACCCCATTAAGTAATGTTGTAGTGTCCTGCAAATTTTTAATCATTACGAACCCTCCATACATTAAATTTTTTTGCTGGTAATAAATTTTAATTACATGAATACTCGTACATCCCAAAGTGCCCTCTAACGCAATCGCTTTATAGAACTCTGAACCCTTGTAGAAAGAAAAAACTAAAGGAATAACTTCCCCAACTACCATTTTATACTAAAAAATACGATTCCTCAAACAATTTCACTCTTTCTATATGGTTAACGTTCACTAACCAAACTTTTTACAAAGACCGGTATGACAACACCAGTTATCACACCTACAACGACAATGTTAAGACTTATCCCTTTACATGGAGTTAAAATCAAGATACCTTTGAGTAAGGGTGTTATTTTAGTCGGTATGAAAGTCTCTGCCGCGTTTTAGGTATTTCAAACGATGATAATGGTCGGGTAAACTATTGAGTATTTTTACCAAACGATACAGCATACACCTATGCCTCGAGTAAAGTCCTTGTGGAAAAAAATAAAGGAGATTCTAATAATGGACTTGAATGTAACTACGAAAACGCCTATGACTTCAAACTCTAGACAGCAGGAACCGAAAAAGCGCGTTCTCGTGATGACCTCAGTCTCGGCCGAGAGGGACGCTGTATTGCGTGGACTTCATAACGCCAACGGATTTGATGTCCTCGCGGGAGGTGTGGGTCCGGCAGCTGCCGCAGCCAGCACAGCCACGGCATTGGCATCTGCCGAGTATGGCTTGGTAGTCAGTGCTGGAATCGGGGGCGGCTTTGTGGGCCGAACTGAAGTGGGCTCTCTAGTGGTCGCGAACGAAATCGTCGCTGCCGACCTGGGAGCAGAGACCCCGGAAGGTTTCTGCAGCTTGGACAAGCTGGGGTTCGGCTCCACCCGCTTCCCAGTCGATGCTACCCTGGTGGCCCGGGTGACGGAGGCGCTGCACGCGGCTGGACTGCCGGTCACTACTGGCCCGGTGCTTACTGTATCGACTGTGACAGGTACCGTGGCGACCGCCTTAGAACTGACCTCACGTGTGCCCGGGGCGACCGCCGAGGTGATGGAGGGTTATGGCGTGGCTATCGCAGCCCATAATCACGGCGTGCCAATCCTGGAAATCCGGGCTATCTCGAACCCGGTCGGCCCGCGTAACCGGGCCGCATGGCGTATAGAAGAAGCTCTAACCATGCTAGAATCAGCAAGCTCAGTATTACTGGAGGTGTTACTATGAGAATTGCTTTCTCTCCTTGCCCTAACGACACTTTTGTTTTCCATGCCTTGGTACACGGGTTAGTGCCCGGCGCGCCAAAATTTGACGTCTCGTATGCAGATATCGATATCACGAACAGTTTGGCAGCTAACCCCAACGGGCCTGAGGTGCTTAAGATTTCGTACGCGGCTCTGCCGTGGGTACTGTCCGAGTACGCTCTGCTTCCATGCGGGGGGGCGTTGGGCAGAGGCTGCGGTCCATTGGTACTTACGAAAACCGATGCGTCCGATACCAACCGCCCAGCGTGGCTGACCGGCCGGCGTGTCGCAGTACCCAGTGAGCGTTCAACCGCCTACCTTCTGTTCCGGCTGTGGGCGGCCCAGAATGTCCCCGGAGGCGTGGGTGAAATTGTGATTATGCCGTTTAACGAAATTATGCCTGCGGTACGCGATGGCCTGGTCGATGCCGGACTGGTAATCCACGAAGCGCGCTTTACATACCACTCGTATGGGCTAAACCTCATGGTTGATTTAGGCAGCTGGTGGGAATCCGACACTAACCTGCCGATTCCGCTCGGAGCAATCATCGCCCACAGGTCGCTGGATTTGGAGGCGATCTCCGACTGGATTCGGGCGTCGGTTGAATACGCGTGGGCCAACCCGGAGGTCTCGCGGGAGTATGTGCTGCGCCATTCTCAAGAGTTGGCCCCTGAAGTAGCACAAGCGCACATCGACCTGTATGTGAACAAGTTCACTGCCAATCTGGGCGAAGACGGGTACGCCGCGGTAACCGCCCTGCTCAACCGGGCGGCGGAAGAAGGTCTTGTGCCGAAAGTGGACGTAGCGGCGCTGCGCTGACGCGACGGACGACAGTGGACCTGAAAAGAAAACTTGTCTAGCGCCACTCCAAAGACGGAAGCGCTGGCCTTCGTTGCATTTATGCTGATAGGAATGCTTTCCTATCAGCATAAAAGGCTCCTATGATGTGTTCCTATTCACATCAGTAGGAGCCTTTTATGCTGAGTACAAAGCGGTCGTGATTCTTTTGGAAAACAAAACTTTTGTTTTTCTATGGCCATGTGTCTTAGTACATTTTTTCGCGTACCAAGCTCCATAGCCAATTAAATACGATAGCACCTATTGCCCCGGCAATGACATTGAAGCCGGCAATGACCCAGACCCAATCACCCAGCAGGAAATCACCCAGCCAGCTGCCTATCAGCGTGGCAATCAGCGATGCCCACCAGCCTTTACCAGCTACTTGGCCTGTAATCCAGTAGTTCATGATCCCCCAGAAAACGACACCAACTACCGCCCATATGATCCAGTACATCATAAATCCCTTCCTTTCACATGATGATAACGTTTGCATAATTGCACAAAACATTGTTATCTACTTGCTATCATCATATGTCGGCCGAGCAAAAGTGCTACTCCATGTAAATTACGCTTTACATATCAAGAAAGGGGATCGTCAAAAAAGAAGTCGCTCATATTATTCACATCATCGAAAAAGAGTCAATCTTACACTATAAAATCGCATAGCTTCAAGACTGCCTTCTACCTCGAAAACTCCTTTTTCAATCAGCTTCCTTAGCCGATATTCCAAAAACTCATCTCCTACATACTGTTCTAAATGACCAAGCACTTCACCGATTAGTCTCGCTGATTTCATAAAGTCCTTCGTCTTCTGTTTGCTATGTAGCTTTTTAGCTCTGTTTATAATATATTGGTCATAATAATCTTCAGGAACGCTCTGTATTCTTCCGTTCCGCCAAATCCTTAATGCTTCACGATTGTCCGCAAGGTTGAGCCATTCTTGTTCAAATCGCTCTCTTTCAAGCTGTGACAAAGGATGTTTCTGCTTACTCTGCTCATAAATTACTTGGAGTTTCTCAGGTGGTATTTCACCTGTATGCAGTACAGCGAACTTTATATCAGGTCGGTTAAAATGCTCAGCATACGTCTTGGTAGTATTAATCACTTTGATTTCATTGGTTTTGTCCTTTAATAAATGCAGAACATATCGTAATCCAGTCTGCTCGTGGGAGTTTTCACCAATCCATATGATAATGGGTTCGCCTTCTGGAATGGATGTTACCTGATTGATAGTCCTTTGAAATTTTTGTTTATATTCATAAAACTCATCATATTCATTATTCATACTATTTTTTATCCAATCAAATCTGGCTTCTTTTCCAATCACTTCATGTAACTGCCAGATTGGACCTACAGAGAACATTTCCCAAAATGAAATGACACGTTCTTTTTTATCTACACGTAAATCCTTTAGGGCTACTTTTAAACTGCCCGAAGGAGAAGGCCCAAACAGAATATGTGTCATTTTATTTTCCTCCTCGACTGTAGCTATAAAATATTTTTCAGTTCCACTTATTTCTCTTTTTTTTTATGAATTAGCCGAGAACACTCGTGACTTCCGTCATGAGATGAATCGGCTTCGGACAAGGCGTGTCTTTTGACACGTCAATTGTCCGA
>NZ_AUMJ01000035.1 GCF_000430625.1 Aneurinibacillus terranovensis DSM 18919
AAGCAATACCGGACAAAGTGGATGGCACGAACGTGTTCCAAGCTTGAGACCCGTCTTCTTTATGCAAGACCCTACTCCCCTGAATCAAAAGGTAATGAGAAGTCCGATGTAATGAGAAGCCAATTTGCAATTGCTGCAGTTTAACGGCAATCTATGCAAATTAACTTCTCATTATTCTGCCATTCATCTACCCAGGTTTTTAAGCCAGTTCCTCAACCCGGCATTGCTTTGCCATTCCGGAAGTTTGCCCGAGACGACGTTATTCGTGCTTTTCTCCAGCGCTTTTCTTTTCATTTCTCCATCAATGCGTGCATAAATTTCGGTGGTCTGGATATCCACATGACCAAGAAAATCGCGGATGTAGATCAGATTCACACCAGACTGCAACAAATGAACGGCCTTACTGTGCCGGAGACAATGAGGGGACAACGGATTCGGAAACAATGCGGGAGTGCGTGCTCTGGCAGCTTCCGCATATTTTTTCACAATGTAAGCTATCCCTTCGCGAGTAAGTTTGTTTTTTGAGCGGTTTTGAAATAATGGATACGCTTGCGCATGCGGCTCTTTCCAATTATTTTCGTCCAGATACTGGTTTAAAAGCACTGCCATCGGCTTCATGAGGGGAACCATTCTGCTTTTTAAAGATGTGGGCACAGGTTGAAGCGACTTGACGAATCAGTTCAGGGTAAGCTTCTACAGTGAGCCGCAGATAATGCTGAGTAGCAGCGACGGAGGTATGCCCGAGATAAGTGGATAGAATCGGAAGTGCGCAATAAATGTCGATGCCGTTTTGGGTTTGGCTGGCTAGCGTATGCACACAGAACGTATGACGCAGGTCATGCAATCGAGGTCCGTTTCCTTTGCCGCCATGGGAGATCCCGGCTTTCCATAAAAGTGTCCTGAACGTTTTGTAAACCTGGTCGCGCGACAAGGGAGTGCCTCGTTTGTTTCGGAAAAAATAATCGTTTGGCGACGTATTGTTGTTAAACCGGGCATCATAATCGGCAAACATTTGCCAAAGGCGCTCCGACAGGGGAATCAAGCGATCCTGGTTGAATTTGGAGGCACGAATAAATACCACGCCGGCAAGCAGATCCACATCGGATTTTTTGAGATGGATCGCCTCTGAAATCCGCAGTCCACAACTGTACAACAGGCGCAGCAACAAAGGGAAGACCTCTTTTTTACTCGAAAGACGATGTGCCGACATACCATCGCATGCATGAAAGAGACGGTTGATTTCGTCGTGAGTAAAGATATAGGGAATAAAGTCGCCGCGGCTCACTTTACGCTTTCCCGGTGGAATAAACGCATCATATCCGTTATCTTGCATATACAAAGCAAATTGACGAAGGTCACTGGCGCGATGCTCCCATGTTCGTACACTCTCATTCTTTCTTCTTTCCGTCCAATCCAGCACTAATCGTTTGGTCAGGGATGGCGTCTTCATCGCATACGGTATCGAAAATTCTGAAAACCTGCGGAGATTTTCGCTGGTTGTCTCGTATTTGTAGCCCAAGCTCATTTTAAGCCGGACAAAATCCTGTAGAAGCGCTGCAAACGGGCCGGAAAATCGGGCTTCTTTCTTCACGATCAGAACACCTCCTCGCCCTTGTTCCAATCGAACGGTGGCGGAGTCAAGGCACAGTTTCTGAGTTGTTGAATATCTATTTGCAAATACACGGAAGTGGAGGCGGTTCGGGTATGTCCCAGTATCTCTGAAATGACGGGCAGCGGCGTCTTTTCTTCCAATAAAGCACTGGCCAAACTGTGGCGTAGGGCATGAGGCCCGTGCCGCTTGCCATCCACAATCTTGATCCCGGCTTTCCTTAAATAATGGGTCACAATGCTGTGCAGCGTAGGCGCTTCTAATTTCCCTATAGGTGGAATAAGGCGAAGAAAAATCGCATTCGTTGTTGTGCAGTCCGGTCTTGCGTATTTGAGATAATCAATGAGCGCCAGTCCGATGTCCTCCAGCAAGGGAAGAATCATTGGCTTTTCGGTTTTGGCCTGAATGATTTCAATCGTGTTCTTCTCCCACTTCACGTGTTCAAACGTGAGGTCACAAATGTCCTGAGCTCGCAGCCCTAGCCTGGCCGCAAGCAGCAGGATAGCATAATCACGTTTGCCCTTTGGATTTCCGCGATCAACACACTGCAATAACTTTTGTACATCTTCTTTGGGATAGGCAGAGGGCACTTTGGTTCTGCTTCTGTAACCGTCCCGCGGGACGATATAGGCGTAATCCTTTGGCGTAAGCCTCTGTTGAAACAGATAATGAAAAAATGTCCGCAGAGCGCAGAGCGTACAGTGGATCACGGCGGGAGAATAATTCGTGAATGTCTGGATGAAGCCGAGAACCAGATTATCATGTAAGTCTTGTATTCGCTGTATGCCGCGGCTATGGAGATAGTCGGAGAAACGATCCAGATAGATGGCAGCGGACTGGATTGTATCGGCAGCAAACCCTTCTGCCTGTCGCTGATCCAGATAGTTTTGAAACACCGTCTGAAATTGAGGATGAAAAACGTGTACTTTTCGCTTTGCTTTCGCGAGGATGATGCCGTGCTGCTGGTAGTCTGTCAGTACATTCACGGCTCGGGCGCAAATGGCCAAATTGCGGGGCAAGTTGCGAAAGGCCGTAATCTCGTAGACTTCTTCCAAAAAATCAAGTCCCATTTTGGCGTTGAGGAATTCTGATGGAGCGATCGATGAAATACATCGTTTTTCTGGAGGAGCCGCAAGGCTGATTAACAAGCTGTGCACGCACTGTTTACTTTATGGAGCACAGAACGGGCATCGCATCATAGATGACCATATGGTCAAACGGGTGGTTGAGGGAGAATTGTCATGATTCTCCCTTTCTTTCAAATAAGATTTGGACAAGATTTCCGTCAAAGCTCGGACAACAAACGCCGTCAAGTTATGGACAATATAGTATGTCATTAACACTTGAATCCGATCCTTTGTCACACCAGGAACCATGCGTGCAAAGTGAATTAAATTTTTATACCCGCTCAAAAATTTATACATTTCTGGATTTTCAACAATTGCTCCGACCTGGACGATAGCCTTCTCATAATTTTCTTTTATGCTTTGTCCGCCAATTAAAACATCTCCTTCAGTAATACTCATTAAGCCAACCATCATTCGGATGGTTGTTGTTTTTCCCGCTCCGTTCGGACCTAACAATCCGAATACCTCACCTTTTGGCACTTCAAAACTTAAATGATTAATTATTACTTTATTTCCAATACGTTTAGTCAGATTACGAACTTGCAGAATCGGCGTCGACATGTGTTCTCCTCCTTTATATATCCAAATCATCATACACACGATTTATTATAAAAACGAAAACTCTTTCTTAACTTTTTCTTAACTTTATACAAGTCCTCCTGTTTTAAATACTGTTTTAAAAGTTAATTTATTACAATTAAGGAAAATGAACCAATTAATCCTCAATCAAATAACTCGATAGGTCAAAACTGAGTAATCTAGAGAGGAGGCTAACGCATTCTTCAGGTGGTATCTACCCTCTAGCAACCCAGCGCTTTTTTCTCATCGGCTTCCACTTCCGTGCGTCCTATAATTGGAAATACACCAGACATGATCATGTATGTTTTTATGCATTTAATTTTACCTCAATCGGTATGGCTTTACTCTCCACTGAGGACCACTGTATAAAAGCGAATACTTCCCTATGTAAGTTAATGGGTTATACGGAATGTTAATATTGCCCAAACAAAAAGAAAAAAAGACACTAACGATTATGTTAATGCCTGATTATACTTTGTAACTACAATGTGTAAAAACCTAATTTGTAGTCCACAAAGATGAATTTAATATTCTTGAAAATTACAGCTCATCTTAACCAATCTCAATTAGCTCTAATTTAAAATCACCAACTGAGTTTTCCTTATAAAGGTTTGTAAAAGAAGTCGAATAGTTATTTATTGTTCCTCTAAATTTCAGGTTACTCTCAGGAACTTTAACATCAAAAGTGTTCTCATATAATAGCGTTGTTATCATATGATACTCTTCACCACTTCTTACTTTAAAATCAAAGGCGATTTTATGTAATTCCTTGCCGGTTTTTCCATCATTTATAACTCCCTCTTGATATCCAGTTACTTTTATATTAACATCATTCAAAATTACCTCAGTGACCATATCAACACCTCCTCTAATGCCTCATACAGCAAATCATAGCAGTAATTTTTATTATTCACAAATAGGGCGTCCAATTTTTTTAGAAGGCGATGCGTTCTAAAATAAATGATACTGTATTGAAATTACCTTTATTTTTATACACCTATTTGGGAGTGAACAAAAATAAGATACTCGTTGTATTAATATATCGGAAATTATCGATATAATAAATTTTGTGGTACAAAAGTGAACTTTTATAGCATTGTTATTGATGGCCGTTGAACTGACAGACGAATTCGACATTTGAATACCCCTGCTACATCCATGCCGAGCTTCCGCGCACAAACTGCGACTCATGCAACCGAATCATGCGGGTGCATGTACCATGGGCATTGAATAAACCGAAGCATTATTTTACGCTTCACTTTGACGCGCTGATCATGCTTTTGTCTAAAGATGTGACGATCTTTATGGATCCTGAGCAGAAGAACGTCATATGCGTGACCAAAGAGAAACACTCCAGTACCTGGAACGAATGCAGAAAACAGCTAGAAGCGCACGGAGACAAGGCCGAGCAAGTAACGGAAGTATGCATGGATATGTCGCCTGCCTTCATCAAAGGTGCTGGGGAGCATTTCCTGAATGCGGCGACACGTTTGACAAGTTCCACGTCATTCAGGCGGCCAACGAAGCCGTCGATGAGGTACGGCGGTCCGAGAGTAAAAGTAGCACTGAACTCAAGAATACACGCTATATGTGACTATTCGGTGTGCCTTGTTGGGTGTTGCCCTCTGCTTCCCATTGTTTCAGCTTCCGATCCGACGGCAAGAAAATCGTGAGTATTCCTATAACGGGTAAAAAACTGCATAGCATCATCGTAAAATTCAGGCCATAAACATCAGCCAGTTTTCCGAGAAGGACGGAACCGATAGCTCCCATTCCAAACGCCAAACCAACAATCAACCCTGAAACGGTGCCAATCTTGCCCGGTATCAATTCTTGAGCATAAACGACTGTAACAGAGAAGCTCGACAAAATAATAAAACCTAGAATAAGAAAAATTGGATAAACCCAAAACAAACTAACATGCGGAAGTAAAAGCGCGAAGGGCGCTGCACCAAGCATAGAAAATAAAATCATAGTCCTTTTTCCGAAACGGTCCGCCAACGGTCCCCCTAAGAAGGTACCAAGTACCCCGGAAGCCAAAAATACAAAAATATAATATTGCGCATTTTTAATGGATAATCCATAGTGATTAATTAAATAAAATTGATAATAGTTTGAAATTCCAGCGGAGTACCATGATCGGGCAAATACGAGAAAAATAAGGAGAAGAATAGCAAAGGTGATTTTCTTTTGTTTCTCCCCATTAAATTCTTTTGTTTGTTTTGTTTTGCTTACTTTTGGAAAGTAAACAAGCTGTTGACTATACCAAGCAGAAACATATAGCAGCACAAGGACAGCCAAAGCAGCGACAAAGGTAAACCAGATGGAACCGAATTGCCCCAATGGAACGAAAATTAAGGCTGTCATAATTGGTGCTAAGGACTGTCCGGCGTTTCCCCCCACTTGATAAATCGATTGCGCAAGTCCTCTCTTTACGCCTGCCGCCATATAAGCAACCCGGGATCCCTCCGGATGAAAAGACGCAGATCCTAAACCAATAAAAACTACTGATAATAAAACAGAAGGAAAGCTAGGGGCATAGGCTAAGCCTAGCATTCCGATCAAGGATAATCCCATTCCAAATGGCAGCATATAAGGCGAGCTCCGCTTATCAGTATACCAGCCAACAACCGGCTGCATGATGGAAGACGTCATACTTAAGGCAAAAGCAATCCACCCAAGTTGGACATAAGATAAATGCATGCTTTTCGCTAAAATTGGGAAAATAGCCGGTACAACCGATTGCATTGAATCGTTTAATAAATGAACGAAACTAATTGCAAATAAAATTCGATATACAGTAGATTGAACCATCGAACTTGATTTTACAACCACTTGCATATTTAATTCACCTCTCCAAAATGATTTCTGTCTACAATTTCAATTCCCATGCAACTTTTTCTCAATTAAATTAAAATTACAATATTTATTATTGTACTCTACTTTGATCCCCAAATAAAACCGGTTATCTACGTAGGAGTTATTTTACTGGCGGAACGTTATCGGACATCGCCTTAGTTTTATGCATCAAGACAATAAAGAAGCTTTCCCAGGTTGAACTAGGTCGGCTGCCTCCGTTTGGTTTTCATAATTTCAATTAGAGTCCGTTTCCCCATCAGAGATGAATACGGATAAAAATTCTTAATGCTTTTTATTGGATACTCATCTTTCACAAAAGATGGGATATACCCATGCATCGCAGCAATGCCTTTAATGGAATCGCCCAGCACTAATACTCGACCGACTCGTTTATATCCATGACTCTAAGTTCAGCTCTTCCAATCCGCATGATTCCCATTAAGATCACCCTCTTAGTTAATTTATAACCGTATACATATCATAAAATATTTTAAATTCTGAATCTATCATCTATCATGCTGTATTTTCTGTTCGATTTTTCCTTATTTTCGTATGGATAATATCAAACATGTAAATAATGTTAATATAATCGCTTAAAACGATGAGAATAAATGAGAAAAACTCGCGGGCGTTGCCGCTCGTCCTTTTTCTGCAGGGAAGCGAAACGGCCGCTTAGTGACCGGAAGGTCGGACCGACAAAACATCCGGGTATCTCAAGGATGGACAATTGTCGGTCTGATCGCCCTTCCGGCCACACGCTCCACATCGAAAAAGCAACGTTCGGCACACTCCCGCGAGTTTTTCTCAGGTGACCAATGGAAGAAAGTATATGTTGCTTTAACACTGTAAAGCAACATATACTTTCTTTAACGGCAAAAAAATATGGGCTACTGAAAAGACAATAGCCCATACTATTTCCATCAAAAAGATGTCTGATTTATCATTATCCTTGTAAGCGTCGAATGCGATCCTCGAGATCAGGGTGACTGGCAAATAATCCAAGCCATCCTTTTTTTCCATTAATTTTAAAAGCGGCAATAGATTTCTGAGCAGTGTCCACCGGCTCAGTCGTTTGTTTAAGAGATTGCAAGGCGTGGATCATCTTCTCTTTTCCAGCCAGGTGAGCACCACCATCATCTGCACGATATTCGCGATAACGGGAGTAAGCCATTACAACGATGCTTCCCAGAATCGAGAACAAAATGTCAAACACAACCACCGCGATGAACTGAACAAGAGGTGCGACATCTTCTTTTACAAATCGTGAAGCAATAAACGCACAAATTCGCGACAAGAAAACGACAAAGGTGTTGATAACTCCCTGCACAAGGGTCATCGTAACCATATCCCCATTTGCAATATGGGCTACTTCATGAGCTAATACCCCTGTAATAGCCACACTATCCGTTCGTTCCAATAAACCTCGTGATACTGCAACCATGGAACGGTTTTTTGTTGGTCCTGTCGCAAAGGCATTAACTTCGGGTGAATCATAAATTCCTACCTCAGGCATTACCTTTAACCCTGCTTTATTAGACAAGCGGTATACTTCATCTAGCAGCGCACGCTCATACGGATGTATAGCACCGTTTGGATCAATGACGTGAATACCCATTACCCATTTTGCCATTAATCGTGAAAGAGCAAGAGAGATTATCGCTCCTGAGAAACCTACCACAGCACTAAAGACTAATAATGTATTAAAATTAATACCCTGGGCCGTAGCATATCTTTGCACACCCAGAATACTTGTCACAATGCTGATGGTTACAATGACAAGCACGTTGACCAATAAAAATAAACCAATTCGTTTAAACATCTCTTCTCCCTTTCTTTTATCTTTTTCTATCATGTTGTTTTATACTGTTTTTATACGTAAGAAACATACAAAGGGATTCACTTTTTATTAAAATTAAATCCCCGCCTATACACGCGGGGATAGCATCACTTTGCTCTTAGTTGTTCCTATGGAGAAGTTTTTCAATCTCTTCAGATGGAAGTGGTTTGCTGAATAAGAATCCCTGTCCCTCCTGGCAGCCTTCCTGGTGTAAAAAACTCCACTGTTTTTCCGTTTCTATTCCCTCGGCCAATACTTTAAGATTTAGAGCCTGTGCCATGGATATGATAGCTTTAACAATAGCTTCATCATTCGAATTAGGAAGTTCACTTACAAATGAGCGATCGATCTTTACAATATCTATTGGGAGATTCTTTATATGATTAAATGACGAATAGCCTGTTCCAAAATCATCAATGGAAATATGTACTCCCATAGCTTTTAGCTGATTTAGCTTATCGATCACTTCACTCCCGTAATTAATCAGTACACTTTCTGTAATTTCAATTTCAATCCATTTAGCGTCTAAATCTGATTCCCGTAAGGCATCTGCTACCATTTCCACAAGATTCTGTTGTTTAAATTGTAAAGTAGACAAGTTAATAGACATAATGAAAGGTGCGTAGCCTTCATTCTGCCATTCCTTATTTTGTTTGCACGCTGTTCGAATTACCCATTCACCAAGAGGAATTATAAATCCGGAGTTTTCAGCAATAGGAATGAATTTATCAGGCGGAATAAAGCCCCATTCAGGATGATTCCATCTAAGTAGTGCTTCAACCCCCACCATTTTTTTGTTTTGTATATTTATTTTAGGTTGGTAGTACAATTGTAGTTTATTTGACTTTAAAGCGATACGCAGTTCCTGTTCGAGCGTTGTCCGGTTAACAAAATCGTTTTCCATTTCTTCCGTATAAATTTCATAATGATTCTCGCCACTTTCTTTCGCATAGTACATAGCCGTATCAGCCCGGCGTAGCAAGCTCTCGGAATCCTCGCCATGAGTTGGATAAATAGAAACTCCCAGACTTGGAGTAATGGAAATTTGATAGCCCTTTATATCAAACGGTTCCTCAAATATGTGCAATATTTTAGCGGCAGTCGCTTTTACGTCCTCTATACTTTGTATGTTTGACCAAACGACCGTAAACTCATCTCCCCCAATTCTAAACATAGTAGTTAGTTTGGAGTCCAGGCGCTCATTCATACGACAGGCTATCGCTTCTAACAATCCATCCCCTACTTTATGACCCAGTGTATCATTTACCAGCTTAAAACGGTCCAGATCAATAAATATGGTTGCAAACATTGATTGCTCATGTCTGGCATTCTCAATTTCTTGTTCTATGTATTCATGAAAACCTCGACGATTACGTAAATGGGTTAGTGGATCATAATAGGCAAGTTCATATATTTGACGCTCGATTTCTTTTTGTTTGGTAATATCTCTCCGGATAGAAACATAACTGATTGGATTTGGGGAGCCTTTTGGAAACGGTACAATGATTGTATCTACCCAAAAGAAAGAACCATCTTTCGCCCGATTTCTAATACACCCTTCCCAAATGTCTCCTTTACGTATTGTCGTCCACATCTCCTTGAAAAAATCTTGTTTGTGATAACCGGAGTTTATCATCTGGTGTGTACTTCCCAGTAACTCTTCTTCCCTGTATTTAGATATCTCACAAAATTTTTCATTAGCATAGGTTATGACGCCTTTTTCATCTGTGATGACTAAAATTGAACTTTGATCAAGCGCATATTTAATGCTTTCAATGGCTTCCAAAAGCTTATGCTCAATTTGTAACATATGGCTCCCTTCCTTTTTGTTACTTAATACTGTGTTCCCTAGGCATTTTAGCGAGAATTTTTATACGACTAGTATTACATAAAAAGTAGAATCATGAAATTAATTTATTGATAGTGTATATTAAAAAGCCGATCACGTAAGAGATCGGCTTCACTCACCAGCGATAACATTAAAATTGATACGTCCAAAATCGTTCCTTAGTAAATCTCTCCCTTACTTTAGGATCTTTCTCAGCCTTTTTACTGATAGCGTGAAATTGAGATTGGTGTGAAGCAATGGCGGCAAGTTTTTGGTCCAGGTATTCGGCTACATCATTCGTTACATCCGGTTCTCCTAATACCTCAACCGAATTTTTCGCAACGGCCACGCAATACACGGTGGGGCGATTTTTCTGAGCTACGGTTTCTACTGCCCTGATCACGGCCGCTGCGCAAGCATTATGGTCCGGATGGACGCCGTAACCCGGGTAAAATGTGAGGATGAGCGATGGCTTAATTTCCTCTATCACATCTTTTATCCGAATCGCCAGTTCTTCTTCGTCTTCAAATTCAACCGTTTTATCACGAATGCCAAAAAGCCGTAAATCATTTATTCCCATGTGCTCACATGCGTTTTCAAGTTCTTTTTTTCGAATCGCCGGCAGCGTTTCCCGGTTTGCAAAAAAAGGATTTCCCATGTTTCTCCCCATCTCACCTAACGTGAGGCAGACATAGGTAACCGGAATCCCCCTGCTTGTATACGATGCAATCGTTCCTGAACAACCCAATGCCTCATCATCAGGATGCGGAAAAATAACCAATAAATGTTCCTTCATCATACATTCTCCTTTAGAACGGTTTAGTGCTCAGTTGAAGAGCTACGCCAAGCTTCCCATCATTGTCGTAGCCTGCTAACAGCAATCTGCCCTTCTCGTCCACTTCCCAATGTGTGAGCCCTTCCGCATAAATCCAACCCAACTCGATTTTTAACCCTGCACGATAAGGTCCATTTCCCGTAATTTTGCCACGTGTAATTTGCACCTGCCCATTTCGGATATACGCACCTGTTGAGAAAAAATTTTCATTTTGATGAGCCGCATAGGCTCCATTTGTCGTTTCTAAATGTATGTAAACCGCTTTGTTAAAAAAACCTTCTACCTGCTTTTGAACATCCTCAATGTGAATTGGCTTCAATTCGATATCCCCCATTTTTTCCAGTTACCTTTATATTTTAGCCAATTGATGCTGGATAAACCAGCTATTTTTTTAAAAAAGTAAGTTTATACCTATAGGTAAGTTAATAATCTCTACGGTTCTTCGAATACATTTCAATTGTTGTGATTAGAATCGAAAGAGGCAGTGGAAAAGGCATCTATCTAAAATGCATAAGAAAGGTGTTTTACAAATCATGTTGTGACCTGCGGAAATTTTTTAAAGGGAGAAGCGAATGAGAAAAAATCAACACTTTTCTTAAACAAAAAAAGCGCTTCCCCCCTTTGTCTACTGCAATCATTATAGTAAAAACAACAGTAATTTCCTCCACTTCTTTCTGTTTTTACGCGAAATCAGCAAAACAAAATTCGATTTTTAGGTTATAATAATCATGAAAAAGGTAAAAAAAGGAGCTGTTAAACATGTATGATATTGCTATTATAGGGGCTGGCCCTGCCGGCGCCAGTGCCGCTCTGTTTGCCGCAAAAGCCGGTAAAAAAACGTTGGTACTCGATAACGATAAAAGCATGACCAAACGGGCGTGGATGGAAAATCACTACAGTGTGATGGAAATTTCCGGTCCTGACATGCTGGAAACAGGAAAGAAACAGGCGAGTAAATTCGGGGCGGAAATCATTGAAGAAAAAGCTGTAAACATTGTGAAACTGGACACCGGCCTGCGGATTGAAACCGAAAATAGCTCGTATGAAGCAAAACATGTCATCCTCGCAACAGGAGCACTCGTTGACCTCGCGGAAAATGCTGGGTTGAAAACCAAGCCTGGAACTGAGCCGAGAATTAAAACAGTCATTGATGTAGACTCTAACGGGAAAACAAGTATTGATGGAATCTGGGCAGCAGGTACGGTAGCCGGGGTCAGTGTCCACACGATTGTCACAGCGGGAGACGGAGCGAAAGTGGCCATTAATGTCATCAGTGAGTTAAATGGTGAACGTTACGTTGACCACGATGTGCTGAAGGGATAAAAAAGAGCCTTGAAGTATAACGTCAGGTACTTTTAAAGTACATAAAAGGGGAGCCTTGAATGATCTTGAATGATTATCAAGGCTTTCTTTTTACTTAACCGGTTGTAGTTCTATAAATGAACTAACATAAAAAAGATGAGTGCCATTTCTCTTTATCCATAACGCACGTATACAACTCCTCAATCGCCGGCTGGCAATTTTCATTCAATGCCATCATAAATACATAGGAAACATGTACTTCATCTGTCCATTTAACAGGGTAATGGAGCTTTGCTATTGCAATAGCAGGTTTTAACGTCTGACTTAAATCGGCATGCGGGATGGCAAACATGTCATTTATATAGGTAGGCCCTAACTCTTCCCTTTCCCATACCTTTTGCAGAAACGTATCTTTTACATAACCTTGTTCGATAAGAAGAGCTCCAAGTTTTTCAATAATTTCTTTTTTAGTAAGACGAGCTTTTTCCTCAAGCATCAAAGAAGAAGAACATAAATCCGAGAGACCCAGCCCTTTGGCTTTTTTCTGTTCATACACCGAATATCCCCGGATTTTTAGCAACCTTTCAATAAAGGTAAATCCGGTCCCATCGATAACTTCCTTCATTGATATAAACGGGATACCCCCTAACAACGGATCGACTGTGCCGATTGTAGCAATAATATCGTACTTTTCATTCCATTCTTCAAATTGGCTGCGGATAGAGAGAGAAGTACCTAAAAGGTACGTAAGTCCTTCATCCTCAGAACCAAACCTCTCCTTCATTACTTTCTCAATATTCCTTGCTGCCCCTTCACCGGTAAGGCAAACAGAAATAACAGCCGGTCTTTTACTATTGTCTATGTAAGGGGAAGAAAGAGATGCTTCTTTTTGCCTTTTCATAGCCGCTGCAATTTGCTCCAAAGATAAATCGGTATATACGCATTTTCGTAACACCTCTACGACTAAAGGCGTGGAAACAGGAGCTAATATTGTAACCTTTATATTAAACTTTTCCAGCCAGTCTTTCTCCCGCAAAAATAATGTCCCCATATCTCCTAACAGGAGTACGCCGTTCCCTTCGTCAGCTTTCTGAAGAGCAGTACCTATCCGGCTAATTGCCTGCTCTATTTTGTCATCCCAGTGAAGTTCAACGGCAATTGCATGGTTAACATGCAAGAGACGGTTAGCAACATCGGCCATACTGCGTGCAATTTGCCCATAGGAAGCAATAACAACACCTATTTTCGTATGATTTATTGTATTAGCCGGAAATAGCGCTTGATTTATATACATTGCAATAAGCCCAACCTCTTCTTCCGGAAGTGTTATACTCCAGGTAGTTTCAATCACTTCGCACATTTCACGCGCTATTTTCGTCTCAAACAAATAGTGATTGTCATTTGAATTGTACATATTTTTTCTCCCAAACAGGTTTCCTTCCTCCAGGCGGCCAATAATTCCCTTAATATGAATCGCCAGCACATAAAAGATTTGATGATAGTTTAACTTAACGTATTTGTTAGCAATCCAAAGCATTTGCTCAACAACACTGACAATTTTCTCACCCACAATTTTTATTAATTGCTGATGACCGCCATCTGTTTTCCCATACGATTCTCCAAGAATGTCTTCCAATCTCGAATCGAGTTCTTTGCTTACAATTAGCTGAACGAGTTCCTTTTTCTTTTCCTGTTCCTGTAAATTCCGATATCTTTCTTTAATCCAATCATACAGTTGGGGAACTTTTTTTTCCCATTCCGTTATTTCTGTCTGCATATGATACTCTCCAGGTAAAAATGAGTAATAATCCTTTTTTAATAAGCTTGAAGAGGCTGCACTTTCCCTGAAAGGAAATAGAGCAGCAATGTGCGGAGGAAGATCATGCCTATTTATAACAACTTTATCTTCCTCATCCTGGCTCATGTATTGAAGAAATCCCTTTGCGAAAGATACACGTATATCACTGTGCAACTGTCCGGCATTTCCCGGACAATCATACGATAACAGAGCAGAAATGACTTCTCTGTCCACCTCCACCTCCTTACAAATGCGGTTTGTCTCCTCATGAAAAAAGTGAAAAATAAGATCCAGGCGTTCTTTCTCCTTCCATTCTGAAAGAGAAGGAAGTTCAATTGTCATCGGAATTCTTCTCCGAAGCGTTAACAGCAAACTAGATTCCGGGTGTTCTGTGGTTGCCCCAATAAGCAATATATTTGCTCTACGATCAAAGTCAGTCTCTCCCAACCTTCTGTATAACCCCTTATCAATCAAATAAAATAAATTTTCTTGCCCTTCCGGAGAAAGCCTATGGATTTCATCGAGAAAGAGAATGCCGTCGTTTGCCTTATCTACTAATCCTACTTTTTCATTCTCTGCTCCAGTGAAAGCCCCCTTAACATAACCAAACAATTGAGCCATGAGAAGATGAGAATTTTTAGCGTAATCGGCGCAGTTAAAAACGATAAACGGAGCATCATCCCCCAGTCTTTTTTTCTCCTTTGCAAAATGGTACATTGTTTCTGCCATTCTGCTTTTCCCAACGCCTGAGGGCCCAAATAAAAGAGTGTGAAGACCTCGCGGTGGATATAAAACAGCTGCTTGCGCCTGCAATATTGCATTTTTCAGGCTTTCCTGCACTCCAACAATCCCTGAAAAGGAAAGAGGATGATTTTTGTTCATATTTTTTCCCGGTATTTGACTATTGTTTATTTGTTTCGATGAGAACGCTTCCAATTCTTTTCTCAAATTAAGAATGGTAAATCGAGAAACATTAAAGCCTTTTTCCTGCAAACGATAGGTTACATCTCGATTTGATATGGAAGGATTGTTTTTCAAAAGGTATGCTAATTCTTTTTTTAATAGGGGAATACGCCTTTTTCTTGAATCAGGGATGTTAGCCTTCTTCCGCAACAAAGTCACTGCATCTCTTCTTACATTAAGCATATGGGAAATTTCCTCATCAGTAAGCGGATTCTTTTTGTCTTCTTTATCAATAATTTCTCGAATACGCAGCAGCACTTTTTCATCCACCACACTCACTCCCAACCCTTTATTTCGAAGTGTTTTTTGTGGACTAGTGTACCACATTTTTTGAATAGATACATTATTTTATTAAAACAAAATTTTTTTTGATGCAGCTGAATAGTTTACGCTCCACATTTTATGCCACATAAACTGTTTTCACAATTTTTGTTGTCTTAACACTCCTTGCTTCTTTTCTTTTTTCATTTCACACATTTACTGCCACACTGTTGGTATAATATTTGCATAATTTTTAATATAATCCAGACCATTTAATAAATTGGAGGTGAATTATCTTTGACAATAGTATTTACTTGTAGTTAGTTACTCACTTTACACCTTTGTAAAGAACGGAGGTAGAAAACTATGGAAACTATAGATCAGGATATCGTTATTAATGAAAACTTTGTTATTCTTAACATGGAAGAAAAAACAGTAGAAGGCGTGCTTTCTTTGATGGCCGCCACTCTGTTTGAGAGCGGTTATGTAAAAGATACTTTTAAAGATGCGCTTCTAGCCCGGGAAGAGATTTATCCTACGGGCCTTCCAGCTAGCTGCTGCGGTGTTGCCATTCCTCATACCGATGAACACCATGTAATAAATCCAGCTATATGTATTGGAACGATAAAGAACCCTGTTTCTTTTAAAATGATGGGAAGCCCGGATGTTAGTGTAAACGTACAGCTTGTATTCGTATTAGCTATAAAAGGTGCAAGCAACCAACTGAACTTACTGCAAAAATTAATGGGGATATTTTCCGACGAATCTCTACTCTCCGCATTTAAAGAAGCAACCAGTAAACAACAAATACTAGAACATTTACAAAAGATTCTTTCACTTGGAACTAACTAATCAAGAGAGGCGTGATAATGTATGAGTAAAAAAATTGCCGTTATCTGTGGTACAGGAGTAGCCACTTCTACTGTTGTTATGACAAAAATGAAAGCGTTTTTTCAAGAAAAAAATATCCCTGTTAATCTTGTACAGTCCAAAGTGTCAGATATTCTCAACCGTGCAGATGACTATGATTTAATCATCTCAACAACTACCGTTCCCGCCAGCCTGTCGGCAAAAGTAATCAATGCAGTACCACTACTTACTGGAATGGGGAAGGAAAAATTTTTCCAGGATATTGAAGCAGCTCTAAAAAAGTAAGCGCTTTATATTTAAAAATAAGAGGAGGTTTCATAAATGAACGTTCTCCAGTACTTTATCGATTTAGGTCCGTCAGTCGTATTGCCTATTATTATTTTTCTGTTTGCTATTATTCTTAAAACGAAGCCGAGCACCGCTTTTCGAGCAGGATTAACAGTTGGTATCGGCTTCATCGGTATCAATCTTGTAATTGGATTGCTAATGGACAGCCTCGGACCCGCTGCAAAGGATATGGTTACCAGGCTGGGCGTCCATTTGAGTGTAATTGATGTAGGTTGGCCCGCCACCTCTGCTATTGCTTTTGGTTCCACTGTGGGAGCGCTGGCTATCCCAATTGGTCTAATACTGAATGTTGTTTTCTTAATTTTCGGACTCACAAAAACGCTTAACGTCGATATATGGAATCTGTGGCACATCGCGTTCACAGGCGCTCTCGTCAATATTATAACAGGAAGTTTTACGCTGGGAATTTTGACTGTAATTATTCATGCTATGTCTCTCCTCGTCTTATCTGATCTGACGGCAAAGCATGTGGAAAAGTTTTACGGATACCCAAATATCACATTCCCTCATGGTACTTCCTGCGCCTATTACCTGTTTGCCTTACCGCTTGAAAAATTATTTAATATTTTACCTGGTATTAAAAATTGGAAAGCTGATTCCGAGTCTATCCAAAAACGCTTTGGTATACTCGGAGAATCAACAGTTTTAGGGTTAATTCTGGGAATTATTATTGGTTTTTTAGCCGGATGGAGTGTAAAAGATTCCCTTCAATTAGGTGTTAAAACAGCAGCTGTTATGCTTGTTCTTCCCCGTATGGTTGCAATTTTAATGGAAGGGTTAATGCCAATTTCAGAAGCTGCAGGAGAATTTGTAAGGAATAGATTTCCTGATCGCGATGTATATATTGGAATGGACTCTGCCCTTGCAGTTGGTCATCCTGCAGTCATCGCTTCTTCCCTCATTTTAGTCCCTATTGCACTGGGACTCGCTGTCCTGGTTCCCGGTAATCAGGTATTACCTTTCGGGGATTTGGCAACGATTCCTTTTATTATCTGCCTAATGGTCCCTATCTTCAGAGGAAATATTATTCGTACAGTGATAGCAGGTGCAATAGCCATCGGGTTTGGTCTGCTGCTTGCAACGTATATTTCTCCGCTCTTTACTCAGGCCGCAAAAAATGCAGGCTTCCATTTCCCACAGGGAGCAAACGCGATCTCCTCTCTCGTTGATGGGGCTGTGCCGACAACTGCAATTTTTGTATTCGCTGCTAAATTAGGATACATTGGAATACTGGCTATTGGCGGTCTATCCCTGGGAACAGCAATTTACCTGCGTAAAAGAAACAAATCAGATGGAAGAAATTCCAATATCGAATCAATTGAAAAGATAAGCGTGTAACAAAAAGCCGTGGAACAATTATAAGAAACTGTTCCACGGCTTTTTAGGCGTAAGGGAGGTTCCAATTATTCAAGAATTTTCTTCTCTGATAAAACGTCGAGTAGAGCCTGTACAAATTTAAATCCTTTCTGAACCGCGGGGTCTTTTAACAATTTCAGCATTCCAAAAATCGATACGTTGGTTTGGTTTCGTTCAGCCCTTGCTTTCGCTTCTTTCACGATGGATATTCCTTCCTGAACGCGTTCCGTCACTGGTTCGGTCACCAGTTTAGCGGTATCGGTAACAACGGCCAGAGAATTCTTGTCTGTAATGATCGGTTCAACAACGGAAGCAATCCGATTAAGAAGCAGCATCATATCCGCAATTCTCGGCAGGTTTTCTATGATTACGGCGAGCGATTCCAGATTTTTTTTGTTAAGGGCAAGTTCTGAGAACCGTTCAAAACGCTCGGCCAAATAATTGATCGACTCTGTATCTCTCGCAAAAGATGAAACGATCTCAACACCCTGTTCCACTTTGCCCATAGCTTCCTGAATTTGAGGCAGCTTTTGGATGAGTGCCGTTAAAGCTTCCTGAACTTGCGGATCAGATAGTTCATTCAGCCATGTCAAGTTCTGTTCCGGAATTTGCTGTTTTGTTTCTATTTCCATTTATCTTCGTCCTTTCATCGGCCGCATTTTACAAGTAAGCAAGTAAGCAGGTAAGTACATGGTTGCTGTAATACAAAATGGTAAAATTTATTTATTAGGGTGCTGCAAATTTTCACATTTCATTCATAGTTAGTGGTCAGATGATGAATCTTTTTCTACCACGGATGCTTATTGTAAAATAGCCTGCTTTCAGTTGCGTACAAATTACTTTATCTATTTAACTATATTAGAATTATGCTTATGTTGCAAGATATATACAGCAACAGCCACCCAGCTGAGCGGGTGGCTGCAACTTCGATAGATACGTTCCTATGCGCTGGTGTCTTCACGTAACGGCTGATTTTTTATCCGTCTCACTCGCAGAGTGGCAGCGACACTATAGATAAGCAGGAATAAAACCATAAATAATGCAGACGTCCGATACATGATGGTGTAACTCGTTTCCATAGCCACGCTGCCAAGCAGCATCGCACCGATGGCAACACCTAAATCAAGCGAATTAAAAAACATTCCATTCGCCATCCCACGCATTTCCGGAGAAACTTCCTTAATCATCCACGCCTGGATAGAAGGCTGGATCATTCCATACCCGAGCCCATAAAATACAGCGGAAACCATTAACGAGAGCGTTGTTGTCGAAAAAGACAGGTTAGTAAGACCTAGAACGACTAGTAACGCTCCTGGAATAAGTACAGCCATCGGTCCTTTACTGTCAAAAATCTTCCCGGAGAACGGACGAATGACAAAGATGGCAATCGCGTTGACCAAAAAAAAGTTTCCCACATGAGAAATGTGCATTTCTTTTCCAAACAAAGCCAAAAAGCTGAGCAGCCCGCCGTATGTCACGGAAAGAAGTAAGTTTAAAAAACAGGGCAAAAGCAGTTTTCTGTCCATGATTTTGGTTTTACTGCCCACGCCTTCGGCTTTTGCGGCATTTTTTGTTTGTGGGGCATTTGTGGTTTGGGCGGGACGATTCAAGATGGCTAACGGAAAAATACAGGCGATAATAATCGTAGCAACCGCTGACAGAGTGCCGAATCCATACCCGCTTAATAGCGACAGTCCGATCATCGGTCCCATGGACATGGAAAGGCTGGTCGATAGTCCGAAATAGCCTATCCCCTCTCCTATTCGTTTCGCCGGAATGATATCGGACACCATTGTAGGGAGGATCGTACTGACCATTCCAAATCCTATGCCGAATCCAATCCGCATCAAAAGAAGGGAAGAAATGGTTCCACACCAGTAATACCCGGCTGTGGAGAGAGTTGCGATACTTAACCCGATAAAAAGAAGGACATTCCGCTTTCCTTTTTGTAACGCTTCTGCCGTAAGAAAACGCGTAACAATCGCCGCCAGGGCAAATAAACTGGTCACCAGACTGACGGTGAAATCACTTGCATGGAATGCTTCCTTCACATAAGGGGAAAAGGAAGGGAGAAGCATTTGCAAATTTAAAAATAAAAACAAGTTACAAATCGTTAATAATAAAAAGCTTTTCGTCCATAATCTCTCTTGCTGCTGTCCCAATCTTCACACCAATCCTCTCATCATGTTGGTTATATTCTGATCTATTTGTGAAATGAGTGTTTTGAAGAGTTCCAGTTCAGCCGGTTCGATTCCACGAACGGCCTCTTCCAATGTACTCTTCTCGATCGGAATGGTCTGTTCCACCAGTGCCTTCCCTTTATCCGTTAGATAAACAAGGAATGCTCTTCGATCTGTCTCACTCATTTGTTTTTGAATCAAAGCTTTCTTATAAAGAACATCTAAGATACGGGTAGTGGTTGGCTGGTCCTTTGCTGTGCGAATTGCAATCTCCTTCTGATTAATTCCATCCTGCTGGCTGAGGCGATGGAGTATCACCCACTGCTCCGGAGTGATATCATATTCCTTAAAACGCTGAAATAATAAATGCGTTAACTTTCTGTATGTTCGACCCATAAAGAAGCCAATGGATTCATTAGACTGAGAACTATTCAACGAAGTATTCACAGAAGCATTCAAAGTAATTTTTTTCCTCCTGAAATTAATTTCTATAGCAATTATATGTTAGTCATATATTATCGTCAATGGGTGCAGCCGAGCAACGACGAAAGATGAGGGTCGTGCGCATCGGCTTAAAAACAGCAAACCAGCTGCGTAAAACAAAGAAAAAATCGGCTGTTGACTTCCGCTGCCTTTTTTGTTCTTCCTCCCCCTTGT
Organism: Aneurinibacillus terranovensis DSM 18919; assembly: GCF_000430625.1. Taxonomy (GTDB): domain Bacteria; phylum Bacillota; class Bacilli; order Aneurinibacillales; family Aneurinibacillaceae; genus Aneurinibacillus_B; species Aneurinibacillus_B terranovensis. The sequence goes on from NZ_AUMJ01000035.1 coordinate 20,410, forward strand.
TGGTGAGGAACCAGATACCATTGGAATCAAGCAGCCGAAAAGCGTGTTCCATTATTTTGAAGGGCTTGTATTCTCCCAAAGGAAGCCCCCGCTTAAGGAGCGGCCTCTCCCACAAAAAAAGGCAAAAACATGGTAATCATATTGATCTTCCTATTGTAGTAAAGAAAATTCATTGGAAAATAATCGGTATTTTTAAGCCCTTTCATGTATGCTTTCGCATAATCCAGCCGGCAATAAAAATCCGTATACCTTCGATAGGCATCAATCTCGATTCCGTGCAGGAACGTAACGGAACCCCTGGTCCATAAAAACTGATGCAAGGCTTCTCAAAAAACAGAAAACCGGATTCATACCTGCATAAAACCACTTTTCAAATCTATTCATATTTTCCCCTTTTGTTTTCACACACGTATCCTTTTTCCCTCTATTTAACACAGTACAATTTAGTTGGTAAACATTCAATCCTTTATCAGCAAATCTATTTTTTGAATTTTTCGTTAACTTAAAGCGGTAGGAAAATGGAACGATATTGGAACCATTAAGTAATACAAAAATGAAACATGCATAGGAATTAGAAAAGTTGCAACCGTTAACCATAAAAAATTTTCTTGCAACACGAAAGGAGAAATGATGAAATATTTTAAACGATTAACTTTACTTTTGCTAGGGATAACGTTAGTGCCATTATTGATTCCGGCAAAAAACACGGATACCTTGGGCTCAGAAGTTAATTCGAAATCTTCAAATGTTACGCATGCCTCTGCTCCGTCATCACCAAACGCTGCGCATCGTCCAACTGTCTATACATTAGCCGATGCTGTACATGCTCCGGTTGCCATTACACCAGTCGATTCCCTGCATGCTTCCCATACTTCTACATCTGAAATCAAGAAGAGCGCGCTCTTTACACATACATCCGCTGTTAAGGCGGTTCCACAAAAAATTGCCGGAAAGAAAACAACGTCCGGGAAAATAAGCCGCAAGAAAAAAGTCAACAGACCGCTTAAGAAGAAAACCCCTGTTCATGTAACGAAAGAAAAGAAACGTAACTTTAGGTATATTAAAAAATTCAGAGGAAACATATCAGCCTATACAGACCGTGAATCAGGATTGACGTCACGGGACGGTGATTATGGACTGACCGCTTCAGGCTATCGGACAAGAGCGGGCTGTACCGTCGCCGCTGACCGTTCGATTCCTTTTGGTACCATCCTTTATATCGAAGGCATCGGATATCGAACGGTACATGATCGGGGCGGGGCAATTCGGGGTAACAAACTCGATGTTTATATGCCTAGTTTAAAAGCAGTAAACAAATTTGGCCGCCAACACCTCGATGTCTATATCATCAAATGGGGGAATGGCAAGCGAGCCAGGCATGGAGTTTAAGTGCCGATCGTTTGTAAATGTTTTCCGAAACTGCGCATCACCCAAAGGTGAAACAGCGCCTGGGTTGAAAGATATAGGTACCACGGTAAAGCAGGAACAAAATCATGGATAGCGACGTGTATATATTTTTGATGTAAGATTTCACGGAATTCCAGGCGTCCGTTATGCGGACCACTCGTTTGGGCAAGCAACCCACCTGTGATAAAGTACAGCACTCGATTTTTTGAGCTGTGTTCAGGTGAAAACGTTAATTCCAATATTGGTTTGGGAAAGAATCGAACAAAAATATACAGGTTGTTCTGCGAATCCATATGTACTTTGATAAACGGATAAAGAAAATGAGGCAGCTACTTGGCATAATAGCGGGCTGCCCAATAAGCGGCCCGGTCAGGCGGCAAAGCTGTTTGCTTCAGAATTTACGACTTTTGGTTGGTCTCCATTTGTGTGATTGTCTTCATTTTTTTGTGTGTCTTCATGGTCTTTTGCCATAAGTTTCCCACGCTCTTCAAAAGAATCATGAAACGTATAAACTCTTCCTTTATAGTTAAAAGAGCCAAACCCGTGGAAATATGGATTTCGGCTCGCGTAGAAATACGTTAAGTTTTTGATATCTCAAAGCAACGAAAGCCCTGCCTCTCTTTCATCCTTACGGCTCCGATGACCGCGCCAGTGTGAATTGGGCTAACAAAAATATATAACGACGTAACCTTTCTTGCTCAATTTTCTGTGTTTTTACATGGAATAAACGAAGAAATAGAATCGAAAAAGGAAGGTATTTTTTATGGAGGAATGATTACTTCTGAAGCAACTAATTTATTGTATACCACTATGTTTATAAAAGCAATAGAACATTTTATAAACCCTGCACATTAATCGCTAAGGCTGATTTTCAATTAATTTTAGAACAAGAAAAAGGCTGCTGAAATGACTGAACAGCAGCCTGACATAGTACACGTTACTCGCCCCTGGCTTATCGCCCCATCCTCCCATTGTTCCCCGTGTACCTGGGGTTGAAAGTACGACCTTTTATTTCCGGAACACTCTATTACAGCCAAAATCGTTTTTGCGGGCATAGACAGCAAGTCTTCATAACGAAAAATGAGTGTTTTTTTACCCGGCCGCCAATTGGAAGAACAAATGCTTCCTCTGATAAAACCGGATAGGAGAAGTGATTCCTCTGATAAAACCGGATAGGAGAAGTGATTCCTGCGGTAAAAATAGCGGGCCGGAATGGTGGATTCGAGTAAGAAATGAATCGGAGTTTCTTGATTATCGGGAAAGAGCTTTCTGGTTAGTAGATAAGGCTTCACGATTTGATTTTTATCCATGTTTGGATATATCTCCTGAAGGCAGTCACCTGCACCCCTTCCTCTTGTTTCTGCTTCTACCAATCTTAATCGATGCTTAAAACAACCCGCCCGTTAATGGCGCCGTGCTCTAATCGTTCAAAAACATCGTTGACGTTTTCGAGCGGCTGGACTTCAATATTTGCTTTTACCTTTCCATCCGCTGCGAACTGTAACGCTTCTTTCAAATCGATGCGGGTTCCCACGATAGAACCGAGCACTTTTACTCCATTTAAAACCGTATCGAATATAGGAATAGGCAGCTCGGCATTCGGGAGGCCGACGACGACGCAAGTGCCACCGCGCTTAACGGAATAATACGCCTGCTTGAATGCTTTTTGGGTAACCGCCACACTGATGGAAGCTTTTACTCCGCCAAGCTCTTCCTGAATTTTTTGTGCCGGGTCTACTTTCATTCCGTTAATCGCCATATTCGCACCGAGCCGTTCGGCCAGCTCTAACTTGTCGTCCTGGATATCTACGGCAACGACTTTAAAGCCCATCGCTTTTGCATACTGCAAAGCAATATGTCCGAGGCCGCCGATACCGTAAATGGCGACCCAGTCCCCCGCCTTTGCTCCGGATACTTTGAGCGCTTTATACGTCGTTACACCGGCACAGAAGATCGGAGCAGCTTCCTCATATGTGAGATTGTCCGGTACTTTGGCTACATAGGCTGCCGGAGCCTTACAATATTGGGCAAATCCGCCATCAACCGAGTACCCTGCATTCAATTGCGCTTTACAAAGCGTCTCCCACCCAGACAGACAGTATTCACATTCGCCGCATGCAGAATAAAGCCACGGAACACCTACCCGGTCCCCCACTTTTAACGACGTAACGTCATCCGCTACTTCCTCAATAATGCCAACACCTTCATGGCCAGGGATCAGCGGCATTTTTGCTTTGACAGGCCAGTCGCCCTGAACGGCATGCAGGTCTGTATGGCAAACACCGCATGCTTTAATGCGAACAAGAATTTCTCCCGGGCCAATCTCAGGCTTATTTACCTCTTTAATCTCGAATGGTTGGTTAAAATCCGGTGACACAGCTGCCTTCATATAACCTGTTCCTGCCGCTCTTTTATCCGTTACTCTTGCTTCCATATAAAAACTCCTCCTCCATTTGGTTTGTCTGATTGTAACCGATATACTGGCGAATTGTACGGTTGACCGTTCGTCTGCCCATATTGCCTCTTGCGAATACAGAATAATTTACATACTATTAGAAATAAACAGTTTTTTCAACACCTCCCTTAGGAGTATGTAATCGCTTTCTAACTATCGGTAATGCAAACCGCATGCCAACATAAAAAACTGGAAGTATTTAACCGACTCGCTGGAGTTATCGTGCTTTTAAACGTCCCAGGCCGGTATTTTTTATACGAGATCAAGAAACACCGGCAATGTTTTGCCGTTTTCAGCCGATTTTTCGGCACACCTGGACAATAGATTGGAAGGAGAGCATGGAGGATGCACATTTCAAAATTTGTGACGCCGGAAATTATCTTTGGAAAAGGAGCATTGAGCCAGGTAGGGGAATGCTGTTTGCGCTTAGGAGCGAAAAAAGTATTTATTGTCAGTGATCCCGGGGTTATGGAAGCCGGCTGGGTTGACAAAGTGACCTCCGTCTGCCGCTCTTCTCACTTACCTTATGAAATTTTTTGCGAAATAACACCGAATCCTAAAGACTATGAGATTACAAAAGGAGTGAAAGTCTATCTAGCGTCCGAATGTGATGCCGTGATCGGAGTAGGTGGCGGCAGTGCGATCGACGCGGCTAAAGCGATTTCCATACTGGCTACCAATGGCGGAAACATTCATGATTATGAAGGCGTCGATAAAATTCAGTATCCTCTTCCACCGCTCGTTATGCTCCCCACTACAGCAGGGTCGGGAGCAGAAGTTTCACAGTTCTCCGTCATTGTCGATTCCGTACGCCAGGTAAAAATGACGATTGTCTCAAAATCACTCGTACCAGATATCGCCATCACCGATCCTTATACTCTAGTGACAAAAAATCGGGAATTAACTGCAGAAACCGGAATGGATGTATTGACCCATGCGATCGAAGCGTTCGTCAGTTTGGCCGCCACTCCCTTGACGGACGTTCAGGCAAAGAACGCTCTCACCCTGGTCGCGAAATATTTGCGTCCTTCCACCGCTTCCCATACGAATGAGGAAGCAAAAACAGCAATGGCGATGGCCAGCATACAGGCAGGCCTTGCCTTCTCTAACGCTATTCTCGGTGCCGTTCACGCGATGTCGCACGCTGTCGGCGGATATTTAGACATGCCTCATGGTAAATTAAATGCTATTTTATTGCCTTATGTAATGGAATTCAATCTTCTTGCGGCACCTGACAAATTCATGGAGATGGCTCAATTAATGGGAATCAACATTGCCGGTTTGACGAGTGCAGAAGCGGGAAGACTCGCCATTCTGCATGTGAAACAACTTGCACTGGATATTGAAATTCCACTGTGCCTTTCTGAAATTGGGCTAAAAGAAGAATACATCCCCAGGATGAGTCAGGCGGCCCTAGAAGATGTTTGTATTCTTACTAATCCGCGTGATGTGACGGTAAGCGATTTGGATCGAATATTTCGCAAAGCATTGTAGGTGACAGGCCATGATAGAAAATAAAGAAGAAATGATACAGCTTCTTACGGGAGTTAAATCCTCCCGGCGCAATTATTACAATGAATTGAAAAAAAATATCCTTGAAATTCAGAAGAAAAATATGCAGCTTGAAATTATTAATGAAGTCGTTAAAAGCTTTAACGTTGATATGTCGTTAGATGATATGCTGCAAAACGTTGCTCATAAATTAAGGCGAATTTTATCGTTTACCCGTCTTTCTTTATCTACGCTGGAAAAAGGCGAACTCGTGATAAGCAATGTCTACCCTCAGAAATTAACCGCCCTGCCGCCCGGAACCGTGCTTGAAAAAGAAAATTCGCTTTATTGGAAAGCCATTCAAGGAAAAAAAGCGGTAATTTATCATATTTCGACTACCCCGGAAACGGACAGCATGTACACGGAAGAGAAGGTACTGCGGAATTTTTCTATCTCGCAGCTCCTGCTCATCCCACTCTTTAGTAAGCGACAGGCAATTGGTGTAGTAAGCCTGGGATGCAGCATTCCGTTTACGTATGACGAGTCTGACTTAGCTTTTCTTCAACAATTAGCCGATCAGCTGGCTGTCTGTATTGAAAACGCCCGTTTATATAATGAAGTGCTCCAGGGGAAAAAAGAGTGGGAAAAAACATTTAGCGCCGTCACCGATCTACTCCTGTATATAGACATGGACTATACCATTCTGCGTTTTAACCAGGCTGTGAGCACATTCTTGCGTATACCGGAGGAAGACATCTACGGGCAAAAATATTATAAACTGTTGTATGGCAGCGATTTCTCCTACCCTATCTGTCCGTTGACGGAAAGCTACCAATCACAACAAACCGTTTACTGCCAGTTAACTCTTGTGGGGAACCGGATATGCGATATATTTGTCTACCCTGTGCTTGACGAAGAAAACCGGATGTATGGAGCCATTCTGTACATTAAGGACGTTACAAAAAAGTTACATATTGAAGCCCAGCTTATTCAATCTGGAAAACTGGCGGCCATTGGTGAGATGGCAGCAGGTATAGCCCATGAATTAAACAATCCGTTAACGGCCATTCTCGGCAATACCCAGCTTCTTCTGAGGGATAAGGAAACGAATAGCCCTGAACAGCAGTTGCTGCACAGTATATTCAACTGCGGAAAGCGATGCAAAAGCATCATCCAGAATCTCCTCACTTTTTCACGGCAGGATGATTATTTATTTCATGAATGTTCCCTTAACCTAGCTGTTGAGCAAGTGCTAAGCCTGGTAAGTTATCAAATTGAAAAAAATAATATTCGGATTATTACCGAATTCGAGCCTGACTTACATTCAATTGAAGGAAACCAACAGCAAATTGAACAAATCATTCTTAATCTCCTGTTAAACGCGAAAGATGCGCTTAGTGAAACGAGGGAGGAAAATAAAATCATTGTCATCCGAACCGGCAATAAAAAAACTGAGCAGGGAGATCTGGTTTTTTTACAAGTGCAGGATAACGGCTGCGGGATAAAAGAAAGAGAGATGGGTGAAATTTTTCATCCTTTTTTTACCACGAAGGAACTACAAAAAGGAACAGGGCTCGGTTTATCTGTGAGTCTGGGGATCGCAAAATCACACGGAGGAACGATTGAAGTCGAAAGCAAAGCGGGGAATGGGAGCACGTTTACTCTCCTCCTCCCCATCTCCGGTAAAGAAGACGCGTAGCCTGACCTGCTAAAAATGACGAGTAGAAAAGAGGGGTTCAATTGGCACGTATTTTAATCGTCGATGATGATAACGAAGTGCAAAACTTTTTTTCCTATCTGTTAAGCCGCAAAAAAGACTTCCACATTTTCTTTGCTTCCACTGGGGAGGAGGTACACACTTCAATAGCCAGTGAATCATATCAGTTGGCCATCGTAGATTTAAAGTTGCCCGATACGAATGGAATTGAGATTCTTAAGATTTTAAAACAAAAAAACCCGGCTTGCAAAGTTATCATCATGACAGGGTACAGCACGGTAAAATCGGCTTTAGACGCCATTCGGCTTGGCGCCGACGACTATATTGAAAAACCCTTTGACGACATTGGAGAACTCGAAAAAACCATTGATAAAATGCTGGCGCCGGAAATAAATTCCGAGCAGGATGAGCCTGTTGATTTAGCCGAACAAACGGGTTTTGTTATCGGAACAAGCATCGGGATGCGTAATCTTTTTACCCTTGCCTATAAAATAGCCAGAAAAAATGTGAACGTTCTGATTGAAGGAGAGACCGGTACCGGAAAAGAAGTCCTTGCCCGTTTTATACATCAAGCCAGCCTTCGCCTTAATCATCCTTTTATTGGTGTCAACTGCGGGGCACTGACGGAAACCTTATTAGAGAGCGAGTTGTTCGGGCATGAGAAAGGAGCCTTCACAGGGGCCACGCAGCTTCGGAAAGGGCTGTTTGAAATTGCAAGCAAAGGAACGCTGTTTCTTGATGAGATCGGTGATGCCTCCCCTTCCATTCAGGTAAAATTATTACGTGTTCTGGAAACGCGGGAATTTATGCGTGTTGGCAGCGAAAAGCATATCCACACCGATGCTCGCATTATTGCAGCATCCCATATAAATTTAAGCGAAGCAGTAAGGCTTGGAAAATTCCGTGAAGATTTATTATACCGGTTGGATGTGGTGAAGCTGCACATCCCGCCCCTCCGCCAACGAAAAGAGGATATCCCTTATCTAATCAACCATTTTTTAAAACGACATACAGGGAATGAGCTTACCTTTTCCCAGGATGCAATGGAGGCGATGCAGCGCTACGAGTGGCCGGGCAACGTACGCGAACTATCGAACGTGATTACCCGGGCAATTACATTGGCAGACGGAGAAACAAAAATCATCACAGCGGACTATTTGCCACTTTCGCTTACAAAATCAGACGCTCTTCCTCACCGTTCAAGTAACGCGCAAAACAGCGAAAAAATTGAATTGCAGAGTTCTCCCCATCTCGATCAATTTCTTGACGACTGGAAAGAAAATATTATCTTTCAGTGGAACAGCAAGCATATTATCGATTATCCAACCATTGTGGAACAAACCAGTAAACTGGAACAGGTTGTACACGATGCTTTTGTCAAAAAGGCACTTCGCGAAACGTTCGGCAATCGCCAGGAAGCTTCCCGAATGCTCAATATCAGTCCCCGCACTCTTCGCTACCTGCTAAATGAAAAGGGCAAAGGTCATACGTAACCGCCTAACCTCTATACAAAACAGGCTTACGCTAAAAAAAGGGGTATTTTTGTCCCCATTTTTTGCATAATCGGGCGCGGATCTTTTTGCTTAGCTTTTTGTTCCACGTGCCACCCCGTTTGTCTCCCGACGAAAAATTGCCCACATAATTTTAGCAAGCTGTGCAAACCCTTTTACTAAGATTAATGTTTAGCAGGTGATGAGATGGAAAATACAAATACTGAGCGTTTACATACTCTTTTACAGGAACTTCAGCAGTCTCTTCAATCCTTGACTCCCGCAGAAATGAACGCAAATAACCAGGCTGTTTTTCAAACCTTTCCGGCGCTTCAACAGGCCATCGGGCCTTTAACCGTTGAAGTGAACCAGATGCAGTCGAACGGAAATCTAACGAGTGAACAGGTGGATCAGGCTAGACAAAACATAACGACTATACGAACAGCGATTCAAACGATCACCGGACAAATCGAACAAGCTGAGGGTGCCGTTGTTACCAATTATCGTTCTGCTCTGGGCCCGCACAAGGAACAGTTTGAGTCTGTTTCAGATTCCGAACAACAAACGATGAATGCGGGCGCTTACTATTCCGTGCAAGCGTATAGAGAATATGAAAACATCATCCAATTGCTCCATGAAATCAACGCCGAATTGATGGATATGAGCCAGAGTTTAGAACATCAACTGCTTGATGAACAGCCTGACCCGCCGGTCATTCTTGATCAAAATTTTGAAAGCGACCCGGCTCCGTCCCGCCTGTCGCCCTGATTCGCCTGACTCAACAACCTCTTGTTCTGCATTATTTCCGTAGGCGCACTCAGAACTGAAATTAACGACACGTTTCACGTTCGATAACCGGCAGGCTTCAAATACATGAGTGGTTCCTACCGCATTCGTCATAACAGTCTGGTAAGGAATCTCCCGGGAAAAATACGGATGTGAAATAGCAGCCGTATGAATCACAGTATGAATTTGATTTTTGCGGATCGTCTCTACTAGAAGCGGTAAATCTGCTAAATCCCCCTGGACATACGATACTCTCTCATTTTCATTATTATTTCCTGTCCGCCTATCGTAGCTCACCACGGTGTGGCCTTCACTGCTAAGTATTCTCACAAGCGTGCGACCAAGAAATCCCATACCGCCTGTTACCAGAACCCTCATTGTTGTCCACCATCCCTTTTTGCTACCGCAAGGAGGCTGAGAAATTCAAATACAACGGTTGCGGCAGTAAGAGCGGTAACTTCCGATGGATCAAGGGCTGGAAGAACCTCCACAAGATCAAAGCCAACGAACTGCAAACCGGCAAGTTTCCGTAGCATATATTGCGCTTCCGTGCTGGAAAAACCGGCAATTTCAGGCGTGCCGGTTCCCGGGGCGTATACCGGGTCAAGAAAATCAATATCGAATGTAAGGAAAACTTTCGACTGTCCAACACGCTGACAGACCTGCTGCATGGTTTCCGGCAACCCAATTTCCCTTACCTCGTCTGCTGTAATAACCTGCAGACCCAGTGTGCGCGCCTCCTCAATATCGTCCGGATGATACACGGTTCCCCTCATCCCAATCTGAATGGAACGGTACGGATCGATCAGCCCTTCTTCAATAGCCCGCCGGAACGGAGTACCGTGCGTGTATTTTTCACCCCAGTACTCATCCCATGTGTCTCCATGCGCATCAAAATGAATGAGTGACAGAGGACCGTGAACAGCAGAAATAGCCCTTAACTCCGGCAAGGAAACAGAATGGTCACCTCCCAGCACAATAGGAACGGTTCCCTTCTCAGCCCACGCTTTAACATGTTCCGTTATGTTTAAATGACTGCTCTTGGTATTACCGGGAATAATCATAATATCTCCACCGTCTACCCCGTTCAGGTAATCAACTGGTCGAATATGGTGAAAAACATTTGCCGGACGAAGCAGGGCAGACGTTCTGCGAATCGCTTCCGGGCCGAATCTCGCTCCGGAACGGTAGCTTGCTGCCGTATCAAACGGGGCCCCAAGGATAACAAACGTTAATCTAATGTCTAATTCGAAACAAACGAATGTGATTAATTGAATATATGCGATACCGCATCAGTTGATGTAATTTTGCATCAGGTTAAATCAAAAAATAGCCCGAAATCACTATAAACAGTGGCGCGGACTATTTCGATTCATTTGTATTTTGCCAAAGAAGGTCTCGAAATTTCTAACCAAGACTTACGTCAGCCTAATTACCTTTTCGCTCGTACTGCGTAGGCGTCATGAATATTTCCAAATACGGTAAACGCGGCTCCACAGTTGAGGCATTCAGGCTTTTCATCTATTTTAGCTCCACAAAATGGGCATATATATATTAGTAAAACTCTCATCGGCTGTATTTCTCTATGCTGAGCACATAGATTGGGCTCATCACTTCCGCCTTGGAATTCCTCTCCGCACACTTCACATATGCCATACAGTTTAGGTGATTGATATCCGCGCTCTGTTGTTCTCGCAGGAACATAGCGGACTACATCCATTTTTTATCAAACCTTTCGCTTATTTATACTCTTATTATACTTGGATGAAAAAGTAAATTGTATCGGCAATCGTCGAATTTTGTCCACACGCGGGATGAAAACGAAAATCCGATCGGAAGAAAAACAATAAAAGAGCCCCTAGAGGAGCTCTTTTATTATTTACTCTTACAATTTATTTTGCAACAATTTGGTTAGCGATTTTAAATTGCTTCCCTGAATGTTGTATTTCTTTATATAGTAAAAAATGCGATCTTCTTTTTCCTTGTCAATGGATATATTCGCAATGGCACCTAATTGGCGAATTAACTGACGAACTTTCTGCTCGTCATTCAAATCGCCCTGTTTTAGTGTCCCGGCCAGACGTTCGAGTTTAGACGGATCTACATTTTTGTCCTGCAATTTATCAATAATTTTTTTTGGGATTTTATTATCCATTCCTGTCACCCCCCATCATGCAGTCGGTCATCTCTCTGCTGTCCTCCTCTTCACTTATATGTTGACATAGTATGTAAAAGGATAAGATCTTGTATAGGCGGCTGCCGTAATCCCTACAAATAAGGCGGGGAAGTACGGACACCGCCGCTTCCCCTTTGCACCTTCATCCTCCGCTATCTATTAAACGCCTCCTCCTGCCGCAAAACCATAGCAGGAACATGCAATGACTGCGATTAAAATGAAGAGTACCAGAATGACCCCGATTTCATTTCCCGGACCAAAAAAACTTCCAAAGCCTGACATGTATAACGCCTCCTTTCTCTTGTTCCTTAGTATGGTATGCTGCCCCACTCTTTTCTGTATGGGCTACAGCCTGATTATAGTGATATATACAATCTCGTGCCTAAGCGATCCCGGCTGAAACAGCGTGAAGTTATAAAATTAGGTGAACCAACCATATCGGGAGTTTCTCTTGACCCATATACTGTATAGCAAGCTGAAAAAAGCTTAGGGAAAGGAGGATAAAAAATGAATACTAATCTAATGCAATCTGCCCAAAAGAATATTGGCAACTGGATGTTAATCAACACCAAATCCGGTACGTACCACGGTAAAATTGAAAGTGTTGATGGTCAGGGAATAACCGTTTTATTGCCCTCTCACTACAGCCCTTCAGGACCTATCAAGGTGATTGAGAAAAGCGTAAAATCACAAGAAAACCTTACGGCCGCACAATATTACTACGGATATCCCTATAGATATCCATACTACGGTGGTGGGTATTATCCCGGCTACGCCAGATGGTGGTTACCCTTCTGGTGGCTCCTCGCACTCGGACTGCTCCTCTGGTGGTAACCTATCATAGTACCGGAACCGCAGTCTTATCCCCATGGATTTCACAAGTCCATGGGTTTTTCTTTCATTCGCGGAATGACATAGGAAGGAGGCTGTAGCATGCGTCTTATTGCTTCGAAATATACTGAAAATGATTTTCCTTATATCCTCCGTTTAACCCAGAATGAAATCGGGGCCTATTTTTCAAGGAGAATCTACGATCAGGAAGTCAGACATAAAATCAAAATCAATCAAACCTATATGATTTATAATGGTACTGAACGAATCGGATTTGTCTCCTTTCGCCCCCGTAACGATTTTCTGTATATTGATTCACTTGCCCTTGATCCCGCCATGCAGAACAAAGGAATCAGCGGAAAAATTTTTAAATGGCTGCAGAAGAAAGTGCAGGAAAACAACCTCAATGGTCTCACCCTTCATGTTTACAAAACAAATAAGCAAGCGATTAGGGCTTATCATAAAAACGGATTTTCAATTGTCGGTGAGGTCCCCAGCCATTATGCTATGAAGAAAACGATTAAATAAATAAGCAGCAGAAGAAACCAAGAAAAAAGACGACCCATTGTATAAGCCGTCTTTTTTCTTTACGATAAATATTTGAAAAATGTAGAGGTAGATACTGGTGATCTCTATGAATGAAAGAACGCACTAAAAGCAAAAACGAGAATTAAAATAATCAGTACCGCTACGACAATATTCTGTACGGTCAGTTCTTCAAAAAAATTAAACCCCATACCTCATTTTCTCCTCTCTCATCTGCTAAAACAAAATATGCGAATCTCAGCGAAAGTGTATAGTCACCCGCCCTGTCTGGGTGAAAGTCTGCTCCATCTATCCGCACGTATCCCCTTACAACAGAGTTATTTATCATTTTTGCTGCGGAAATCCGCTTCTGTTACCTCTCGAATCTCCGTTTCTTTTCATATGCTGTAAGTAACATTTATAGAAAGGAGACTGGTGCATGATTAAGCGATACCTCATTCATACCAAGACTTCCATCGATCAGGCCCGTGAAACATGTATTAAGCACGGTGGTGTTCATATTCTTCATTGCCATAAATATTTTCCTTTCATTGTTGCGGAAATCGAAAATATGAAAAACTTAAAAAATCATCCTTGTATTTCTCATATTGAGGAAGATGTCCATATTCGTGTTCATAAAACTCATACACATGCAGGAAATCAGGTGGCTTTGAATGTTCCATGGAATATTGAAGTAATCAAAGCCCCTTTAGTGTGGCCAAAAAGCCAGGGAAGCGGAATCAGGGTAGGCGTATTGGACACAGGAATTGATTATACCCACCCGGCACTGCGCGGGCGGGTCGCCGGGGGATACAATATTATCGCGCAAAACCGTAATTTTAGAGATGATAACGGGCACGGAACCCACATTGCAGGAACAATTGCTTCAGCCAACGCAAGAGCCGGCTTATTTGGTGTCGCCCCCCTCGCATCACTATACGGAATTAAAGTAATGGATCATAATGGAAGCGGAAGAGTCAGTGATACCATTAAAGGAATTGAATGGGCGATCGATAATAAAATTCAAGTGCTGAATATGAGCCTTGGCAGTAGTAAATATAGCCAGGCTTTTGAACAGGCTACACGGATGGCCTTCCAGCGAGGGGTTATCATGGTGGCTTCCGCTGGAAATGAAGGAAAGCGGGACCGCATCGTAAACAACATTGACTACCCGGCGCGATTCCCCTGGGTAATTTCCGTCGGAGCTGTCGACCGCAACATGAAGAGGGCTTCTTTCTCAAGCACAGGCAACCGACTCGATATCATGGCCCCCGGTGTGGACATTCGAAGTACATGGTTAGGAGGCGGCTATAAAACGGAGAGCGGAACGTCTATGTCAGCAGCTCATGTTAGCGGTAGCGCCGCTCTTCTCATGAGTCTTCATCCAAACATGCAGTCATCCATGGCCAAAAGATATTTTATGCAATTACAAAGTAGGATGGGGGCATTGCGCGAATATGGTCATGGAGTGCTTAATCTTACCCCTCTCTCTAGAGGAAGGTGAGAGATTGTAATGACTAGTAATTATTTGAAATTGTTGACCAGATTAGGGAAAGGTTCCTTCCACCCGGGCGGATTCGCCTACACCCAGAAGGTTCTGGCATCGCTGGCATTGCCTCCTGGAACAAGGGTACTGGATGCGGGATGCGGCTATGGGGAGACGAGTACGTATCTAGCCTCCAAGTACAAATGTATGGTAACCGGCATTGATTTTCAGCACGCGATGATTCATTCCGCAAAAAATTTAGCCGCAAAAAAACAGGTCACGAAAGAAACTCAGTTTTTGGTCGCCGATATTACGCAGATTCCCTTCAACCACTATTCCTTCGATATGGTTCTATCCGAATCGGTCCTTTTTTTCGTCCCAATAAAAGCCACGCTAAAAGAGGTTAACCGGGTGTTGCGCCCAGGCGGAAAATTTATTGCGATTGAAACGGTAACTTCGAACAGGATGCCCACATCCCTTCGGAAAGAAGTTCAGGATTTTTACGGAATTAAATCGCTTCATTCTGCACGGGAAATGGCTACCTATCTGTACAGCGCAGGATTTTCCAAGGTTACCCACTCGACGGTCCGTTCTTTTGTACCCACTTCAACAATGGATCCGCTATCCAAACAAATCTATTTAACACCGCAAGAGTGGAAACTGCTTATGGACAATAACCAGCTGCTGCTAAAAAGTTCACCCTACCTCGGCTTTACATGTTTTGAGGCTACAAAATAAACAGCAAAAGAGCTCGTAATTGAGCTCTTTTGCCGTTATTCTACCGTGACAAACCGGCGAACATGCCGCTTCACTTCAGGCCGCTTCACTTCTCCTGCTTTCCGCTTGGGGATTTGGATGGTGAGAATTCCATCCTTATAAGCGGCTTTCATGTCTTGTTCTTTCACATCTGTCGGGTACGGAATAATGCGTTCCATATACTTTTCATCCCGTTCCAGATGGTAGTGGATCTCTGTTTTCTTTTCTACTTCTACTCTGCGTTTAGCTGCTATACGTAAAGCTTTATCTAGAATTTCAACCTCTATTTCTTCCCGCTTAAAACCGGGCAGCTTCGCTGCTATCAATACCTCTGATTCCTGGACATCAATTTTAACGACGAGCGAATCTAAATTATCAAACAAGTTTATCACCCCTCCCCTTTGATGACTCTACACCTACAATATGTATATCTGTACATTCGTGTATGGGCAAAAGCCCTGTTTATGTATTTTGGGCAAAAATTGTAAAGAAAATTTGGCTAGCGCAGGCCAAAGGCGCAGGCGTTAGCCTTAGTTGTACTCACATTTTCTTTTTGATTTCACTTTTGCTTACACCGAATTTTTCGGCTACGGAAGACACTGCGTTTTCTTTCGTAAAGCCGGCTTTAATTAATCTAAAAACATAGGCGATAATTTGAATCCAATTGATCCCCAATTAAATCCCCTCCTCCCAACATCACTGTTGCTTCTATTGATAGATTTTTTCGTGAGAGCGTGAAATGTCTTTATGTCCTATATCAGTTGGATGCGGGTCCCGAATCTTCTCACTGAAGTGAGTTTTTACACAAACTTTCCAGGTTCCGTGTTTGACTCTTCCTTTAAAATCGTTGTATACATCTGCAATCTTATAGTTGTAGTTCGCTATGAGTGTTTGGTCCCGTATTTCTGCATTAATCTGGTGAATATAGTTATTGGCTACTTTATAATTTTCGTCGTCACCTTTAAACGGATTATAAATCGTCATGGTATAAATTTTTGCGTTTGATTTTATCCCCTGCCGAATCTCATGGAGGATTTTCAACCAATCCTTTTTAAAGTTCACCACTCCGGTATTTGCACGGGAATCAGAGATGGAATAATAATTTGCCCGCGCACCGACGAGCAGATTGTTTCCACCGATACTAATCGTTATGACTTCAGCATTTTTTACGGCATATCGGGTAATCGGGTCAAATTTCAGCTGAGCGAGCAAAACTGAACTTTTTATACCTGAAATAGCCCGGTTGCTCAGATGAATATCCCCATGTTTTTTTTGCAGAAAATCACGAAAAAAATATACATATCCATACTGTTTCGTTGCCCCTATTCCCCGTGCAATGGAGTCGCCCAAGGCTGTATACCTTAGCTTACGACCGGGCATGAAACCGCCTCCTCCTTCACCTCTCTATACCAAAATATTCAAGCTTTTCACACGTTGTATAAACACCGGCCTTTGAAAATAAAAAAACGCGAATACCTACGTATGTCATGTTATAGCTGTGCACCAATATGAAAAGAAGCAGCAGGACGAATCCTGCTGCTTCTACTTTTTAATCCAGTTTGTGAAATAGCGGAATGGCTATGATTCTGTGTGATTTAGAACGGGAGTGCATCGTCAGACACAGTGAGTCGCTGCTTTCGTTCGATTTTTTCGAGCACATCCTGCATCTGGTCGGGCCGCAATAGTTCAACTGGGGATACCCCCTTCTCAAACTGAAAATGGTCTCCCTCAATCAGCAGCACATACCGGTCCCCCAACCTGGCAATGTGAATGCATTCCCCGAAATCGGCAAGCAGGCCTTTAACCGAAACATGGTCGAGCTTTAACTTCATCTCTAAATCCGGCTTCTGTTCAACAAGGACCGCATTCGCTTCCATCACTTGCTCGGTCCCCCACTTCTCCTGCAAATTACGCTGGGGACTGGCCGCCCAGATCTCCATTTCTTCCTCTTCTTTCGTGCGGATGTCGCTGTTTTCCTCGGTCGTTGCCACAATATGCTCCTGTACCATAGTTAACACCTGACGGTTCATAATTTCAGGGACTGATTTTTCATAGGTGACAAACTTGAGAAAGTCTTCGAAATAGCGGGCATGGGAAGACTGGTGAATTTTTAATTCCCACTCTTCAACCATTCCCTCCTCAGGCATATACGGATACTGGATGGACTTTATGTTTTTCGCATTGATGGCCATTTCAACCTGGCGTATCAAGCGCCGTTCATCGGCAATCGTGGCGATTTTTTGTTCAAAGTCGCACTTTAATACAAATAAAAAGGGGTCGTCGAAATACTGATTTAACTTGGCCCGGATCACAATGAGCGCCCCACCCCGTATCGCGTTCGTGTCCATGTAAGCTCTGACTAATTCTTCACTGTTTGACTGGAAGTCCGCTTTGTCGGTGGATCGTAAAATCCTGCTGAACAGGTTATAGTTTGGATTGCTTTCGAGTCCAAATCCTGGTTCTGCCATAAAGCGGCCAATCTTTGTCGGCACCTGTTCGGTTTTTGGGTGCCGTTCTACTTTTCTCTTCGCAATCCGCATAAGTTCTCCTTCGAGGAAGGAATGAATCTCACTGTCGGGGTAACTCACTTCATCGAGTGTCTGGTAATGCTTATACGATTTCTCGGGGTTGGCCCCCTGGCCTTCTACCCGAATCACAAAAAAGGATAAATATTGAATGATAAAATCCATAACGGTTATAACAGCTCCTCTAATTCACTGTTATACCCTGACCGGTACAAAAAACTCATCATACAGCGCTGCCACCGCTTTTTCTGCATTAACCGCTTTAACGCCGAACATCATGCTCACTTCGGATGAACCCTGGTTAATCATTTCAATGTTTACCCGCGCCTTTGCCAGGGCTCCGGTTGCGCGCGCCGTCGTTCCCACATTATGGCGCATTCCTTCTCCTACGACCATAATCATAGCCAGATTATGCTCCACCACAACATCTTCCGCGGCAAGCTCATCTCTAATCCTTGCTATAATGCGGGCTTCCTTTTCCACATCCAATTGGTCCTGCCGGAGAATAATCGTCACATCGTCGATCCCGGACGGCATATGTTCATAAGAAATGCCTTCGTCTTCCAAAATGTGAAGCATTCTTCTGCCAAACCCAACTTCGCGATTCATTAAATATTTCCGTACATAAATACTGCAAAACCCGCTATCGCTCGCGATGCCTACCACAGGATTGGCTGAACTTCTTCTCTCAAACACGATCATCGTCCCGGGAGCCATTGGATTATTCGTATTTTTAACGCAGACAGGTATACCCGCGCTGAAAGCAGGATACAGTGCTTCATCGTGAAACACAGAAAAACCGGCGTAGGAAAGTTCCCGCATCTCCCGGTACGTTAACTCCTTAATTTCCTGCGGATGGTCAACCACATTGGGGTTGGCGGAAAATACCGAGTCCACATCGGTAAAATTCTCATACAGCTCGGCTTTGATGGCAGCAGCGAGAATCGACCCGGTAATATCCGACCCGCCGCGTGGCAGTGTAACGAGTGTGCCGTCAGGTGAGTAGCCAAAAAATCCCGGGAAAATCAAAATTCCCGACCTGTCACGCAAGCTTTTAAGATTGTCATACGATTGCGGAAGAACCTGGGCGTTACCGTACTCGTCGCTCAGCATAAGCCCGGCGTCTTTCGGGTTTATGTAATGAGCGTCCACCCCTTTGCTTGCCAGAAAACGGGCCACCAGTTTTGCGTTGTTATCTTCCCCGCTTGCTTTAATGGCATCCATAAAACGTTCAGGATTGCTTGTGTTAGCGCTCAGTCTTTCTCTTATATCCGATTCAATTAAGCTTACGATTGCAGAATTAAGCTCAAGACCTTGGGCAATCTCCCGGTAGCGGTTGACCACAGCTTCGAGCTCCTTCGCGGTGTCCTCATTTTTGAGGTGGCATTCTGCCAAAGCAATTAACAGGTCGGTTACTTTCGTGTCATCTTTGGATCGCTTGCCCGGAGCCGAGACGACGATCAACCGGCGCTCTGGGTCCGCCAGAATAATATCACAAACTTTACGGATTTGTTCAGCGCTTGCTAAAGACGTTCCCCCAAATTTTGCAACTTTCATCGTGTTATACCCTCCAACCGTGGTGCGTGTTCCACTCATAATTTCCCCAGGTTTCCTTAGGCTGTGCAGTAAAGAAACCCTCTCGATTTTATATATAGTGGAAGCATACCATAAAATCGTTCGATTGAATGCACCGGATCGGTTATTTTTATAAATATCTTACAGCTGAATGCGGCCAGATATCGCTTCGCCCTTTAACGCCTGGTTCGCCAGCTGGTGCGCTTCCTTGTTTTCGTTGCGGGAAATTGCTTCGTAGTGCGGAACTATTCCAAGTTCCTTTATTTTTTGTTCGATGCGGTCAACCCAGCGGCTCACCTCGCCAAAGCTGGGCCACTCCCCGCTTAGCTGATTGATAACAACCTGGGAATCCCCACGGAACGTAACAGGTATATGGTGAACACCCAACTCCTCCAGTTCACGAATAATGAGCCAGAAAGCAGCGAATTCAGCTTCATTGTTAGACCCGATTTGTTCAAAATACGCGTTTTTCCGGATGCGGTACGACTTACCGTCCTGTTCAAAATATATGACTGCGCCAAGTCCTGCCGTCTGATCTTCTTTGTGAAATCCTCCGTCAAAATATGCCACCACGTTATGCGGCTCGGTTTCCACTGATTTTATATATTTTTCAAGTTCTTTTTTCGTCCAGCCGATTCCGGACTCATCGATAAAAGTCAGGGACGTGACCCGGCCCGTTTTTTCCATATCCCGAACCAGCAGCAACGCTTCTTCTGCCGAAAGCATTTCTGACGTCATCTGGACGCTTTTTCCTTTATTCGCACAGTATGTCCACTCAATAAGTACATTCATCCGGCGTTCACCTTCTCTCAAGATTGGCAAGTTATAGTTACCATTCAGTATAAACGATTCTTTCCCATTTTACCTCCTGAGTTGATGTTTGCTCTGTATAACTTGATTGTTATATTCGCTTGCACTAAACAATCATTTCCGATAATCCGCTTATGTTTAATCAACCATTAAATATTGTATAATAAAGTGTGGAGTGTAAAATCTCAGTCCGGTTGGTAGTCCGGACGCATGCGTTGGCGAAAAATCCCGGTGCGTGTAAGTAGCCTTCCCCCCTCGGGATGTCCGTCACTCTTATGTTTTTAGAGGGGGGACTAGCAACAACGAGATGATGCTGCCACTAAGTGTAAAAAACATAAAAACCCCGATTTCGGCTGAAAAAGATCGAAATCGGGGTTTTATCATTGGTTTTGCGTCTCCTGATCCGGCGGTGGCGATGCCGCAGTATTAACAGCAGCATTCGTGGTTGTATCGGTTACGTTCGACGTCACACCGGTAGTTCCTTCATCCAAAACCTGGTTCAAAAAAAAATTTCAACAAGTATCATAAAAAATCAAAAACGGCGAACAATAATTTACGGTATCAAAAACAAAAATTTGTCTAGGAGGAATTTTCATGCCAAACAGCGCTCTTTACCAACAATTGAACCAATGCATACAAATTGTGAGTCAGCTGATGCAAAGGGAGCAACAATCCGCTCAAATGTTCCAGCAGTCTCTACAACAAGAGCAGCAAAATGCAGTCACTCTGCAGCAGCTCGTCCAAAGAGAACGTGAAGCAGCGCAAATTGCCCAAACTGCGCTTCGCGACAGTCAAATGTTTATGCAAGAACTGCAGCGTGTTCTGCAGACGTGTCAACAGATGGAAGTGAATATGCGTGCAATGGAACAGGTGGTAGCCAGTGCGGCTGCCGTCAATCCACAGGGATTCCAGTATCGTCAACACTAATAGTTACCTCCCTCCCGTTGTTTATCGGGAGGCCTTTCCCGTTTTTCATTTTTCAGTGGTGCCGTCTCGCGGCATGGTTGTCTTTGTCTTTATACGCACAGCTAAAGCTATCGCTTGCGCCTTTGGCCGGGCGTTAGGCATGAACACGTGAACTGACCAGGTTATTGTTGGTCGCGGCCAAGAGTTCCATGAACAGGTAAGCAAGTACATGATGGACAAAGGTTTCTACCACGCTAATGATATATCGGAACAGATAAAACTCGACCTGCAAAATTCAAATATAGCGTTAAATCTCCCGGATAAAAACACGTCCCTGTTTTAGATGAACTGAGGCCGTGCGACCAACACGACCTCCCATCCGGCTTTCAATCTGCTTTCCAGCCTACTGTCTTATCGGTGAAAACAGAACTTTCCCAGATATCGGCGGGACGGTAATGGTCAGCCGCCCGTTCGAGGTAAAGACCGAGTGTCCCATCGGGGTGGATTCGGCGAGGTCGAGGGCGTCGTAAAATTTACCTGTATGCCAGTTCCCGACGTTGATCGTAACCGTGCGTCCCGCTTCTTTATGGCGATTAAACACCAAGATAGCGAGGTTATTTTCCCGCTCCCTGCCAAAACGGTCTCTTCCTTCTGCAATCCACCGGATATATCCGTATACGTCTTCCCCAGAATAAAAGGAACGCCACTCGCCTGTTTTTAACACGTCGTTCGCATGGCGCAGCGCGATCGTTTTTTTGTACCAGGCAAGGAGTTCCTGGTTCTCCTTTCCCCACGGGTATGTCCGGCGGTTTAGCGGGTCTTCCCCGCCTTCCAATCCGGCTTCGTCGCCATAATAAATGCATGGAACACCAGGAAATGTCATCTGCCACAACACCAGAAGTTTCAATTGGTTTATGCTGACATTTATTTTGTCCTCAACAGGCCAATCGGGCGGCAGCGAATCTCGCAGAACAGTCAGAACGCGGGTTACATCATGGCTTCCGAGCAGATTCATCGCTGTATAAAAATGATGCGGCGGATAGTTCTCGTACAGGCTCATCAGTGTGGCGCAGATGGCACGGGCATCCTGCTTGCCGGTAATAAAATCAAGCAGGGCACTGCGAAACGGGTAGTTCATGACGGAATCCAGCTCATCCCCCATGAGATAGGCGCGCCGTCTGCCATAGCTGATTTTATTCGTGGCGTCTTCCCACACTTCCCCGATCAATACCGACTCCGGATCCTCCCTCTTCATCGTGCTGCGGAATTGCTGAATGAATTCATCCGGCAGCTCATCAGCCACGTCCAGGCGCCACCCCCGCGCTCCAGCGCGCTGCCATGTTTTTAGCACGCTGTTGTGACCCGTAACGATAAAATCCAGGTAACCGGGTTCCATCTCGTTTACATTCGGCAGGATATGGATGTCCCACCAGCATTCATACGAATCGGGGTAGCGGGTAAAGAGATACCATGAATAATAGGGAGATTCTTTCGATTGGTACGCCCCTACAGACGGGTACGTTCCCTTCTTATTAAAATACACACTGTCGCTTCCGGTATGGCTGAATACACCGTCCAGAATCACCGAAATGCCCATCTTTTCCGCCTTTTCACACAGTTCCCGGAACAATTCGTTGTCACCAAACATGGGGTCAATCGCGAGGTAATCGCCTGTATCATATTTATGATTGCTCGGAGATTCAAAGAGAGGGTTAAAATAAATCACCGTTACCCCGAGCTCTTTTAAATATTTTAACTTCTTTTTTACACCTGCCAGATTACCGCCGAAGAAATCCCAGCAAATCACCTCCCGCGTTTCCGGGTTGCGAATATACAGCGGGTCATCATCCCAATGCGCGTGCAGAACGCTCCCCTTCTTCGGGTGGCTTACCTTTCCCCCGGGATTTCCATTATAAAAACGATCGACAAATATCTGGTACATGACGCTGTCTTTAAACCAGTTAGGGGTTCTTGCTTCCCCACGGTAAACGGTAATTTGATAATCAGAGAGAGGCAAGCCGGATATGCCGCCATGCCCGCCCTTCCCGGTGACATTGCTGTAGTAAAAGCTGTCGCCGCCTTTGCGCACGATAAAGCTGTACCATAGGAGCATCGACGTCTGTGGGGCAAGCACCACCGCTTCATACCATTCCCCGCTCCCGCCTTTCGCTCCCCTGTTTTCCAATTCTTCCGGCAAAAAAGCTGCCGGCTTCATGACAATCTCGTCTACCGGCTGCCCGTCCTGATGCAGGAGCAGACTGGCCGAATCAATAGGCTGCTTGACCTGCAGCCGGAGAGTGATTGCAGTTCCGCACGGTACGCTTCCGAACGGCTCGCGAAAGATGGGGTGGTGCGAGTCGTGAATGATCCACTCAAGCATTCGGCATCCCCTCTCTGTATTTAAGAAATAATGACCGGGTTGATGTTCCAGATGCCTGCCGCGTACTCGGAAATCGTTCGGTCGCTTGCAAATTTTCCGGAATGCGCAATATTAGTAATCGCCATCTCCTGCCATTTCTGTTTGCTGCGAAACGCAGCATCGACCTGTTCATGCGCCTGTGCGTATGAAGCAAAATCCTTCAAGACAAAAAACTCATCATTACTCGTTAGCAGAGAGTAATAAATATGGGTAAACTCCATCTCTTCTTCCCCGAGAAATCCGTTTACAAGCTGGTCAAGCACCCGGCCAATCCGGTGGTTGCTGTTGTAAATATCTTTCGCCCTGTAGCCGCCATGCCTGTTATAAGCAAAAACTTCGTCCGCCGTCAGACCGAATATAAAAATATTGTCGTCTCCAACCTCTTCCTTAATTTCAACATTCGCCCCGTCGAGTGTGCCAATGGTAACCGCACCGTTCATCATCAACTTCATGTTGCCTGTCCCGGAGGCTTCTTTGCTGGCGGTAGAAATTTGCTCGCTCACATCCGCAGCGGGGATAATTTTTTCAGCAAGTGACACCCGGTAATTTTCGAGAAATACCACCTTGATTTTATCCTGAATGGTTTTGTCGTGATTGACAACGGACGCCACCGTATTAATCAGCTTAATCACCCTTTTCGCCAGAAAATAGCTGGGTGCCGCTTTTGCGCCAAAAATAAACGTTCTCGGTATGATATCCAAATCCGGATTTTCCCGCAGCCGGTTGTATACATACATGATATGGAGCACATTAAGAATTTGACGTTTATATGCGTGCAATCGTTTGATTTGCACATCAAAAATAGAATGGACATCTACGTCAATGTTCGTTTTTTCCTTAATAAATTTCGCGAGCAATAATTTATTTTGCTGCTTAACGTCCCGCACTCTTTCCTGAAACGAAGCGTCTCGCTTGTAGTCGGTTAACTTCAGTAAGTCAGACGGATTCATGATCCATTTCTCACCGATCACATCCGTAATTAAGTGTGCGAGCGCGGGGTTCGCCTTGAGCAGCCAGCGGCGGTGCGTTATCCCATTCGTTTTATTATTAAATTTTTCCGGTGTAAACGCATAAAAATTTTTCATTTCCCGCTTTTTCAGGATTTCCGTATGAATTTTAGCCACACCGTTTACGCTATGGCTGCCGACGATTGCTAGATGGGCCATCCTCACCTGGCCATCCCCGATAATGGCCATCTCGCTGATACGATCCCAGTCTCCCGGGTATTGGTTCCACAAATCGCGGCAAAACCGTTCGTTTATTTCCTCCATAATCATGTAGATGCGCGGCAGGAGGGGCTTGATGATATCGATTGGCCATTTCTCCAGCGCTTCCACCAGCGTTGTATGGTTGGTATAAGAAACGGTGTTTGTCGTGACCTGCCAGGCTTCGTCCCAACCCATGCCTTCTTCATCCATAAAAATGCGCATCAGTTCCGGAATCGCCAGAACCGGATGAGTATCATTAATATGAATCGCCACTTTTTCGTGGAAGCGGCAGAGCGAACCGCCGAGCGTTTTTTTATAGCTGCGGATAATGCTCTGCAGGCCGGCGGAGACGAGAAAATACTGCTGCTTTAAGCGTAAAATCTTTCCCTCGTAGAAGGAGTCATCCGGATACAGAAATTCAGAAATTTGTTCTACAGATCGCTTGTAGGCAAGCATTTTATGATAGTCGCGGCCATTCAATGTTTGAAAATCAAAGTCCTTGATTGTCGATTCGGCGCTCCAGAGCCGGAGCGTATTGACCGTTTTATTTTGATAGCCGATAACCGGTATATCATAGGGGACCGCCAGTACAGGCTCATAGTTTTCATGTTCAAACACCATACGCCCGTTTATGTTCCCGATCCGCACATTTCCGCCGAAACGGACTTCCACCGCCCGGTCGGAACGGCAGATTTCCCATACATTCCCTTCTTTTAACCAGTATTCCGGCAGTTCCACCTGATAGCCGTCAACGATTTTTTGTTCGAACAGGCCGTATTTATAACGAATGCCACACCCGTGCCCGGGCAGATAGGAAGAGGCGAGAGAATCGAGGAAACAGGCGGCGAGCCGTCCAAGGCCGCCATTTCCCAGCCCTGCATCAGGTTCGAGCGCTTCCAGTTCTTCCAGATGAATTCCCAGTTCTGCAAGACCTTCTTTACATAAATCCCTAAGACCAAGGTTAATAAGATTGCTCACGAGAAATTTACCGGGCAAAAACTCCATTGAAAAGTAATACAGTTGCTTTTCCCCTTTTTCCAGGTAACTGGAGTTGGTCGCAATCCAATTCTTGCTTATATGTTCGCGTATCATGCTCCCAAGCGCGGTATACCTGTCCATAGGTGCGGCGGACTCCACTGGTTCCCCATGCATGCTTTCTACACGTTTAATGAAGATTTTCTTAAAGCTTTCCTTATTTGAAAACATACATTTACTCCTTTCAGTTTTGCCCCCACTCATAGAGCTTTTGATACTGTTTCGCTGACTCATTCCAGCTATAATCAGTATTTTGGCCATTTTTTACAATGCCGAACCACACGGTTTTGTCGTGATAATAATGGACCGCCTGCCTTATCGTATCTAACATGTCGTGTGCATTATAATGGGCGAAGCTAAAACCATTCCCTTCCCCGGTATACCGGTTATACGCCTGTATGGTATCCTTTAACCCGCCTGTTTCGCGGACGATCGGTACGGTTTGATACCGAAGCGCAATCAGTTGTCCGATCCCGCACGGTTCAAACAATGACGGCATTAAAAACATGTCTGCCCCTGCATAGATTTGGCTGGCCAGCCCTTCATCAAACAGAAAATGGGCAGATACTTTGTTCGGCCAGCGGTGCATCACGTGCCGGAAAAGATCTTCATATTTTTCTTCTCCTGTCCCAAGTACAACGAGCTGCAGGTCAATTTCCAGTATTTCTTCCAGCACATGAGCGATTAAATCGAGCCCTTTCTGCTGAACAAGCCGTGATACAAGTGCAACGACCGGTATGTCCGGATTAACGGGAAGCCCCAACTCATCCTGAAGTGCTGTTTTATTCATCTGCTTCCCGGCAGCGTCCGTGTAATTTACGTACAGATTCGGATCGGTAGCTGGATTGTATACGTCGTAATCAACCCCATTGACGATGCCGAACAGGGAATTCCTTTTTGCGCGCAGCAGGCCGTCAAGCCTTTCCCCGTAATACGGAGTTTGTATTTCCTGCGCATACGTCTCGCTCACGGTCGTCAACAAGTCCGAATACACTAGCCCTGCTTTCATATAATTGACATCTCCGTAGAACTCCACCTTATCGTACGTAAAATACGAGTCACCGAGCCCAAACAAATTTCCAAGAATGCTATACGGGAAGATCCCTTGATACTTCAAATTATGTATCGTAAAGGCGGTGCGAATGGTTTGATAGAACGGGAGATGCCGGTACTGGGCGTTAAGCAGCACGCTAACCATACCCGCGTGCCAGTCGTGGCAGTGCAGCACATCGGGCACAAAATCCAGATGAGGGAGAACGTCGAGAATGGCCCGGCAGAAAAATGCGTACCGTTCCGCCTCATCATAGAATCCATAAATACCTGGACGCTTAAAGTAATATTCGTTGTCGATAAAGTAATAGTGAACCCCGTCATGTACGAGTTCCTCGACGCCGCAGTACTGTTGCCGCCAGCCGACGCTTACCGTATATGCCCCTTTTACCGCCATCTTCTCTTTAAACGCCGCGGGGATGTCTCCATATTTGGGCATGATGACCCGCGTCTCGGTTCCCCGCTTCGTTAGTTCTTTCGGCAAAGAACCTATGACATCGGCTAACCCACCTGTCTTAATAAAGGGGGCACACTCAGACGCAACAAAAAGCACCTGCATACCATTTCTACCTTCTCTCATATAAATGTTGGACGGCAGACACTAAACCCGCCTGCTGTGTAAGCTATACAACCATTCGCTTTGCGACAACGAGCGGGTGGTCGAGTGTTCCGGCCAGCATCCGTCCCCCGGTAAGCGAAGCGTCTTTATCCATAATGGCATGCTCAATCCGGGCATTTGGTTCGATGTCACAATGCTGCAGAATAATACTATTTTTTATTCGGGCCCCTTTACGCACCTTCACACCGCGAAACAGTATGCTGTTTTCCACTTCTCCTTCAATCACGCAGCCGTTCGCAACAAGCGAATTCTCCACCCGGGCTCCTTCCAGGTATTCTACGGGCGGCTCATCCTTCACTTTCGTGTAAATAAGTCTACGGCGCAGGAATAACTCATTCCATATCCCGGGATCAAGCAGATTCATGCTATTCCGGTAGTAGTCCTGAACGGAATAAACCGGCGCCATATACCCCTGGTACTCATATCCATATACGCCGAGCTTATTTAAATAATTGCTAATCCCATCCTTTAAAAAGTCGTATTTTCCCTGAGAAACGCAAGTTTGAATAATATCGACCAGCAATGATTTTTCGATAAGGAACATATCCATAAAAACATTGCTGATATCCGCCTTTCCGCTATCCGTCATGCCGTCGGCAGTCTCCATCGCCGTTATCCGGCCTCCCTCACCGATTTCCAGCCGTTTGCAGTGCTCATACCCCGCAGCACCCGGGTCAATTTTTTTGTAAAGTACGGTAATATCCGCACCAACATTTTGATGGAACAGGAAAGGTTGGCAGTAATCAATGTTGCATATAATCTGGCTTCCCGCTATCAATACATATTTCTGGGACCCACGGCGGAAAAAATCAAGATGGGCTAAAAAATTCTGCAAGTCTCCTTTATAGACCCCCGATGTCACGTCAAACGCCGGGGGCAGGATGAACAATCCTCCGCGTTTTCGCGCAAGGTCCCATTCCTTACCGGTCCCCAAATGATCCATTAAAGAACGGTATTTATGGAGTGTTAAAACGGCCGCATCACGTATGCCGGAATTCACCATATTTGAAAGTGTGAAATCTATCATCCGATAGCGCCCGCCAAAGGGTACGGATGCGGGACAGCGAAAATACGTCAACTCATTTAACCTATCAAATTCATTTCCGAGGTTAATCACACCCATTACTTGTTCCAACGGTATGTCCCTCCCCTGGTTTTTATTTCGAGCTAACCGCCCGGCCGTCAAATACGGATCGGTTTCGCACGGTCTGTTTTTCGCCGATAACCGTAATTTCCGCAGCCTCATCGCCGCTGCCGACGGTCACCCCATCCTCAATCACCGTTCCCTCGCCAATAATGGCTCGTTCTACGATAGCATTTGCGCCTATTCGTACGTTAGGCATGATTACGGAATCTTTGATTACGCTTCCCTCGCCGACGCGGACACCGTAAAAAAGAACAGAGTGATCCACCGCGCCGAAAACGGAGCAGCCTTCATTGATAAGTGAGCGGTGGACGCGAGCCCCACTAGCGATATACTGCGGCGGCTGGTTCGGGTTCACCGAATAAATGCGCCAATCATCGTCATTGAGGTCAAGGCGGGAACGGTCATCAAGCAGATCCATATTGGCTTTCCACAGGCTATCTATAGTACCGACATCCTTCCAGTAACCAGAAAACGGATACGCATACAATTTGCGGCCTTCTCCCAGCATCAGCGGAATGATATCTTTACCGAAATCATTGCTGGATGCCGCGTTCTCCTCGTCTTTGGTTAAGTATTTTTTTAGAAACTCCCAATTAAAAATATAAATCCCCATAGACGCCAGGTTGCTACCGGGTAGTTCCGGTTTTTCAACAAATTCTATGATTTTATCCTCTTCATTCGTACTCATAATGCCAAACCGACCCGCCTCTTCCCATGGCACTTCGATAACCGAGATGGTTGCTTCCGCCTTTTTTTCTTTATGATATTTCAGCATCTGCCCATAGTTCATTTTGTAAATATGGTCGCCTGAGATGATGAGCACATACTTTGGATCGTATTGTTCGATAAAGCCTATATTCTGATAGATAGCGTTTGCCGTGCCTTTATACCAGCATCCGCCTTTTTGCTCAATAAACGGCGGGAGCACGCTGACTCCTCCACTGCTGCGATCCAGATCCCAGGCACTTCCAATGCCGATATAGGAATGTAAGAGAAGCGGGCGATACTGGGTGAGCACGCCAACCGTATCGAGCCCTGAATTGGTGCAATTGCTCAATGTAAAGTCAATAATCCGGTATTTCCCGCCGAACAGCACCGCCGGCTTGGCAATCTTTTCCGTTAGTACCCCCAGTCTTCTTCCTTCCCCACCGGCCAACAGCATTGCCACACATTCCTTTTTTCTCATCTGCTATCCTTCCTTTTCTTCATCTTGTTTAAATAAGACCATCGCCAATGGAGGAATTTTGATATGTATGCTGCTGGGCTGGTTGTGCCATTCTATGTTATCCGCCTGAATCAAGCCCCCGTTTACCACCCCGGATCCCCCATATTTTCCCGCGTCACTGTTGAAAACTTCCCGGTAGAGGCCGGGGCCGGGAACTCCGAGGCGGTATCCTTCGTATACCACGGGTGTAAAATTGCAGGCAGCGATGATATTTTCGCCTGTGCTTGTTTTTCGCATAAAGCTCACGATACTCTGGGTGTAATCGTGCGGGTCAATCCATGCAAAACCTTCCGGCTCGTGGTCGAGTTCCCACAATGCCGGTTCCTCCCGGTAAAATAAAAACAGTTCCTTCACATACGTCTGGAGTTTGGCATGCATCTCAAAACCGAGCAAATCCCAATCAAGCTGTTGTTCATCCTTCCATTCATCGTACTGGCCGAACTCCCCACCCATAAACAGGAGCTTTTTGCCCGGATGTACCATCATATATCCATACAGCACACGGGTGTTCGCAAACTTCTGCCAGTAATCCCCCGGCATTTTATTTAACATCGACTTCTTACCATAAACCACTTCATCATGGGAAAATGGCAGGATAAAGTTTTCTGAGAATGCGTAAAACAACGAAAAGGTAAGAAGATGGTGGTGCCATTTTCGGTGGACGGGATCGAGTTCCATATAGCGCAGCATGTCGTTCATCCAACCCATATTCCACTTAAAGTTAAATCCGAGTCCCCCGAGATAGGTCGGAGCGCTGACAAGCGGCCATGCCGTTGACTCTTCCGCCATCATAAGAGCATTCGGGTAACGTTTAAATACCGCTTCGTTTAGCTTCTTTAAAAATTCAATCGCCTCTAGATTTTCGCGACCGCCATAACGGTTGGGAACCCACTCACCCGGCCCTTTGCTAAAATCAAGGTACAGCATGCTTGCTACCGCATCCACCCGCAGGCCGTCAATGTGATACATTTCCATCCAGAACAAGGCATTGGAAATAAGAAAACTGACAACCTCGGGGCGGCCAAAATCGAAGCTTAGCGTACCCCACTCCCCTTTTTCCGCTTTTCGCATGTCCGCATACTCATAAAGTGATGTACCGTCAAACCGTCGCAGTCCGTGCGAATCTTTGCAAAAATGGCCGGGAACCCAGTCCAGGATAACGCCCACATTGGCATTGTGGAAGCGATCCACAAAATACATAAAGTCTTCCGGTTTCCCATAACGGCTTGTGACGGAATAGTAGCCTGTAGCCTGGTACCCCCACGAGCGGTCATACGGATATTCTGCGAGCGGCATCAATTCAACATGGGTATAGCCCATATCTACGACATACTCCACCAGTTCATCCGCCAGTTCCCGATAGGTATAAAAAGTACCATCCTCTTTTTTTTTCCACGAACCCGGATGGATCTCATAGATGATCATCGGTTTATGATAAGGGTCCTTCGTTCGTGCGTGCCATTCTTCGTCATGCCAGTCATAGCTGCCGAGCTGATAGACGATTGAAGCCGTGTTCGGCCGCTGCTCCGAATAAAAAGCGAACGGGTCCGATTTAAGCAGAACCTCACCGTCTTCGGTATGTATTTCATATTTATACAAATCGCCAGCCTTGCAATGTGGAATAAACACGGTCCAAACACCGGAAGTTCCAGTTTTTTTCATCTGATGGTGCTGGCCATTCCACTCATTGAAATCGCCCGCAACATGGACTCGTTTCGCATGAGGAGCCCATACAGCAAACCGTACTCCGCTCACTCCGCTTTTACTGATGATATGCGCCCCGAGCATCCGATACGCATATAGTAAATTTCCTTCATGAAATAAATAGAGGTCATGTTCTGTTGGAAGCAAGCGGGCCATGTATACACTCCTTTTTAAGAAAATAAGTGGTTATCGGTAAAGAAAACTTGGTTAGCGTCAAGCTAAGAGCGCAAGCGATAGCCTTATGTAACCCTACTATTAATAAAGGGAGCACTCGCTCTAAATACAAGAGACAAAAAACTATCGCTGAAAAAGAGGAAAAAACAGAGGAGATACATTGATACTATTCATATTCATGACCATTTATGAAAAGAAGAAGAAAAAGGCCGGTTCTTCCGGCATTATGGAGCACGGTCTAACAATGATGTTTTCCGCCGCTTAGCTTCCTATTGTTTGTTTTTCATATACGATGACTTGATTTCGCCCTAGTTGTTTTGCCCGATAGAGGGCCTGGTCCGCCGCCTCCATTAAATCTTTGGAGGTAGCATACACTGTTGGAATAAAGGTGGCAGTGCCCACGCTGCAAGTAACGGTTTGATAGACAGGAGAACCGACGTGCGGGATGGCCAGCGCTTCGATATGGGTGCGGATGGTTTCCGCTACATGGAGAGCTCCGCTCGATTCCGTTTCCGGCAGAATGATCACGAATTCTTCTCCCCCGTAACGGGCAGCCATGTCACCCGGGCGATTCAATTGTTCATCTATTGTTTTTGCTACCCTTCTAAGACAGGCATCCCCCCCGATATGCCCATACGTGTCGTTGTATGTTTTAAAAAAGTCAATATCCAGCATAATCAAGGATAGCGGTTTTCCATTGCGCACAGCCCGCTTCCATTCCCGTTCCAAATACTCGTCAAAATAGCGGCGGTTGCCGATCCCCGTAAGTCCGTCCATATTGGATAGGCGGTGCAGAATATGATTGGCTTCCTGCAGCTTTTTTTCCGTGATTTTGCGTTCGGTTATATCCCTGAAAATGACGAGGGTAGCGGGCTTCCCGTTAAAAATAATGAACGCGGATGAAGTTTCCACAATTACAACACTCCCATCAAAACAAACATACTTTTTCTCTGTTGGCGGAAGCATTCCTTTGTTCATATAAAGTTGCTCCGTATGCTGAATCACTTTAATATGGGAGTCAGGGTGGACCACATCCAGAATCATTCTGCCAAGCAAATCATCCGGTTGTTGTGCTTTAAAAAAATTTACCGCCTTGCCATTTACCAGCACGATTTTCCCTTCTGAGTAAACCAGTATCGCGTCGGGTGAAAGCTCGACTAGACGCCGGTATCTTTCCTCGCTGTCCCGAAGCGTGGATTCTGCTTTTTTTCGTTCAGTGATATCGGTCAACGTACCGGAGACACCGATAATTGTACCATCTGCCTGAAAGGTCGGCCTTGCGAATACCTCCACCCACTTGAATTCGTTATTTTTGGTTACAAAGCGGATTTCACGGCAGCAGGACTCTTTTTTCCTGTCCATGAGCGCTTCAAAATCATCGATGGTAAATTGATGGTCACCCGGAAATATGTAGTGTAAGAAGGGGGTTCCAAGACTTTGATTTAAGGAAAACCCGGTAATTTCCGTCCATGCCGGATTAAGGAACGTCCAAATCCCTTTGGCATTTGCTTGAAAAATGACGTCTTTACTATGGTTGACGACGGAGCGGTAGCAGTCTTCACTTTCCTGTACTTTTCGAAAAAGGGTATTGGCCATCGAAATATACCGGGCAATAAAAAAAGCAAAAAAACAACGCTAATAGAAATGGACCAATGGTATAGATAGACGGACAAAAGTAAACTTTTTTGCCCTATATTCAAATATAAACAAAGCGATAACAGAAGCAGGCAAAATACGTTCATGATTTGAGACTTTTTCCAGTACAAAATTCTCGCCCGTGAAAGAAACCCGCAGCCAATCCCGATTGCCAGCATAAAGATGGCTGCGGTTACAGAAGCGGGGTGGAATCCGAATAAAGCAATTCTTCCAGCGGCAATCATCGCAGCGGAGACCAGGGCCGCCGCCATTCCTCCGTATAAGGCAGCGATAATGACAGTAATGTGCCTGAGATCAACAATCACAGTTGGAGTAAGACGAATGCTAAACAGCATCAAAACGATTCCCAGTAAGCCAAAAACAATGCCGAGGTTTATCCTCATCGCAAGCGGGGATGTTATACGAACAGGTTTATTTTTATAATAGTGACCGATGATAAAAAAAGAAGCTATTAAAACCGAAGCGTTCGTTATAAAATCCTTAAGCAATTTGCTCCCCTCCTTTCTTCTTGTCTATTTTCTTACCTATCTTTCGTTACATTTCTACTATTTGCAATCATCAAATAATACAAAATATAAAAAAATAAAGAAAAAGGCACTCTATGTAACATTTTACAAAAAAAAGCTGCCTTTTGCAAAAGTTTTTCGGCAACATATTCCAATTTGGTCAATGAAGGTAAAAATTTTCCAAGAAGTTCAATCAAATCGTCGGTAGCTTGACAGCATTCTTTTAGATTTTGTGGCACCAATGAGAGGATTCAGTGCGCATCCGTACTAGGAAATGGAGATTGTATCGATCGTGCTCAAAGGGTTTCTAAAACACACCGATAGTTCGGGCGGCACAGCGACAACAACGTTTGGCGGCATGCAAAGAATGTCAGCCGGTACAGGGGTAATACATTCTGAAGTGAATCCATCGCAGGATGAGCCGGTAAATTTCCTGCAGCTCTGGTTTTTGCCTGAAGAAAATGGACTGAAACATCCCGGTGCAAGGAATGGAATGTTTCATTTTTATTTTTGTGCAGTCTTTCCGTTGCATGGAAGTGTAAACTGTCCATGTTCCACCAAAAGGGAAGACCCTGTCCGAACATCTGGGCAGTTCAATGATGGAGAGTCGGAAGGAAAGACGTCTCCCTTTTTAGCGGAACACTGGGTAACGAAAGAAAACAAAAAATAAGAAACGAACCACTCCATTGCACACTGCTCCGAGGTGTAAGTTCGGCTACGACCATTCGTTTCAGTAAGAGCTACAAACAACTAGAACAATTGTCTGCAATCAAATCGACTGTGGATGCAAGGTGAAGAAATGAAGCATTCACAGGACGCATCGCCTTATGGCATTATACCATTGGAGTTATCTCCATTCCCATTACCGGATGTGTCGTTGCTTTGTATCGTGGATAGAGCGGTGAGTTTTACCGGCAGCGTTTGTTTCTTGCCATCGGTCGTGTAGACATCTACTTTCACTGTGTCTCCTACTTTGTATTTAAAAAGTTCAGAATGCAAACCGGAGGAATCTGTGATTTTGACGCCGTTTACCCCGACTATGACATCCCCTCTCTGCAGTCCACTCGCGCTCGCTTCAGAGGATTGTACGTTTGTAATAAAAACGCCGTAATTGACCGGTATATTCGGTAAATATTGATTCGGAACTTGCTGTAAATCAATCGCGCTGACCCCTAATGCCGGATAATTCACATGCCCTGACTTTAGAATTTGCGTGATGATTTGACGCGCTTCATTAATTGGAATCGCAAACCCCATCCCTTCAACCCCCGTACTGGAGATTTTGGAACTGTTAATGCCGATGACCTGCCCTTCGACATTACATAAAGCGCCACCGCTATTGCCCGGATTGATGGCAGCGTCTGTCTGTAGAACAGCTTGCTGGTTAAGTGTCTGGCCGCTCGCTTCATCCGTCACCGGCATCATTCGGTTGGTCGCACTAATTACGCCCTCTGTAACGGTTTGATTAAATTCCTGCCCCAGTGGATTGCCGATGGCAATGGCCGGTTCACCGACCTGCAGCGTATCTGAGTTTCCTAATACTGCGGTTCCGGTTACATCCGACGAAGGGATTTGCAATACCGCCAGGTCGCTGTATTTATCCGTACCAATCACGGATGCGTTCGTTCTCTTTCCATTTGGCAGTAACACTTCCACTTTTGCCGCACCTTCAACAACATGATTATTCGTTACAATATGTCCTTGATTATCCAAAATAATTCCCGAACCCTCACCCTGTTCCTGAACGCCTGAATTCCGGTTAAAGAAATCGGACGTACTGCTATAATTCACCACCCCAACAATGGCTGGCTTTATCTTTTTAACAGCCCCTACAATCCCGTCATTTATATTTACGGAAACATTGCTTACCGGAACTGTATGAGCGGGGACTTCGGCGCCTGCACTTACAGTAGACTGCGAAACAGGGAGTATATCTGATTTTATCATAAAAGATATTGTCGCAGCAGTAGAGGCAGAACCAATTAACGCCGATAAAACAACGGTAGAAATCCATTTCGTTTTACCAGAACCCGCAGGTTTCTTATTGAATTCATCATTATAAAAACCCATAGCATTTCCTCCATAATTTTTTTAGGTTACCCTTGATTCCAATTATGAAGGCGTAATCTGAAATGAACATGAACCTAAGCTTAAAGAATGCTGAATCTTTTTAGTGTGTCTTAAATAATGTTATGGCAAACAGAAAGAAAGCGCATAAAATGCGAATCTAGTCAAGAACACACTCCGCACGTCTTCCGCCAGGCAAAATCTCATTGATAACATTTTCAATTTAATATCATCGAAAGGTTATTCAGGAGTAAATATTGATTTCGAACTCCTAACCTCCGAAGATCGCGATTATTTTTCTGATTTCTTACGCCGGCTTAGAGACCGACTGAAACCGGCCGGTTATCTAATAACAGCCGATGTTCCTGCAAAGGCCCGGGAAGATGTACCTTGGCTGCTGGGCTATGACTACGGCGCAATAGGTTCTGTGGTCGACCTTATGTTTATTATGGCCTACGATTTTCATGAAGCAGGAAGTGCACCCGGCCCTGTAGCGCCTTGCTAACGCAGCACCAACAGATGATGAAATAAAGTTATTTCAAGATAGATCCAACGGATGGATAAGCCGTAGCGTGATTTTTACGCTAATCCTTATTTTTAATCCAATAAACCAACCATTTTATTTGGCAAACTCCATTTCCCAACTAAAATAATCATTATCAGGGTTCTTCTTATATCGCAGGTTGGCATCAAACTTATTTCCTTTTTTACTGGTTAATCCTTTTACAGTAACCACTCCGTTTTTAAGGAGCGATTTTATCATGGTTTTCGTTGGTTTTTTCTTCATAGCCGAGAGAAATTTATCATTTTTCCATATCACAAATTTGCAGCCGTTTTTCCAATTGCTGCATCCAAATCCTTTCTGCCCTTCAATGATGGCGTGCCCGCATAACGGACATTTCCCGAGTACCTCCGTTTGTTTTTTCTTAGTGGTTACTTCATTTATAACTACTTCTTGTTCTTCTTTTATTTTAGCGACGGAATTCACAGTAAAATCGTAAATCAATTGTAAAAACGCATCTTTTGTAAATTTTTGTTTTTCAATGTCCGCTAATGTTTTTTCCAATCGCCCGGTAAATTCCAGGTCAAAGAGTTCGTGAATGGGAAAGGTCTCAACTAATCTCCTGCCTAATTCGGTACACAATAAATTTTTGTTCTCGGTACTAATGTAGCCAACATCTTTTAATTTTTTGATCGTTTCCGCTCTTGTAGCCGGTGTCCCTATACTGAATCCACTTAAAATCGCGTCCATCATATCTTCACTTTCTTCATCATCGTGACGCTTGCCGCACGTTTCCATTACCCGTAAAAGTGTTTTTTCCGTATGGTGTTTTGGGGGCTTGGTTATATGAGAAGAAATCGTATGGTCCGCGATGATTACTGTCTGATTCTTATGAACGAGAGGGAGCACGGTATCCTTCGACTCGATCTGTTCTACTTTTTTCCACCCTTCAACGAGTTGAACCTTTCCTTTAGAAATGAACACTCCGTCTATCTCATGATGGTTTATTTTCGTTGTGATTTTCGTTTCTTCATACTCCGCAACAGGCATAAATTGCATAATAAACCGATTCACTATGGCGGAATAAATGATTTCCTCGTCTTTTGTTAATGACTTAGGTATAAGATATGTCGGTATGATGGCACTATGGCTCTCTACCTTTGTGTTATCAAATACACGCTTTAATTTATTGAACTTAACTTCGTTTTCATAAGGTAGTCCTTTTTTCAAAACATCAAGCACCTTTGCAGCCCTACCTACAAGACTTTCCTCTAATACGACACTCGATGTGCGAGGATATGTGATAAATTTCTTCTCATACAAGGATTGCGCCACCTTTAAAGCTTTATCAGAGGTCCAACCTTTGTATTTACTCGTGATGTATCCCTGTAGATTTGAAAGATTAAATAAATAAGGTGGATATTCTCTTTTTTGCTCAACCTGCTTGTCGATTATAGTAGCTGTTTTATCTTGCAACGCTTGTTCAATCACTTCGAGATTTGCTTTATTTTTAAATTTCTCTTCTTTATTCTCAAAATATATTCCTTCGTATTCACGATTATCCTTTGTTTTAAATGTTGCGGTTAGCTTAAAGTATGTCTCAGGAACAAAGTTCTCAATTTCTTTATCACGATCATAAATAATCTTTAATGTCGGCAACAGGACTCTACCAATATTTAATGCTTGTCCTGATCCCTTTTGATATTTTAACGTTGCCACCGACGTTAAATTAATGCCAATTACCCAATCCGCCCATTGTCTGCTAATTCCAGCATCCTGAAGGGGCTTCATTTGTTTATTAGGCTTTATATTTTGCAATCCTTTACGTACTTCATCTGGCGTCCATTCATTTAACAATAATCGATATACACTCTTGTTTATTCCTGAATTATAGATGATGGTATCGCCAATGATTTGCCCTTCCCGATCGAAATCACATGCCGATATCACCATGTCCACATCCGCTCGCTTTAACAGTCCATAAATGATCTTCAATTGTTTCGCAGCACCTGGATCTGTTTTATCTTTATCTCTGGGACTCGTTTTAACTTTGTAACAAAAAGAAGAGGGGATAAATGGGAAATTCCCCATACTCCACTTTGTCATTTTTGCATCGTAATCTTTTGCATCGTACAGCTGCAATAAATGACCAAACGCCCATGTGATAATATAGTCCTTCCCCTCAAAGTACCCATCCCGTTTATTCTTAATCTGCAGCGCATCTGCAATATTTTTCGCGACGGATGGTTTTTCTGCAATAATGACTTTCAAAAAAAACGTCTCCTTTTTCGGTTAAATCTAAACATACTAATCCGTTTCGGCATGAAAGGAGGCCTCCGGATGCAGCAATTGATAGGCACGCAGAGCGACCTCTATCGATAACCTTTTTTCTGATGACATGAAATCCTCACCGATTAATTCCTTTATTTTTTCCAGACGGTAGTATAGCGTCTGCCTGACAATTAACAGTTCCTGGGCTGAATCCTTTTTGGAGCCTTCGTTGTCGAGGTATACTTTTAGCGTCCAGAGCAGGTTGCTTCCTTTACTCCTGTCATACTCAATAATCGGCCCCAGATAATCGTCCACAAAAGAAGCCATAACTTCGCTATTTTCCAGGGGGAGCAGGAGCCTTAAGATTCCCATATCCTCGTAAAATACACTCGCGACTTTCCCCATAATATCGCGCGCTCTCAGGACAAATTTTGCATCCTGATAGCTTTGATAGGCATCCGCCAGTTTGCTGTAGGAACCACCGATGCCAATTGAAAACCCAATGTCACCATCATGTTCGTCTGTGCTTTTAAGATGAAGCGTTTGGATAATGGCATGCCACCGTTCTTTTTCCGGTTTCTTCACACTTACATCAATCGCTACCACAACAATATAATTTTCGCTGCTCGATATGGCCGGATGAAATCCGAATTTTTCAAAGGTAGAACGGACAAGCAGCGCGTGGTAGAGGCGGTTGGCTTCACGTTCATCGTCCGGCGTTTCCTGATCCACCCTGTGCGTCATTTCGATGAGACAAACCCTGCAGCGCAGCGGCGTATTTTTTTTGGAATGCAATCCGGACAGCTTGCGAATCTCTTCTTCA
This sequence comes from Aneurinibacillus terranovensis DSM 18919, assembly GCF_000430625.1. Taxonomy (GTDB): domain Bacteria; phylum Bacillota; class Bacilli; order Aneurinibacillales; family Aneurinibacillaceae; genus Aneurinibacillus_B; species Aneurinibacillus_B terranovensis. Next base: position 59,752 of record NZ_AUMJ01000035.1, read on the forward strand.
TCCTGCAGGCGTCTATTAATAAGATTATCCACCCAAACATTCTGTGAATGTAAGGTTCGCTCTTCCATATACCGATTGCGCAGTAAATCCTGGGCTAAAGAAAGGGCTGCGCGGTCAAGGACCAACAGTTCGAATTCCTCCGGTTCCTTATGTTCTATAATAAGTACCAGGTGAGCCCATGTTTGTCCTAAAGCTCCAACAGGCTGGATGAGAAACGTTGCGGTTCCCCGTTTTACTTGAAGGGGCCTGTCCTTTCGTTCCAGCCCTTTTTCTTTCATTATTTGTTGGACGATCATTTCTTTTAGCCTGAGCTGTTCCTCGATTCGTAAAAACGGGTGAGCCTGGCCCTTTCCCTGATTAGGGAAAAAAATAACCTGGGCATTGGTGCTTTCATGCAGTATTTTTAAAATTTTAGGAATGCCCTGGGAAGTCAGCGTGAGCCGTGTAAATTCCCGAGAAATATTCTCAAGCGTCGTAAGCATCGAGTGCTGCTGATTGATAATAAAGGTATGTAAATCCTGGGTAATGTCTACAAAACGTACCGTTTCCTTAAATACGATAATCGGAAAGTCATTCTGATCGGCCAGTTCAATTAACTCTTCCGTTATCGTATCGAAATAATGGCCCAGTTCAATACAGAGGCAGGAAACGCCGCTTTCAATCAGCCTCTGCACAAAGGAAATTTTATCAGACGTATTCCCGTACAACCCGATTCCGGTTGAAAGAATCATCTCTTCCCCATGAAGCAACGTTTCAAAGTCGCACACTTCAAGAATATGCGCCCAGCGCACTCTTCTGGTTAAGCCAGACTTTCCGGCAACCACACACGCTTTTTGAAAAAGAGGCCGTGCAACCACATCGCCTACCGTTAAGCTGCAACCTAGAGTCATTGTATCATCTCCAAATACTCATCAATTATATTTTTAATTTACAGGTAAATGTCTTACAAGGCTATAAATATTTTTACATTGTGTCTAATGTAAACATTTTAAATTTTATATATGTTTAAGTTAATTGTACTTTTGTTAGATTTATATCCAAAAACATCGTAAGGAGGGTATGACATGTCGTCATTGGAGATTAGAACACAAACATTAAATAATTTCATTAACGGTGAATGGGTGAAGTCATCCGGCTCAAAGTATCAGGATGTGCCAAATCCCGCAACGGGGGAAGTGTTATCCCGTGTACCGCTCTCTACCGAAAGCGATGTGAACAAAGCTGTACAGGCAGCGAAGATCGCTTTTAAAACATGGAAAAAGGTACCCGTACCACAGCGAGCGAGAATTTTATTTCAATACCAGCACAAACTTGTCGAACATTGGGAAGAATTGGCCCGTCTCATTACGATGGAAAATGGGAAAAGTTACGATGAAGCGTATGGCGAAGTCCTGCGGGGCATTGAATGCGCGGAATTCGCCGCGGGTGCTCCCACATTGATGATGGGAACCCAGCTTCCCGACATTGCCACAAATATTGAATCCGGCATGTACCGCTATCCGCTCGGCGTTATTGGCGGAATTACCCCCTTTAACTTTCCGATGATGGTACCTTGCTGGATGTTTCCGCTTGCCATTGCATGCGGCAATACTTTTGTCCTAAAGCCTTCTGAACGGACCCCTCTGCTCGCCAACCGGCTTGCCGAACTTTTTAAAGAAGTGGGACTGCCTGACGGTGTGCTCAATATTGTGCACGGCGCACACGAGGTGGTAAACGGCATCCTTTCTCACAAAGATATTGCCGCTGTTTCTTTCGTAGGTTCTCAGCCGGTCGCCGAATATGTCTATAAAACCGCTGCCGCCAACGGTAAACGGGTACAGGCGCTGGCAGGAGCGAAAAACCATTCTATTGTGATGCCTGATGCCGACTTAGACCTGGCAGTTAAAAACATCATCAGCGCAGCGTTTGGGTCCGCTGGCGAACGCTGTATGGCATGCTCTGTCGTAGTAACTGTCGGAAATATAGCGGATGATTTGGTCAAGCGGCTTACAGAAGCAGCGGAAGATATAAAAATCGGAAATGGCTTAGATGAAGGGGTTTTCCTCGGCCCGGTTATTCGCGAAACCCATAAGGAAAGAACGCTGAATTATATTGAACTCGGGAAAAATGAAGGGGCGACCATGCTGCGCGACGGCAGAAAAGACCCGGAAACAACCAGAGAAGGATTTTTTGTTGGCCCTACTATTTTTGACCACGTAACACCGGGAATGAAAATTTGGGAAGACGAAATCTTTGCTCCTGTTCTTTCGATCGTTCGGGCGAAAGACCTGGATGAAGCCATCGAGATTACGAATCAATCCGCGTTTGCAAACGGAGCTTGTCTCTATACAGACAGCGCCAAAGCGATCCGAAAGTTCCGCGATGAAATCGATGCTGGAATGCTCGGAGTCAATGTCGGTGTCCCTGCTCCTATGGCCTTCTTCCCATTCTCGGGATACAAGAATTCTTTTTACGGAGACCTTCATGTGAACGGGCGCGACGGTGTAGAATTCTACACCCGTAAAAAAATGCTCACCGGCCGATACTAAGTTTCCATTAAACATCTTACGTCCATTACGTCTTATCAAGTATATTCATAACCGAATCCATTCCGGATTTCGGTTATGAATAAAAAGTATGGTTCTGAATCTTTAAAGCGCTTTCAAAACTAAGATAATGACTCTCTTAACATTATTTCACGATAAAACGAGGAGGAGAACAGATGGATCATACAGATAAAGATTTAAAAAAGGATTTAAAAATACGCCATATTACGATGATCTCAATCGGAGGAGTCATCGGTGCAGGGCTGTTTGTGGGGAGCGGTGCCGCAATCCATTCAACAGGCCCCGGGGTCATTCTTTCGTATGCACTCGCGGGTTTGCTTGTCGTTTTTGTGATGCGGATGCTTGGGGAAATGGCTTCCGTTCACCCGACAAGCGGCTCCTTTTCTACGTATGCACGTGATGCTATTGGGCCATGGGCAGGCTACACGATAGGCTGGTTATACTGGTTTTTCTGGGTTATCGTTATCGCTATCGAGGCGACGGCGGGCGCGGGAATCATTAAGTATTGGGTTCCCGGCATTCCCCTCTGGCTAGTAAGCTTGATTTTAACGGTTTTGTTAACGCTAACAAACGTTTATTCGGTAAAATCATTTGGAGAATTCGAATACTGGTTTTCCCTCATCAAAGTCACAACCATCATTATTTTCCTATGCATAGGCATTGCCGTAATACTTGGAGTGATGCCTGGGACCCATTCACCGGGTCTGTCGAATCTTACAGGAATAGGCGGATTTATCCCGAAAGGAATAGGTTCCGTTCTATTGGGCATTACGATTGTCGTCTTCTCTTTTATGGGAACGGAAATTGTTGCGGTGGCCGCAGGTGAATCGGCTGAGCCGTCGAAAGCGGTCCGAATCGCGACCAATAGCGTTATTTGGCGAATTCTTATTTTTTATATCGGGTCCATCTTCATTATCGTAACCCTTTTACCCTGGAACTCCGCCAACATTTTGAAAAGCCCGTTCGTTGCTGTCCTTGAACATGTTGGCATTCCCGCCGCAGCCCAGATTATGAACTTCATCGTGTTGACGGCGGTTCTTTCCTGTTTGAACTCCGGGCTGTATACGAACTCCCGCATGCTCTACGGAATGGCGCAAAAAGGTGATGCTCCTAAAGCGTTCCTCAAATTAAACCGCAACGGTGTACCTGTTCGCGCAATCCTTTTCGGAACGATTTTTGCTTATATTGGTGTTATCTTTAGCTACGTTTCCCCTGACAAAGTGTTCCTGTTTCTCGTGAATGCCTCAGGAGGCATCGCGCTGTTCGTTTATCTTGTCATCGCCTTCTCCCATTTGCAGATGCGCAGAAGAATCGAACAGGAAAACCCGGTAGCATTGCAGGTAAAAATGTGGGCTTTCCCTTATCTGACGTATGTAACCATTATTGGTATTATCGGCATTTTAGTTGCTATGGCGGTCATTCCCGATTTGCGTTCCCAGTTCTATTTAACCAGCCTTGTTGGTGTTCTAGTCGTAGCGTCCTACTTTGTGTTTATGAAAAAAAGCGAGGGTGCCTCTACAGCAGCCAGCCGGGCACAAACGAAAGAAAAAGTAAAAGTTAAGTAATCGTATTCGTTTTCAAACATCGTTTTCGTTTCTTTTCCCGGTTGGCTTAACAGGGACTTAGAAACAAGCGGTGTTTTTTTATTTTAGATATATATTTTTATTTAGCTATATTTGGTTGATTTACAAATAATGAAACTTAACCCATCGGTTTACTAATGCAGCAAAAGCGGAATGTACGGTAAGGTAAAACAGTAATCAAATAATGCCTAATCCATCTATGGAACGGGGGAACCAGTTATAGGGGTGAAATCGAACAATCGGTCGGGAGCCTTTCAACCGAACCCGTCAGCTAACCTCGGAGGCATAAGAAAGGGAGAAAAAACCAATATGTTAAAACGTATCATCACGACCGCAGCCGTGTCCGGAGTTCTGCTTGCCGGAACGGTAAACCTCGCACCTGAAGTCCAAGCGGCTACACACTATCACCATGGACATACGAACCACATAGTGCACGTTACGCATCGTGCCGCTACCCAGCAGACTGCTAATGCCAAGCCTGTACAGACTCCTGCGTCCATTCCAGGGAATCCATCCACCTCGGGCGATCAAGTGGTAGCCTACGCAATGCAATTTATCGGCGTGCCTTACACACACGGGGGGCGCTCCCCGCAAACCGGGTTTGATTGTTCCGGTTTTACCTCTTATGTGTACAAGCATTTCGGCATCACTATTTCAACAGGACCTATCGGCCAGTTACAGCAAGGCCATCAAGTAAGCAGATCCTCTATGCAGCCGGGCGATATCGTCTTTTTCCATTCCGGCGCTAAAAGCGGCTACCACGAAGGAATTTACATCGGGAACAATAAGATTATTCATGCTCCCGCACCGGGCCGAAACGTACAAATCACCGATTTGAATTCATCCTGGTACCAGAGCCATTTCGCGCAAGTCCGCAGATACCTATAAATTTAACATACTATTTAGCATTTAAAAAATAATCTGCACAGGTTAAAAAGGTAGATGGAAGATACCAGTTTCGTATCGAATCTACCTTTTTTCCTTTAAAGGATTGCTGGCTGGCGCCAAGCCGCGGGAGCGGTCGGCAGCACAGAAAAACAAACCCAGCCAAATCTTTCATCGCTGCGGTTGTTTTAGCTGTTTTCTTCGCTTTCGAATCGCCGAAATTTCCCGCATTTTCCGATAGGCGGTTTTATCCTTTAACTTGGCAAACAGGGATTGTGCAGGGCCGGTATTCTCTTCAATCAACCACAGCTTTCCGTCCTGGTCCACCGCTAAATCCAAACCGATTTGCCAGTACTTCAGATATTGGTCGAATCGTTTGCATGTTTTGTGCCCAAGTTGAATCATTTCTTTTTGCAAAACTTCCATTTGCGACTTTTCTAGTCGGAGTGATTTTTTTAATGCATGTTCGACCTCAGTTACATACCCCTTCCCTCGGGCCAGATTGGTCACGATGCTGTTGGGTCCCGCAACTTTGGCGAGCATCCCGACATATTTCCATTTTCCTTTATAACGCATCATCATCAGCCGAATATCATACGGCCGGCTATTTATCCTGGCCAGGTTGATTCCCTTTTGAATCACATACGTCGCCCGGGACCTACAGTTTCGCTTAATTTTGTTATACAGAGTGTCCAGTGATGCACAGGAAACGACCTGACCTTTCTCTTTAATGAACGAATATCCCCCATTTGTTTTCCAAACTTTTGTAATGCCTCTTCCACCCCAGCCGTAATCGGGTTTAATAAAGACAACCCCGTAGTTTGACAAATACGAAGTAAGGGACGCTTTCGTGAAAATTTTCATTGGCGGCAAATAAGGGCGCATCGATTCTTCACTTGCAAAAAAGTTCCATAATCCCCATTTCCCCATTTCCCGACGTTTACGTTTTTTTTCAGCCATATGGCAACATCCCCATCATTAGATTTTTACCCTATGTTGAGAGATTTTCATTCCCGATGGTTGGCGTTCGCCTCCTGAATTGGGTTACTTTCACGATATACACGTCGCTCAGAGGAAGGCACGGCATCTGCCTATGACGCTGGGAAATTATTTTGTTTTGACAGAGATATAGAGAAATTCTCTCTGCCTGGTAGCAAAGCGCATAGGCATGCATACAGTAACAAGGGAATATGAAGATAGATTCATTCAAAGAGGGGGAGAGGATCAATGAAACGGATGATGTGTAAAGGAAAAATCCATCGGGCAACGGTCACGGAAGCCGATTTGAATTACGTAGGAAGCATTACGATCGATTCTCTTTTGATGAAGAGTGCGGATATACAGCCATTTGAAATGGTTCAGATTACCAGCCTGCGAAATGCCACAAGGTGGAAAACATACGCGATACCAGCGCCGGAAGGTTCCGGAAAAATTTGCCTCAACGGCCCGCCCGCGCACCTGTTCGAACCGGGAGATCTGGTCATTATTCTTAGTATGGGGATATTTGATAACGCCAAGCTTAACGATTTTACGCATAAAGTGGTTTTTGTAGACGAGCACAACCGGATAGTGCGTATTCAGAAACATACACTGTCATAAACGCAGTGGGAATGGATTCACGGGTGAGCGTTCAAAACGGACAATAGGATTCAAAATCCGGTTCTCAAACTGGAGCTTGAATCCTATCATTCACAGGTTCTATTGTCGGGACGAGAAACATATGCTTATATAACAGTTTCTTCATAGGAGATGAAAAATATGCCGAAAAAAAAGTTGTTGATTTTTTCCTTGATTACTCTTGGAATTCTGTCCGTCCAACCGACAGCGAGTGCCACCGTATCCAATGACTACAGTGTCAAGGCAGGAGATACGCTGGATAGCATTGCGGCGGCACACGAAACAACGCTGCGGGATATTCTAACGGTGAATCCTGGCTTGAAAGAATCCTCTCTTCTTCATGTGGGACAAGTTATTTATGTACCTGACGTTATTGCCGACGATGCAGCGCTAAACGTTGTTCAAACCGCGCAGGCTACCATCGGCGTTACTTCCTATACGGACCGCGAGTTTGTTTCTTCCGTGTTTAAAGAAAATGGCATTCGTTTATACGCATATTCCTTTGAACCTCTCATGGCTAAAGCCATGAGATTCTTGGGTAGTCCGCTCTACTGAGCAGAATTAGTACATGATGTACCACCAAGCTATCCCCGCAGTTCCTGCGGTTACTGCGATTATGCAGATAGTAGTCTTTTGCCTTCGGCAAGAATATTCAAACTTGCGTTTACATCCCTGTCCCATTCTCTATGACAAGAAGGACACTTCCATTGTCGCAAGTTAAGATCTTTAACCTCTTTGTTTTGGTATCCACAACACGAACAGAGCTGAGAGGAAGCAAAGGTTTTACCTACGGCAACGACAGTACGTCCATACCACTTTGCTTTGTATTCAAGCATCGTTCTGAATTGATACCAGGACA
>NZ_AUMJ01000036.1:0-56374 GCF_000430625.1 Aneurinibacillus terranovensis DSM 18919
TTCATACCGACGAGCTACAAGGGTAATCTTTCCTGTTTCTTGGGCTTCTTTGATGACTTGTAATTTAAATTCTTTAGAATGCATTGTTCGTTTCATAATGTCAGCCTCCTTGGTACATTAAGCAGTATAATAAAAACCACTCTTATTGTCCAAGTTCATTTTGGGGCTTATGAGGTGGAAGTACACTCATTGCTTGCCAAAAAACTGACCGTGTTTGCTATATGATGGAGCTAGACCCAAAATACGTGGATGTAATCGTGAACCGCTATATAGCCAACGTGGAGGGCGACAGTGGGGTATTTTTGATCAGGGATGGGCAAAAGTATAGCTACCAAGAAGCCGTTGACTTAGTGGAAGGTGAGAGGTAGCATGTGACCACTATAATGGAAAGGGTGGTTCGATTGAGTAAGGTAAAAGTGAATATGGTAATTCGATTCCTGAAGGATATGCAGACGGATAAGGTCTGCTCGCAAGGGAAGAAGAGGCCAAAGGGGACAATGAGTTGATCCAAAAGGTGATCGAGGACATTGAGATGTTTTATGAGGCGGAGTTGGAGTAGGGGCTGATATGGCTCCTTTTTTGGTTAGGCAAGTTTTTCATAGACATTTATAAGATGAATGAGTAATTAGTTTATGGTATAATATGGACAAAGATAGAAAAAAGAGTAGAGAAAGAGATTTTGTTGTATGCTGATCGAAGTGAAGACTGATACAGAAGTTGAATTTTATTTCCGAAAAGTGAGTCGAGAAGAAATAGTAAAAAGACAGTATTCACCAAAAGGTGGATGGGAATTTAGGTGGTTAAAACCCCTATCTCAAAGTTTTGAAATTTATGGATTAGTAACTGAAAAATATCCAACCGATGTTCAAGGTCTGATTGCTGCTCGACCGAATTATGACGAGGATTTTCTTTGTGTAGACGTAGACATTATTGAATCGTCACCTAAAAATAAAAAAATGATCAAAGGTAAGATCAACCCAAACCGCACTTACATTGGTGTAGGAAAATGTTTAGTTGCCTTTGCGTGTCAATATAGTATTGACAAAGGACTAGAAGGATTTGTGGAATTAACATCGAAGTCCTCTAAGTATGAATTATATAAGGAATTAGGTGCTTATCAGACATACGGTCAAAGTATGGTGTTTTCAGATATTGCAGCTAATCAATTAGCTCAAATTTATTTTCCGGAGGGTGTGAAGTGGTGGGAAAGATAGTGGACATTCTAATACCAACAAATAAAGGGTATACTGTTAAAAAGGTGAGTGATAAAATGATTCGTAGAGAATTAGAACAATTTGATAATGCTTTCCCCAACGGAGTGTACGCCGTCCCACGAAATCCAAAAGAACCCAGAGTAAAAGTTCGTGCTTTACATGAATATTGTAAAGCAAAAGGGATCACACCTGAGGAACTAAGTGAACAAGAGATGAATCGGTTCCTTAGTCATTAATCGCTACATCTATTTATATAAACATAAACTGAAGTCTATGCAATCAAACTGCATAGGCTTTTTTATTGGAGGTGAGGTGATTGTGGGCAGCCGAAAAGAAATTCCCAATAGAATTAGAAAATATGAAACGGACATATTGCCCCGTATTTCGGACATAAAGGATTGGATTGTACAAGGTGATTCTGCACGTGAAATTTGTAAGAAATTATCAATATCCCCTGATACTTGGTATCGTTATTGCAAAGAAAATGAAACACTCTCTGAACTCGTTACACTGGGCAGGAGTATGTTAAACACTGAGGTGGAAAATTCACTTTTTAAACTCTGTACTGGTTATGAGGTCGAGGAACCGTACCATAAGTAACGGCGAAATTTTTTTCATGGTTGATAATCATAGAACATGAAGTAAAGTAAAGGGGCTATCCGAAGTATTTTTGCTTTTGGTAGCCCCGTTTTCAATAACAACTAGAATCCTATCGCGCATCCATCCTTTCTCGGATCAGATCCTCCTTTGAACAGCCCGGTTTCCGGATCGATGAAAATCCCTTGGTAACCCCCAACGGCAAAATCATCGCCATCAGACTGCTCCAATAGCGTATAACCTTGATCAGAAAGCTCCTGGCGGATCTTTTGGCTAATCTCTGATTCCAAGAAAATTCCATGAGGATAATGGCGGAACCGGGGGGCATCTCCCGCCGCTTGGATATTCATGCCGAAATCAATCATGTTCACCAGCGTCTGGACTTGCCCTTGCGGCTGCATGTCGGCACCCATCACACCGAAAGAGATCAATGGTTTCTCATCTTTCAGGACCATTCCTGGGATAATGGTATGAAAAGGACGTTTTCCGGGTTGGAGGACATTGGGATGGTTCCGGTCCAAAGAAAATAATGAACCGCGGTTATGAATAAATATTCCGGTCTCGGGAATAAGTACTCCGCTGCCGAATAGACTAAAAATACTATTGGTCACAGAGGCTACGTTTCCTTCCTTGTCTGCGACGGTCAAATAAACTGTATCCCCGCCTAATTCTACCCATGATTGGCTTTTCTTCAGCCCGGATTGGATCGAATCAGCCAATTCTTTTGCATACTCCTTGGAAAGCAGGCGGTCTACAGGGATGTCTGCAAATTCCGAATCGGCAATATACCGGTCTCGATCGGCATAAGCTAATTTCTTAGCTTCAACAAACAGTCCGATATACTCCGGGGAGTTATGCCCAATCGCTTTCAAATCGTAATTTTCGAGTATATTCAGCATTTGAAGGACGACAAGCCCTTGACCGTTCGGGGGAATTTCCAAGACTTCGTATCCGCGGTAATTGGTCGATATCGGTGTGACCCACTGGGAACGGTGTTCCCTTAGGTCTTCCTTTCGCAGCAATCCCTTATGGTTCTTCATGTATTCAACGATTTTATCGGCAATATCGCCCTGATAGAAGGCGTCTCTTCCATCCTTTGCGATTTGTTTGAGGGACCAAGCCAAATCGGGTTGTTTAAATAGCGTTCCTTCCTTTGGAGCTTTTCCGTTGATTAAATATTTTTTACTGGCTTCCTCAGACTGCAAAAGGAGCCGTTCTGCTTTTTTCCAGTAGTAGGCTACCATTTCCGGAATGGGGAATCCCTCTTCAGCATATCGAATGGCCGGAGCCAATACTTCTTTAAAGGTAAGAGTTCCATAGCTTTGAAGAAGCTGTGACCAACCATCGACAACTCCCGGTACTGTTGCGGATAAAATCCCAGTAGAGGGAATGCTTGTGAAACCATTTTGCTCGAAAAAATCGGGGGTTGCTGATTGCGGAGCGCGTCCACTCGCATTCAGCCCTTTGATTTCCCGCTTTTTGGCGTCATAAATCAGGGCGAACATGTCACCGCCCAAACCTGTCATCATGGGCTCTACCACGCATAATACGGAAGCGGTTGCGACGGCTGCATCAAAGGCATTTCCACCTTGCTGCAGGATTTGCAGCCCGGCCATGGCTGCCAGGGGATGACTGGTGACAACCATTCCATTTTGTGCATGAACTACAGAGCGGGTTTGTTTAAGATAACCAGATGGTCGATCTGCCATGTTTAGCTCCTCCTAAATTACAAACTGTTTTTGACTGGATTTAGCAAGGTCATTACTTGTGAAAAGAAAGAGACAATGAACCATGGGCGGTAGATCATATTGGATAAGACGTTGCGCTTGTGGACTTCTCCATTCAGTACCGTACTAACCGCGATATCCATGAGGTTGGGGAATTCATCCTTCGTTATGAAAAGGGGCCCGAAGCTAAAGAACGTATCAAAACTTTTCGAACGCGTTAAGAATCGCGGATTTTTTGATGAATATCTGTAGTGGTTATATCCAATGAAGTCGTGAAACCGACGACAACATCAGGCACTTCGGATTCCGAAACCCGTTTGCAGAATTTCCCGATGATGATAGCCAACTCCGCCTCAGCGGTTGTTTTCTCAGATTGAGCTGGGATGCGTATCGAATCGAGTGGGCCAATCAGGCTGGAATATATCATAAAGATGGGGATCCCATTTTTTATTTACTGCTTGATTGATCGTCTCTATTAAAACAAGTCCATTCTGCGTGACGATGGAAGAGCATTCCTTCCCTTCGATTTGTATGGTTGCTATTTTCATAGAGTTCACCTCTTCATGTCTTTTCATTCAGTTCCTAATATTTGATGGACCCATTCAAGAAGTTTTGCATCCTGGCCATGTCCAGCGATAATGGACAATCCAATGGGTGAACTATGTGTTTCTGCTATAGGCAGGGTCACCTGCGGTAAGCCGGCTAGTCCGGCAATACAGCATAGCTGTAAGGTTCTAGCCCGGCGCAGATCCATTTCATTTCCAGACATGCCCTTCAGCGGAGCGGAGCCTGGTGCTGTCGGAATGACTAAAAGGCCATTATTGCCCAATAGATCAGACATTTGATTCCTGATGTTCTGTCTCAGCTGCAATGGTTCGCGGCTTTCGTTTTTTTGCAATGTACTCGCCCAAGAGAACCGTTTGCCGATATGGGTTCCAAAACGCGGTTTCGTCTGCTCAATCCATTTTCCATGGGTCTCCCAGATTTCCAAACCTTGCAATATCCGAAATATGTCCATCCACTCGGTTAACCCGGCTGGGGATAGGGTGATCCATTTGCACTCATTTATCCGATTTTTGAATATTTGCACGGATGGAGATAAAGCATCGCGGCACTCCGCATCTGAGATGGACCAGGCATCATCGGCAAAATACATGCGCTGAAAATCGGATTCATGGGGTTGGTGGCCGTCCAGCAATACCTGCCCTACATCAAGAAGCGTCTTCGTGTCTCTTGCCATCCATCCTACAGTATCAAAACTAGGAGCTAAAGGGATGACTCCGTTGATATCGACGAGACCATGAGTAGGGCGGAATCCATATACCCCACAATAGCTTGAAGGAATCCGAACGGATCCCCCTGTATCTGTACCTAAAGCGAAATCGACCAAACCGGCTGAAACGGCTACAGCCGAACCACTGGATGATCCGCCGGGAATCCGTTCTGGTGCTTTTGGATTCACAGGAGTTCCATAATGTTCATTTTCCCCGTCCAAGCTGTACATCAGTTCGTCGGTATGTGTAGTTCCGGTCAGCCGGGCTCCATGGTTTAACAATCGCTGGATGCTGAGAGCATGTTGATTGGCGGGGCTATGGGTTCTGAGCCAATCCGGATTCCCTGCACCGGAAGTATACCCTCGAATGTCAAATACGTCCTTTACGGCAAATGATAAACTGTCTAATATTCCTGAGCCGGAAGGATCCACCTCAAGATCTCGATGGACAAAAGCGCCCCAATCTTTGTTCATTTCTTATTACACACCTTCCATGTGAGGTTAATTCACATTGTATAAAATTTATGTTACTGGTTAGGAGGGAGGAAGTCATTGTGTAGTGCAAATAAATTTGGAATAATTTATTGTGCAACTTGAACAAGTGCATGATTTTAAAACAATACAAGGAACCGCGTAGATATTGTTAAGTCTGCAGCAGGGAACGGACCATAAGAGCGATCCTCAGTTTCAGCGCTTCGTTCGGATCTTTCAAACTCCTGCCTAGGATCTCCTCGCACTTGTTCAGCCGGTAGGAAACGGTGTTTCGATGAATATAGAGTTGTTTTGCCGTTTCCGTAATCAGGCAATTGTTTTCCAAATAAACGGCGATGGTTTGAATCAAATCCATATGTTCCCGATCGGTAGAATCAGCAAGACCTTTGAGGGTATTATCATAAAATTGCTTTAAATTCTTATACGGAATCATTCGCAGCAATTCCACCAGCTCCTTAACGCGGTACGATTGAATAAATCGCGTTTTCTTGGATTGATACCCGGACCGCAAGGCTTCCAGGGCTTTATGGAAACAAGCAGGAATATCCGTTAATTGTTCGGCATAATTGCCGATTCCAAAAGATAGGCTCACCTCCAACTCCTCATAAAGCTTGTCCTGAATGTTTCGCAAGATGCTATTCCAATCCTGCTCCTCCGTTTCTTGCGGTGCCTGTGTTGCTGCAACTGGAATCAGCAACACAAAATAATGGCCTTTCGTAAACAAAATGTAGGGTTTCTTTAGGTGTGAAAATAAATCATCCAAATATTCGTACACTTGATCCCTAAATTGACTGATGGCTTCTTCCCGATGAACAAACTTTTTGCTGTAAATTTCCGAGCTATCGTCGATTAAAGCTACGATACATTTGTAAGTTTGTCTTTTCTGGAGGCCGTAGTGCCTTCCACGGTTCATAATTTCTTCTTCTGAAGTAATCTGCTCATCCAGAAAATCAGCAAAAAATTCATTTTTAATCCGCCTTGAGCTTTCTTCTAACGCATACTGCTTCATAAATTCAAACCGCACAACATTTGCTGCCTGTTCCACGGCTAGAACGGAAAAAGGATCATCCAGCATGGTCTCAAGAACGACTAAAAACCCTTGCCGCTGTTGATAGATTTCAAAGAGAAATACGGTCACCGGCTCTTTGCTGGCCAGAAGTGAGAAATAGCAGACTTGATTCCCACGAATCGACTTCAAAAGATCGACAATCATCTTTTTTTTGTCCTGAGAGAGGGAAGGTGTTGCATATGATTCTGCCAACACTTGTCCCCGGTGATCAAAAAGAAGTACCGGATGTTGAATTAACGTGCTTAAGCTGTTCATCACCCCCAGCATCCCCTTCCCCTCCATAATGATGCGGGAAAAGGCTTGGTGGGTTTCCAGCGCATAACGCAATTCATCGGTCCTTTTTTCCAAGATATAGCTGAGGATTTGCGTCGTCAATTCTCCTAAGGGGGAATCGAGCGGGATTTCAATAATCGGAAAAGCCAATTCATTAGCCAGTTGTAGTACAGAATAGGGAATCTCGGAAATGAAGCGTTTGGTTTTAATTCCTAACCCCGCACATCCCTTTTCGGCCATCTGTTGGACTAATTCCAGCAAGTCATTCGGTGATTCCTTAATCGCAAAAGCTGTGGTCAATAATAATTCATTTGGTTTTAAATAATAAATGATGTCAGGAGCATCCATCATATTGACGCTTTCTACTCTTCTGGCCATGCCGAGGTGCCCGGCAGCGAGTTTTGCATGTTTGAGAAGAGGCATATGAATCACATCCTTCATCTTCAAAATCATCACCCCAATTTCTATAATTCATGTAAATAAAACTAACATAACAATTGTACATCTTGCATGATCAAATGACAAAATTTTATTCAATGGATACAATGACTTCTGAAAAAGGATTCACTACAATAGGGATATCATTTGAAGTACCATAAAGGATCAAAAAAGTTGACACGAGAAAAAGGGGGACACGCGGATGAAGATAGCGGATCTCCAGCAGCGAATGGAAGAAATGGTACATTGGTTAGCGACTTACGGAGCTGATCCAGAAGGCGGCGTGACACGTCTTTTGTATACATCATCTTGGACAGAGGCTCAGCAGGCATTGGAACAGAAGATGAGAGAAAGCGGTTTGGAAACCTATTACGACGAAGTAGGGAATTTATATGGAAGGCTTACTTCGGCCAATCCAGAGGCAGGTACGATTCTCACTGGATCACATGTCGATACGGTCAAGTGCGGAGGAAAATATGATGGGGCATTCGGAATTCTCGCCGGTTTACTGGCGTTGCGCTATTTAAAAGAAACCTATGGACCTCCCATGCGGAATATTGAAGTTGTTTCGTTGTGCGAGGAGGAAGGAAGCCGGTTTCCGCTCACCTTTTGGGGATCAACCAATATTACGGGAACAGCTCCTGTAAATAAAATCACGCAGATTCAGGATGCTGGGGAAATTCCCTTCATGGAGGCGATGAAAGAGGCAGGTTTTGGTTTGGGGTATTATCGAAACCCTCGACGGGAGGACATTCTCTCCTTTATTGAGCTTCACATCGAACAAGGGGCGATTTTGGAACGCGAAAAAATACCTATCGGAATTGTTGAGCAAATTGTGGGGCAAAAACGGTATACAATCGAGTGCATCGGGGAAGCCAATCATGCCGGAACGACACCGATGGTTTGGCGCAAAGACGCTTTGCGGGGATCTAGCCAAATGATCCTTTCAATCATGGAATCTGCAGATCGCATCGGTGCCCCGCTGGTCGCAACGGTGGGAAAAATCGAAATGGAACCCAATGTATCAAACGTCATTCCGGGTAAGGCAACTTTCACCTTAGATATCCGCCATCCACAAGGAGATGTGCTGGATGCTTTCTGCGCAGAGGCGATCGAATCATGCTACGCCATTGCACGCAATCGAGGACTTCAAGTAAAGGTTGAAAAGCACATGGATGCTCGTCCCGTTGAAATGGATGAATCACTGATTAGCAGAGTTAAAGAGATTTGCCGACATCAGGACCTTCCTTATAAATTGATGCCAAGCGGAGCAGGGCATGATGCTCAAATCATGGCTCCGCATCACCCCACTTCGTTAATTTTTGTGCCGAGTCATCGGGGGATCAGTCATAACCCTGCGGAATACACGTCAAAAGAAGATTTGACAGCAGGCGTGCAAGTCTTGATCGAATTGCTATACCAGTTAGGCTATGAAGGAGGAGAAATAAATGAAATACAGAGAACTCAATACGTCAACCCGAACGATCATGACTCCTGGTCCGGTTGAAGCTGAACCGCGCGTGCTCAGAGCGATGGCGACGCCTATCCTCGGACAATTCGATCCTGAATTTACGCACATTATGAATGAAACCATGGAAATGATTCGTGAGCTGTTTCAGACTGAAAACCACTGGGCATTTCCTGTCGATGGAACATCGCGTTCCGGGATCGAGGCGGTGTTAGCCAGTATCATCGAACCGGGCGACCGTGTTCTGATCCCCATTTACGGCCGGTTTGGCCATCTCCTTACGGAGATAGCGGAACGGTACGGAGCGGAAATCTATAACATTGAAACTGAATGGGGAACTGTTTTCCAACCGCAGGATGTCATCCGGGAAATTGATCGTGTACAACCGAAAATCGTCGCGATGGTTCATGGGGAAACATCCACGGGATGCATGCAGCCCTTAAAGGAAATAGGCGTTGCTTGCCGGAAACGCGAAGTTCTCTTTGTGGTTGATATGGTCGCCTCTATAGGGGGGGCAGAAGTGAAGGTCGATGAATGGAAGATTGACGCGGCTATCGGTGGAACCCAAAAATGTTTGTCCGTACCATCCGGGATGGCGCCAATTACCTTCAACTCTCGTGTCGAAGCGCTGCTCTTGGAGCGGAAAAAGATTGAACAAGGTTTACTCGAACCGGGTTCGAAAAGGATAGTGCAAACCCGGTCCATTCGAAGCAACTACTTCGATCTAAGTCAATTGATGGATTATTGGGGTCCTGCCCGCTTAAATCACCATACCGAAACCACTTCGATGCTTTACGCGCTGCGGGAAGGGTTACGGATTGTCTTGGAAGAAGGATTGGAAAGGCGTTTTGCGAGGCACAAATTGCACGAAAAAGCACTTGTTCAAGGAATTCAAGCGATGGGATTGGAATTATACGGCGATCTCGCCTGCAAACTCCCCGTGGTCACTTGCATTGCGATACCGGACGGAATCGATGGCGAATCGGTTCGTTCGATGTTACTGCATGATTTTGATATCGAAATCGCAAGTTCCTTCGGCCCGCTAAAGGGGAAGATTTGGCGGATCGGCACGATGGGTTACAGCTGCCGGAAGAAAAACGTGCTCCATGTCTTAGGGGCACTCGAAGCCGTACTTCTGCGCCATGGGGCAAAAATCCAGGCAGGTCAAGCTGTTCAGGCCGCATTGGATATTTATCATGCGAACGCTATAAATGAATCGGAATAATGGAAGAGGAGGGTGACTCAATAGGTCTTTAATGCATGGGACTTGATGAGTACACTCTTTCTTTTTGATAGATTATTAGCATCAGGAGGGGGTAAAAGTGGGAGCTTCATATAAAGAACTCGTATTGGCTATGTTTCGCACAGGGATATTCGGATTCGGCGGGGGTCCTTCGGTAATTCCTCTTATCCGCTATGAGGCGGTTTACCGATATCGATGGCTGGAAGATGATGAATTTGGGGAAATTTTGGCTATTGCCAATGCATTGCCTGGCCCGATTGCTACCAAAATGGCGGCGTATTTGGGCTATAAGCTGAATGGCACAATAGGGGCCATTGTTGGCGTGGCGGCACATATCATACCTACATGTCTGGCTATGGTTGCCCTGCTCGCCATGGTCAATGTCCTCAGTTATTCGGCGGCCGTAACCGGCATGATTTCTGCTGTCATGCCTGTCATTGCGGTTATGCTTGGTCAGATGGCCTATGAATTTGCTGAGAAAGCAGTAAAAGGGCTGGGCAAATTATTGGGTTTCCTGCTTTTTATGCTTTCCTTTTTCATGCTTCAGACGATTTCCATTCATCCGGCCATAGTCATTGTCATATTCCTGGCTTATGGTGCTTTCCATTTCAAATTGAAGAATAAATTGCAGCATAAAAACCCGAAAAAGAAGGGGAGGTCGGCATAATGATTTGGGCCAGCTTATTTTTAGGATTCTTTCTTGCCAATGTTCTTGGATATGGAGGCGGACCAGCATCTATCCCTCTCATGTACGCGGAAATCGTGAATCACTATCACTGGCTGACCAATACCGAATTTTCCAATATGCTGGCTCTGGGAAACGCCCTGCCGGGACCCATCGCAACCAAAATAGCTGCATATGTGGGGTATGATGTTTTCGGGTGGATGGGTTTTTTCATTGCTTTATTTGCTACCGTATTTCCTTCTGCCTTTGCACTCATTTTCCTCTTAAAAATAATTCAACGGCATCGAAAATCGTTGGTTATAAAGGGAATGACTTTATCAGTACAGCCTGTAATAGCGGTCATGATGTTTATTTTAACGTGGAAAATGTCTGCAGACTCAATACGGTTTATGGGAATATGGCAATCGTTAATTATTGTATTTCTATCTTTTTTTGCATTGACAAAGTGGAAGATTCATCCGGCCCTTATCATTGTTTTCGCTTTTGTATATGGAGGGCTCATTCTGCCTCATATGAATTAACGGATCCTGCCAACCTGTGCTGTCAATCAATCGAATAATCGCAAATGGAGTTTTAAAAAAAGTATGTTAGATAACCTAACATAAAAGTGAATGAGAAGCCTTGGCATCATTGAAGTTTATGCGCTATGAATAATATATTGTTTTCAATTTGTGTAATGTGAATAATGATAAATCACCACCTTTCGATTATATTAGTGATTAAAGGTAACAGATGATGTTAACTAAACTAACATAATAAGAGAGGTGTTTTTTTATGAAATTAAGGAATTACTCTCCGTCTTTGAGAAATGAAGATTTACTGCCCGTAAAATCGGAAGGACGAACGTGTAAGGCTTTTAACTTTGTTGATTATATCAAAGCCTATTGGCAAACATCTAAGATCTATTTGTAAACCAGTACATTATCAGAAGTACGGCAAACACTAAAAAGGAGTTGGTGTTCAATGTCTACTCGTTTAGAAAGTTACCATACAATAGATACGCGGATCCAACATGATACAGGTGTGGACGAATCACTAAATCCGAAAACCGAAGCGGGTAGGATGGTAGGTCCTCTTACCTATATGTTTATGTGGATTGGAGACGGCGTTAATCTAGGCAATATGACCCTCGGAGCTAGTTTGGTTGTAGCGGGGACCGCAACGCTAAACATCTTTCAGACATTTGCCGCAGCCATCATAGCCATTGGCATCATTTCAACTATTTTTGCTTTAAATGACAGACTCGGATACAAAACAGGAATACCGTATGTTGTACAGCTCAGAATGTCCTTCGGTATGAAAGGATCTATTATATCATCACTTTGCCGAGGTATCCCCGCCATTGTTTGGTACGGTTTTCAAAGCTGGATTGGCGGTACTGCCTTAAATGAAATTGCGAAGATTATTACGGGCGGCGCCTTTGATCATGTTGCCATTTGCTTTGTCGTGCTGCAGCTGGTGCAAATCGGGATTTCGATGTACGGCTTCCATGCCATTAAATGGATTGAAACGCTTGTATCTATTGTTATTATGCTGGCGCTTCTCTATGTATTTAGCGTTCTTCTAACATCCTATAGCGCTGTGATTACAGAAAAATGGGTTCATGCAAAAGGTTCATGGGGCTTGCCGTTCTTTGCATTTGTAATGATGTTTATGGGGAATTATGCGGCTATCTTTTTAAGCGCAGCGGACTATTCAAGGGAGCTTAAAGCCGGTATTCGTGACTCAAAACGTGGATTTTTGTACTTTTTGCCTATTTTAGTAGCGTACGGTATGACACTTACCATCGGCGCAATGCTTGCTTCCGCAACCGGCATCTCGAATCCTGTTAAGGCATTTGCTATAGTAGTCGATAACTCTTACATTACATTCTTTGTATCCGCATTTATTGTAGTAGGCGCGATTGCAGTAAACATGGTTGCCAATATTATTCCGCCGACCTATGTCATTACATTACTTACAAAATTAAAATTTAAACCTGCTGTTACCATAACCGGACTCCTTGCGTTAGGTTCATTCCCTTGGGTGCTTGTACAGGATTCTTCGGCAAAGGGTCTTGGGATATTCATTCTTATCTATTCCGCATTTTTAGGCCCGATTGTTTCTATTTTATTAATTGAATATTATATTTTAAGAAAGCAAAAGGTAGATATTGCAGATTTGTACAAGGAAGACGGTCCATTTGCCGGATATAATCCAGCCGCGGTGCTTGCAATGCTTATCGGCGCCGGCGCCGCATTTATAAAAGTGGAACTGGTATGGATTATCGGTGTTGTTGTGGCAGGTATTGCATATATTCTTCTGATGAAGTTTGCATTTAAAGATTCAAAATTCAAAAAGGGTACGATATTTGAAAATTAATTGTAAACCTGTTAATGCAATCAAATCTATAATTAGAGATAAAGGATAAGTCATTTTCGTTTGTGGACTGTCGTGGATGGGGAAGGTGCCGTTTCACAGTTGCCCTCCCACGACCATACCTAGCACTTACAATTGAGGAATTATAGAGAAGGGATCAGTCATGAAATATGATTTAATTATTAGAAACGGTAATGTCGTTTTCAGAGATGTCGTGAAAAAGGCGGATCTAGCCATTCAAAATGGGAAGGTTGTTGCCATTGCTAACAAAATATATGAGACAGCAGACCAAGTTGTTGATGCGACAGGTCAATATGTTATGCCTGGGATGATCGATACGCATGTCCATATTTGTGAACCGGGGCGTACGGAATGGGAAGGCTTTGAAACCGGTACGAAAGCACTGGCAGCCGGAGGAACCACAACCTATGTGGATATGCCCTTGAACGCTTTGCCCGCAACGACGACGAAAGAAGCATTAGAATTAAAACTTGCAGCAGCTGTCGGAAAAAACTACGTAGACTACGCCTTGTACGGCGGATTAGTTCCGGGGAATCTCGAAAACTTGCAAGAGCTTTCCGATGCGGGAGTTGTAGCCTATAAGTGTTTCATGGCCACGTGCGGAAGTGACCTGCCGGACGATTTTAAAAATGTAGATGACTATACGCTTTATGCAGGAATGAAAAAATTAGCCGAGCTTGGTCATATCTTATCCATTCATGCAGAAAATGCTGAGATTACGGACCGTTTAGCTGGGGAAATGATCAAGCAAGGAAAGTTAACACCTTACGATTATGTCGCATCCCGTCCTGTCTTTACGGAGGTAGATGCCATAAAGAGAGCATTGTTATTGGCTAAAGAAACCGGGTGTAAACTGCACTTTGTTCATGTTAGTAGTGCTGCAGGAGTAGAAGAGATTATCAAAGCACGAAATGAAGGTCAGGATGTGACTCTTGAGTCATGCCCGCACTACTTTACGATTACGACGAGTCAGTTTGAAGAAATCGGGCCCCTTGCCAAATGTTCGCCACCTTTGCGGGATGAAGTGGAGCAAGAAAAATTATGGGAAGCATTAAAACAAGGCAAAATTGATATGCTAACATCGGATCATTCCCCTTGTCCGCCGGAAATGAAGTATAGTGAAACCAATAATATCTTTGAAATATGGGGCGGAATTACGGGCTGCCAGAACAATGTCGACTTGATGTTCGATGAAGCTGTGAAAAAGCGTAATCTACCTGTAACCGAATTTGTCCGGATGATTGCGACTAAACCTGCCGAAAGGTTCAATTTAAGAACGAAAGGTGAAATCGCGATCTCAAAAGACGCAGACATTATCTTGATCGACCCTAATCAATCGTATGTAGTTAAAGCCGAAAACTTCTATTACCGCCATAAGCATAGCCCATATACAAACAGAACCATCAATTGCCGGGTTACCAAAACATTCGTTAGAGGGCATTTAGTGTTTGATCTAAATGAAGGAATCGTAGGAGAACCCATTGGGCAATTCATACAATCCTTGAATGTTTCAGTTAATGAAGTCGTGCAATCTTAATCTCTATAAGCCAGGTACTTCTGCCTGGCTTTCTTCATTGTACGCCCAGCATGGGCGCTATTTATACTCAAATACCTGCATATCTTCCCGACACGGAATTCGAAGCGGTGTTCATGGATAAAGGAATAAATCACTTCCGGTCTTTGATGTAGATGTGCCTGGCCTTTTTTAAGATCGCATTTTCCTCCTGTAGGTCCTTTATTTGCTTTTGAAGTTCGCGAATTGCCGCATCCTCTGGCTTCAGGTTGCCACTTCCAGGAAAGGCTTGATTCACATCCTTTTTAAACGGCTTCACCCATGCATACAACGTTTTCTCCGATATGCCGAGTTCTTTGGCCACTTGAGGTACTGATTTTCCTTGCTCCAAAATCACTGGACAGTATTCATCTTAAATTCACAACGGGGCTTAAGAGGTGAAATAGTTAAAGAAGCTAATCAAAATGCACTGGTCAAAAAGTTTAATACGTTTTTGCAAGAACGATTTGCAAAAAGTATGATCTTAAAAGAAGGTGAATTGACCGACTATCTCAATCGATATACTCTCCATTCTATGCAACAGTATCGAACGCGCTACCTGCTAGCTAAATTGACGCAATATGTGGATATGGCTTATAAAGGCATAAAGATACCTGGTTCTTTGCAAGAGTATACGGTTTTAGAAATTGAACATATTCTTCCTAATACACCGACTGCTGTTGAGATCGAACACTTACAGTCAATATTAAAGAAATGTCAATATTCATATGAGTTGATTCAACATGACAAGCCTATTCTTTCAGCGCAAGAGGGGGCAGATTATTTTGGAATTGAAATTGGGCAAACAGCACCGACATTAGTCATAAAAACGGACAAAGGATTCTTTGTGATCATTGTGTCGGGGAGTCATGGGAAAGTGAATTTTGATGAAATAGCAGAAACATTGGGTTGTAGCGAAGTCAAATTAGCATCGCCTAAAGAAGTTAAGACACTAACTGGATTTGAAGTGGGCAGCGTACCGTTAGTGGGTCTAAACTTACCTTTTGTTCTAGATAAAAATTTATATCGCTACCCTTTCATTTACGGGGGAACTGGCGAACGAACTTGCACACTAAAAATAGAACCTCAGGCCTTGGAAAAATTAAATCGCGTTGAAGTAATTCTTTGGTTAAATAAAGTTTAAGAAAGATAGACGTAAATAAACGCCCATTGGGGCGGAGGTGGTGAATCGACGGAGTGAGAGCGTTTGTCATACATCTCTTTCTGTTGGCGATACAATTCGGAAATGACGAGCAGTTGCCGATACGGCAAGGAGTTCAATCGGCACAATCCACTTTTCGATGCAAGCCTTTCAACAATGCGAAGATTACGTGAGACGTAGCGAAGTTGTTTTCCGATGGCTTGCGAATCAATTTGGCTCCGACTCGACGTTTTTTAGCTACCTCAAGGTATTAGCCCCGCCATCATTCTCATCCGATGTCCCATCGGAACCGTTGATCGGTGGGTCATCAGGATCGTTCTTGTCCTGTTGTTGCTTTTGATACGACGCTTCTTCCTCCAAAATCCAGTCATTGATTTGCACGTCTTCATGAACTTCAATTTTATTGCAAAGTTGCTGAATCATTTGCTTTAAATACCGTTTTAGATAGCATCCCGTTAGTTCAGAATTTTTTTCATAGTAACCATTTGTTATCAATAAGATTCCACTATGTATTCGTGTATTTCCTCAATCACGGCACATCATTCCTCTTCCCACTTCTCTCCCTATAACGATTCTAATATTTACATTCCCCATAACCCGACCATTTTGCTACTATAATAGATAATAAAATAAAAAAGAGGAATGGATATGCTTGCTCCGTCTATTATCACCTACATAGAAACATTTATTTTAAAAAGTGCCGAACAGCTTGAGCTAACCAATAAATCAAATCCCGGGTCTCCCTTTATAGATGTAAATATCATCAAACGAACAGAACGAACGTATCGGGTCGTAGGAGTGCTCACATTGGCTTCCAATGTCTGTAATGATGCCTCTGCTGACAGCTCTACTAGCTCTACTGACGTCTCTACTAATCAAGAAGAATCTCCCGACGAGGAATTAACGAACATCAATTTTATGCCAAGAAAGAAAGTAAAATTGGATGACCGTCATCCGACCACACTGCGGTGGTTGGAGAAAGGCTGGATTATCAAAGAAGTTCGCTTTAAAAAGGACGAGAAAACGATCGATTCTATGCATTATCGAATGGGGTATCGTTTGCACAAATATCAGGCAGATCAAGTTCAGCAAAAGAAAGACGCGCTCGCGCAAGAGTTTCAGACCTGGAAAAAGAGAGCAGCATTGCTGGAATGCACCTGGCAAATCGAGCAATCCGAGCAGCAGCCTGAGCAACCCGAGCAGCAGCCTGAGCAACCCGAGCAATCTGAGCAAATTAAACAACCTGACCAAATTGAGCAACCTGAGCAGCAAATGTCACACACGCGCCAAAAAGGCGTTCAATCTTTGCTAAACATGATAAACGAAACCTATTGGGAAGACCTTCATGAACTGGAGGTTTCGCCGCTTTTCCCATCAAAGTGGCCCATGCAGAAACGGCTGAAATTCCTTCATTTTGTGTTAGCTTTCTTACAGTTGTGCGTTACAAAAACGGATTTTGACTGGAAGGAGATCGGAGCGAGTTATTATAAGAAAATAGGAGGGTCGAAGGAATTTGATTTGAACAAAGAAGAGTTTATCGCCTGGCTGGAGGATTGGGCGCAATGTCCGGCGGCTTTGCTTGGCCTTACCAGTCTGGGCAAGATTACGCCACTCTATTTTTCCGGGGAGATTGCCGGTCGGTTTTCGACCTACCATTTTGGCCCTGTCCATGCGTTGACCGATTTATCGATTTCTGAAGATGACTATTCAACGACAGCAGCGACACTCTGGCTCGTGGAAAATCGAGCGGTTTTGACTCGAATGGCTGCCGAAAAAGACTTTATGAAAAAAACGAATTCACTTGTCGTGTGTGTCGATGGACATCTCAGAACCTCGCATAAGCAGTGCATTGGCCAGCTCTTAAAAAATAGTTCACTGAAAAATCATTCACTCCGGCAAGTCATCATTTGGACGGATTACGACCCGGACGGTCTGCAAATCGCAAAAGAATTATATTTGGCGATTTCACAAGCGGTTCCACAAGCTGTTTCACAAGCGATTTCACAAGCGGCTTCACCATATGGCATCCCCATCCTTACCCTTAAATGGATTACCCATGACCATGAAGTGATCGCAAACTGGCAGCACTACGAGGATTATATGATAGCATTCCTAAAACATCAAAAAGCGGAACAGGAACAAGTCGTAGGGGGTGTGGAAGATTGGAAAAAGTGGATCGGCCGTTAATATCCATTTTTCAAGCCGGTGAATCGGCTCCCGAGGTTCTGCAGTCGATGCGGGATATTGCGTCTTTATCGGGTGTTTTGAGCGATTTAGGTTCACAAAATGCCTTTCAATCACCGGCTGAAATTCTTCGCTTTCTGCGCATCATTCAATTAATCAATGAAGAAGCGCTCGGTCTTGATGACCCGATTGAAAATGCCGAGACGGTTTATTATCGCTACCGAAACCGTTATCACGACCCGGAACCGCCCTCTAAAAAGAAAGTTGAGCAAATCGTCAACGTCCTTATTAAGTACAATTGGATTTCCAAACAGTCGCGCCAGTTGAAGATGAGGGATGTCGGGAAACGGATGATGGATGCATTGATTCGACTGGCCAACGATTCCCTGGCCTATTATATGCATGATGATATCGGCCGCTCTCTTTTTCAGGCGAGGCGCGATGCCGAATTAAGTGAAGCGTACGATGACCATGGGATTTCCGGCGGAAATAAGATTGCCAGCATGATCCGCAATGTTGAAAATGCGATTCAATTAATCAAAGAGCGCGAGTTGGAAATGCTGGCGGATCGTAATGCGCTGCCGCAGCTCGAACTGATTCATCAATTAATGCAGGAGTTAGAAATGAAATTGCAGGAACGTTTTCGGCAGTTTCAAACGCTAGAAGACAGTTTAATTCTTACCGATCTCATGCAAAAAGGAACCGCCGTTCTGGCAGAAGGAACGAATGTAAGTCTTGGGATGATCAATAAGTATTTGAAGTTTACTCATATGCAGAAAACCCCTTTATCCTCAACGATTCAGCCGGAAAAAGTCCGCGAGTTTATCATTCAGATGTTTGATCCGCCTCTTGATTCTGATGTCCCGAATGCTTATCAATTATTAAGTTTTATGGAACAGGGCCGGTACGAAGAGGAGGCAGTTGATGGGTTATGGATTCCGGTTAAATTTGCCGCCCCTCTTTCCGCGGCTGCAATAGAGGAAGCCGTACACTATCTGGAAACGTATGAGCCATTGATTGACCCCATTGATGAAACGGAAGAGGAAATCGTTTATTCATCAGAGGAAATTTCTCAAGATAAAATGGAAGAATTGCTGGGTGAATCGAACTGGCTGCTGACGAAAGCGATGATTGAAACGGAAGCGATTGAATCATTTTTAGACAAGCATGAAGAAGCGCCAATGGAACAAGTCGTTATTGAAGCCACTTCGGCTCAGTGGAGTGATGCCGTCAATGCACTCACGGCCATCTCCGCCTTGGTCGGCAATAAAAAAATTACGATAACAAAGCCGGAACAGAGAAAGGAAATACCGGCATACGAAAGAAAATGGGAGTGGATGAATCGTGAAGATCGATCCAGTATCATCCGGAAACGAACGAACCGAAGCGAGTAAGCAGGATGCAAGTAAGCAGGATCCTATGGGGGACCCGCAAAACGAAGAGGTCAATGTCAATCCATTAAATGTGATGCAGTCACTAAAAGGCATCTTATCAGAGGAAGAGGAGGTAACGTTTATGAACATTCTTTTCTCGTCCTCTGCTTCCATACGGTCAGGAAACTTTGGCCTTTCCAGAAAAGAGGTGGAAAAACAGCTTCATATCCAGGCCAATGATGAGAAATTTTACTCTTTCTTAACGCGGATCAATCAAGCGGTTAGCCGCTATTTTCAAGTGATTTATGATGAACGGCGCGATCAGGTCATCGCGTTAATGAGAGTGCCGGCACGGGCCGCCCGCAACACGTTAACCAAAGAAAGTCTTTCGATTCTTTTGTACATGTTTTATCAGCAGGAAGTATTGCAGCACGAATTTACCCTTTTTGAACAACTGCTGAATGCGTTTGGACACGAAACGACGAAAGCCAATCAACGCATTTTAATGAACATCGACCCGCTCAAAAAAATTGGTGCCATTGAAGAATATGATACAAATTCACCAGAAAAAGCCTACCGGTTGACGGCCATTGGCGTTCATATGTTTTCGGATTCTTTTTTGCGGCGTGCAACGGAATTCAGCCAATCGAATCAATTAAATAAAGAAGAGGTTTTGAAATTTTTCAGGCGTTATAACCTTTATCAGAAAGGGGAAAACGAATGATTCCGTGGAGGCTTACTTTCTCAGGGATTCGCGATTATCCCCCTACCTTATTAGATTTGTCCGGAATCGACAACCATGTGATGATCACCGGACCAAATGGGGCCGGGAAATCGACCATTACATTTTGCATGGGGGCTGTCTTATATTCCGCAAAAGTGGATGTCGAGGGCTTAAGATCCCGCAATTTACCGGCGGATCAAACGTGGAAAGCAAGAATCTCATTTCTTTTTAAGAATGACGGGTTGATGAAAATTGATGCTCCGGCGTTTATTGAGTTTACATTAAACATGGTCCAGGATCCCGGGCAACCGCTGAAAAAAGAGTTTTCGATTTCAACCGGTGAACAAATCGATCAATGGGAAGAGACGGTCACGTATACGTCAGGCGATCGCTATTACAATTTTTCCGCTTACAAAAAAGATTTACAGTATAAATACAAAATTGATCCGGACCTTTTCTATCTGATTTGGTATCAGCAAGAAGTGAATCAGTTTGCGGTCATGCACCCGGAGGAACGTTTCCGCATTTTCAGTGAAATGCACGGCATTGACAAAGTCCAGCGAGACTGGGAAGAAAGCATAGAAAAAATGAAAGACACACAAGAAACACTCCGGGTTGCCGAATCGAACGTGAAATACATGAAATCGGAGCTATCAATGAAAAAGGCGGCATTAGACCGCTTTTTGGATAATCAAAAACGGCTGCATGAAGGGGGAGAACTTTATATTGAATCTTTGCTGCGGTTAGAGGTTCACTTTAAAAAGGAAAAAGAGAGAATAGAAGACATTGTGGAGCAGCTGGCAGAGGAAATTGAAGAGGCAAAAGACGAGCTGGCGTTAAAAAAGGGGCTAAAAGAGAAATCAGAGGAATTAGTAGAAACACTGAAGAGTAAGCAGGAACAACTGGGTGCACAGATTGAAGAGGAACAACGGAATATGGAAAACATCAGCCGATGTATCGAGCATATCGAAACACGGATTGAAGTACTTGAGAAAGAATTAGAGACGATTACGTTAAGAAAAAATCAACTGACAAGAACAGAGGAAGAAGTTAAAGCTGAGCTGCACAAGCTTTTGGATGAACAGGTGAAAACGAACGGTGAATTTGAACGCACCCAATCTTTATTGGATGGGCGAAACGAAGCCTGGCAGGAAAAAGTAAAACTCATTGCGGGAATCAACGAGAAAGTGGCAGCTGATAAAAAATTAGAAGCGGACCATCTTGAAAGATTGCGCCAATATAAAAGTAGCCATGCTGTGCAAGAAAAGATCAATACACTTGATGAAAGAATCGCAGAGAATAAAGATGCAAAAAGTAATTTGTCCCGTAAATGGCAAGAGTTAAAAGAAGAACTCGTTTTGCTTGAAGAAGAGCGTGATTGGTCGGCCCGTCAAGTCGAGTCGATGAAATTTTTCCGTTCACAACAAATAAAAGCCTATCCTCTCCGTGAATTAATTGAGCTTGACGAGACAGCCCGGTTAAGAGATGAACAGTTGTTTAATGCGATCAAATATACGATCTTTTTTAACGGAACATATGTGAATCCACCGAACGATTTGTACCATGTCCCTCTGATGAAGGTCGTTCCGGACCGGTCGATTACGACATTGCAGGCCCTTCATTTACGGGTGAAGGAAGGGCTTCGTGAAGAAGAACTCGCCCACGCGATCAAAGCACTCTGGTGGGTAGAACAATTTTTCAAAGGCGGGGTCTTTTCCATTAAAAATGGAACATTAATCGATCCGATCGGCATTCGCGGGCCGCAAGAAAAAGACAGGTTTATTTTGAGTGTAAAGGCATTAAGGGCCCGGAAACAGGACGTGGTGCAGCAAATCGACATGCTCGCTCAGGGACTTTCCGAATTAGACCGGCAGATCCAGGCGGATACAAAGACCTTACAGGAGCTGAATAGTATTATTCATCAAGTTCGGGAATCGGAAGCGTTCATGACGAATGAACATGAGCGGGTGCTTCGGAAAAAGAAATTGGAAGAAGAAATGGCCAACGAGGAAAAAATCAAACATGAAATAAAACAGTTGGAAACAGAAAAAGACCGATTCATGCGTCTGCAAGTTGAGCAAGAAAGCTTTGAAAAAGAATTGCGCGAAGAAGAGGCTGTATACGAAGAGCTTGGTAAGATGAAAGATAAATATGAAGAATTGAACGAGCAGCGGAAGCAGTTGGCGCTGCAAAAAGACCATTTAAGAGAACACAAAAGTAAGCTTTCATCCCTTGAGGAAGAACTCGACCGACTGGAACGGAATATCAGCCGGACCGAGCGGGACATCAGAAATGTAGTGAATGTGCTGGAAGATGGTGAATATGACCTTTCCTCTAAAATAAGACAGAAGGACAACTATATGGACCAAATCGAAACAACAAAGGAAGAACTTGTGCAAGTGATTAAAGAATTGGCCGACTTGCAGAACATCATCCCTGACATTTATTCCGAAGTCGTAGCGAATGTTTCTGCAGCGAATGCTTCTGTAGTGAGTGTTTCTTTAGAAAAAACGACTTCGGTCAATCAGTTGAAGAGAGATCGTGAAAATGGCCGGGTGATGTTGCACCAGGCCAGGACTGAGCATGACATTGACCCGGCCGCACCGGAAAATTACGAGACCGTTAAACAGGAATATGAACGCCTTGAGGACGAATATAAACGGACAACCATTCTGCTGGAACAAGATAGGGAACGCACGGAACAACTGAAAGATAAGCTGGAAACGACGATTAACATGCGTGTCCTCGAGTTACAGCAGCGGTTTAAGTCTTATATGAGCGATTTTCAATTTGAAGGGGATATTAGCTGGGAATCGTACGAAGATCGGCGCCAGCGAACCCATTTTACCTTGTATATTAAAGCCCGCAAAGAAGGCCACCGCGGTTCTATGGAAGATGTCAGTATAAAAGCACGTGGCGGAAAAGTCGGAAAAGGTGTGTCCGGCGGTGAAGAGTCGCTCAGCTCGCTCCTATTTGCCCTGGCACTGTTGCAGAATCTTCAAACCGCACCGGGATTCATTGTTCTTGATGAATTTGACAGCGCTCTCGACGAACACCGTAAAGTAAAAGTGTTTGATTTGTATGTACAAGAACTAAAACGAAAACTGATTATTTTAACTCCGAAGTCGCATGAAGAAACGTATTTGAACCGGTTTACGAAAGCATTTGTCGTTCAACACGATCCTACCATTCCGAAAAGTAAAGTTGTGGGGATCGTGAAGGTGGATTAATACCTTTTCTAGTCTTATATTCTAATGATCCCATTATTGTTAGGATCTCAATCCAGATATACACAGGCGGCATGAGGAATTGGCAGAAATGGAAGTGGTGTTAATTAACAGCTACGCAAAACAGTCTGTTTGATTTTGTGGGTATAACTGGTGTATAATGGATAATAATAAGATAGACCGAAGATGTTTGTTGGTAGCATCTCCGATCAAGCAACGGTCGCCCTTCATAGGGGATAGGCTATCCGAACAAAAGGAAAATAAGCTCCCAAAGTCGGCTAAAACTCATGGGGGCTTATTTTTTTGTATTGATTAAAACAACAATCAGGGAGAGTAGGGACAGTATGGTAGCTATGCTACTATTAATTAACACCAACGCCTGAAATGTTGTCATATTTAGCTCACCCCCTTTCGAGGGAGTAAGCCTAAACCACCCATGAGAGCCTATTCCGTTGTAAGATAATATACCATATTTTAGCGTAAATATGGAATTACTTTCCTTTTCAAGCATCTCTCTTAATTCCACAAACCTCGATTTCTCTTATTGAACTCAGAATTGGGTTTTTTGTATATTCATAGTCCATGTCGACTGTTGACACGTTCCACTGCTGTTCGTTTGTCGTACTCTTTTTCCCACTTGTAGCTGGACCGGTCGATGTGATAACAGTCATATGATTGGTCACGAATATTCTTGTTTCAACTGTGAATATGCATGAAAACTAACGACAGGCGACGTTATGTTCAAGGGGTATAATTGAAGCGAGGGATCATCGGATCGTCCGAGAAGTTTAGAAAAATTCGATGTTTCTTATTCGGAAAAAAATGAGAGGGCCCTCAGCACCCTCTCATGAACCAATCATCAGTAGTTCGCGTATTTCTTCCTCTGTCAAAGCGGACAGGGTTTGTTCGCCGGGTTGAATCACCTGGTCGATCAAGTCCCTCTTTCTTTGCTGCAGTTCGTACATTTTCTCTTCAATCGTGCCCTCTGTGACCAGCCGGAACACCTGGACTACGTTTTTTTGCCCGATGCGGTGGGCTCGGTCTGCGGCCTGCTGTTCAACTGCGGGATTCCACCACAGATCATAGAGAATAACGGTGTCCGCTCCGGTCAAATTCAGTCCGGTTCCACCTGCTTTTAAGGAAATGAGAAAGATGTTTTCCTCCCCTTCGTTAAACCGCCGGCAAAGCTCCACCCTCTCCATGGAAGGTGTTTTACCGTCCAGATAAAAACAGGATAAACCGCTTTGTGCGAGTTCTTGACGGATGATCCCCAGCATTTCTGTAAACTGAGAAAAGATCAGCATTCGTTTGCCGCTGCTAAGACATTCATCGACAAGTTCCATAAGCTGCTCCAGTTTTCCGGAGCCGCCGTTGTAATTGTCCACAAACAACGCCGGGTGGCAGCATAGCTGGCGCAGCCGCGTTAGCCCAGCGAGAATTTTCATCCGGGTTTTTTGGAAGCTATCCACTTGAAGTTGTTGAACGGTTTCTTGCTGCAGTCTCGACAGATATCCCACGTATAGTGCTTTCTGTTCCTTTGAGAGTTCGGACGATCGAATGGTTTCAATTTTATCCGGCAGCTCCTTCAGCACATCAGTTTTCAGCCGACGCAGGATAAAGGGGCGCAGCCGTATCGCAATTTGTTCACTCGTAAGTTCAGAAAATGCCTTTTTGCCGGAGAAAAGTTCCGGGAATATCGCATTGAAGATGGACCAGAGTTCCTCCAACCTATTTTCCACCGGTGTTCCAGTCAGGGCAAAACGATGCCGGGCCTGGATTAATTTAACGGATTGCGCTGTCTGTGTCGCATGGTTTTTAATTGCCTGGGCTTCGTCGAGAATCAGGATATGGAAGCGTTGATCCGCATATAGTTCCTGGTCTCTGCGGAGCAAAGGATAGGATGTAATCAAAACATCTGCGTCCGAGGCGCCGCCTAAAACCTGACTGCGCTCCTGCTTATCGCCCGCTACGACGGCTGTTTTCAACTCAGGCGCGAATTTTTTCAATTCGTTTTTCCAGTTATAAATTAATGAAGCGGGGGATACGATCAAGACCGGCAGTCCAACCTGCTTGTTCTCTTGCCGCTCCGACAGAATAAAAGCAATGCTTTGCAGTGTTTTGCCAAGTCCCATATCATCCGCCAGAATGCCCCCGAAGCGGTAGTAGGCGAGAGTCTTCATCCATTGAAAGCCAAATTTTTGATAGTCTCGCAGCACGGGGATCAGCGTTTCCGGAACGGTGAAGTCCAGGTTGTCCGGGTTTCGCAAATTGTCGAGCAGCTGGCGCAGCGATTTTCCAAATTTGATGTTACGGTTTTTTTCATTTGCATCGATCAGGGAAAATCCACGAACGACTGGCAGTTCGATGCGCTTGCCCTTGATTTCAGAGGTTCGGATGCCCATTCTTTCCATAAGCAGAGCAATTTCCTGAAACCCGTCTTCCTCTAATGATAAAAATGAACCGTTTGGCAACCGGTAATATTTCTGTTTCTCTACAACCGATCCGAGAATGTTGCGAATGTCCTGTTCGTCGATGCCTTCCATGTCGAAGTTGACTTCCAACCACTCCGTTTTCGTGTCAACATCCACTGATGCTTTCGGCTGGTGGATCGTCCTGTGCATCAGCGACTTGACTGATGGGGTTACATAAACGTCGGCAAGTTTCTCAAATTCAGGCAGGACATGGTATAAAAAGTTATAAATCGATTCTTCTTCATCCATGTAAAGTTCGTTTGTGTTAATTTTGAAAGCAGAATTTTCAAAGAGGTTCATGATCCGGTTTTCCTGCTCCACATCCCGGATGAGGATGCGGTCTGACCGATCATAATTCCCGGTGTTTGAGCGCATCGGTTCAATAACGATATCACCGTATACATACTCCAGCCTGGCCAGCAGCCGATCGTCGTCCCGATTCAGATAAAGCCTGGCCAGTAAAGGAGGGCTTACGATTCGATCGGAAATCTGCGCAGCGATATTCACGGTGCCAAGTTTTTTTAGCCCCGGGACGACCTTCTCCATAAAGGGTTCGATTTGATCGGGTGCCACCCATACCTGCCTGCGGGACGAAAATTGAAACATCTTTTTCAGTTCCGCGAGTCTTTTTATTTGTGTCTGGTCTGATTTCCATAAGTCCCCGCCGACAATGACGTACCCATAGTTCTCCATTACCGTTACATTTTCCAGCCCTTGAAACTCGAATTGATATCCATTGGACGGAGCTTTATTTAATTCAAAGCTAAGGGGAATTTGCCCCTGGGTTACTTCAATGTGATCGTACGTTTCGGAGTTATGTTCAAAACGAACGGTTGCTTGCAATAATTTTGGCAGCATCGTCTCCCATGCCAGTGGAGGAATCAATATATCCCGTTCATTGTTCGACGTATAAAGCTTATAGCCACTGGAATAGTGGTTTAACACGTCACGGTAAACCGATTCATTATGATTCAATTCGATCAACTGCTGAATGATTGCCCAATCCGTTTCTTTAAAAGCATGTACCGTCGGATCGAATGTAAAGAGTTTAGTAAATACACAGGGAGCCTGACTCTCAATTTTTGAAAGAAATTCTTTAATTTTCTGGACGATGTACAAACGCTTGGCGCCGATTTTCATCTCAAGTGTAAATGTGTTTTTTCCCGAGGCAAAGCTGGTGGCTTTGCATGTGAATTCTACGTCAACCAACTGCTTGCTTTCTCTAAGCGGCTCGGCGGCTTCAGGGTAAACAGCCGTATTATCAAATAGAGCCAGAATGTTCTTCGTCAACTGTGCGTCTTTGCTTGAGATAACCGGTTCACGGAACGCATTGCCTTTCCCCTCACGGATAGCGTTAACAGGCGCAAGTCCGGGTATGCCTGTACTGTTAGCATAAATGTAAAATAAAACGGCAGCAATATGCTTACAGCAAGTGTCATAGGAATTGTAGGCAGGGCAGTTGCACTCGGCTTCGACTCCGTCCGCTTCGTCAAAAAAAACTCTGACGCTGTATCGTTTGCTGCCCATGACAATCGCGTCATAACGAAGTTCGTCCGGGTCGTAACTGACCCGGATTACCCGCTGCGATTTATAATATGCCTCTCCACGCTGGTAGGCAGCTGCGCCGCATAATAATTTAATATCTTTCAGGGATAGTGCGTGATTCATGCTTTTTTCCGTCCTCGCTGCGTTTTTGCGCCATTCACTTTTTACTTTTCCCGGGTGTATTCGCTTTGACCTGTTCCTTCAACCAGCGCATCAGAACCGGTTCTCTCTGCCATAAGTGAATATGGTCCTGAACATAGGCAACCGCTTCATCCTTGTCACCGAAGCCGATGTATTCAGGCATTTCGTCAGGAATTCTCTTCTTCCCCAGAACATAATCGACTACAAATGAATTTTGCTGGATAGCCTCTTGTAATAGTGAAACAAGCCGACTGGAAACTCCATTTTTCCCGTATTCTATCAGAATCCGGTTATAGTTAAAATTCGCGGTATGATCCTCACTATACGTATTTATCACTTTTAAAGCTTCACTGTATTTTCTCCATTCAATATAAGCGGTCAGTAACGCATAGCGGACACCCTGGTTGTCGTTAGGGTTTAGTTCCAACAGTTCTTTATATTCCCGCACCGCTTCTTTTAAATGGCCTAAAAATGACAACCCCTGGGCATATCCTAATTTTGATCGCATATAAGGGCGGGTTTCTATCATTCCCCAGAAATGGCCTTTGTTTTCTTTAAAAAAGGCTTGTCCCAAATTACGCTCACCTGCCAGCATTCCCTGCCTGTAATATTCAATCATATCTTCCAGGCTGTCGGCTGTTTCTGCAAGGATGTTGTAAGCGTCCGGACCATCAGGAGACAGCTGCAAAGCTTTTTTCGTACGCATTTCCCTTTCTGTACCTATGGAACGGGGAAGAGGGGGCAGAAGAAAAGGGTCTTCGTCATCCTCATCATCCGTCAAAGCAATATGCTCTGCCAGGTCTTCAGCAAAATCCAGCAGTTGATTCACACGCTGGGAAATGGTGCCTGCTGACAGCCCGTATTTTTTAGCCAGCCCGGCCTGTGTTGCTTCTGCTCTTCCATAAAGTTGATCAATACAATATTCAACCGCAGCAGGGTATACGCCCACTTTTCTGATGATGGGTTGAATTACGGAAGAGTAGGCATTCCATAGTAAAATACCTGCAACAACGGATTCAAGATCATACTCCTGAACCATATTGTCCAAAATTTTTCTAGCAATCAATTGGTAGAGAAAGTTACCCCAATCCAATTCTTCTTCGATTAGAGTTACAAGAGAATCATAGTCAATCTGTTCCGGGTGCTGTTCACAAGGAGGCCAATTGTTTTCCTCGTCACTGTGAGAAGCGATTCGGATTACATTATTCTGCTGGTCTTTTTCGAGACAGCAGCGTTTATACTTCTTTCCACTCCCACACGGGCAGGGGTCATTTCTTCCTACCTTTATCATGCGTATATATCTCCTTTTTCAAACCTCGTTTATTATAATACTATTATAGGATTTAGAGGACGCGAGGTAAACCGGGGAAGCGAATGTACTTACCGCGATCATAGAAAAAGTGTGCTAATCGTAAAATGGATTCCTTCTGCTTGCCTTGCAGCACGTCATGACCTTTGTCAAAGTGTACATACCTCTACCTTCGTTGACCATAATAACCAAACAAAAAGGGCCGCAAACGGCCCCTGGGTTAACAACAAAGAATTGGTGTTTGCGATACAACCACAAGCGGTGCGAAGTGCTTGTTTTTTTATACGAAATTACTGCCACATGCAAATTACCTCATTGTCCTTATCCTACCGAATCGTTTTTTCACCCAAGCCATACAGAACAGTAACACCGGAATCACCACCAACACAGTCAATAGAGAAAATGTCACAGACGTAGAAATCGCATGCGTTAATTCCTGCAGATTGGTCGCTACCCAAAAGTTAAACAAGATTAAAATAAAACCGAGCGGAAACACGATCGGCCGATAATCGGACAGGTTCATCCATTGGGCGGTGCCAAGAACAGACACATAAAAAAATACGCAGATTTTCACAAACGCACCTAACACCCAAATGGCCATGTGCAGCGATTCCAGATGGGCGAAAAATTCTGCCAGACTGATGTACCTCGCAACGATCAAAAAGGGATAAGTATAATTGTCCGTCATCTCCCCCAAGAGCAGCAGTGTTTCCAGATTGGAAATAACCAGCGTCAATATCACTGCAAATAGGGAAATCAAAGTGCTTTTCAGCGCTTTTTTGCGATCGGTTACAAAAGGGAGAAGAAACGATACGGTGATATATTCGCTAAACCAGGTCTGCAGAACGCCAGCACCCGCGATAGAAGGCATAATCCCTTCTCCCATGACCGGAAGCATGTTCGATGGGCTCAGATCAGGAATGATCGGAATAAGGATGAGTAGAAAAAAAATAACAATAGCAGGTAGGAAAAGTTGGGCAAACCTCCCCACGATTTCCACACCTCCGCGAACGGCTAATGCACATACCAGCACCATGCTGCTTGACACCACGATGAGCGGGGTCCGCTGCAGGAATGCCCCGACCAAGAATTCGCTGTATTCTCGAATGACAACACCATTGAGATATAGATAAACGAAGAGGATGATTAACCCGATTATTTTTCCGGGAACCCGGCCGACGATTCGTTCGCTCACTTGGACGATATTTTGGCCCGGATACATGTTATGGAGTCGAAATGCGATAAATACGGTAATCAATCCACTCAAGGCCCAAATCGGCGAAATCCATAGATCTTGTTTTGCATATTTGTACGTAATCGCTGGTGCGGAGAGAATCGCTGTAGGGGTGATTGCCAAATACATCATCATTCCCATTTGTAATGCAGAAATCTTCCCTTTTTCGATCATCTTTTTTTGAACTCCTTTCCGCGGTTTATTTATAAATAAATTTTCCCAGCGGTTTATAAATGGCATCAATCCATTGTGTGGGACCCGGCATTTCTGGATAGAAAACAAGCAGAAAAGCCAGCCCCCCTCCCAACATGGTTAAAGCGGCAAAGGCAATTTTCTCTTTTTTCATTTGCCCCTTCATTTTCGGCCATTCGTATATGGTCATGAAAACTAAAACCACTGTGATCCCCAAGATTTCCGCCCATTTCATTTTTTGATCACCTCTGTTCCGGCTTAATAAAGCTTTTACCGGTCATCCCTGGCCTGGTAACTTTTGGATTTGTTTCCAGCTTGACTTTCACTTTCGGGAATATCTCGTCCCAGCGATCCTTTGCTTGATTCCACTCTTTCGGATATTTACGGTAAAAAACATCGGCAAAATTGAAAATGTCGGCGTTCATCTTTTCCTGTGCTTGCGTCAGGGCCTTCTTCACACGATGTTCAATATCGGTTCTCAATTCCGTTTCCAGCGCTTGCGTATGCTCCGGTTCCATGAGATTCAGGTTCGTTGTATTTTCGACGATATCGTCCTGAGTTTCAATCTTAACGGCGATCCTCCAATTATTACCCTTAATATGAGGGATCAATTTCGTATGACTTCTGATCAGATAGAAAGAAACATATCCTTTAGTGCCTTTTGGGGAAACGGTCACGGTGGCACTTTTTACTTCGTTTCTTAGCCACATGATCCCTCTGGTTGTGTAATCATTCACACGACCGGTCATTTTTCCGTTCTTTACTATCGCTGTTCCATTAATAAACGGAATTGCTTTTTGAGCATCTTGTGCTTGTTTGATTTCCACCCAAGGTATGACAGCCGCATTGGCTTTACCGGCCAGCATTTGCGCCAACTCTTTTATCGTGATATTCAGCCCTGTTTGGGACTTGGCCAATTCCCGCAGCACTTCCGCGACATTTCGCTCAATAGGGGGTTGAAGTTGCAGCACATCTTTCGCCAATCCTTTGCTGACGAATACGTTTGCGCGTTCTCTTGGAGCGTGGTGCCGAGTCAAGTATTCCATCGGTTCGATAATGCCTTGCTTCGCCAATCTTTCTCCAAAAATGAAAACATCGTCATGCCCCCAAAACACTTTGCGAGGAAGCATCTGCTGCAATTTGGATGCCGCATCCGCCATGGTCAGCCCTGCCGCTGATCGAACGATGGATTGTCCGCCCTTCCCGCGACCGCCGCCGGACATTCCCTCCATCTGTTGACCACCTGACGGATTGGTAACAAATATGTTTACAGACAGTTCAAGTTTATGATCGTCCGTTACATCCAAACCAGCCGCTGTAATGATAGCCAAATCGTTCACTTCCGTTCGGTCCCAACAGCCGGAAAGAAAAAGCGTATTGATTGAAAGGAAAAAGAGGACAAGAATGGTTTTTCGTTTTGTTGTATACATAAAAATCCCCTTTGATTATTCTTCCTCATCCCTTTTGGTTGGATTTGGTTGTTGTCCGGGGGCCTGACGATATTGGTTCCATTCTCCGGTTAAGTGTGGACGTGTGTTCATCGCCCAGCGTGGAGCCCGCAAAAGTACATCTTTCATGTCGCGGCCTTTCATAGGGGCCAATGGAGACATATACGGGACACCAAAAGAACGAAGAGTGAGGAGATGATTCAAAATCAAAATTATCCCCAGCATCAAGCCGAGAAATCCCAGGAAGCCCGCAAGGATTATCATAGGGAAGCGAAGGAGCCTTACGGCAATTCCCACGGTGAACCGGGGCGCCATAAACGAAGCGATCCCCGTAATCGCCACAACCATGACCATCGGAGCGGAAGCGATACCGGCTGCAATCGCTGCTTGACCAATAACAAGCGCTCCAACAATACTGACGGCTGACCCGACTTGCTTAGGAAGTCTGGCTCCGGCCTCGCGCAGCGCTTCAAACACGGTCTCCATAAGCATGGCCTCCACAAGTGCAGGAAATGGCACCTGTTCTCGTGACTCGGCCATCGTTAATAAAAGGGTGGTCGGAATCATTTCTTGATGAAACGAAACAACGGCGACATAGAGCGAAGGCCCCAGTAAAGAGATGGCAAGAAAAAGGTAACGCAGCCAACGAATCGCAGTACCGACAAAGTATCGCTCGTAGTAATCTTCCGGTGATTGCAGCAAAGAAAAAAACGTCACCGGAGCGATCAACACACTGGGGGTTCCGTCGACGAACACAACGACATGACCTTCCAGCAAATATGCGCTGGCAACATCAGGACGTTCCGTCGAAAGAAGTTGAGGGAAAGGGGAATAAGGGTTGTCTTCAATCAATTCCTCGATATTTGCGCTTTCCAATACACCGTCGATCTCAATCCGCTGTAACCGATTCGTCATTTCCTCAATTAAACCGGGGTCCGCAATTCCCTCGATATAGGCAATTGCGATTGAGGTTCTGGAATATGTCCCGATGTTCATTGATTTGATTTTCAGGTTCGGACTTCTTAATTTCCGCCGCAACAAAGAAGTATTGGTCCGCAGTGTTTCGATGAATCCTTCCCTTGGACCCCGTAATACCGATTCGGCCACAGGTTCTTCGATTCCGCGTTTTTCCCACTTCGATAATCCAATTGACAATCCTTGCTTTTCCTGATTCACAAGCAGAACGGGATTTCCGCCGGATATTTCTTCGATGGCATCAGCTACGGTTCGTACATGTTTTATGGACGAGACGGCGATTTTCTGACGAATGTTCGAAAGTGTATGTTCCAGAACGAAATCCTGCTGAAGCGGCGCTAGTACATGTTGGTCGACCTCTTCGACATTGGCAAGACCATCGATGTAAATAAGCGCGGCTTTTGTTTGATCGCCGATCAAAAAGTCATGGAAAATGACGTCGGAACAATCCGCATAAATGTCTTGTATCATTTGCAGATTTTCATTCAATTCTCCGGAGAGCAATGTTTTGGTTTGAGGATTCTTGCTTGGCAGTTCGGCATTTACCGACTTTCGCCGGTCGGAGCGTAACAGATGGTTCAAGATTTTCTTCCAGTCGCCCATAGCGATCTCCTAATCGTTCTTTTCCTTTCATTATTGACATATACGGTTTTGTAAAAACATTTTGAGCTTTTT
This sequence comes from Aneurinibacillus terranovensis DSM 18919, assembly GCF_000430625.1. Classification (GTDB taxonomy): domain Bacteria; phylum Bacillota; class Bacilli; order Aneurinibacillales; family Aneurinibacillaceae; genus Aneurinibacillus_B; species Aneurinibacillus_B terranovensis. Next base: position 33,071 of record NZ_AUMJ01000036.1, read on the forward strand.
GAGATGATATTACATGCCCATCAAGTTAAGGTTATCCAATATCCTCAAACAGAAAAAATCTATTATTTATGCAAACGAACGTGTTTGTTCTTTTTTATACATCCCGTATTTTACGTATGCTTCCCATTTTTCTTTTTTTAGATTCACATGGCCTTCTTCGAAGAGAAGCCTCAAGACCTGCTTGAATATTTCATCCACGGGGCCTTTGAATCGCTCCGCTCGAAAACGGTTGATGGTATGACATAACTGTAAAAAAGGGGCTGTCGCCAAAAGGTCACTTTATGCATCCTTTTGGGTCAGCCCCTCTTCTCTTTTTCAGGCATAACCAGAAAATGTAGGGAAAACTTTCGGATTTTGGTAGGGTTCGTCAACTAGGATCCGTCAACTAATCGCTTACCGCCTGTTTCGGTTGATAAATACAGAACGGTTCTTCTGCGAGGAGGTCGCCCGTCATTCCATAGGCTCTGGCACGGCAGCCCTCGCAAACATTTCTGTACTCACAGATGCCGCATTTTCCTTTAAGATTGGCTGTATCACGTAATTGGCTGAAAATTTCTGAGCCTTCCCAAATCTCCTGGATGGTCTGGCGGCGGATATTTCCCGCTTCAACAGGCAGATAACCGCAGGGCTGTACGATTCCCTTATGGGAAAGGAAGCAGACGCCGGTACCGGCCAGACACCCCTTGGTCATAGCGGCCATGCCGTGCGTTTTTGAGGTAACCTGAATTCCTTCCGCTTTGGCGCGCTGGCGCATGATTCGGAAGTAGTGGGGGGCACAGGTAGCCTTTAATTCCAGCGGAACTTTTAAAGACTGATCGTAAAACCAGTTAAGCACCCGTTCATACTCAGCAGCCGGAATCATTTGCGTCGCAGAAAGCTGCGCGCCGCATCCTACCGGCACCAGCATAAACAGATGAAGAGCCGTCGCTTTTTCATCGAGCGCAAGCTGCATCACCTGTTCGATTTCCTGCACATTGTGTGTGGTGATTGTCGTATTAAATTGAATGGGTACACCCTGGTTCACCAGATGGCGGGCGCCGTTTAACGCCGTTTGAAAAGCGCCATGTATCCCACGGAATTGGTCATGCGTTTCCTGTCGGGCTCCGTCCAGGCTAATCGAGACGCGCTGCACACCGGCCTTTTTAATTTTTTTAGCCATCTCTTCATTAATCAGGGTGCCGTTGGAGGCAAGGGCGATACGCAAGCCTTTCGAAGTTGCGTAACCGGCAATTTCAAAAATATCCGGCCGGTACAGCGGTTCTCCTCCGGTTAAAATGATAATTGGATTGGCAAAACCGGCAATTTCATCAATCATCCGAAAGGCTTCCTCTGTCGAGAGCTCGTCCGGATTTCGCTGCGGTTGAGCCGTTGCCCGGCAATGAACGCATTTTAAATTACATCCTTCTGTTAGTTCCCAGAAAATCAGGCGAAGTTGATTTTTCTTATTCTTCATGTATTGACCGGCTTCCTCTGTGCTCATCTGTTTCATCTTTTCCCGTGCCGTATAAATGGGCATTGCGCCTGGATGTTCCATATAGCTTTTCCACTCCCCGTTACCTGTTAAATACATACAAAATAGGCTCGTTTACAAGATGTAATTTTAACATGGCCGGTATAAATTGGACGCGCATTCATTCCCGTTTCTCTGTCGGATTTGTGAATTTTTTTCGCAAAATACATGAACGGATATTCTTATGGATTGGGAGGAATACTTGATAGTGGAATGAGGAGGTGAGCACATTATGGCAAACAAGAAAAATGCGATCGAGCAGGGACTAAAAGCTGCACAGCAGCAGGCGAAAAACAGCCAGGAACAGCAGCAGGTTCAAGAATTATCCTCCCAGCTGCAAAATAACACCACAAATACCGGAACAAACGGTACGGCTGTAACTGAGGCCGAAACGAATGTGGAAAGCTAAAAATGGAAAAAAATAAAGGCGGTGCATTTTGCATCCGCCTTATTTACCGTTAAAGAAAGTATATGTTGCTTTACAGTGTTAAACTGAATGGAGTTGCCTTCGTTAGTCTATTTTTGTTTGAATGATAAAAAAATATCAGGCATAGACTACACACAAACCTGAAACTCCAAAAGAGTATAAAGAAAGAAAAAAGTAAAAGATTAGGGCCTCAAAGAACAGTTGTGTATGTTCTTACTTTGTATTTGTCTTATTCAACTCCTTATATCGAAAACACTCCATAACATGATCACTCACCATCCCGGTAGCCTGCATGAAAGAGTAACAGATGGTGCTGCCGACGAATTTAAATCCTCGTTTTTTTAAAGCTTTGCTCATTTGATCCGACATGGGTGTACTGGCAGGCACTTCCGCCAGGCTGCTCCAATGATTCAACAGCGGTGTGCCCCCGACGAATTCCCAAATATAGCGGTCAAAACTGCCAAACTCATCCTGGACACGGAGGAAAGACTGCGCGTTGCCTATCGCGGCGTTTATTTTTATCCGATTTCGAATAATCCCTTCGTTATTCAGCAGTTCTTGAATCTTATGCTCGTCATAAGCCGCAATTTTTCTAGCATCAAAGTTATCAAATGCCTTTCGGTAATTCTCTCTTTTTTTCAAAACGGTAATCCAGCTTAACCCCGCCTGCACACCTTCCAATATCAGCATTTCAAACAATTTTTGATCGTCGTGAACCGGCACTCCCCACTCCGCATCATGATATTCAATATAGAGGGGGTCGTTGGTTGCCCATCCGCATCGTGTTTTCATTGTCTATACCTCATATTTGTTTGTTTTTTCTTTTATGATAACACAGCGGAGGAAGCCCACCCACTGTTCCATGAAGACTGCTGTTGCATTCATCGTCATTTGCTGTCCTCTTTTGTCATTCAATGTAACATATTGGCACATTGAAATTTTTATAGTGGAAATGATTTTGAAAAAATGTAAAATAAAAGAGGTGATTGGTATAAAGGATTCGCTTCTTTCTTCCTAAAAAAACATATTTGGCAAACCTGTCGAAAGGCAGGGACGCAAAGCTATGGGCCTAAAGCAGTTCGCTGCTATGGTTGCCAAGTTGCACGTAAAAAACAACTTCCGGTTGCTTTGTTGCAGTGCCTTGGAAGTTGTTTTTATTTGCTCCCAAAGCTGAACAGGAAGGGAGGAGAAGGACTGCCGAATGATTTTCAGGAGATGTTTATCAACAAAAAGAGAGCCGTTTAATTACAAACAAGAACAAATCTAAGGAGAGTAAAAAATGAAAAAGAAAAAGCTTAAAATGTCTGTTACTGCTAAACTTGTTTCTATTTCACTCGCGATTTTGCTTCTTTTTGGTTTATCAACGATGACGCTGGCTTATTTTATGCTGAAAAACAGCAACCTGAAAAGCATGGATAAACAGTTGAATGACACTTCTACCATTCTGGCCGAGCAGATCAATCGTGATAAATTAAAGTCGATTATGAACGAGCCGAACGATAAAAACCCGGACGTCCTTGAAGCCACGAAGAACATGGATAAGATGATGGGCCAATCCGCAATTATCAGCAATTTATACATAATTACGTCAAAGAACGGCTCGTACTATGCGCCTACAATGAGTACGAGTGTTTTAAAAACAGGGGCCAAGTATGATACCGACATGGTAAAAGCAGGCTTATCCCCGGATATGATCGCTGCGGTAAAGAGAGCGTTTGAAGAGAAAAAAGTTCAGGCAACAGCGATTTACGGGGATGCCTTCGGACAGTATAAAACCGGATTTGCTCCTATACTCGATGAAAATGGCACGGTGCTTGCTGTGTATGCCGTGGATTACGACGTATCTTCAGTAACCCGGAAGGCATGGGCGGAAGCTCTCAATATCTTTTATTTCACTCTGCTGTTCATCGTTATTTTTGGAGTCGTTCTGTATGCTTTTATTAAGAAAATGGTGAAGCCGATCGTTTATTTGTCAGAAGTATCCCGAAAAGTAGCAGACGGCAACTTGGAGATAGAGCTCACAGAGGTGAAAACAGAGGACGAAATCGGTACCCTCAGCAGGAATTTTGCTACTATGGTCAATAGTCTGCGGGGCATTATCCAGAAGGTAACAAGCGTTTCAAGCCAGGTTTCGCATTTATCCACCAATTTATCGTCCTACATTGAAGAAACAACGTTGGAAACGAATCAAATTTCCGCCTCCATTCAAGAAATTGCGAGTGGAACCGAGGTGCAGGTAAGCAGTGCGTCCAGCAGTGCACAATCCATTGAAGAATTGGCAATAGGAATTCAGCGTATTGCGGAGACGTCTGTTGCGGTATCGGAAGCCTCCATTACAACAGCGGAGGAGGCGCAGAGAGGAAACCAGTCTACGCAAAAAGCGGTTCAGCAGATGGATTCGATCAGCAAATCGGTCAATAAATCGGCCTCCATCGTCCAATCGCTTGGAAACCGCTCCCAGGAAATTGTGCAGATTGTTGAAATTATCGCCGGAATCGCTTCACAGACGAACCTGTTGGCATTGAATGCCGCGATTGAAGCGGCGCGTGCCGGAGAACAAGGAAGAGGGTTTGCCGTCGTTGCGGATGAAGTGCGGAAGCTTGCGGAACAATCGGAAGAATCAGCACGACAGATTGCCGATCTTGTCCAGGAAATTCAAGGAGACACTTCGCATTCGATAACCGCGATGAATCAGGTCGTAGAAGAGGTACAGGCCGGGTTGGACGTTGTACAGCACGCGGAAAATGCGTTTTGTCAGATTCAGAAGTCGATCGAAAATATTTCCGATCAAATCCGGGACGTTTCATCGACTTCACAGGAAATGGCGGCAAGCTCACAGGAAGTGACGGCATCTGTAGAAGAAATCGAACAGATTGCCAGGAGTTCGTCTGACAGTACACAGGCTGTGGCGGCTTCTTCAATGAAACAGTTGTCTTCCATGAAAGAAATTCACAGTGAAGCCCAGTTGCTCCGTGAACTGGTTGAGGAACTGCAGCAGGCGATTCATCAATTCAAATTATAAATTTTGCAGGCTATGTGAAAACACTTCTTAGAAAGCAGAGGAGAAATTTGAAGATGAACATACATCCTAATGAAAAATCCGGAACGTATTCGGCTACGGCAGAGCAGTACTGGCTGACACATATGGCGCCGCCTTTGCCTGTCATGGAATTTCCGCTCGATTTTTCCCGTTCGCCTGTATATGAGTTCGCGGGACAATGCATTAGCGATGCCCCCGACAAAAGCTTTCTTTACCAGATAAAAAAGGTCTGCCGGGATAAGGGGATAAATGTAAATACCCTGCTGCTCACCGCCTACTTTGTATGGATGTACCGGTTGACGAATGAAGAAGACATGATTATAGGCATTCCCTCCACAGGATACAAAAAGACAGGTGAGGTGACTCTCATTCCTCTGCGTGTTTCGATGGCGGGGCTGAACAGGATAGACGAGGCTCTTTCTCTCGTAAGCCAGCGGGTAACTGAAGCCGCGCATTATAGCGATTACGCATTTGATGAACTAGCGGACAAGCTCAATCCGGATAAGGATGCCGGCCGGCCCCCTGTGTATTCGACCATCTTTTCCTTGACGGAGGAAAGAATCGCCGATCCTGCGGACCTTATCTGGCAGGTGCGGGACGATGGGGAGCAGCTGAAATTTAAACTTACATTCAATAAAACGGTGTTTAAAGCCGAGTCAGTGTATCGGTTTATCAAGCAGTATAAAAAAATACTCAAGGCATTCATAGAAGACGCGTCTTTTTTATTCCGGACGTTTGACATCTTAACGGAACAGGAACATCTCCTTTACAAGGAGTTAAATCATTCCCGTGCAGATTTTCCTGCCACACAAACTCTACCTGGCCTGTTTTACCTGGCGGCGGACAAGCACCCAAACAATATCGCCCTGTCTGCTGAGGATGGCCGGATGACATACGAGGACGTAAACAAACGTTCCAATCAACTGGCGCACAGGCTGCAATTTTATGGCCTGAAAAAAGGCGATTTTATAGGGGTTTTTATGGAACGAAGCTTGGACACTGTCGTTAGCTTACTCGGTATTATGAAAGCCGGCGGAGTGTATGTTCCGATTGACCCTGAATATCCGGAAGACCGTGCAAGGTATATGATCCAGGATAGCAGGATATCCCATGTCGTGACGAAAAGACAGCATGAAGAAAAAGCAGTGGAACTAATCGCGGGCAATGCGTGCGTTGAAAAGATACTTTGTGTGGATGACGGTGAGTGTGAACATTATTCCGCAGATAACGTGACAAGCGGTCTCACACCGGATGACTTTGCCTACGTTATTTATACGTCTGGCTCAACCGGCCGCCCGAAGGGAACGCTGCTTTCCCACCGGAGTGTTGTCAATCAGATTGATTATGCGATACGGTATTATGATTGCCAGGAGTATGACATTTTTACCCAGTTCACTTCGTTTAGCTTTGATCCCTCGGTGTGCGAGACGTTTTCCGCTTTATTTTCCGGGGCAAGGCTGCATTTGCTGTCGCCTTCACAGCGCGTTTCCATCGAAGAATTCACCAATATCATCGAAGAAATAAAGGTGACCGGGGTTTTAGCCCTTCCTACCGCTTTCTTTAATCAATTGGCTTCGTATTTGTCCGACGAAGACTGTAAAAAACTCGCTTCCGTAAAACGCATCGTTGTAGGGGGAGAAGCATTAACCGGTTCCATGGTCCGCCTCTGGCAAAAACGGTTTGGGACCAACATTACGATTATCAATGCGTATGGGCCGACAGAATGTACGATCATGTCTACCTCGTATAAAATTAGCCATCTTGTACCGGATACACAGAACGGTATACCGATAGGAAGGCCGGTGCAAAATTATGAAATGTACATCCTCGACAGCGCAGGGCAGCTTTGTCCGGTTCATGTACCCGGTGAGCTGTATATCGGAGGCGAGGGGTTGGCGCAGGGCTATCTGAATCAGCCAGAAAAAACAGCTGAAGCGTTTATACCCCACCCATTTTCTACTATGCCGGGGGCACGTCTCTATAAAACAGGCGACCTTGTCCGCTTGCTCGCGGATGGAAATATTGAATTTATCAGCCGTAAAGATACGCAGGTGAAAATTCGCGGGCACCGCATTGAACCGGGTGAAATCGAAGAGGTATTGGCCGGGCGGGAAGAAGTGCAGGAGGCGGCGGTCATTGCACAGAAAGCGCAGGACGGAAACAATCGCCTGATTGCTTATTATACGACGGTGGACAAGCAGCCTCTTCACGGGAGAGAAATTCGGGACTTTCTTGCCGGTTCGCTGCCGGGCTACATGGTCCCCGAACAAATCATCCACCTGGCAGCTATGCCTCTTTCCCCGACCGGTAAAATTGACCGGAAAGGTCTGGCAGCCAGAGAAATAGAGTCGGCGATGCCGCAGGAAAGCTATGCGCCTCCCCGAAATGCGACGGAGAAGCTGATAGCAGAAGCCTGGGAAAAAGTCCTTGGTGTGAAAAAAGTAGGCATTTATGACGACTTCTTTATGATTGGCGGGCATTCGCTGAAGGTTCTGCGCATTCTCGTACTGGTAAAGCCTTCTTTTCCCCATTTAAAAATCCAGGACTTTTTCCGCTACCGTACCGTCGCCGAACTGGCCGAGTATGCTGAGAAGCGGGAACCGCAGGAATCACAGAAAGTACAGACGGCGGGTGAGACGATTTCGAATGCCAATCTGGCTTCCGGGGAATGGAAAGTGCGAGACCTTGCGGAACCTGCACGAATAACAGGAGCTGTCTCTTCCGGGAGCAAGCCGGAAAATATTCTGCTCACAGGAGCGACCGGTTATCTTGGGGCCCATATCTTATATGAGCTTTTACTGCAAACTTCGGCAACGGTTTACTGCCTTGTTCGAAGTTCAGAGGGAATTTCCGGGGAAGAACGCCTTACGGATACGATGCGCTTTTACTTTGGCGGGGAAGGCGCAAAAAGGCTGGAAGACCGGGCTGTTATCGTTGAGGGGGATTTAGGGAAAGCTGATCTGGGTCTATCGCCGGCAATAACGTTCCACCTGCACAAGGTGATTGACACGATTATTCACAGCGGCGCCGATGTTCGCCATTTCGGCGACTCCGCCCAGTTTGATAAGGTTAACACCCGGGGAACCTCGTTTCTGCTGGACATCGCCCGTCATAAAAAAGGTGTTCATTTTCACCACATCTCCACGATAAGCGTACCGGAAGAACTCGCGGAAAGCGGGCAGTGGGGTGATTTTGCTCAAACGGGCGACTTTACGTATGATGTGACGCTGGAAAACGGATATACAAACAGCAAGCTCCAGGCGGAGAAGCTGGTTCGCGAAGCGATGCGTACCGGCGTGCCGGCGACCATTTATCGGGCGGGCAATTTAACCTGCCACTCTGAAACGGGGTTATTTCAGCGCAACATGGAAAGCAACGCGTTTTACCGGATGATAAAAGCGGCGCTGCTGCTGGGAGCGGCTCCTTCCGCCAATTGGTACGTCGACGTAACGCCAATCGATTACGCGAGCCGGGCGATTGTAAACCTGGTGCATCAATCCGATATGGAAGGGCGGACGTTCCACATTTGCAACCCGCAGCAGCTTCTGTATGACGAGTTTATCCGGATATTGCAATCGTTCGGGTATGACATACAGCTGATGGAAGCCGACCGTTATCAACAATGGTTATTCCTGTCAAATCACGATACCGGGCGTGAGGAAGCGCTGCAGCTGGCGATGGCGCAGCTGGATGGAGACGGAGCGAAGGATTCGGAATATCGCTATACCTGTAACGAGACAGAAAAATTCCTCAGGGGAACGGGCATCAGCTGCGCGAAACCCGACCGTCAACTGCTTCAGCTGCTCGTAAACTATGCGGTCAAGACCAGATATTTTCCGGCAGCAAACGGGCATGAAAAAGTACTGGTATAAAGCTGTTGAAAATAACCGAACCGATGATTCAACTTTTTGCGAGTGCTTTTGGAGAGCCGTTTTCAGACTTTCAAATGAAAAAATATATGAATGAGCTGTCCCCCGAAGAACAGGAGCGCATTTTGCAGTATAAGAACCCGGAAGACCGGCAGAGAACACTGCTGGCAAGTAAAATGACCAGTGCGATCCTTGAACGTTATTTTGATAAAAAGCATCCTGTACAAATAAAACGGGACAACATGGGACGCCCTTATCTTTGCTCGGAACCGGCATGGGGGGGAGATTTTAATCTCAGCCACTCGGGAGCATGGATTCTTTGCGCCGTTGCGAATTCGGGCAGGGTAGGCATTGATGTGGAAAGAATCGAGCCGATTGATCTTTCGGCTGCCGCGTACTGTTTTTCCGACGATGAATGCAGGCGGCTGTTCCGGCAACCCGCGGAAAACCAGCTCCACTTTTTTTATGAACGGTGGACGGAAAAAGAAGCTCTCGCTAAAACGGTGGGGGTCGGATTGCTGGAGACAATAACAGATCTTAAAGCGGAGCCTCATTCCTCCCACACAGTTAAGTGGAACGTGAAGCATTACTGTCTCGATCGGGAGTACCTTGCATGTCTGGTGTCTACGGAAGGGTGCTGTCCGGAGGAAATTGTATTCTTGGCTCATAGAGATATTGGTTTATAAGCGAAGTTAAGCAGGAAGAAATAGCGGACGTGTTGAATTGCCCTGCTTCAGTATTGAATTACCGGATTCACCATTGAATAAAAATTTATTCAAAAAAAGCAAGGCCCCCCTCGCAAATTTTGCCGTTGGGGGTTTTTAGATAGGGAAAGCCGTTCAATAAACGCGCTTATCTATCCTGCCATATTTGGCCTCCTTTTTGCTAGAAACAGAGATAGACAAGACTACCCGAGAGGGAAGCGGAAAGAGAGGCGTTTTTTTATGTTTAGAGCGAAAAAAATAGTGGATTTATCGCTGCCGTTAACCAACCAAACTCCCATTTATCCCGGAGATCCTGAGCCGAACATCAGCGTAGCCACCACATTAGAGAATGAAGGCTACAATCTAAAGCATGTTCATCTGGGATCGCAGACAGGTTCCCATGTAGACGCTCCCTACCATTTTTTAAACGAAGGGGAAACGATCGACCAATCAGATCTGCGGCTGTTTATTGGCACAGGAATCGTCATTCCCGTTCTTGATAAAGGGGAGCGGGAAGAAATCGTGATGGAGGATGTGGAACCGTATTTGGATCAACTGCAAGCGGGAAAGGTTGTACTCTTTCATACAGGGTGGTCCAGGTATGCCGGGGAAGAAAAATATTTTAACCATCCATACGTCCATATTGAAGTGATAAACGAAATGATCCGCAGAGGGATTCGAACCTTCTGTATTGACTGTATCAATATGGATTTTACGGGCGGAACTTCATTCCCTGTCCATGAAGCGGTGGGGGCGGTTAATGGGATTATTGCAGAGAACCTGACCAATTTTGCGGGCATTGATTTTGACGAACCTTTAATTTGTGTCTTTCCTCTCCGCATTATTGGTGCCGATGGTTCGCCTGTCCGGGCAGTGGCGATCGAGGCTGCAGGCGCTGAAAGATAAACCGTACAGACCTAACGGCAGCTTCCCATGGTAATCCGATTACTTGCCTGCTGGTGCAGCATCTGTAATCGGTCTTTTAATTGTTTGTTAACTTTTTGTCGGCCCCCGCCTGTATACCATTGTAAATAAAATAGGGGATAGGGTGCTGGTAATAATGGCGACGACGAGCAGGGCTTGATCAATTTCCGGGGGAATAGTGCCCAGGTGTACACCAATGGATGAGGCAACGATCACGAGAGTCATCCTCGAAGACAGCAGAAATCCACCGGCTAAGACAGCGCGGCTGCCGAATGAGCGGGCAAACCATAGCATGGGAAGCACTTTTACGGCGTACGCGGACAAAAGCAAGAAGGGAATCCAAACCCAAACATTTGGCGAGTTTTCCAGCGTTCCCAGGTGAAAATGAAACCCGACCATGACGAAAAATATCGGAATGATGAAGCTATATCCTACGGACTCTAACTGCTGGCGTAATCGGTTATTCTCGTTCATTTGGAAGAAGGACAGCAGGATCCCTGCCAGAAAGCTTCCCAGCATTGGTTCCGAGCCGGTAAAATCCGTTATCACCCCGAATAACCCAAGCAGGGCGAAGACAGCTTGCATTTTCGCAATCGAATCGGAACGAAACCAATCCCGCCAGATACGGGTGCGCTGAAAACGGGAGATGGCGACGTAGCTCAGCATAATGAACGGAAGTAAAAGGCCGACCGATAGCTTGCGCCAGGTAAAACCCATTTGATACATATCAGCGACAATAGAGATAAAAAGCATTGTAATAAGGTCGGCGAGTAACGCTGCAACGAGTATACTTTGCCCGTAACGCGTACGCTGCAAATCTAATTCTTTTAAAACCGGAAGCACGATGCCTAGCGAGGTTGTCGATAAGACAAGCATCATCATCCAGGGTTGAATCGTGCTGTCAAGTGATTTCATCATGACAGACAGAACATACGATAATACCAATGTACATAAAAATAGGACGAGACCGAGAAAAAGCGGATTCGGGTAGTCAGCCGCTGCATGTTCCCCGGGAAGACGCGTGCGTTTAAATATCCGTATGTCCACCTCCATACCGGACAAAAACAGTAAATAGAGAAGGCCAAACTGGCTGATTCCGTTCAACCACTGCAAGTTTTGCGGTTGAAACAGCCGGAACTCTCCATTTCCGATTATCATGCCGAACAAAATATAAGCAATGACCGAAGGAATGCGCAGCCAAGGCAGTTTAGTCGTGAGCATTTGAAATAAAAAGGACAGGAATAGTATCCAGAACAAGGGCAGAAGAGAGTCCATCGTTATCCTCCCTGAGAAATAATTATCGGTAAAAGAGTGGCATGTTCCATCTTATTCGGACGACCCGCCCTTTACTACTGTTTTAAAATCGTGAAATTGGCGATTTTTGTTTCTTGTTGCAACCCTTTTTGATATAATTTTATTTGTTACAAATTTGTTAACTCTGTAACGGTACGTTAACAAAAAGATTATAGGGGGTTAAGACATATGAAGGGAACTACGAAATACTTACTCAGTGCCGTTCTGTTAGGGGCCACATTGGTTGGCTGCAGCACGAATTCAGCTCCAGGTTCATCGAGTGCGGGCAGCGCAGCCAATAATTCCGGCTCTTCCCAGGGTCAAACCATCAACGTGGCAGCGGATACAACATTCCCGCCGTTTGAAACTCAAATGAACGGAAAAGTAACCGGGTTTGATATCGATTTAATCAATGCAATTGCCAAAGAAGAGAACTTAAAGGTCAATATGAGAACGATGAACTTCTCCGGTCTTATCCCCGCTCTCCAGGCAGATCAGGTGGATATTGCCGTAGCAGGTATTACGATTAAAACAAGCCGTGAAAAAGTTGTTAATTTCTCCAACGCTTACTACAAATCCGGCTTAAGCATCCTGGTGAAAAAATCGGATTCATCTGTAAATGGCCTCAATGACCTGAAAGGAAAAACAGTAGCAACTAAGAAAGCAACGTCATCCGTTGATATTCTGAATAAAGTTGGCGGTGTTAAAGTCCAACAATTCGATAACATTGACGACGCCTACAACCAATTAGAAAACGGCGGCGCACAAGCGGTTGTATTCGACCATCCGGTTAACCTTAACTTCATGAAATCGCATCCTGATGTAAAAACGGTGGGCGGACTTTTAACCGGGGAATATTATGGTATTGCGGTTCGCAAAGACAATCCTGACCTTCTCAAGAAAGTAAATGAAGGATTCAAGAAACTTCAGGATAACGGGGAATATGCAAAACTGTACAAACAGTACTTTGGTGATGACAAAAACGGTATTGTGACAACGACAGTTGACCCGGCTACTGTTGCTTTACACGATAAATAATCTTTGTACATTTGAAAATGGTGATGGCATAGCATGCGTATGGCTGCTATGCCATCATTACTGTACGAGTAAGAAAGGTAGTTGAATTATGGACATCATACAAGCCATTAGAGATGCTATGCCCCAGTTGCTGCATGGTCTTGGATTTACCATCGAATATTCGATATTAGGCGTATTGTTTGCCTCCATTGTTGGCCTCGTTGCCGCTTTTATGAAACTGTCGCGCTTTTCTTTGTTTCGCTTAATCAGCAATATGTATGTAGAAATCTTTCGTGGAACGCCGCTTCTTATCCAGATCTTATTTATTTATTCCGGACTGCCTGTTGTGCTTCCCCTTCATCAATGGTTCGGGGAATCGTATTTGTTAATAGCTGCGACCACGGCGCTTGCGCTTAATGAAGGAGCTTACATTACGGAAATTATCCGAGCAGGGATTCTGTCTGTTGACCGCGGCCAAAAGGAAGCCGCTGAAAGTATCGGAATGACCGGCTTCCAGACGATGTTTTATATCATCCTGCCTCAGGCGTTTAAACGCATGATTCCTCCGCTTGTGAATCAATTTGCTCAAACGATAAAAGATACGTCTCTGTTATCCGCCATCTCGGTTGGTGAATTAATTTATACCGGACAGATTATTATCGCCCAAACGTTTCAGGCTTTCCAAATATACACAGCCATTGCCTTCCTCTACTTTGTTTTTATTTTTGCCCTGACTCAAATTGCCAGGTATTTGGAAAGGAGATTTCAAATTGATCAGCGTTAAGAATCTCAAAAAATCATTTGGATCCCTGGAAGTATTGAAAGATGTGAGTATTGATATACATCCCCAGGAAGTAGTCGTTGTTATTGGCCCATCCGGGAGCGGAAAGAGCACATTTCTCCGCTGCCTCAACTTCCTGGAAAAACCAACGGCTGGCCAAATTATCATTGATGACATTGAATTAACCGACCCAAAAACAAATATTACAAAGATGCGGCAGCGTGTAGGGATGGTGTTCCAGCGGTTTAATCTGTTTCACCATCTTACGGTAATGGAAAACATTACAATCGGCCCCCGTAAAGTTCTCGGCGTTTCAAAAGAAGAAAGTGAAAAGCTTGCGAGAGAACTCCTGAAAAAAGTCGGACTTGCCGCAAAAGAAAACAGCTATCCGGATCAGTTGTCGGGCGGCCAGCAGCAGCGGGTTGCGATTGCCAGAGCGCTTGCGATGAAGCCGGAAGTGATGCTGTTTGATGAACCGACATCTGCGCTAGACCCTGAAATGGTTGGCGAAGTGCTTCAGGTTATGAAAGACCTTGCTAAAGAAGGGATGACCATGTGTGTGGTTACCCACGAGATGGGCTTCGCGAAAGAGGTAGGCGACCGGGTTATTTTTATGGATCACGGTACGATTGTAGAAGAAGGAACACCGGAAGAAATATTCGGAAGCGCCAGGGAAGAGCGTACACGTTCATTTTTAAGCAAAATATTATAAGGGAAAACCGGAGGGTGATGGCTTGCCATTTCACCCTCCGGTTTTTTGCGGCGTATTTTTTCTTTATTTTGCAAATACATGGTGACCAATTGTGGCCGTTACCGCATGGCTGCGAACCCATTGGTTCGAGGTTTGGCTTGGATTGTAGAAAATGACGGCATGGTTGCTCGGATCCGAACCTTGTAACGCGTCATTAACAGCCGCGATCGTGTCGGCAGAAGGTGTTACGTTGTAAATTCGTTTGTCCTGTACGGTGGAATACTGGTAGTAATCCGTTCCGTTGATGTGGTATACCTGGAAAATGACTCCCTTGATCGTCTTGGGCCAGTCCGGGCTTTTTACCCGATTCAGCACGGAAGCGGCAACCGCTACTTTTCCGGCATGGGATTCTCCGCCAGCTTCCGCTTCGGTCAGCTGGTAAAGCCAGTACACATTATCATCCTTTGGCACTGCCGCAGTCTTGGTTTGCACAGAACCGGTCTGAGATGCGGAATTATATGTAACCTTCATTCCCAGTTTTTCCGCTACATAACGCATCGGAACGTATGTACCATCCCGGCGGTCAGTTGTCGTGGTAGAAACATAGTCGCGAGTCCAGGTACCCGTTTTGTTCGTGTAAACATCGGCGTATTTTTTTCCTGATGGCATTGCGATAATCATACCGTTACGTTGAAACGTAACCGCTTGATACTTTGTGCTCCATCCTACAACGGTTCCTGTGTTGATAAACAGGACGGCAGGAACCATTACCGTATTCCCCTGCACAAAACTCTGCGTTTGCAATGGTTTGCCGTCAATCGTCACTGATGCTGACGAAGTTGAATCTGCAAAAGACATACCCGGAAGCATTAAGACGAGCAGCAAAACGGTCATTAAAACGGCGGCGTATTTCTTAGACATTTTTTCCCCTCCCTTACCTTAATTGTAATAGAGAGGATAGAGTTATCTCCATTATTAAATAATGGTAATTTACTCGGGATAATTTTACATGTATTCCGAAAAAATCAGTCGCGGTGCGGAGGGAAAAAGTAACGCGCGCTTTTACATATGTGATAAAATGTAAATGATAAATATCGATAAAGTCTGCATAAGACTTGAAACGGTAAGGGAGGACAAGCCTTATGGGAAATTTGTTCAAAACAGCCTTGAAGTCGGAAATTGGCGCGAAGACATTTGTTGGAGCCGTCGCAGGGTATGTCATTGCTCTCCTGTCGACCCCGTTTCTTCCCGACTTTCTTTCCCTTGCTATCGCGCCTGCTTTTACATTTGCCGGATTTGCCTGGGGATATAAGAAAATGAATCGTTCCCGGCGGCAGCCCCGTTCTGTGCAGGAATTCATCCAGGGAGATGATGTTCTCTTCCAGACGGCATCTTCTCAGCATGCTTTGATTGGAAGTGAAAGCGGGCAGTCAGTCGTCGAGCCAGTGTCGGACTATGCGAAAGAAGTGATGCAGTCGCTTGATTCGCTCCGGGACAAGGTTATCATTGAAAATAATAAACAAAATCTTGATAATGAGATTACGGATAAAACCCTGCGTCTCGTTTCCCGCATTCAAACAATGCTGCCTTACGTAGAAGAGATAAACAGCATTGAATTAAACCATGTGGTTAAGCGCCTGGTTACAACAGACTTATCCAGTGTGATCAACCCGTTTCTTCGCTTAACCGGGGAAAATAAAATCAAAAACAGGCGACTTATCTTAACGAGTTTAAAAAACATAGACGAAAAAATAAGCGAGATTTTTTCCGATGTGGAACAGAGCGACCTATATGAGCTGGATCGAAAGGCGACCCTTATTGCCCATCGTTACCATTCTGATGAAAAGATTAGATGAAAAGGACCAGATAAGGAGAGGGTAGGATGAACGAGCCAATGACACTGATAAAAGAGGAAGATATACAAAAAATTCATCGGGAAGCGGAAACGGTCGTACAGAAAATGTCCGACAAAAACCAGACAGAAGTGGAGAAGCTTGTGCTTCAATTAGGAAGTCTGGGCGAAACAACGCAGCGTGAGGCCGGCCAGTCGCTGGAAATTCTTAAGCGTCCTGTCAAGGAATTAATGTCGGATAAAAACAGCGAGGTGTCCAACACTCTTTTGAAATTACGGAGCTGTGTCGACGAATTAAACCCGAGCAAAGGAGCGAGGGGGAATTTTGTCTCCCGCCTTCTAGGAAAAAACCCGATTCAGGCGTATATCCGTAAATATGAGTCGGTTGAAAAACAAATCGCTGCCATTAATGAATCACTGCTGCGCGGCCGGGACCAGCTCCAGGAAGATATTGTGGAATTGCGCCAGATTAAGAATATCGCCATAGATAAAATTTATGAACTCGAAAAGCGGACGTATTTCGGCAAAAAACTGTTAGAAATGCTGGAGGCCGAGAGCCTGACACCTGCCTATGCGGACAATAAAACCCTGATTGAGAAAGCGATGCAAAAAGTCGTGACCAGGGTTAAAAATATGACCCAAATGGTCAATCTGCTGCAGCAGTCGATCGCCTCCATCGATCTCATCATCGAAAACAATGAAAAACTGGATGAGGCCGTTTTCAATGCTCTTACGATGATGCAGAATGTCGTAACCGTCTCCGCTTCCATTCAGGTGGCGTTAGGGCATCAGGAGAAAGTGATTAATGCGGTACAGAAAGTAAATGAAGGAATCGAGGAGATTATGCTGTCAAATGCCGCTTCTCTTCGCTCGAATACGGAACGAACGAATGCCCTGCTGGAGAAGCCCTCAATTGCGATTGATAAAATCCAAACCGCCTGCAATGATTTATATGCGGCGATCCAGGCTTCTGAAGAATCGAACAGCCGGATGATTTCATCCGGGAAAAATTACATTTCAATCATGGATAAGCTGAACCAGGATATGCGCGCCAAACTATCGGTGGGAAGCGCCCTTCCTGACCAGACGGGCAAACTAACAGAAAGCTTATTTGATTAATATCACAGTCCGGCATGCCAAATGCTGGACTTTTTTCGTGACTCGCTCTATAATTTCCCCAATGTGACTTTAACATTAACGGGGTGAAAGCGATGCAATACGGAAAGCGTTTCATTCTTTTGATAGTATTAGCCTTATTTGCCAGTTTGAACGGGTGCAGTCCGAACAAGAATACGATTACGTATAATGGCCAGGGAGACAGCTGGAAAGGAATTCTGACCATAACGAAGAATAAAGCCGCCAAACAAGGGACCGGAAAATTAACGTTAATTTACTATAAAACTGATTCTGACCCTGTTAAACACGTATCGTATGAACTCAGAGGGCTGGGCGATGATGTGAAAGGATATGTCCCTTTGTTAAGTGAGAATGGAACGCTTGCCCAGGATTTTACCTGTACAAAGTGTATGGATATGAAAAACGATGCCGTTCAGGTGAAGGTAAAATGGAATTTTGGCAGAGAAGCTTTCGTGTTGCCCCTGGTGAAACAATAGTAAATAATAATCGTAGGGAGAAATATATAAAAAAGAGAAGATGATTTTTTACATAAAAATACGAAAAGGAGCTTGATTAATGGCTGCTATGACACATTTAAGTGATTCGGTGCAAAAGTCAGTTCAGCAATTTAAAGAACTCGACCAGAAAATTTCTCATTATACCGATATATTAGGCTTAATGGGCTGGGATCTTCAGACAGGGGCTCCCAAAAAAGGAAGGGAACTTTTCTCTAAAGCAAAAGGGACGCTTTCCCAGGAACTGTTCAACATTACGGTATCAGAGGAAATGGGCCGCTGTCTTGAAACACTGTCATCTCCCGAAGTATATGACCAGCTGGATGAAGTCACGCGCGCCTGTGTGCGGGAACGTAAACATGCGTACAGCAAGTTTAAAAAGATTCCCCCGGATTTATACAAAGAGTTTATTATTTTAACGTCCGATGCTCACAGTGTATGGGAAAATGCCAAGGCGAACAATGATTTCGCCCACTACCAGCCGACGCTTGAAAAAATCGTAAGCACGATGAGGAAGTTTATCGAGTGTTACGGATATGAAGGCCATCCCTATAACGCCTTGCTCGATGATTATGAACCCGGTTTAACGGTGGAGAAGCTGGACCCGCTGTTTGCCAGCTTGCGGGAAAGCACCATCCGACTGCTCCAGCGGATTCAAAAAGCAGGCAACCGGCCAAAAACGGAGGCGTTGGAAGGTCGTTTTGCCCCTGAAAAGCAAAGGGAATTTAGTTTACATGTCCTCCCTAAACTCGGGTTTGATATGGACGCAGGCAGATTAGACGAAAGTGCCCACCCATTCTCCCAGACGATAAACACAGGCGATGTTCGCATTACTACGCACTACCTTGAAAACAATGTGTTCAGCGCAATTTTAAGTACGATCCACGAATGCGGGCATGCGCTTTATGAGCAGGGGATTAATCCGGAATACGAGGGAACGGTCATACGTGAAGGAGCATCGATGGGCGTCCATGAATCCCAATCCCGGTTTCTGGAGAATATGGTGGGCAGGAGCTTTGAATTCTGGAAGTTTTTCTATGCAGACCTGCAGTCGTATTTTCCCGAACCGTTTGGCTTGCTGCCTGTGGAAGATTTCCACCGGGCGATCAATGCGGTGGAACCTTCCTTTATTCGGACGGAAGCGGATGAACTTACGTATAACCTGCACATTATGATTCGGTATGAAATCGAGAAGGGCTTAATGGCTGGGGAAATGGAAGTCAGAGATTTGCCGCGCATCTGGAACGAGAAAATGCAGGAATATCTTGGCATCACCCCGCCGGACGATGCCCATGGTGTTCTGCAGGATGTCCACTGGTCATTCGGCGGGTTTGGCTACTTCCCGTCTTATTCTCTCGGGAATCTGTATGCCGCTCAGATTTTGCATACATTGAAACAAGAAATGCCCGGCTTCTACGGCAATATTGCAAAAGGCGAATTTGCGCCGATACGGCAGTGGCTTAAAGAGAACATTCATCAGTACGGCAAACTGTACACGCCAAATGAGTTGATCAAAAAGGTAACGGGCGAGGAACTTAACGCTAAATATCTCGTTTCCTATTTGGAAGATAAATTCAGTAAGATTTACAATCTTACCTAATTATCTTTGTTTATACACAGCAGCAAGGAGTCGACATCATGTTAGGAGTTACGCATATGATTGCAGGTGCGATGGCCGGCTATCTGGTCTCACCTGATTGGATAGGGATTGTAATAGGAGGGGTTGCCGGCCTTTTGCCTGATATCGACCAGCCACGCACGAAGATTGGAAAATGGCTGCGCCCTGTCTCTTACCTTGTTCACCGTAAGTTTCAACACCGTACCTTTACCCATTCGCTGCTGTTTACGGCTGCCATGTACGTCATTTTGAAGTCGTACTCACCCGGGATAGCCCGAATTGTAGCAGTAGCTATGGCCTCGCATATCATCGGTGATATGGTCACAGGCCGGGTGATGCTGCTGTGGCCGTACCGACAGTGGATAGGGATTCGTATTCCAAGGGGAATGTATGGGCTGATGGATAAGGGTATCCGGCTAGTACTGATTGCGGCTGCCATCTGGTATGGATGGGAACGCTTGCTCCACAGGATATAAGGGGCTATGAGCATAAACCTGTACAAAATGCGTTCAGCCACCTGGCAGACCGCATTTTTGCAGCGGCGCCTCAACGTGGTGGCCGGAAAGAAGAGGGCAGCATACTTGGCGGGCTCGGAGACTTTTTCAATGGAGATGACTAATGGAACCTTTATCAATTACACCTCAAGAGTTTGCACAAAAATATAACGATAATGAGCTGAAACACGACATCATTCTCGACGTGCGGGAGCCGTATGAATGGGATGCATACCATCTTGAAGATGCCACTCACCTTCCCATGAAGGATATTCCGGAGAATCTGGATCAATTGGACAAGAAAAAAACGATTTATGTGATGTGTGCGCATGGGGTGCGAAGCTGGCATGTGCAGCAGTATTTGCTTACCAATGGTTTCGATAAGGTGGTTAACGTGGAAGGCGGCATCGCTGCGGTTGCTTACTATATGAAAGAGTAACGGCACACACAGGCCAGAGGATTCTCTGGCTGCATAACAAAACCCGGATTCGGCCAAATTCAACCGATTTCCGGGTTTTTGTCATCAAAAAACACCGTAAAATACCCCTTTTACCGCATGATAAACAGCCAGAATACGGCGGCTAAAATAAAGCGGTAAATCGCAAACGGAGTCAGTTTTACTCTTTCAAGCAGCCGCAGGAATGTAACAACGGCCGCTAGGGCAACGATAAAAGCGACAATAAACCCAACAGCGAAGAAACCCAAATCGCTGGTGGTAAGAATTCCGGCACTCTTATACAAATCAAGGGCACTGGCGGCAAGCATAATCGGAATCGCCATGATGAACGAGAAGTCGGCAACCGCTTTATGCGATGTTCCTAAGAGCAAACCTCCCGCAATCGTAGCTCCTGATCGGGAGAACCCGGGCCAGAGAGAAAGAACCTGGAAAAGACCGATGCCAAACGCCTGTCCATAGCTAATATCATCCACCGTCTCAGCCGTAACAAATGTTTTGCGCCGTTCAGCAAAAATCATAAAAATACCGCCGACGATTAAACTCAGGAGAACCGTTTTCGGTGAAAATAAATGCGTTTTAATAAATTTGTGCAGCAGCAGCCCGATGATCGATGCCGGTATCATACCGATGATAATATGGAGCAGGTTAAGCTGCGGGCCGAAACGCCGGCGTTCACGGCCTATGCCAAACAGGTTTAAAATACGTTTCCAATAAAGAATGGCTACGGCAAGAATGGCGCCAAGCTGAATGACAATTTCAAACGTGTCCGCTTTTTCCCCGGTAAAATTCAGCAGGCTTCCCGTTAGGATCATATGGCCTGTAGAAGACACCGGCAAGAATTCCGTCAATCCTTCGACAATTCCCTGAATGACGGCGACTAAATATGAGTGCATAAATACCCTCCGCTTATTAAGTAATTTCACTACCACGCTATATTATATTATTGATAGCGAAAGTAGACTACCTTTTTTTATACAAGCGTAGGAGGGTTCCTGCGTTATGCGTGCGGGTGTTAAAAGTTTAAAATAATAAGGGCAGCCTGTCCGATGCTTTCTGCATGCTCATATGGCCGGCCCCCTCAATCGTTTCCACGGTATACTATTTCTAACACGCGCTGCACCTCCGTTTTCATCGATTCCAGATGAGCCGGGCAAACAATTTTGGTACCAGGTTTTTAATGATAAAGCTTTGATGAACCGGGCGCTGTTTCAGTGGTTTCGCCGGTTCAACCGGTTTGGCTGGTTCGTTCTATCCCTGTATTTTCCGATCGGGTCAAGGTTTAATCTTATTCTGCCATTCTTGCAGGATTGCATCCGGTTACTTCCGAACCGATTTCCCGTGTGCATTTCCCGGGCTTTTTTAGCCGTTCCCTGAATATAGTATTTCCAATCGTTTAGCAATTTCATTTTACCAGCAATGGAGCCAGATTATATAGGGAATTATGAAGCCTGCTTATGATGCCACATTATAAAGCCGACAAATGAAGGAGTATTGGGAAAGTGAGACGTTATTTATCATTTACAGTAAATCAAAAGGATTTTTCTAGGTAAAAAGCTAATTTCTTTTTGTAGTAGGTTAATTGCTGTATGGGAAGGATGATTGCAATCATGTTAAATGGCATTCGGGTAGTCGATTTCTCATTATATTTGCCTGGACCATATGCCAGTCTCCGCCTGGCTGATATGGGAGCAGAGGTGATTAAAGTCGAATCTCCTGCAGGTGACCCGGCACGCGTGCTTTCAGCAACGGAAGACGGAAACGGGGACGGATATGTTTTTCAAGTTCAGAATCGTTCGAAGAAAAGCATTGTTCTTAATTTGAAGGAAGCGGAAGGACAGCGTATTGCGCGCGAGATGATTCGCCGGGCGGATATTGTTATCGAAAGTTTTCGCCCCGGTGTAGCTGAACGCTTAGGCATCGGCTACGAGCAAATCAAACAGGTACGGCCTGATATTATCTATTGTTCGCTTTCCGGGTATGGTCAGCATGGAATGATGAGCCACCTGGCAAGTCATGACCTTAATTATGTAGCGCTTAGCGGTGTGCTTTCCCAAATGAAAGACCATTTTGGAACACCGATCCACCCAAGTATTACGTTTGCTGATTTAATCGGCGGAATCGCGGCAAGTGAAGCGATTCTCGGAGCGCTTGTACAGCGTGGGAGAAGCGGACAGGGTGCTTATCTAGACATCTCGCTCGCTGATGTCCTGATTACACTAATGGGAAATCATGTTCTCCTTGAGTCTGCAACCGGGGAACAGCATGGAGTTCCCGCCTTAAATAAACGTATCATCTCTTATTATATTTATGAAACCCGGGACGGCCGATTTGTAAGTCTGGCTGCATTGGAAGCAAAGTTCTGGACGAATTTTTGCCGGGCGGTAAATCGGGAAGATTGGATTCCGGCTCATCTCACGGCGCCTCATGAGGATAACCTGGTTTTTCAGGAAATTAAGGAGCTTTTCCGCAGCCGTCCCCTTGCCGAATGGGATCGGCTTTCTCTGGAAGTAGATTGCTGCCTGGCTCCCGTTCTGGAGGTCGGAGAACTGTACGGACATCCTTATATTAAAGAAAGAGGGCTTATTCGTGAACAGTGGGGGACACGACATGTGGCCACGCGATATACAGGAGATGAAACGCTGGTAAGCCGGTCAACACCGCCGCCCGGACATGGGGAGCATACAGATGAAGTACTGAGTGAGTTAGTCGGCGCTTCTCGTTCGCAGCTGGAGGAATGGAGAAAAAAAGGGGTTATCGGCTAGTTTTTACGTTACATTCAACAGTGATGGCAGGTAATGGAAGGTGATGGCAGTATAAAAGACGGGTGCATTTTTTCGCACCCGTTGTTCTTTTCACCGTTAAAGAAAGTATATGTTGCTTTACAGTGTTAAAGCAACATATACTTTCCTCCATGGGTCACCTGAGAAAAACTCGCGGGCGTTGCCGCTCGTCCTTTTTCTGCAGGGAAGCGAAACGGCCGCTTAGTGACCGGAAGG
>NZ_AUMJ01000036.1:56384-64937 GCF_000430625.1 Aneurinibacillus terranovensis DSM 18919
AAAAGCAACGTTCGGCACACTCCCGCGAGTTTTTCTCACGCCCATCAAGGGCATTATCTACGCACGGCTTTTTCGCCCGGATACTAAATCAATGATGAAGAGAATAGCGGCCACAATTAATAAAATATGAATGGCGGCCCCGGCAATTTTGAAAAGAAATCCAATCAGCCAGATGGCCAGGACTACAAACAAGATGATTCGCAGAATTCCCATAATATCGCTCCTTAGGTCTATCATAATAGTAATCTTTATGTATTTAAAATACCCAGTAGGAGCAATATTAAACGATGGGAACGTTCGAACAACGATATGGACCATTCGAACAACGATATGGACCATTCGAACAACGATATGAACGATCCGAAGTCACGACAGAATCCTCCTGACGTCAGGAGGACTCTACGTTACAGCATTTCACGTTATAGCGTGCCATTTTTACGCCGCTTTCCTTTTACCATGAAGCCAAAACCGATGATAAAAATGGAGAGCAGCAAGAAAATCAGAGCGAGCCATCGGCTTCCGGCGGCTATGGAAAATCCAACGCCTACAAAGCAGGCCGTTGAAAGAACAGCTAACATAAGCGCTTGCTTTTGATGCTTGGTCATATACCTTCACCTCGTCTTTGATTATATAATATTCTCGTTTAACGTGCAGTTTAAGGTGTCATACTTTATAATGGGAAAAAATGAAGCGATCGAAAAAAGGATGAACGACATGCATAGAAATGCCAACAATCCAAACAATCCTGCAAGTCTCAACAAAGCCAATTCCAACAATCAAAAAGACGCAAAAAAAGCAAAAAAAGTCGGTAACTACAAAAGCTCCGTGAATCAAAAAGAACTCAAAAATGAGGGAGCTGTGCTTCAACCCGGACAGGAAATTCTGCTTACCATTCGGAGAGTGGGAATCAACGGGGAAGGGGTCGGCTACTATAAGAAAAAAGTCGTGTTTGTGCCGGATGCAATTCCCGAAGAAGTGGTGGAAGTCAAAATTACAAAGGTTGAGCCGTCCTTCGCGGAAGGTATCATTAAAAAAATAAAAAGCAAATCCGCCTCACGCATGCAGCCTCCATGCCCGGTATATAACGAATGCGGGGGCTGCCAGCTTCAACACATCAACTATGAGAAACAGCTGCGAGCCAAAGAAAATATGGTGCGCGGCGCTTTTTCGAAATATACCAGGCTCGAAGAACTGCCGCTTCGCCCGATTTATGGAATGGATAATCCATGGGGCTACCGCAATAAAGCTCAACTTCAGGTAGGCGTTCAGGACGGAAAAATCATAACCGGGCTGTATGCGCCGGAAAGCCATAAACTTGTCGACATCGGAGATTGCCCGATTCAACATCCAAAAACAAACGAGATGATTGCCGCCGCCCGCGAGGTGCTTGACATGCTCCATGTTCCCGTATACGACGAAAAAAAGGGAACCGGTGTCATCAGGACCATTGTGGCGCGTGTCGGATTTGAAACGGAAGAGCAGCAGTTGACATTTGTCACGATGGTGGAGAAAATTCCGCGGAAAAAAGAATTAATTACCGAGCTGCGCATGCGGCTTCCTAAGCTGACAAGCATTAACCAGAATATCAACGAGAAAAAAACCCCGCTTATTTTTGGCGATAAAACGGTTTGCTTATGGGGTGAGGCCCGCATATCCGAATCGCTCGGTACCGTTAATTTTTCCCTGTCACCAAGGGCATTTTTCCAGCTCAACCCTTCCCAAACGCTGAAGCTGTATCAAGCAGCAAAGGAGGCGGCGGCGTTATCGGGCCAGGAACTCGTTGTGGATGCCTACTGCGGCGTTGGTACGATTGCCCTCTGGATAGCGCCCGATGCCAGAGAAGTGCGGGGAATCGAAGTGATTGAGGAAGCGATCGAAGACGCAAAAAGAAATGCCGAACGGAGCGGCATCGCCAATGCTCGCTTTTATGCCGGCCGGGCGGAGGAACTTCTTCCGCAGTGGGTCAAGCAGGGGGAAAGACCGGATGTCATTGTCGTCGATCCTCCGCGCACAGGCTGTGACAAAGCGCTGCTTGATGCCGTTCTTAAAGCAAAACCGAAGCGATTTGTATATGTATCCTGCAATCCGTCAACCCTGGCAAAGGACGTACAGTATCTGCTGAAAAGCTATCAGCTGGAGTGGATTCAGCCGGTGGACATGTTTCCCCAGACCAGTCATGTGGAGTGCGTAATAGGAATGCAACGAATCAATTCGTAGAAATCCTTTATTTTCAACACTTTGCGCGATTTATGACTTTCACGGCAGACGGCAGCGACTTCAAAAATAAGGTGCTCAAAGACAAAATTGAGGTTTCCGTCGTTTTGGACCTGGATTTGGACGTCGGGTGTGTAGATATGTTGAATTCATTAGGATGAGTTCACTAAAGCTTTGTAAGAGAAGCAACCTTAATATTATGAATGTTCAAGAGAATGTCCTTTCTGCGGCGTTCTCTTTTTATATATGTAAGAAATCTTGCCGACAATGATGTCACAGAAAGCGAGCGACTATAGTTGCTTTAACCGGATACCTGAATAGTTACAAAAAGATAGCGATAATCGTATTATGTCAGCATTTCCTGGTATGACCAACTTAGAATGGAAGATAGTCATCATCATTATTATCATTTTTATCATCGTCATCATCAAATGTTTCAGACTCGCCAGCGTTGTGATTTATTTGTTGCCAATCATCAGCAATTGTTTTCCAGTCGGCAGATCGCTTTACTTTACCAGTCCAAATGTCCCAATATTCAGGGTCGTTCGATTTAGGTTGGTGTTCTTTCTTGAGATAATTCATTTGGACCATGACAGGTAGCTCCGAAGCCCAACCCAGTAATATGGCATTTCGTGACGGAAGGGAAGGCAGTTCACGAAGCAGTCCACGCAAATTGTCCGGCACAAGCTTGCTTACCAATTCTTGGTCTCGATCGTTGCTAATACGATGAAGCAAGAATGTGTTGCATTGGGACAAAACGGTCGGGGAGAGTTCACTCGGACGCTGTGATGATAGCATAAGACCTAACCCGAATTTGCGTCCCTCACGAGCGATTTTCTCAAACACTTGCGTACACATGGATGAGGCTGATGTTTCTTCAGAATTATTTTGGTATCGCTTTATAAAGGTATGTGCTTCCTCCATTACGATTGTTGTCGGAAGGGTTTCGCCATTGTTGATTCTTCGATATCGTTGAAGTGCTTCAAGTGTCATTCGTGCAATTACTGCGGTAATAATATGAATTACTTCCGCCGGAACCAATGACAGGTCAATCACGGTAACAGAACCTTCAGAAGAGTTGCTTTCGCAAATATAGTCGTTAAGCCATTGATCTAGTGACAGGTCCGGATTACCAGTTATAATTGTTTTCAGTCTTGAATCGGAGAGCAAAGTTCGAATTCGCATAAGCATGGTTTCGGTATATTCTGTTGTGCCCATGAGTTCAGCGTTCGCTTCAATGCTTCTGAGAAGCTGGTCTCCTGAAAATGGGCGGGGAATATCTGCGTCTATTGGTAGAACATCATTGTCTGAGCCTCCAAATACAGAGTGTGCCTTTTTGATTTCAGTAAATAATAAATCAGTCGATTCTTTTGAGTATAATGGCCAATTTTCATTATTGCTTAAATTACTATTTAGAAAATCAATAAATTTTTGCTTTAGGTCTGTTAAAGCATGTTTTTCTGTAGGGGAAAAGGAGTCATTCTCTGTTAAGGCTGATTCCCAATTTACTAATCTCTCCTTAAATCCCTTGGTTGGACCTTGACCTGTCCAAGGAGTTCCTTTGGTCATCTCAATTCCGACTAAAGAGACTATAGTTCTCAAATACTTTCTCATATCGTGACTTGGTGTGGCTCCTGATTCAAGTTGTCCATCACGAACAGAACGCAACGCCTGAATCAAGGTTGGACGTTGTGCTCTACTGCTGGCTTGCGTAAAAGCAGACCATTCAGCGCTATTCCAAAACCATAACGGTACATGGAGTTGATTTACATTTTGTTCTTTGGAGGCTTCTACCGCAAATATGCGGACGTTTTCTAGTCCGGAAAACGCTTCTGAGTATTCCCCATTAGGATCAAGAATTATAAATCGTGTATTGACGGAGGTATTTACTGCGCGAGAATCTTCTTGTCCATGTGCAGTATTGCTAGTTTTTTGTTGCTTGGCTGCTTCTATCGACCATCGGATAATTCCCGCAACAGAACAAGACTTACCGCTTCCTGTGTTACCGAGTACCGCCAAATGTCGCCCGAATAGGCGGTCAGGATCTACCGATACTACCGCGTTCCCGGCAAGGGGGCTGATCCCGATATTCACGCGGCGATTTTCTCCTGATTCCACAATTGCTTTTAGCTGGGTTTGGGAAGGCAACAATACAGGGTCACCAACAGTCGGATAGACCTCAATGCCTCTGGAGAATGCGTATCTGCAATCCCCTTTGGCATTGATCTCATGTTCCTTCAGAACACCCAATGGGTTCAGACTCATTTTCCGGAGAGGGTAAGGGAGGTCGATAACGCCGAAGTCTTGCATCCCTTTTCGTTTCGGGTATTGGGAACGCTCAATTGTAATCCATTCGATTTGTGCGACAAGAAATCCACTGTCGCTTGGAAGGAGAACATAGCTGTTTACGCGTGGGAAAGGTCGTGGCACACCAGCATTTAAAGCTACATCGGTTGGGGCTTCAATATCCAGCAACGCCTTGATTTCATCTGGGGATACAAAATCGACGCTTCCAATTCGAAGCGAGTCGGCATAGGCGAGAGGTGAAATCATCCTTCTGTTACACCCCCATCAACATTATCCATATTTTTTTGAGCATCAGAAGGTGTCTTGGCACTGTATCGCTGTTTGAGAAGCTCATTCATTCTGATTGTGGCGCGGTCAATGGACGGTTTGGGCAAGAAATGATTAGTTAGCATTTCAATGTTGGCCAAAACGGGGCCAATCAATAGGCTTATTTGTGAAGGGCGGCCTATCTCTTGATACGTTTTCATGATGCGCCCTAGATTGTCATTATAGGCGATGATGACAAGATGTGTGGATGGTATGGTTAGCATGTCACGGATAATGCGATTGATATGATCATCTCCAAAACTGAAGCCATATGTAACCAGCGTACTGTTAGGTCGACATAAAGCTGCGGCGAAATCACGGAATAGTTCAACATAGGGGTATTCCGCGGTTTCCCGATCTTTGGACGCATTTGGGTAAATCATTATATTTGTACTATCAACGCCAAGGCCCGGAGCTTGCAGATAAGGGTCGATAAACATCGCGCCAAACGGCAACCCAATTTTGCGAATATCGTTACCGGACTTGACCCAGTCAATAGAACCATGCAATTTTGTAAACCTTGCCACCCCTTCTAAATAACGCGGTTCTCCTCGAATACCCGGAGGATTGTAATGCATGTCAATATCAAGTCTTGAGGATCGGAAAATTGGGGAAAGGTTTCCAATAAACCTGTCAAGCAAGTGCAGCCCTGCCAATTCGGACCCTGCTTCTATCACTCTATCGTAGTTTGTGGTGAAAATATGCAGGCGGTCGCGCGTTCCTGTACGGCTGGCGAAGCTCATCAAGAACATCACAAGGTTGTTAAACGCTGTAGTCTTGTTTTTCTCATCTGCTTCCGCAATGTATCTTTCTATTTTTGAGATGTTGGATGTGAAATTATTCAGCAGAGTCTCCTTACACTTTTGCAACGCTTCGAAGTTCCTTGTATCGCCAATGATCTCCAAACCTCGAAGCAAATCGTTTATGACTCTGAAATAGTCCTCAATATTGCCATCTCCGCGATTGTTTTTATTAGCACCGCTCTTTACGGCAGCTTGAATCTGATCGGAGTATGGATAGTTGACTAGATCTGGTGCTCCCATTCCGTTTAATGGCGTGTCTGAACCGGTTGGAGTGTCCTGTTCAGTAGGCGACTCCTTTGTTTTCACGTATTCGGTGGAAACGACGATTGTATTCGAGGCATCTGTACTTCTTTGTGCTATGTGTTGAATCGCGGTAGACAATCCACTCCCAACGAGTAGCGACAAGTGTTCAGATTGGAACAATGAAGTCAGCCATGGTTCAATTCTCCCGCGCAGGTCATTTATAGAAAATGACTCTCCGGAAAACCACGTTTGAAAGGGGCCGCCATTAATGACCTTGTACTTCTGATCTCCGACGGGCTCAAAATAAATCGGTTCGTGATCGTCCCGAACCTTCAGGATATTATTCATGTCTGCCAAGATAAATCCTCCTTCGTTGAAAAGAAAAGGGATCAAAATGGATTCGCCTGCTGTAATGAAATATCTGTCATCATTCTGGGAACATTTGCATTCTTAACGTAGCATTTGTATAGTGAATTGTCCACATATTGTACGGTATTCCGACATGCATTCGACAAATAAAGGCGGCTATTCGCTGCCCATTTGAATACATGCCATTGAAAGCATGTTGATACGAATGAATTTTAGAATGTTGTTGCATTCACATAAGTTTTACTTTTGTGTTGCATATCGTTTGCATCGTGACATGTGGAGTGCTTCAGTATTCTGCAAAGTATACGACTTTCACGACGGATGGCAATGACTTCAGAAATAAGAATTGAAAGATAAAATCGAAGTTTCCATTGTGTTGGACCTGGAGCATGTTGATATGTGGAGCCTGTTCATTGAATCCTGAGTGTTCCCGGTTCCTTCGCGTTTGACCAGTTCAAGGGGTTATTTTCTTTTCCGAGTTGTGGTATACTGGAACCAAGATATGAGCAACATGCAAAGGGAGCCATGCAGCTACATGACTCCCCGCGCAATAGCCGCTTTTAAGGGCGGTAGGCTTCAGTTTAATCGGATAACGTGGAATAGACCGCTTCCTTTGACCGAGGGCGGTCTATTTCCGTTTGTTAAGGATAAAGTGCTACGACATTAACGATCAGCGCCAGCAACGCAATAAGTAACGAGCCGAAACCGACCATCAACATCAACGCAGAACTTACCTCTACGGGCATCCCTCCCTTCCGAGAGGTAGCCGACCGCCCTTGAAAGCCTATTCTATTGCACACTGATTATATCATACGCACAGCGGCTGGAATAGCTTGGTATAGAGCGACCATTTCTCTATCCGACCCTAGCGTTATGAAGAGAACATGAATGTTCAAGAGAACGTCGTTTGTATCCGGCGTTCTCTTTTTACATATACATTTTCAAAAAGCCGGTTGCCTAGCTTTTGAAGGTAGCCGGCTTTTTGCATGAAAGGAGCAATGTCGGAATGACCAAGGTGATCGCCCTCGCCAATCAGAAAGGCGGCGTGGGCAAAACCACAACGGCGGTCAATCTGGGAATCGGTTTGGCTGTCGATGGGAAAAAGGTTTTGCTGATCGATGCGGACGCGCAAGGCAACCTGACGGATTCGTTAGGGTTCCACGAACCGGATAATCTGTCGGTATCTTTGGCCACATTGCTGGCGAAAACGATGCTGGAAGAATCCTATGAAGCGCGGGAAGGTATTTTGCATCACCATGAAGGCGTTGACCTGATGCCAGGCAATATTGAATTGTCCGCTGTTGAAGTATCGCTCGTCAATACGATGAGCAGAGAAACGATTTTGCGTTCGTACATCGATTCGGTTAAAGCCGATTACGATTACGTGCTGATCGATTGCATGCCGAGTCTTGGCATGTTGACCATCAATGCGCTTGCTGCGGCTGACAGCGTGATTATTCCAGTACAGGCGCATTATTTGCCGGCCAAAGGAATGACACAACTGTTGCAGACCATTTCCCGTGTGCGCAGGCAGATCAATCCGAAGTTGGTTTTGGACGGCGTGCTGCTCACGATGGTAGACAGCCGGACGAAATTTGCCAAAGACATTTCCTTTATTCTTCGGCGCGACTACGGCGACAAGCTGCGCGTGTTCAACACCGAAATTCCCTTATCCATTCGCGCGGCGGAAACGAGCGCCAAGGGAAAAAGCATCTATGCTCATGACCCCAATGGTCAAACGGCAAAAGCGTATGCCGCCTTTACGAAGGAGGTTATCTTGAGGCCATGCATGACTTTATTTCCCGAGTGCAATGGGAACTGGAGGATCTCAAAGAAGAAAGGGCCAGTGTCAAGGTCCCCCTATCTCCCCTTACCCAAGCACAATGCCAGCCGATTCGCGAAGACATGCGCATGTGTGAAAGGTTCTTCAAACTGGAATAAACAACGAGTTAAGGTTGCCCGAATCCATGATCGCATTGCAAATGCCCGAACAGACTACTTGCAAAAAATTTCCACGCATATTGTCAAAAACCACGACATCATTGCGATTGAAGATTTGCACGTGTCTAACATGATGAAGAACCACAAACTTGCCAAAGCAATTAGCGAAGTGTCCTGGTATCAATTCAGAACGATGCTTGAATACAAAGCAAAGTGGTATGGACGTACTGTCGTTGCCGTAGGTAAAACCTTTGCTTCCTCTCAGCTCTGTTCGTGTTGTGGATACCAAAACAAAGAGGTTAAAGATCTTAACTTGCGACAATGGAAGTGTCCTTCTTGTCATAGTGAATGGGACAGGGATGTAAACGCA
>NZ_AUMJ01000037.1 GCF_000430625.1 Aneurinibacillus terranovensis DSM 18919
ACGCCTTGTCCGAAGCCGATTCATCTCATGACGGAAGTCACGAGTGTTCTCGGCTAATTCATAAAAGGAAGAAGGCATTAAAACGCAATGTCTTTTTCTTATCTGCTTATCCGGAAGTTGAAAAGAGCCCGATTCCCAGCCGCTCATGCTTAATAATGTAATGTTGCGGAGATTTTTTCCATTTCTGCACCCGAAAAATTGTGATGATTCGGGGGATACTAAGTATCAAATGAAAGCTGAGCATAAAAAAACCGGTAATCAGGCCCCACCAGGCAGCCGCAAATAAACCGGAGGCAATCCCTACAACAAAAAACATGCATTCCGCCTGTTGATAGTTCGAAATGGAGAGGAAGCTGCTGGTCCTCCATCCTCCCCACGGAGAGAGCAGTGCATCAATATGCCAGCGAGGAGACAGGGAAGACGTGAAGCAAAAAGTGGAAAAAGAAGCTCCCTGAATCAACCAGAGCACGGGAATAAGGCCGAACGAATGAATGATCGATTCTTTGCTTATATGGAGATAGCGCTGGGCAAAAAGAAATGAAGAAGCAAACAAAATAAGTTGAAGTCCAATCATCGGAAGTTTCCACCGGTATCGGTAATACAGTGTATACGTGTAAAAGGTATTATTTTTATCTAACTTTTCTTTAGGTGCCTTCTTTTGCTTCACGGAATAACTAACCTTTCATAATAAATTTTGATTTCCTTTTCAAATTTATTATGACATGAATTAATATGGTTGAATATCCCTTATTGTGATAGGGAGTGATTTTTTGACTACCGAAAAAGAATTGTGGGGGGTTATCGGCTCTGGAAAAGCGGGAGAAACCGTTTGCCGTTTTTTATCAGCCAATGGGTGTGCCGTATTGTATTTGGATAACGCACAGAAGCAGCTATCTTCAGCCAAAAGAAAGACAAACGGAGAAATTATCTATATTTCTTCCCTCGAAAATATTTTCGGGGTAGACTATCTTCTCTATATAGGTACGTATCCTTTTGTACGAGCTGATGATGAAGTAGCTGTGCGGGAACTTTACGATATGATTAAAAAATTGCAGGAGCATGTAAAGGTACGTTCTTCTCAACAAAGCCAGTTTCCGCTCCTCCTGCTTGGCCGCCCTTTCCCTCTCGGTACAGAACAGAAGATAACCCTTTTTTTAGTAGATAGAGGGATCAACATGTCTTTCGTTTCTTTTCCTGTTCTCATATCCGACAATGAAGTGGGGGGTGCCCGGGTTCCGCAGGGCGTTATCATTGGCTGCGCGGACTGCGCTGATAAAAGAGTTAAGCGGCTCAGGCTCGGATTGCGAAATTTCTCCCTGCCGATTATGATTATGCCCCGCCGCGAGGCTGAATTGCTTGCCATCATCTGCTGTTATCAGATGTACGAGGCACATACGGTTGAAACCCTTATGGAATGGTGTGAAAATAATAGATGTGATGGTGCGACGATTCTTCGTGGGGCAGGGCTTATTTCTACAATGGGACAGAAGGCTCCTTCCTATGAAATAACGCCTATCCGGTGGGTGATGAATCTTATTCGATCCGTTCTAATGGATAAGAACGAGGGCCCATTTACTATTGCCGTATGGAAAGCAGGTTTACATGGAGAACGGGCTAAAGTTAAGGAAATCGCGGGGCTTATCGGCACTGGCTCTCTTCATGTATATGGAACCTCTTTGGATGCAAACGAAGACATCCCCAAACAAGGCCATGTTTCATTTATGTCTTATCGTGATAAATGGGAAACACTGAACAGGGCAGATGCCCTCGTCATTTTATCTCCGCATCCGGAATTCTCTTCCGTGCTTTTGAAAGATTGGCTTACATATAAATCCCGCTTAACAAACCCGTTTATTATTGACTGCTGCAATTTCTATGAGCCGGATGAGCTCAGGGCCATCGGCTATACGTACATTAGTCTAGGGAGAAAAATGCACCTAAATACTGTCACTCAGGTATAAAACGGAATAGAATAGGGAAAAATGGCACTTAAAAAGCGAAGGATGATTTTTCCATGGAGAAGGATGAGCACTGTATTGTTTGTGGCAAACAAGGAACAGAGGGTTTATTTATATTTAATTCTTTTGTTTGTAAAAACTGTGAGCAGGAAATGGTAGCAACTGATGCCTGCGATGATAAATATCTTTATTTTATTAAACAGATGCGTCAGATTTGGATGAAACAAAATGCATAGGCCCGTAAAACAAATTCCTTCTTGAACCCTAAGAAGGTTTTTTTCTTTTTCCCCAGGTATGGGAGAATGATAGAATAGAAAAAACAAAAGGGAAGGGGACCGCAAGACTTGAACCAGAACAAGGCGCCGCTCTATGAAGCGCTTTTAACCTATGAAAGAAAAAAAAACGTATCTTTTCATGTTCCTGGTCATAAGGACGGGACTATATTTGATGGACAGGCAAAGGAGCGTTATGCAGCAGTTCTGGCGATGGACGGAACAGAAGTGGAAGGCTTAGACGACCTTCACCATCCTCGCGGGGCAATTGCTGATGCCCAGCAGCTTGCCGCCGAAGCCTTTGGCGCTGACCAAACGTTTTTCCTGGTTGGAGGTTCGACAGCGGGGAATTTGGCGGCTGCCTTAAGTCTCTGTGATGCAGGGGATTGCATTATTGTGCAGCGGAATGCGCACAAGTCGGTATTTAATGGACTCCTACTTGCAGAAGCCCATCCGGTCTTTGTTTTTCCAAATGTGGAGCCGGAGACCGGAGTCGCACTCGGTTTAACGGACGCGGATGTTTCCCCGGCATTACAGGCCTACCCGGATGCAAAGGCGGTTTGGATTACAAACCCTAATTATTACGGGATGGGTCAAGATATAAAAAAAATTGCCCACGTGTGCCATCGTGCAGGAGTTCCGCTCATCGTCGACGAGGCGCACGGAGCCCATTTTGGACAGTCCGCTAATGTACCGGTATCTGCCTTAGCTTCAGGGGCGGATCTAGTGGTCCAATCTACACATAAGATGCTGACTTCCATGACGATGTCTTCTATGCTTCACGTTAAAGGAGACCTGATCCCACGGGAACGGCTGGCGGCGGTGCTTGCGATGATTCAGTCCAGCAGCCCATCCTATCCTTTGATGGCATCCCTTGATGTCGCACGCAGGCATCTTGTAATAGAAGGCAGAAAGATACTTTATCGGACGGTAGAGAGGTTGGAGAATAAGAGAGAGCAAATTCAAAGCGAGCTTACCTGCCTTTCCATTTACGGAGGAGGCTCGCATGTGTTCAGCAGGGACCCGTTGAAGTGGGTCGTTACCTGCAAACACCCATCGGTGAGCGGGTATCGGCTGCTTACGTGGTTACAGGAAATGGGCTGTATTGCCGAGATGGCCGATACGCGAAATGTTGTACTTGTATTTTCCATCGATATAAACGACATCTACATAGACAAACTGCACACCGCTCTCTTGCGAATCGATGAAACCATAAGGAATTCTTCTTCCCTAGAAGAACAGGACATACCCATAAGCGATACTGTTGCGGTTTTCGCCAAACCGGGTACGGTATCAGAAGTAACGATGTCTCTTCGAACGTCTTTTATGAGCACGAGAAAAATCGTGCCAATAGAGCAAGCCATTGGCTGTTATTGCGCGGAAATGGTGATTCCATATCCACCTGGTATCCCTCTTCTCCTTCCTGGAGAATCAATCATGCCGCATCACCTTGAGGCCATTCGCCACATTAGAGAAGCAGGAGGAGTATTCCAAGGTGCGGCTGATGATGAAATGAAGACGATAGCCGTGTTGTCCAAGAAGCAATTATAAAATAGAAAAAAACACGAGAGTGAGAAATTTTTCTTACTCTTTTTTCATATCTACTTCTTAGTCCTAAATATTCAAAGTTAAGTTTCTTTATTCTATTATTTTGCCCTATATACAAACGGTATGCAGTATAAGAAAAAAAGGATTATGGATGAAAAGGCTTACAGAAACCTGACTTTTTTAAAAAAAACAGGGGCTGCTCACTTCCCGGATGTTTATGAATTAATGAATATTCATTCGTATAGTTGGATTGTCATAACAGGAAAAAGTGATTATTTTCACAAGCGGGCAGCGCAGTACGCCACAACGGTGCTAGAGCAAGTCTCCTATAATAAAAGCATCAAGAGGAATTCCTCATGAAAGGCTAGCAAAATGGAGGAGAACGATATGAGACATCCATTGCATGTAACATCAGAAATAGGTGAACTGAAGACGGTCCTTCTTCATCGGCCGGGTAAAGAGGTTGAAAACTTAACGCCGGAATATCTTGAGAGACTTCTATTTGATGATATCCCGTATTTACCTGCTGTTCAAAAGGAGCACGATTATTTTGCGACAACACTCAGGAACCGGGGAATTGAAGTGGTATACCTGGAAAAGCTCGCAGCGGAAGCTCTGCATACAAAAGAACTCCGTGAAATGTTTGTCGAGGATATCCTGAATGAAAGCAAAGCGAACATCAATGGTGCCTACCATACGCTGAAAGAGTTTCTTTTGTCGATGGCCAATGAAGAGTTAGTTCTGAAGACGATGGCGGGAATTCGTAAAAACGAAATTAAGGAAGAAAAGAAAACGCATTTATATGAAATGATGGAAGACAAATATCCTTTTTATCTCGATCCGATGCCGAACCTGTATTTTACGAGGGACCCGGCAGCAGTCATCGGGGAAGGAATATCAATCAACAGGATGAGCCGTGGGGCACGCCGCCGCGAGTCTCTATATATGCAGTACATTATGAAGTATCACCCGCGGTTTGCGCCTCACAAAATCCCCATCTGGTTTAACCGGGATTATCGGTTCTCCATGGAGGGTGGCGACCAACTGGTCTTAAGCAAACATGCGATTGCCATCGGCATTAGCGACAGGACAACCGCTCATGCGGTTGAACGGATGGCTCTGAGCCTGTTTGTCGGACAAAAAGATATCAAAAAAATTGTGGCGATAGAAATCCCAAAATCACGCGCATTTATGCACCTGGACACCGTATTTACCATGGTGGATTATGATAAATTTACGATTCATCCAGCCATCCAGGGACCAAACGGTGAGATGAGAATTTATATTCTCGAACCGGGAGAGGAAGCGGATAAGGTCAAAATAGACGAACGCAGCAATTTAATTGAAACGTTACAGGAAGTACTGGAACTGGACGAAGTGGTCCTTATTCCATGCGGTGGCGGAGACAGCATTGCGGCAGCCCGGGAACAGTGGAATGACGGTTCCAATACGCTGGCCATTGCTCCAGGTGTTGTCGTCACGTATGACCGAAACTATGTTTCCAATGAACTGCTCCGCGAGAGCGGCATTGAAGTCGTGGAAGTCATGAGTTCAGAATTGGCCCGCGGTCGCGGCGGCCCACGCTGCATGAGTATGCCGCTTGTCCGCGAAGATATCTGACTATAGCAAAATCTTAAATCTATCATGAAATAAAAGGGAGAGATTCATCATGGCATTCAATTTAAAAGGCAGAAGCTTCCTCACATTAAGAGACTTTACGTCAAAAGAAATCGGGTATCTGCTTGATTTAGCAAAGGAACTGAAAGAGTTAAAATATGCCGGCATTCAGAAAAAGATGCTGGAAGGGAAGAACATCGCATTAATTTTTGAAAAGCCGTCCACCCGTACCCGCTGTGCTTTTACTGTTGCCTGTATTGATGAAGGAGCCCATCCTGAATATTTGGGCAAGGGGGATATTCAGTTAGGGAAAAAAGAATCGACAGCAGATACCGCAAAAGTATTAGGCCGTATGTTTGATGGCATTGAGTTCAGGGGATTTAAACACGAAACCGTGGAGCAATTGGCAGCCAATGCGGGTGTCCCGGTTTGGAACGGGCTGACGGATAAATATCATCCGACCCAGATTCTCGCTGACTTCCTCACAATTAAAGAACATGTCGGCCGTTTAAAAGGAGTTAAACTCGCATACGTAGGAGACGGCCGGAATAACATGGCGAACAGTTTGCTTGTCGGTTCCGCAAAAATGGGGCTTGATTTCAGAATCGCAGCACCGAAATCCTTATTCCCGGACCCCGAAATTGTTGCGTACGCTGAAAACGTGGCAAAAGAAACAAATGCCCATATTCTTATCACCGAAAATGTCGATGAGGCTGTGAAGGGAGCGGATGCTATCTATACGGATGTATGGGTTTCCATGGGTGAGGAGGATAAATTTGAAGAGCGCATTAAACTTCTCCAACCGTACCAGGTTAATATGGACATGCTTGACAAGACCGAAAATGAAGATGTTATTTTCCTCCACTGCCTGCCGGCATTCCATGATTTAGACACGAGTGTTGGTCGGGAAATCTTCGAAAAATACGGCTTAAAAGAGATGGAAGTCACGGACGAAGTCTTCCAGAGCCGTCACTCTGTTGTATTCGATGAAGCGGAAAACCGGATGCATACGATTAAAGCTGTGATGGTGGCTACATTGTAACATGTCATTCGCTAAATCAATCAACCCTTTTTTCCATAAGAGGATGGCTTCCCTTCTTCTACTTCCCCTCCCCCTTTCTTTTTTACAGGAGGGAGGGAAGCCACTCCCTAATGTTACAGGAGGGAATTGAAATAAAACATGGGGTGAGAACCATGAAAAATAACCAACTTGGAATTTTACCGCTTATCGCGTTAGTTGTCGGGTCCATGATCGGTGGTGGAGCTTTTAACCTGCCAAGCGATATGGCTTCCGGCGCCAACAGCGGTGCTGTGATTATCGGCTGGGTGATTACCGGAATTGGCATGATTACACTGGCGCTGGCGTATCAAAATCTTGCAAACCGCAGGCCGGAACTTGACGGCGGGATTTACAGTTACGCGAGGGCCGGTTTCGGAGAGTTTATCGGTTTTAACAGCGCGTGGGGATACTGGATTTCCGCGTGGCTTGGCAACGTGGCTTACGCGACTCTATTATTCAGCGCATTGAGTTATTTCTTCCCTGTCTTTGGAAAAGGTAACAACCTGCCATCCATTATTGGGGCATCGATTATCATCTGGGTTGTCCAGACGTTAGTGCTGCGCGGCGTTAGAGAAGCTTCTCTCGTAAACGTCATTACAACGGTTGCGAAACTTGTGCCGATATTTCTTTTCTTAATCATCATGATTTTTGCTTTCCACAGCGATGTATTCCTAAAAGACTTCTGGGGGAAAGGAACCGGGTTTAACTGGCTTACGGTGAAAGATCAGGTTAAAAACACGATGCTTGTTACACTGTGGGTATTCATCGGAGTAGAGGGTGCTGTTGTTCTCTCCGGTCGTGCGAAAAATCGCCGTGATGTGGGGCGGGCAACCGTCATCGGTTTACTCGGGACGATGGTGATTTACATTCTTATCTCCGTGATGGCCCTCGGGGTATTAAACCAGCCGCAATTAGCAAAGCTTAGCACACCTTCTATGGCATTTGTTATGGAGCACGTAGTAGGTCGCTGGGGCG
Organism: Aneurinibacillus terranovensis DSM 18919; assembly: GCF_000430625.1. Taxonomy (GTDB): domain Bacteria; phylum Bacillota; class Bacilli; order Aneurinibacillales; family Aneurinibacillaceae; genus Aneurinibacillus_B; species Aneurinibacillus_B terranovensis. Next base: position 7,431 of record NZ_AUMJ01000037.1, read on the forward strand.
CCGTCATCATTAATCTTGGACTGGTTGTTTCACTGCTGGGTGCTTTGCTTGGCTGGACGTTACTGGCGGCAGAGATACCGTATGTGGCAGCCAAAGACGGTGTGTTTCCTAAAATACTGGCAAAAGAAAATAAAAACGGCAGTCCAAGCGCTTCACTGTGGCTGACGAATGGGTTAATTCAACTGTTTATTCTCCTTGTTTTATTTGCTTCATCAACCTATCAGGCTCTGTATTCAATGGCCAGTGTGGCGATTCTTTTGCCTTATTTGTTCTCCGCTCTCTTCCAGGTGAAACTTTCTGTGACAGGAGAAAGCTATCAACCGGGTGAGGCGCGCGGAAAAGACAAATTTTACGGAATCATGGCCACTCTTTATTCAATCTGGCTGGTGTACGCGGCCGGAATGTCTTACCTGCTTATGACCGCTATTCTTTATACACCCGGAATTTTGGTATACATGAAAGCTCGAAAAGAAAGCGGTGCAAAAGCATTTAAAAGTTACGAGGCAGGACTTGCCGTTGTTATCGCTATGGCGGCGATAACAGCCGTTTACTTAATGGCCACCGGCAAAATAGCCCCTTAACAATCGAAACGTTAGAACAGGTGAACGTATGCAACAGGAGGGATCACATTATGAACGGAAAAAAAGTAGTAATTGCCCTGGGAGGAAACGCGTTACAGAATGGAAATAATGCATCTTCGGCCGAGGCTCAGCAGAAAGTATGCCAAATGACAGCAGAACAGCTTGTCACGATTATTAAAGACGGTTATGAAGCGGTCATTGCCCACGGGAATGGCCCTCAGGTTGGAAATATCGTCCTTCAGCAGCAGGCGGCTGTATCCGATAAAACGCCGGCTATGCCGCTTGATACGTGTGATGCAATGAGCCAGGGCATGATTGGATATTGGATGCAGCAGGCCATTGACTTTGCTTTAGCCAAAGCCGGGATTGATAAAGAATCAGCCAGCATTGTGACGCAGAGTGTAGTCGACGAGAATGACGCAGCGTTTAAAAACCCGGCGAAGCCAATCGGGCCCTTCTATACGAAGGAGGAGGCGGAAAAAATTTCGCAGGAAAAAGGCTTTATAATGAGAGAAGACGCCGGAAGAGGCTGGCGCAGAGTTGTGCCTTCCCCGCGTCCCGTCGACATTGTAGAGCGAAATGTGATTCGTGACTTAGTCGATAAAGGTTATATTACGATAGCGGTCGGTGGCGGAGGTATCCCCGTTGTCCGTAAAGAAAACGGAGCGCTGGAAGGGGTGGAAGCCGTTATTGACAAAGACTTAGGTGCGGAGAAACTTGCGGAACTTGTTGACGCGGATATTCTGCTTATTTTAACAGCAGTAGACAGCGTTGCGATACATTTCAATACTCCACGGCAGCAGCAGCTCCGTGAGACAACGACCGGGCAAATGAAGAACTACATGGAGGAAGGAGAATTTGCCCCCGGCAGCATGCTGCCCAAAGTGGAAGCGGCGGTTCAGTTTGCGGAAACGAAACCGGGCCGGATTGCCATTATAACATCGCTGGAAAAGGCGGCTGCGGCACTTCGCGGGGAAGCAGGGACCCGGATTACAGCAAATTAAATCGGTCACGTAACCAATCGTGTAATTCCTTTACATGCAAAGGTTGACCGACTACACAAACAAGAGAGCCGAGTTGGCCCTCATGTTTGTATCCAGGATTACATTTTAAAGAAATCTGGATCATGTATCGTAATGATTTTCGATAAAAATTCAAGCTTCCCTTGATTCCGGTAGTCTTGAAGCAGATGGCTGACTGTTTCTCTGCTCGTACCGGCCATATCCGCTAATTCCTGGGTCGTAAGCGGACAGGGAATCGTAATCGTATTCTCCGCAGTCTTCTCGCCAAGATCGTACATCAGAAAACTAAGCAATTGATGGACCCTTTGCGGTGCGTGAGTATGTGTCAGAATTTGCAGCCGGTATTCGTGGTCGAACAGCCGCTGGCTTATGATGCGCACCAGATGAGTCAATGCAGCGTTACTGCGCTGCAGAATGCGTTCCAGGGGCTCTGTGGTCATATACAAAATTTCTACATCGGTGACCGCCTCCGCCGAAAACTTATAATGGCTGTCTTCAAATAAGCCGACATAAGGGAACATGCTGTATGGCTTAACAAATATATAAAGGGTCGGTATTCCTTCGGTATTGGTATTGGTCAGTTTAATGTAGCCGTTTAGTGAAAAGTAGATGCGGTCTCTCGGATCTCCTTCCATGAAAAGACACTGTCCTTTCCTGTATTTTCGGAAAAAGAGATAGTCTCTGACTTCGTGCAGGAGTTTATCAGGTAAGCGATTTAAAATTTCAAATTTATGTAGGTGCTCCATTTTACTTGCATCCATACGAAGTTCCTTTCTTGTAAATGGTTGTTAAAACGATGCATCTATTTATTATTTAACCATTGATGAAACGGCTTTCAAAGTATTTCTTAAAAATCGTCGATAAAAAGACAATATAACAAAACAGGGCTTCCTTGCACTGGTCAGGAAAGCTTTTTTTTATTATGATAACTGCATGTACAATAAGGGAGGCTTTTTCCGTTGCAAGGGTGTTTTATAACGTTTGAAGGTATAGATGGATCCGGGAAGACAACCCAGATCAAAATGCTGTATGAATTTTTGCTGGAGCGGGGTCATGACGTGCTGTTAACCCGTGAACCCGGAGGAACGAGTATTAGCGATAGTATTCGGGCTCTCCTGCTGGACCCGGTAAACCGTGAAATGAAGAGGGAAACGGAAGTGCTGCTATATGCGGCTTCCCGTGCCCAGCATGTCCGGGAAAAAATTAAGCCAGCGCTGGAAAGGGGGGCGATCGTTTTATGCGACCGGTTCGTCGATGCGAGCATCGCCTACCAGGGATACGGCCTGCAGCTGTCCAGGGAAGATGTTATTCAAATTAATCAGTTTGCGACAGGAGGAATTCAACCTGATCGCACATATTTTCTTGACGTGCCGATAGAGATAAGCCAGAAAAGGCTTGCCCAACGGTTCGAATCTTTAGAAGGTCCCGATCGCATTGAGCAAAAACCGCTTTCGTATCATAAGCGGGTGAAAGAAGGATTTACCGAAATATGCCGGGATTACGCAGACCGTATTGTTATAATAGATGCTTCCAGAAGTCCTGAGACGGTACAGGGAGATATCCGTGAGAATGTTCTTCTATTTCTACAAGACCTGAGTGGCACGTAAGATGATAAAACGTTAGGGGTAGGTGATTGTATGCGGATTGGAGAAAACGCACCAATCGATCAAACGCAGGGGGTAGAACAAAGGCAAAAGGTGCTTCCCCAGTATATCGCTTTTGAAGATGTCATGAATAACAAGAGCCAACAGCTGGATGTTGAGAAATTAAACAAACTAATCCAACAAATTGATATTCAGGGAGAGCGCCTGAACCGTTCACGTACAATCAAAGATTTAAAACACTACAAATCGCTTGTAAAAAATTTTATGGAAGAAGCGGTAAAAAACGGTGTGGCTCTGGAAGAGCGGCATGGATTCAGCCGCCGGGGAAGAAGCAAGGTATACAAAATCATAACTGAAGTAGATAAAAAATTAACCGAAGTAACGAATGCTGTCCTTGATAAGGAGAAAAAGGGAATTCACATCCTGGATGCCATTGGAGAAATCAGAGGGCTGCTCATTAATTTATACATGTAGTAAAATGCAGGAAAAATACAAGGGATGATGTTATGTGGAAGGATTGTGTAGAACAGAAGCGAATTGCGGAGTATTTACACCGAAGCATCAGTAATGACCGACTGGCGCATGCGTATTTATTTTCCGGCACCGCCGGTTCAGGCAAGCGAAAGCTAGCCTTCCAGCTTGCAAAAGCGGTTTTTTGCTTGCGCCAGGACGGGGACAGCTGTGAACAATGTGACAACTGCAGGCGGATTAACACGGGCAATCATCCGGATGTGCATTATGTTTCTCCGGAAGGAACACGCATTAAAATCAAACAAATTGAGGATTTACAGAGGGAATTTTCTTACCGGGCCATGGAGTCGCAACACAAAGTATATATAATGGACGCGGCGGATAAAATGACCGTGGATGCGGCGAATCGTCTGCTTAAGTTTCTGGAAGAACCGCCAAAAGGTGTGGTAGCGATTCTGCTAACGGAGCAGATCCACAGCCTGCTGCCCACGATTCTTTCGCGCTGTCAGGTCGTTTCTTTCCCCTCCCTTTCTGACGAAGCGATTCTCGCGCGCCTTATCGAAGACGGGGTGAAACCCGGGCTTGCAAGAGTAACAGCGGCCCTCACCCTTAATATAGAAGAAGCTCGTGCGCTGGTGGAAGCAGATTGGTTTGCGCAGTTTAGAAATCTAGTGATACAATTAAGTGAGGATATTGTGGAACGGGGTGTGTACGCCCTTGTTACCATTCATGATAAACTTCTTAAAGCCGAGAAGGCTGCCGACGAAATAAACCTGTTTCTTGATCTCCTTGTCGTATGGTTGCGTGACTTGTTGCTTTATCTGTTGGGAAAGGAATCCCACATTACGAATATAGATCAGATGGAGACCATACAAAGACAGGCTGTGCGTTGGGGTCAACGTAGGCTCGTGGACGGAATGGGCACAGTCTTGAAAACGAAGAATAGGTTAAGCCACTATGCGAACCTTCAGTTAACTTTGGAAGATATGGTGCTTCGTCTGCAGGAGGGATAACAAATTTGTATGATGTTGTAGGTGTCCGCTTTAAGAAAGCGGGTAAAATATATTATTTTGACCCGGGTGATTTTGCGGTTGAAAAAAATGATTATGTGATTGTTGAGACCGCGCGAGGGGTTGAATACGGTCATGTGGTCATCGGACGCAAGCAGGTGGGGGAAGAAGATGTGATTCTCCCGCTGAAGAAAGTGCTACGGATTGCGGATGAAAATGACTGTATCCAGGTTGCTGACAACAAGAAACTGGCAGGAGAAGCTTTTACAATTTGTCAGGAAAAAATTTCGACCCATGCGCTGGATATGAAATTGGTCGATGTAGAGTACACGTTTGACAAGAATAAAATCATTTTTTACTTTACGGCAGATGGACGCGTTGATTTTCGTGAGCTAGTCAAGGATCTTGCAGCCATCTTCCGCACCCGCATTGAACTGCGCCAGATAGGGGTACGCGATGAAGCGAAAATGCTGGGAGGGATTGGTCCCTGTGGCCGCGTCCTCTGCTGCTCGACCTTCCTTGGTGATTTTGAGCCTGTATCCATCAAAATGGCAAAGGATCAGAATCTTTCACTCAATCCGGCAAAAATATCCGGCCTGTGTGGAAGGCTTATGTGTTGTCTGAAATATGAAAATGATAACTATGAGAGTGCCAGGGATGTACTCCCGGATATTGGACAGGAAGTTTTAACAGCGATGGGTACAGGCCGTGTAGTGAGCGTAAACATTCTCGAACGAAAAGTCCAGGTTGATTTATACGAAGCGGAACGCGTAATCGCGTTTAGCCTCGAAGAAATTGGCCCGCTTGAAAAGACGGTGTAGAGGGTTGAGGTGGAGCTGTGGACAAGCAAGGCATTTTTCAACAAGTTGCTTTGATTGAAGAACAGGTTGGCAGACTGCACCAGGAAGTTGGACAGTTAAAAGCAACCGTTATCGGACTCCTGGAAGAGAATAAGAACCTGGTCATTGAAAATCAACACCTCCGAAATCGTCTGCAGGAAAAAGAAGTGGACAAGGACGAACCGAATAAACGTGAGGCGTCCCAACCTAAAAACAGCAAGGAAAAAAGGCAGCCGGTTGGGGAAGGTTACGACAATCTTGCCAGGCTGTATCAGGAAGGTTTCCATATTTGTAATTTACATTATGGGAGTTTGCGAACAGAAGGAGATTGCCTTTTCTGCCTGTCTTTTCTTAATAAAGAATGAATCGGAAAGCGACCCGTTTACGCGGGTCGTTTTTTTAGAAAGGAATCGTCTTGTGAAAAATGTACCCCTTTATCCGGATGAACGAGTGGATGATTTGCTGACAAAAAATATGAAGATCATTCAAAGTGATGAAGTGTTTTGTTTTTCCATGGATGCAGTCCTGCTCGCCCAGTTTGTTTCCCTCCCCAATAAAGGGAGAATGGTTGATTTATGCACCGGAAACGGGGTTATTCCGCTGCTTCTCAGCAGCCGGACCGAGGGATTGATTGACGGGGTGGAAATCCAGGAAAGACTATATGATATGGCCAGCCGAAATGTCGAAATGAACGGGTTAGAAAATCGGATTTCCATTTACCATGGAGATGTAAAAGACGCGCTGTGTTATCTGGGAAATGGGACATATGATGTGCTCACCTGCAATCCCCCGTATATGCCGGTGGTCGGTGGGGAAAAGAATAAAAGCCCGCACGTGGCGATTGCACGACATGAGATTATGCTTACCCTGGAAGAAATGATCCGTGTTAGCGGACAGCTCGTGCGTTCCGGGGGGAAGGTCGCCTACGTACATCGTGCCGGAAGGGCGGCGGATATCTTTTTTTATATGAGAAAATACAAAATCGAACCGAAGCGCGTCCGCTTTGTTCACCCCAGAAGGAGTGCCGGAGCAAATATGATATTGGTGGAAGGAATACGGGACGGAAAGCCTGATTTGAAGGTGCTGCCGCCGCTGATTGTTTATAAGGATAACGGGAACTATTGCGATGAAATTTATGAAATTTATTATGGGGGAAAGGGAGGAGTTTAATTGTTTGTCCAAAAAAGCTTTGCGGAGGGACACGAAAAAGGCACGCTCTATCTTGTGGCTACACCGATTGGCAATCTCGAAGATATGACGATGCGCGCGATTCGGACGCTGCGGGAAGTGGACGTCATCGCCGCTGAAGATACGCGGCAAACGCGAAAGCTGCTGACACATTTTCAAATTGAGACGCGCCTGATTAGTTATCACGAGCATAATAAATTTGCGAGTGGGCAGGAGATCATCCGCTTATTAAATGAGGGCACTTCTCTTGCGCTCGTTAGCGACGCAGGGCTGCCAGCTATTTCTGACCCGGGAGAGGATTTGGTGAGAGAAGCCGCTGCGCACCGCATTCCGATCGTACCAGTTCCCGGAGCCAATGCGGGGCTTTCTGCACTCATTGTTTCCGGTCTGTCAACGGAGTGCTTCGTATTCAGAGGATTTCTTCCCCGCGATAAGAAAGACAGGAAAGCAGAACTTGAGAGGCTGAACACGTATAGGGAAACGCTTATTTTCTATGAATCCCCTCACCGGATTACGAAAACGCTCAAGGAGATGGAGGAAACATTCGGGAATCGTTCTGTCGTCCTGGGCCGGGAATTGACCAAGCGATACGAAGAATTTGTACGGGGAACGATCCGGGAAACCCGGGAGTTTCTCGAGAATCAGGAGGAAATACGCGGGGAATTTACCGTGATTGTAGAAGGAAATAACAAGGCAGAATCGGATGAAGAAAAATGGTGGGGAGAAATGGACATCATAACTCATGTGGATATGTACATCGCACAGGGAAAGAGCAAAAAAGAGGCGCTAAAGCAAACCGCTGAAGACCGCAGCCTGCCCAAACGGGAAGTGTATAACCGTTATCATCAGGAAGAAAAACACCCGCCTTCTCGCAGCTGACAGAGAAAGCGGGTATTTTTGTTATCACCGTTAAAGAAAGTATATGTTGCTTTACAGTGTTAAAGCAACATATACTTTCCTCCATGGGTCACCTGAGAAAAACTCGCGGGAGTGTGCCGAACGTTGCTTTTTCGATGTGGAGCGTGTGACCGGAAGGTCGATCAGACCGACAATTGTCTCCATCATTGAGGTACCCGGATGTTTTGTCGGTCCGACCTTCCGGTCACTAAGCGGCCGTTTCGCTTCCCTGCAGAAAAAGGACGAGCGGCAACGCCCGCGAGTTTTTCTCATCTGCATAAGGGCAACCTTGGTTATCACCAGCGGTTATGCGCGGTTAGGAACAGGCATGTTCTCAAGGCATTCCCCACAGATGATTTTATTCTTATACGTAACCGTATTTTCTACACTGCCGCAGAAGATGCAGGCTGGCTCATATTTTTTTAACATAATTCGTTCACCGTCTACGTAAATTTCCAATGCATCTTTTTCCCCAATACCGAGCGTGCGCCGGAGTTCAATTGGAATAACCACACGACCTAGCTCATCTACTTTTCTTACGATACCTGTTGATTTCATAATATCGATGTCTCCTCTCAAATTCCCTATTGTATAATTGTGTTGTATCGGCAAAATTCGACAAAATTATTTATCACTATAATAGCAAGGCTTCCAATTGTAGTCAACCCATTTCTTTACAATTACTTATAGTTGATAAACATGTTCACTGAAAACGACAATGATATTCAATAGAAAAAACGTTGGTAATACTAGCTTTTATTCTATATTACTATTTTTTTGAAATTGAACCAGTGTAAAATTTGCAGTATGCACTATATCGAAATATTACATATGTTCCATTAGTTGGGGGACTGTGGAATATTGTATCTCTATATATTTCGACATAATAGGTATTTTTTGTCGTGTTTTTTCGACAAATGAATGGGGCTAATAGTTACTGCAATGATGATATGAAGGTCGGTGAAGGCTCTTGACGAACCAAGGGGGTTTTTGTATAGAATAAGAGTAGTGTGGAAAAGATAAGAAATAATTAAAGCGAGTACGCGATCATATAAGCAATGATGGGAAGAGTATTCTGTTACGTTTCTTTAGCCAGAGAGCCGGATAAGGTGGGAACCGGTAAGAAAAAACAGGAGAAGATGGCCCCGGAGCTTTTTACTTTCGAGCTGAAGTAGTAAGAGAGTAACGTTCCCCCTCGTTACGGGGTAAGAGCCTGCTTTTTCACAGGATACGGTGAAAAGACGGGGAATTTGGGTGGTACCACGGAGTCTTTCGTCCCAGTTGTTGGGGGAGAGGCTTTTTTTTATTCGTGTAATTTCATAGAAAAAAGAGAGGAAGATAGAGATGGCAAAACCTACGTATTATATTACAACCCCTATTTATTATCCAAGTAATACGCTGCACATTGGGAACGCCTATACGACAATCGCCTGCGATGCACTGGCCCGCTATAAAAGATTGCGCGGCTATGATGTGTTTTATTTGACCGGCACCGATGAACATGGACAAAAACTGCAGCGGCGGGCTGCGGAAGAGGGAAAAAAGCCGCTTGAATTCATCGACCCGATTGTAGACTGGATCAAAGATTTATGGTCGCGCCTGGATATTTCTTACGATGACTTTATTCGCACAACGGACCCCCGCCACGAAAAAACCGTTCAGAAAATTTTTCAAAAGCTTGTGGATAAAGGTGATATTTACCTTGGTGAATATGAGGGGTACTATTGTGTGCCGGATGAGGCGTTCTGGACAGAGCATCAGGCTAAACAAGGCGATAAATATGTCTGTCCGGACTGTGGACGGGAAGTTTCCCTCGTTAAAGAGAAAAGCTACTTCTTCCGCATGTCCAGGTATCAGGATCGTCTGCTGCAGCATATTGAGCAGCACCCTGAATTCATTCAGCCGGAATCCCGGCGCAACGAGATGGTCAACAACTTTTTGAAACCGGGGCTGGAAGATCTGTGTGTATCGCGTACGACATTCGATTGGGGCGTTAAATTGCCGAACGACCCGGAACACGTTATTTACGTATGGATTGATGCGCTGGCCAATTACATTACGGCGCTCGGTTATTTGCAGGAAGACGACTCTAAATTTAAGCGTTATTGGCCCGCGGATTTGCATATGATTGGAAAGGATATCCTTCGTTTTCATACGATTTATTGGCCGATTATTTTAATGGCGCTGGACCTCCCGCTGCCGAAGCAGGTGTTTGGGCACGGCTGGCTGCTGATGCCGGATGGAAAAATGTCAAAATCGAAAGGAAATGCCATCGATCCGAAGTTTCTTATCGAACGCTACGGTTCCGATTCCATTCGCTATTTTCTGCTGCGTGAAATTCCGTTTGGCCAGGACGGGGTTTTTACACCGGAAGCGTTTATCCAGCGGCTGAATTTTGACCTGGCAAATGACCTTGGCAACCTCGTCAGCCGGACGGTTGCGATGATCGATAAATACTTTTCCGGAGTCATTCCGGTTCCTACGACAGGGGAACCAGTTGATGAAGAGTTGAAAGAAACCGCACAGCGCGCTTTCGCTGGGGTTGAGGAAAGCATGGAGGAAATGCGCTTTGGTTCCGCTTTGACCCACCTGTGGGACCTCATTAGCCGGACGAATAAGTATATTGATGAAACGGCGCCGTGGGTGCTGGCTAAAGACGAGGAAAAAAGGGAACGGCTTGCCACCGTTATGTATAACCTGGCGGAAAGCATTCGTATTGTATCCATTGGGCTACAACCATTTATGACGAAAGCCCCGAAAATAATATGGAGCCAACTAGGTATTACAGATAAGGAAGCGGAAATTGGCTGGGAAACTGCCAAAACGTGGGGCCAACTGCCAAGCGGGAGGAAAGTTAACCGGGAAGATGCATTATTCCCGCGCCTTGAGCTGGAAAAGGAAATTGCCGTTATTGATGCAACGACGGCAGCCGCCCGGAAACACGCGGAAGAAAATAAGAAAAGGCAGGACGAAAGCAGCCGAAATGCTGCAGAAAAACCGGCAGAAAAGCCCGAGATTACCATTGATGATTTTATGAAAGTTGAGCTTCGCGTCGCTCAGGTGATGGAAGCTGAAAAAGTTCCAAAGGCCGATAAGCTGATGAAGCTACAGCTTGATTTGGGATTTGAAAAGCGACAGGTCGTATCCGGTATTGCTAAATTCTATACGCCAGAGGAATTGGTTGGGAAAAAGGTGATTTGTGTAATCAATCTTAAGCCGGTCACTCTGCGCGGACAATTATCAAATGGTATGATACTGGCCGCCTCAGAAGGGGACAAACTCACGCTGGCTACAGTTCCCGATACGATGCCAAATGGTGCGATTGTAAAATAGTCCCCACACCGTAAGGAGGAAATTACTGAAGTGCTATTTGATACTCATGCTCACCTTAACGATGAAAAATTTAATGAAGATCGGCAGGATGTTATCGCCCGTGCAAGGGAGAATGGTGTTTCCCTTATCTGCAATATTGGTTACAATCGGGAAACGATTACTACTTCGCTTGAGCTTACCCGGCAGTATGATTTTATCTATACGGCTATCGGCTGGCATCCACAGGACGCAAAAACGATGACCGATGACGATTTGGCCTGGATTGAAAAATTGGCTTCAGAAGAGAAAAAAGTAGTCGCCATTGGCGAAATTGGCCTGGACTATTACTGGGACACATCGCCGAAGGACGTGCAGCACGATGTTTTCCGCAAACAAATCCGGTTGGCAAAAAAATTAAAGCTGCCGATCATTATCCACGACCGGGAAGCGCATCAGGATATTATCAATATTTTGCGGGAAGAGGAAGCGGAAGAAGTAGGCGGCATCATGCATTGCTTTTCGGGAAGCCCGGAAATGGCCACCGAATGCATAAATATGAATTTTTACATTTCACTTGGAGGCCCTGTTACCTTTAAAAATGCGAAGAAGCCGAAGGAGGTTGCGGAACACGTTCCACTTGACCGCTTATTAATTGAAACAGACTGCCCGTACCTAACTCCCGAACCATATCGTGGAAAAAGAAATGAGAGTGGGTATGTGCGTTATGTGGCCGAAAAAATAGCCGGGTTAAAAAATATTTCGTTCGAAAAAATAGCCGAAATCACGACAGAAAACGCAAAAAAACTGTTCCAAATACAGGTATAGAAACAAAAAATTGAATAATGATTGTCTCCGTTAAAGCGCGGTATGAGAGTATTTTAGTTCTATATCCCTATTTATTTTTGTTGAAGTGCGTCGAATGGACTGTAAGAAACTGGTTTGACAAACTTTTGGGATTTGGTCTACAATGGCTCTCGACCGTTAAGGAGGCAGATATGAGTTTTAAACAAAAGTTTATTCAGTTGCAAAATTTGAGATATCGAAAGACGATTCTCTGTACAGCTGGAGCGATGATTGTTGCCGTTAGCCTAGGGTTATTATTACATTCAGCTCAGAAAAAAAGCATACAATTCATCCAAATTGAAGAGGAGACACAAAAGCAGCCGGTTACGCTAAACATTGCCGGGAAGAAGTATATCGTGTATACACAGGGGCGTACCGTCGGTGATGTTTTGCAGGAGCAAAACATTCACGTAAACCCGTTAGATCAAGTGAATCCAGCGCTTAATCAGCCGGTAAGCGGCAACCAGACGATCACACTTACCCGCGTCACCAAACGAATGGAAAGTCAATTGAAAACAGTAGCCTTCAATACACAAAAAAAAGCAGAACACACTATGATGGAAGGACAGACCAAGGTTGTTCAGAAAGGACAGCCGGGCAAAGTTCTTGAAGGGTATGAAGTTGTTTATACGAATGGGAAACCTACTGGAAAGAAGCTGATAACTTCCAAAGTAATTCAGCCGGAGAAAGATCAGGTTGTGGCGATTGGAACTTCCCGTATGGTTGCGCTATCACGCGGTGAAGAATCCAGCCGACGCGCGATGATGACAGATGGCACAGGCAACGCCGATTTTACCCCGCGGAAAGTGCTGCACGTGACCATGACCGCCTATTCCTCTGACCCGGCTTCGAATGGAACAACAGCGAATGACCCGGCTCGTATGATTACGAAATCGGGAACTACTCTGAAGGAAGGAAGAACCATTGCCGTAGATCCTGATGTCGTACCGTTAGGATGGTGGGTTTATATTGAAGGGTACGGTTTTCGCAGGGCTGAAGATACCGGCGGTGCTATTAAAGGCAACCGCGTTGATTTATACTTTACGTCAGAAGAGGATGCCAGAAACTTTGGAATTCGAGAGAAAAAACTGTATGTGATCGGTCCGCATAAACCATAATAATGATATGATGATGCAGGGGAGTCAAGCTTCCCTGTGTTTTTTGTTTTAAAGGGAGAGGTCTTATGATTAAAGAAGTGATTGTTGTGGAAGGTAAGTCAGATACAATAGCGATTAAACGGGCGGTAGAAGCGGATACGATAGAAACGGGAGGTTCGGCTGTATCGGAGCGTGTACTTGAACGCATTCGCCGGGCCCAGAAGACAAGAGGTGTAATTATTTTTACCGATCCGGACTACCCTGGGGAGCGAATCCGCAAGATTGTCAGCCAGGCTGTCCCGGGCTGTAAACATGCCTTTATCAAGCGGGAAGAAGGTAGAGGAAAGCGCAATCTGGGCGTGGAGTATGCAACCCCGGAATCGATTCGGCGGGCGCTGGCCGAGGTGCGGACGGAAGCGGAAACTCCTGTGGAACAAATTACGATGCAGGATATGTCCGCCGCAGGGCTTGTCGGCGGCCCACAGGCAAAGAATCGGAGGTTTCTTTTGGGCGAGGAGCTCGGCATCGGCTATGCGAATGCGAAACAACTGCACAAAAGACTTCTTATGCTGGGAATCACGCCTGAGGAATTCGCACGCTCGCTTGCGTGGGTAAAAGCACAGGAGGAACAGAATGACTGACATTGCCACACCGACCAGAACGAAAGAAATTTTGAAAAAATATGGCTTTTCATTTAAAAAAAGCCTCGGGCAAAATTTCCTGATCGATTTAAACATTCTGCATAAAATTGTGGCGGCAGCTGAACTGACGCTTGAAAAAGGAGTCATAGAGATCGGTCCCGGAATCGGGGCCCTGACAGAGCAGCTATCAAGAGAGGCTGGCAAGGTGGTTGCCATCGAGATAGACCAGCGCCTTTTGCCGATTCTTGCAGACACTCTTTCTGTTTATCCTCATACAGAGGTTATGCATGGCGATGTGCTGGACATGAATTTATCCGCTTTAATTGAGGATAAGTTCAACGGAAAAAAGGTGAGCGTGGTGGCTAACCTGCCGTACTATGTAACGAGTGCGATTCTCATGAAGCTTTTAGAGGAACGACTGCCGCTTGAAAATATTGTAGTCATGATTCAAAAAGAAGTGGCTGAACGTATCGCGGCAAATCCGGGGAGTAAAGCGTATGGTGCGTTAACGGTGCTGGCTCAATTTTATGCGGAAGCGGATATTGTTACCATCGTTCCCCGTAGTGTGTTTATTCCTCAACCCAACGTGGATTCTGCCGTGCTCCGGCTCCGGATTCGCCAAACTCCTGCGGTTGAAGTGCAAAGCGAAGAGGCGTTTTATCGTGTGGTGAAAGCCAGCTTCGCCCAGCGGCGAAAAACGCTGGCAAATAATTTGCTGCATAATTTCTTTGGCAAAGAGCGCAGGGAAGAGATGTTTAACCTGCTTGAAGAAGTGGGAATCGACCCTACGCGAAGAGGAGAAACATTGTCCATTGCTGAGTTTGCCGCACTAAGCAATGTAATTACCAGACAGAGCAAATGAGGATTTCAGAACCCTTTTCACGGGCGGGCATATACTGACACCATGAGGAGGGGTTTTTCATGGCGCTTTCGGATTTCCAGATTGGCGATATTGTTGCCCGTAAATCGTACGGCCAGGATATTCTGTTTCAGATTATCGACTTTAATCGGGAGGATGGAACCGTATTTCTTCTCGGTCTCGAATATCGGTTGCTGGCTGATGCGCCTTATGACGATTTAGTCAAACTTAACCCCAAAGATGTGGAAGAACGCACGAAGGTAAACCAGCAGCGGGCGCAAGAGACCCTGCGTTTAATCGCCCAGGAGCGCCGTTTAATGCGGGAGAGTCACGAATGGCGGCTTGTTGTTCATACGGAGGATAACGAAGGGGGCACATTTGACTGGCCCGGTAAGGTTCTTCATATTGACGGCGATGCTAACTACCTAAAGAAATGCCTGACCGTTTACCGGGAACTAAAGATTCCTGTAGACGGATATTATATAAGAGAAAAAGAAATGCCCGAGAAAATACAGGGTCTGCTCCAGCGGCACCGGCCCAATATTCTTGTGATTACGGGGCATGACTCCCTGCAGCCCAAACGAGGTCCCTGCGATGATTTAAGTGGCTACCGCAACTCGAAGCACTTTGTGCAGGCGGTGGAAAGAGCGAGGGATTATGAGCCCGGAAAAGACAATTTGGTGATATTTGCTGGTGCCTGCCAGTCTTATTTTGAGGCTTTAATTGATGCGGGTGCTAATTTTGCCAGTTCGCCTAAGCGAATCAATATTCATACCCTTGATCCAGTATACATAGCAGAGAAAGTAGCGTATACGTCCATACGCCAGTCGGTGAATATGTTTGAAATGATAAAAAATACAATTACAGGCTTGGATGGGGTTGGTGGCCTGGAAACAAAAGGTTCTTTTCGCTTCGGTGTTCCACGGCATATGGAACAAAAAACGAGCAGTTTATAGCTGCTCGTTTTTTGTTGAATTTTGACCATAAAAATTCATTGACAATTTACTTATTCGATTGCTATAATTTTTGTTTTGTTTGACATAATAACGTAGGAGTGTTATACTTTTTGTAGTGAGGTGGTCTGATTGGCGAGAAGTACGTTATTGGAAATCAAACGTAGTTTGGATAGCCATCTTGGCGAACGAATTTTACTTCGTGCGAACGGTGGCCGTCGCAAGACCGTAGAAAGAGCGGGTGTTCTCGAAGAGACGTACCCGTCTGTGTTTATTGTTAAACTTGATGAGGACAAGCATTCTTTTGAGCGCGTGTCCTATAGCTATGCGGATATTTTAACGGAAACAGTGGAACTCACCATTTGTCGCAATGATGAACAAATCCGCATTCCTATAGAACAGTAGGATATATTATCCTGCTGTTTTTATTTTTTACAGTGAGATACTAAGTAAACCGGGGAAAAAGGGAGGATGCATCCATGGGTCGAAGAAGAAGCATCATGTCTGAACAGTTTAAAATGGAACTTGCGAAAGATTTGGGTTTCTACGATACCGTCCAGCGGGAAGGATGGGGTGGCATCACCACGCGCGACGCCGGAAATCTGGTGAAGCGGGCCATTCAACTGGCGGAGGAAGCTTTGGCCAAGCAATACTCAGAATAAACGCATTTCCCCGGACAAAAGACCAGGAGATTCTCCTGGTCTTATTCGCGTTGTGTTGCTTTACAGTTAATGCTAAAATGGTCAAAGCGATGTTTAGTAAAGGAGTAAAAGGCAAGTGACTGAAAAGCGGATGACCGATGTGCGTTTGATGGTGAAGGCCCCGGCTAAAATCAATTTAACTCTTGATGTACTGTACAAAAGGCCTGACGGCTACCATGAAATTGAAATGGTCATGACTACCATTGATTTGGCGGACAGATTAACGATTGAACCGCGTAGAGAAAATAAAATAACCTTGGACTGTTCCGCTTGCTACCTGCCGCTGGATGAGCGAAACCATGTGTACCAGGCGGCGAAGCTCGTAAAGGAGCGGTTTCACGTTGACGAAGGTGTGCATATTTATATCGATAAACAAATTCCAATTGCCGCGGGGTTAGCCGGGGGCAGCAGTGATGCTGCCGCTGCGATTCGCGGCTTAAATAAGCTGTGGGACTTGAACATGAGCGTGGAGGAAATGGCGGAGCTCGGTTCCCATATTGGCTCTGACGTTTCCTTCTGTGTATATGGGGGAACTGCGGTTGCCCGCGGGAGAGGGGAGAGAATTGAACGCCTTCCATCACCTCCTTCCTGCTGGGTAATTCTTGCTAAACCTCCGATTGGTGTCTCTACTGCTGAGGTATACGGAGCCCTGCGGATGGACCGGCTCACCGAGAGAGGGAAATCACAGCAAATGATCGAAGCGATTTGGCACCGGGACTTTCCCGGGATTTGCCGTTCGCTCGGCAACCATTTAGAGTCCGTTACTCTGGTGAAATATCCGGACGTGTGTGTAATAAAAGACAGAATGAGCCGTTTTGGCGCAGATGGTGTGCTCATGTCGGGAAGCGGTCCTACAGTGTTTGCCTTAACGGATAAGGAATCGAGAGTCAACCGAATCTATAACGGGTTACGGGGTTTCTGTAAAGAAGTGTATGTGGTTCGCCTGGCGGGGGAAAATCAATGGTGAGCTCTTGCACAAATCCGTACATAAATGGTATATTCACTTCATAATATTCGCCTTTTACGGAGGAACGTACATGAAAAAATTACGGAGGAGTGCTCGTCTGGTTGATATGACGCAGCACCTGCTAGCTCGACCACATAAGCTGATCCCTTTAACGTTTTTTGCCGAACAATACGGCTCTGCCAAATCTTCAATCAGTGAAGATTTATCGATTATTAAAGAATTATTTGAAACCGAAGGAGTCGGTTTGCTGAAAACAGTAGCCGGGGCAGCGGGCGGGGTGAAATACATTCCTAAGGTTAGCCGGGATGAAGCGGTTTTGATTATGAAAGAGCAGTGTCAGACATTAGAAAGCCCCGGCCGTCTGCTGCCCGGCGGCTACCTGTACATGGCCGACCTGCTCGGCAATCCGGAGGAATTAAGCCGAATCGGGAAAATTTTTGCTTCTATTTTTGCCGATTCGGGTGCGGAATTAGTGATGACAGTGGAGTCCAAAGGAATTCCGCTGGCATATGCTACCGCTCAATACCTTAACATTCCCGTTGTCATTGTTCGCAGGTACAGCAAGGTGACAGATGGTTCCGTGGTCAGCATCAATTATGTGTCCGGTTCGAGCAAGCGGATTCAGACAATGTCCCTCGCCCGGCGCAGTATGCCTGAGCTATCAAAGGTGCTTATTATTGATGACTTTATGAAAGCGGGCGGCACTGTTCGCGGTATGATGGATTTGCTGGAGGAATTCAAAACAGAAGTTGTCGGCGTAGGTGTTCTCATGGAAACGGCGAATGTGGAAGAACGGCTTGTCGATGAATACATTTCTCTGCTAAGCATGACGGAAGTGGATATACGCGATAAAGAAATTCGGCTCGAATTAGGAAATTATTTTTTCAAATAAGTTGATACGGAGGGATACATATATGAACGCTATTTCAACAAATCAGGCACCGGCTGCAATAGGCCCTTATTCACAAGCCATTAGGATGGGGAATTTTCTTTTTACGTCCGGCCAGATTCCGTTGACTCCGGAGGGAGAATTAATTACCGGTGACATTCAGGCGGCTACCCACCAGGTGTTTGCCAATTTAAAGGCAGTTTTGGCAGCAGCGGGCGCAACGCTTGAAAATGTGGTGAAAACCACGGTGTTCGTCAAAGATATCAATGATTTTACAATTGTTAATGAAATATATGGAAGTTACTTTGGAGACCATCGTCCGGCTCGCTCCCTTGTCGAAGTTTCTCGCCTGCCAAAAGATGCGGATCTTGAGATTGAATTAATCGCATTTATATAGTGTAAAACTGGTCAGAAAAACACCCGAACCACGGTTATTATCATGTAGGTGATAAAAAGTATATAAAATTCAAAAAAAGATCTAGTTTTTTTTTTGAATTAGGAGGAATTCACTAGCCTTTGGAGAAAACAGTTATCAAGCTTCAGATAATTGGTAAAAGGTGGTGAGCAGACATGGAAGTGACCGACGTGAGACTCCGCCGAGTGAACACGGATGGACGCATGAAAGCGATTTGTTCCATTACGATTGATAATGAGTTTGTCGTCCATGACATTCGAGTTATTGATGGAAATAACGGTATGTTTGTCGCAATGCCAAGCAAACGTACACCTGAGGGAGAATTCCGCGATATCGCACATCCCATCTCTTCGTCTACTCGCGAAAAAATTCAGGCGGCTGTTCTTGCCGAATTTGAACGTGCGGGGGAGTCGTCAGAGGAAGAATTGGTGGAAGAAGGAGCTTAGAATCAGTTGTGTAAGGGGGGCCTGCTGTTAGGAGGCCTCTTTTTCTTTTTACGTGTCTTGAAATCAGGCATTAATTAAGATATAGTCAGTGTGGAACTTATCAAAAATGGAGGTTACCATGTCTGAAAAATTTGCGGTTGTCCTGGCTGCCGGTCAGGGCACCCGAATGAAATCCAAATTATATAAAGTTTTACATCCGGTGTGTGGGAAACCGATGGTCCAGCATGTTGTGGACAATCTGGCTGAACTGCAGATGGACCGCATCGTCGTTATCGTAGGCCATGGGGCCGATAAAATTAAACAACAGCTTGGGGATGCAATCGAATATGCAATGCAAGAACAGCAACGGGGAACGGCTCATGCTGTTATGCAAGCGGATTCGATACTGAGTGGAAAACCTGGAACGACGCTTGTTGTCTCCGGTGATGAGCCGCTCATTAGCTCTGGAACGCTTGCTGCCCTCATCCAAGCGCATACTGATAATAAAGCGGCCGCCACGATTTTAACCAGAGTGATGGATGATCCCACAGGCTATGGGCGCATTATTCGCGAAGCAAACGGCAGGGTCGCCCGAATTGTGGAACAAAAGGACGCTTCAGAGCAAGAACGGCTTGTTCGTGAGATCAATACGGGCACGTATTGTTTTGATAATGAAAAATTATTTGCTGTCCTGAAGCAAATTGATAACAACAATGCACAGGGAGAATATTATTTACCTGATGCCATTGAAATTCTCGCCAAACAGGGCGAACGGATTGAAACATCGGTTACAGACGAACAAACCGTAGGCGTGAATGATCGGGTTGCTCTGGCCAAAGCGGAAGCCCTGATGCGAAACCGTATTCTTGAATACCACATGCGTGAAGGGGTAACCGTCATCGACCCGTCAAATACGTATATCGAGACCGGCGTAACGATTGGCAGAGATACTGTTGTTTATCCGGGTACCATCATTGGGGCAGGTACGACGATAGGGGAAGATTGCATCATCGGACCGCATGCGCAGGTAACGAATTGTGTAATTGGAGACGGGGTGGAGATCAAGCACTCCGTCCTAATGGACAGCCGCGTCGATAATCGAACTACCGTAGGTCCCTTTGCTTATATACGTCCAAATTCACATCTTGGCGAAGGGGTAAAGATAGGGGATTTTGTAGAAATCAAAAATACCAAGCTGGGCAAAGGAACTAAAGTTTCCCATCTGACGTATCTTGGGGATGCCGAGATTGGGCAAGATGTGAATGTGGGATGCGGCACCGTTACGGTTAACTATGACGGGGTTCATAAACATAAGACAATTGTTAAGGACCATTCCTTTATAGGATGCAATGCAAATTTAGTCGCTCCGGTAACCGTTGGGGAAGGGGCGTACATTGCTGCCGGCTCTACGATTACCGAGAATGTGCCGGATAAGGCGCTTGCGATTGCGCGTGAACGCCAGACAAATAAAGAAGACTATGCGGCAAAAATCATAAAGAAATAATAAGTGTGGAGGTCATAGAGTAGCATGGCGAATTATCGCGATCCTAAATTAAAAGTCTTTACGTGTAATGCGAATCCGGCACTGGCTAAAGAAATTGTTGACCATATCGGAGTTCCGATGGGCAATGCCCAGGTTGTACATTTTAGTGATGGTGAAGTTCAAATTAAGTTAAACGAAAGTGTTCGCGGCGCAGATGTATTCGTGATCCAGTCGACAAGCGCTCCTGTTAACGAACACCTTATGGAATTGCTGGTTATGGTGGATGCGCTTAAACGTGCTTCCGCTAAAAGTATTAACGTGGTCATCCCGTATTACGGATATGCGCGCCAGGATCGGAAAGCGCGGGCGCGGGATCCGATTACGGCTAAACTGGTTGCCAATTTGATAGATAAAGCGGGTGCCCACCGCGTTATTACCATGGATCTTCATGCTACTCAAATTCAAGGGTTCTTTGATATTCCGGTCGATCATTTACTCGGCGTTCCTATTCTCGCCAAGTATTTTGCGGAGAAGAAACTGGATGATATCGTTGTGGTATCTCCGGATCACGGGGGGGTTACCCGTGCCCGTAAATTAGCGGAACGCCTGGAAGCCCCGATCGCGATCATTGATAAACGGCGTCCGGAACCGAATGTAGCCGAGGTGATGAATATCGTCGGCAATATTGAAGGGCGCACCGCTATTATTATTGATGACATTATCGACACAGCAGGGACGATTACACTGGCTGCGAGCGCCTTGATGGAGTCGGGGGCAAAAGCTGTATATGCCTGCTGTACCCATCCGGTGCTATCCGGCCCGGCCATTAAACGCATTGATGAGTCGAGCATTAAAGAATTAATTGTCACAAATACGATTCCGCTTGGTCCGGACAAGCAAATTGCAAAAATCAAAGCCCTATCCGTTGCACCGATAATAGGGGAAGCCATTATCCGCGTCCATGAAGAACTATCCGTAAGCAAACTTTTTGATTAGAAGACGATTGATTTTCCTATGTTTTGGGTACAGTAAATACTATTGAATGTACGAATGAGGCATAGGAGGTTGAGGATAGTGACGATTGAATTACTGGCGGAAAAAAGAGATACATCGCATCGTTCAACCTTGCATGGATTGCGAAAAAACGGCAAAATTCCTGCGGTCATATATGGAAGCGGTTTGCAAAGCCAGCCGATTACCGTGGATGAAGGGCAATTCTTGCAAGTTATACGCAAGCAGGGCATAAACCATATTATTACGTTAAAAGTGGACGGCAGTCAGTATGATGTTTTAATTAAAGACGTTCAGCAAGAGCCGTTAAAGGGAAAAGTCATGCACCTTGATTTTAACAAGGTGAACATGAATGAAGAAATTGAAACCATGGTTCATATTGTGCCTGAAGGGGAGGCGGCCGGTATGAAGGAGGGCGGCATTCTGCAGCAATCGCTTCGCGAGCTTACTATTCGCTGCCTCCCGAATGCTATACCGGATGCCGTTACCGTATCGATTGAGCATCTTGCTATTGGCGATTCTGTATCGGTAGGCGAACTGCGAATCCCGGCCGGGGTGACACCTCAGCATGAAAAGGATGAAATCGTATTGAGCATTACAGCTCCACAACTCGATCCGATTCCTGATTCAGAAGAGCGGGCGGGTGAAGAGCAGCCGGCGAATGCAGCGGGTGGTCCCTCCGATGAAGAGAAATAACGTGAACTTGGCAGAAGAAAAGGTGTAACCAGGAAGGTTGCGCCTTTTTGCCGCGTTAAAAGGGGAGAATGTGGAACGATGAAAGTCATTGTTGGATTGGGAAACCCGGGAAGAGAATATGAAAAGACAAAGCATAACGTAGGCTTCTGGGTAATTGACCGTTTGGCAGACCAGTGGGATATTGCGCTTAATCAGGGGAAATTTAAGGGATTAATCGGGGAAGGCCGCGTAGGCAATGAAAAAATTATCCTTGTAAAACCCCTCACCTATATGAATTTATCCGGTGAGTGTGTAGCTCCGCTCCTTCATTTTTATAAGCTGGCACCCCAAGATGATTTACTCGTTGTCTATGATGATATGGATTTGCCCTGCGGGAAAATTCGCCTTCGCACGAAAGGAAGTTCAGGCGGGCATAATGGAATAAAATCCTTAATCGCCCATCTCGGATCCGAGGAATTTAAGCGGATTAAAGTTGGCATTGACCGTCCGCAGCCAGGCCGGAAAGTTGTGGATTATGTCCTGACTCCCTTTTCCATGGAACAGCAGGCAGAGGTAGAGGATGCGGTAAAACGGGCTTCCGAAGCGGTTAAAGCATGGACGGAGATTTCATTTTTACGGGTGATGAATCAATTTAACGGATAGTATAAGTCGGGGGTTCCATGGGAATACTGGTAGCATAACTTACGCTCAGGAGGCATAATGATGGCAATAAAATATGTCTGCCCCTATTGTGGAAAGCAGTATGCCGTTCTCGATCATCCCAACGCGACAGAAACGAATCTTGGATTGTATTCCTTGACCGAAGAGGATCGGGCCCATATAATTAGCTATGAAGCAAATGGTGACATTACAGCCAGTATCACCTGTGAATATTGCAGTGAAGCGCTTCATCGCCACCCTGAATTAACGAATCCTTTACAATAAATTGATGACGATAGAAATGCCTTGGCTTTCGCGCTAAGGCTTATTTTTGCATTTGAATCGTGTGTGAGAGGAGGATATGTGTGCGGGGATTAATAGATAAATTTTTTGAAGACAATGAATTCCAGGCTGTGATCACGGGTTATAAAGAAGGGCTTCGTGAACAGCTTGTTTCCGGACTGAGCGGTTCAGCACGGCACCTTTTTCTTGCGGCGCTATACCGAAAAGTCCAGCGCTCCCTTGTTATTGTTACGCACAATATGTTTCAGGCACAGAAAGTTTTCGAGGATATGAGCCAATTGGTTCCGCCTGATAGACTATGGTTTTATCCAGCGAATGAACTGATGCTTTCCGAAGTCGCCATCTCCAGTCCTGAAACGTTAAGCCAGCGCATGGAAGTGATGAACGAACTTGCCAGCGGAAAACGAGGCATTCTTATCGTTCCGTATGCGGGAATACGACGCTCGGTCGTCCCGCTGGAACAATGGAAAGGCGCACAGTTCGCATGCAAGGTTGGCCAGGAAATGGATCTCGGACTTTTCCTGGATAAAATGATAACGCTCGGATATGAGCGGGTGGACATGGTAGAGGATCCGGGGGAAATGAGTGTTCGCGGAGGTATTATTGATATATTTCCGGTGTACATGCAGCATCCTCTTCGCATAGAATTATTTGATGTTGAAATTACGTCCATTCGGACATTTGATATAGCCAACCAGCGTTCGGTAGAAAAGCTGGATGAGGTCACCATTGGCCCGACAAGAGAAGTGTTCGGAACGAGAGAAGTGTTTATACAAGCGGCCGAACGGCTTGAACAGGCGATGAACGATTCGCTAAAAAAAATACGTGATGTCCAGGTAAAAGAGCAAATTGTTGAAAAAATAGGGTCGGAAATTGAGAAGTTACGAGGAGGAATAGGGTTCCCGGAAATCTATAAATATAGTACTTTTTTGTACCCTGCCCAACAAAGTTTACTAGATTACATGGAAGCGCCGCTCCTCATTATGGATGAACCGTCGCGCATTGTAGAGTCAGCGGCACAGATGGAAAAGGATGAAGAAGAATGGAAACTGGCGCTCATCAGTGAGGGGGAATTCCTGCCCGATGTTCCTGTTTCTTTTCAGCTTGATCAGATTCTCGCTCCGAAAAAGCGGCCGATTCTTCACCTATCACTTTTTTTGCGCCAGGTGCCAAAGGCGAATCCGCAAAATATTGTTAATTTTAATTGTAAAACCATGCAAAACTTTCACGGTCAGATGAATGTGTTAAAAACAGAAATGGAGCGCTGGAAGAAGTCGGCTTTTACCGTCGTGTTCTGTGCAGCCGATGAGGAACGGGCCCGCCGTCTTGAACGCGTTTTCCATGATTACCAAATTGAAGCGGATGTTGTTTTGCAGGCGGAGGAAGCGCTTAAAAGCAAGCGTCCGGTGATTACGCTCGGAAATCTGCAGACAGGGTTTGAACTGCCGTTTCAGCACCTGGTCGTCGTAACCGAGAGTGAAGTATTTACGCAGAAGCAGCGGAAAGCGTCAAAAGTAAGGGCGAATCTTAGCAATGCGGAGCGTATTAAAAGTTATACCGAATTGCAGGTAGGGGATTACGTGGTGCACGTAAACCACGGAATCGGTAAATACCTTGGAATTGAGACGCTTGAAATCAACGGAATACACAAAGACTACCTGCACATTAAGTATGCGGGTAACGATAAGCTGTACGTCCCGATCGAACAAATCGATCAGGTACAAAAATACGTCGGTAGCGAGGAAAAAGAACCGAAAATCTATAAGCTGGGCGGAAATGACTGGAAAAAGGTGAAAAGCCGTGTGCGTGCTTCTGTTCAGGACATTGCACAGGATTTGATTAAATTATACGCGGAACGGCAGCAGACGAAGGGATATGCATTCAGTAAAGATACGGATGAAATGCATGAATTCGAAGCGATGTTTCCGTATGAAGAAACGGAAGACCAACTGCGGGCTATACGTGAAATTAAAGAAGACATGGAAACAGGCCGGCCTATGGATCGCCTGCTGTGCGGCGATGTAGGCTATGGTAAGACCGAGGTTGCTATCCGGGCCGCTTTTAAGTCGGTTATGGATGGGAAGCAGGTAGCGGTTTTAGTGCCAACAACAATCCTGGCTCAGCAGCATTATGAAACGTTTCGGGAGCGCTTTGCCGGTTATCCCGTAAATATTTCTGTAATCAGCCGCTTTCGCTCAAAAAAAGAACAAACTCAGACATTGAAAGGGGTCAAAGCCGGAACGGTTGATATCGTCATTGGCACCCACCGTTTGCTTTCAAAAGATGTTGTTTTTCGCGACCTTGGACTGTTAATTGTGGACGAGGAACAGCGGTTTGGCGTTTCTCATAAAGAAAAGCTGAAGCGGTTGAAGACAAACGTGGACGTTCTGACCTTAACAGCAACTCCTATTCCCCGTACACTGCACATGTCGATGCTGGGAGTCCGGGATTTATCCGTAATTGAGACGCCACCGGAAAACCGTTTTCCTGTTCAGACCTATGTGATGGAATACAGCGGCGCGCTTGTGCGGGAAGCGATTGAGCGTGAACTTGCCCGGGATGGACAGGTGTACTTCCTCTACAATCAGGTGCAGGGTATAGAAAAAATAGCGGACCAGATACGCATGCTTGTCCCGGAGGCGAAAGTGGTGATTGCCCACGGCCAGATGGCCGAGACGGAACTGGAAGCCGTGATGCTGAGCTTCCTGGAAGGGGAAGCCGATGTTCTTGTAAGCACCACCATTATTGAGACCGGGGTAGACATTCCAAACGTCAATACCCTTATCGTTACGAATGCCGACCGCATGGGCCTTTCCCAGCTTTACCAGCTGCGCGGCCGGGTAGGACGTTCTAACCGAATTGCCTATGCGTATTTCACATACCAGCGTGACAAAGTGCTGACGGAAGTGGCGGAGAAAAGGCTTCAGGCGATTAAGGAGTTTACCGAATTAGGCTCCGGGTTTAAAATTGCCATGCGTGATTTGGCGATTCGCGGTGCGGGAAATCTGCTTGGCGCGGAGCAGCACGGCTTTATTGCTTCCGTTGGATTTGACCTGTATAGTGAAATGCTCAGAGAAGCAATCGAGGAGTTAAAAGGGCAGCCCAAAAAGCAGGAAGAGATTCAACCTGAAATTACGATTACAGTCGATGCTTTCATTCCTTCTGAGTATATACAGGACGGAAAGCAGAAAATTGAAATGTATAAAAAGTTTGCGGCCGTTTCCACCGTTGAAGACATCAAAGAGCTTACCGAAGAAATGTTGGACCGGTTCGGGACGCCGCCACAAAGTGTTCAGAATTTGTTGTTTGTCGCCCGCCTTCGTGTCTATGCCATCCGCAACCGGGTGGTAGAGATCACCCAAAAAGCGCAGGAAATTAACATCCTTTTCCATGAAGACCAGACCGCTGCAGTGGATTGGAGCAAAATTTTTGAGCTGTCAGGGAAATTTCAACGAAGAATCGGGGTTTCGAAAACTGGACAACAGGTGTCAGTTGCTGTTAAAGTTAAGGGATTGACGCCCGATGAATCAACTGCACTTCTGGAGGAATTCTTCGAAGAATTTGAGGCGCTCAAAAAGGACAAAGAAAGTGAGGAACCATCGAATGTGGCGAAGTAGGCGACTGTGGTCCATCTTTTTAATTATGGGCCTTTTGGCTGCTATCATGGTTGGTTGCGGAAAAAAAGAAAATATTGTAGCCAAGTATGACGGAGGCCAAATTACAGAAAATCAATATAAGGATTATATTAATGTGCTAAAAGCGGTGTTTCAAGATCCGAGCCTTGCCCAGGAAATTGATGCGGGTAAGAAAGAAACGCTGCAGTTCGTGTTAAATTATCAGGTGATGAGCGATTATGTGGCCGCTCAGGTTAAAGACACCGATGCGATTAACAAAACGGCCGAAAAGAATTTCAATCAATACAAATCATTTGTTGAACAGCAGCTGGGACAAGCGAAGAATCTTAGCCAATTCTATGCCGATAAAAAAGTGACAGAGCAGCAGCTCAAAGATTTCTTTCTCCAGCAATCGAAAGTACAGGAGTACTTTTCTAAAGATATAACGGAAGTACAGAAGAAACAGAAGTATGATCAATTAAAGGCATCCGGAGATTTAACCCGTGCCGATGTCCGCCATATTTTGATTATGACGGATAAACGGTCCAAAGCGGAGGCGAAGAAGAAAGCAGAGGACATTCTCAGGCAGCTTCGCAATGGAGCCGATTTTGCCAAGCTGGCTGCAGCCAACACGGAAGATCCGGGCAGTAAAGCAACCGGTGGCTTGTATAAAGACATGGACCTGTCGCAAACCGTTCCGGAATTCAAAAAGGCTGTGCTTACTCTTCCGCTTAATAAAATTAGCGACCCTGTCGAAACCCAATACGGCTATCACATTATCCGGGTAGAGAAGCGCACGGTAGAGACTTATGACCAGATTAAGGATCGATTGACGCTTTCGATGGCGCAGGATAAACAATCGCAATTCCTTGATACGAAAGTGAAAGGCATTATAAAGGAGGAACAGGTGCCTCCTTCTATGATAAAAGCTCAACCGGCTCAATCAGCACCGGTACCGGGAGCACCACCAACCTCTTCCCAGGGACAGAATCCGAACCAACAGCCGCCAGCCAGCCAGGTACCGGCTGACCAGTCACCGGCCAAAAAGTAATATGTCGGAGCCGTTTCCAGTTGAAGGAACGGCTTTTTTTTGTGGTAATAATAATATATGCCATGGTGAATATTCTCCGTGTTGGAGATTAATACTACAAACAAGTTAGTTGCAGTCATGAGATTACTTCAAAGAAAGCGAGGCAACAAGATGAAAGCAACTGGAATTGTACGCCGCATAGACGATTTGGGGCGTGTGGTCATTCCAAAGGAAATTCGTCGTACTCTGAGAATTCGTGAAGGTGACCCGTTAGAAATCTTTGTGGATCGAGATGGAGAAGTCATTCTTAAAAAGTATTCCCCTATTGGCGAACTTGGTGATTTTGCGAAGGAATATGCAGATTCTTTATACGAAAGCTTAAACCATATTACATTAATTAGTGATCGAGACACCATTATTGCGGTGGCCGGCGTCTCCAAAAAAGACTACATGGATAAATCGATCGGTGAGATTGTGGAGAATTGTATGGAGGAAAGAAAGTCGAAACTTGAGACGAACGCGGGAGAATACGAAATCATCCGGGATAATAATGAATCTTTATCTTCCTATATGGTTGCCCCGATTGTAGCGGGCGGGGATCCAATCGGTGCCGTTATACTTCTAAACAAATCGAACCAAGGCATGAGCGAGCTGGAAATGAAGATGGCCGAAACGGCGGCCGGCTTCCTGGCAAAGCAAATGGAACAATAAGAAAACTTAGCTTTCCGAATCTTTGTCGGGAAGCTTTTTTTCTTGGAAGGAGTTCTTTTTGTGATATAATTTCGATAGTTTATTGGGAGGGGGGATTGTATGTCCAAAGAACAGGGTGCTTCATTTGTAAAAGGTGCGGCGATACTGGGTGCCGGTGCGCTTCTATCCAAGGTGTTGGGACTTGCTTATCGCATTCCCTATCAAAATATTACGGGTGATTTGGGGTATTATGTATATACGCAGGTTTATCCGTTATACAGTGCCCTGCTTATTCTGGCGACAGCCGGCTTCCCAATCGCGATTTCAAAAATGGTAGCTGAAAAGCTTGCTATTGGTGATACGCTCGGTGCCCGGCGGGTTTTTCGCGTTTCGGCGAGCCTGCTTGGGATAACCGGCCTTGTATTTTTTATTTTATTATGGGTTTGTGCTCCGCTTATCGCCCAACTGATGCATGACCGAAAGCTGGTGCTACCCATTCGCAGCGTATCGTTTGCTCTTTTACTCGTGCCGGTCATGGCGGCCATGCGCGGATACTTTCAGGGGCATCATAATATGATACCGACCGCCGTCTCGCAGATTATCGAACAACTTGTGAGGGTAATGACCATTATTATCCTGGCCTACTATTTCATGAAGACTACGGGCGACGTTTATCTTGCCGGGGCAGGTGCTGTATTTGGAGCGGTAACCGGCGCATTCGTTTCTTTTACCATCATGCTGATTTTTCTTCAACGCAACAAATATATTCGGCAGAAGCTTTCTAACTCTCAGGCCGTGACGAGAAAAGGATTCTATACATATGGACAGGAGAGTACGGGACAAATCGTTCGTCAGATTATGTACTATGCGATTCCTATCTGCCTGGGTTCACTCGTGCTGCCGCTCATGCAGCTCGCCGATTCGTTTACCGTCGTCAACATGCTTTCATACGGTGGAATTGTGAGCAAGGAGGCGTATCGTTTGAAAGGCATTCTTGACCGGGGGCAGCCGCTTGTCCAGTTTGGGGCCTTTTTTGCTACGGCGCTTTCGTTATCCGTCGTACCGGCTATTGCGGAAGCGAAGATACGCGGGATGAATCGTTTGATCGCTTCAAGAACCGAACTTGCGCTGCGGTTGACCTTCTTGATCGGTTTGCCCTGTTCAATAGGGCTTGCGGTCGTTGCCGGACCTGTCAACGTGATGCTTTATCAGAATGGCAGCGGAACCGACACGTTAATTGTTCTGGCGTTTACCACTATCTTTTCTACGCTCGGCATCACGTCGTCCGGCATCCTGCAGGGAATGGGACATGTCGTATTGCCGGTGCGAAATTTGCTGATTGGGGCCGTCCTGAAAATTCTTCTAAATGTACTGCTGGTGCCGTCTTTCGGGATTATGGGTGCAGCTCTGGCTACGGTCTGTTCCTACATGGTGTCGACGATGATGAATCTGTATGCCATATCTTTATACACCGGAATGAAATTCGGATTTAAAACCTTTTTCTTCAAGCCGATGGTGGCGGTATTTATGATGGGGATGGCCGCTTTTGTCGCACGGCGCATGGCTGAGAGAGGATTATTCGAAGTTATTTTGTCTCACAGGCTTTATTATTCGGCTGTGAGCCTGGCAGCGGTAACAGCGGGTGTCGTGATGTATGGAATAGCGCTGTTTGCTTCCGGTACTGTAAGCCGAACAGACCTGGAAAATACACCTGCGGGAAAAAAATTAATACCTTTTTTAACACGGTTGCGATTGTTGCATGATTAACGGAAAGGGGATTTATCTTTGCATAAAATAACTGTCATTGGACTTGGGGCGGGTTCGCTGGAAGGTCTGCCGCTCGGATTATACCGTCAACTTACAACGGCGAATCAGGTTTTTCTCCGGACCGTCAAGCATCCTGTTGTTGACGAACTGATTCGTGAAGGGGTTCGTTTGCAAAGCTTTGACAATGTTTATGAAGCCCACAGTCAGTTTCCAGATGTATATGATGAAATTTGTGAACAATTACTAACGATGGCAAAAAACGATGGAGATATCCTGTATGCTGTGCCCGGGCATCCGATGGTCGCTGAACGAACGGTTCAGCTCTTGCTTGAGCGGGGGCCCGATGTCGGCATTGATATTGACATAAAGGGCGGGCAGAGCTTCCTTGATCCGGTTTTTACCTTGCTGGGGATTGATCCTGTTGAAGGGTTTTCTTTACTTGATGCGACAGATTTGCGCTCCGAGCAACTGCAGCCGGCTGTGCATCTGCTTATTTGCCAGGTGTATGACCGGTTCGTGGCATCCGATGTGAAGCTAACGCTAATGGAAATGTATCCTGATGAATATCCGGTAACTGTGGTAACGGCTGCAGGCATAGCAGGGCAGGAGAAAATCACAACCGTTCCGCTTTACGATTTGGACCGATTAGAGGAATTTTCGAATTTGACCACTATTTTTGTTCCGCAAACTGCGCAGGATAACGTGCTGAATCGACAATTCTGGCGTGCAAAAGAAATCGTTCGTATCCTCAGAAGCCCTGAAGGATGCCCGTGGGACCGCGAACAAACGCATCAATCCATTCGAAAAAACCTGATTGAAGAAACATACGAAGTGCTTGAAACCATCGATGATAACGACCCGGATGCCATGTGCGAGGAAATGGGCGATTTACTTTTGCAAATCCTGCTGCATTCCCAAATGGCCGAGGAAGATGGGTATTTCACAGTTCATGATGTGGTCGAAACGCTCAACCGAAAACTGATTCGCCGCCATCCCCATGTATTCGGTGAGAGGGAAGCCGGAAACGCGGACGAAGCCCTTCAGAACTGGCAGAAAGTAAAAGAGGAAGAAAAGAAGGCAAAAGGGATTGACCCGGCATCGCTCTCCGTTCTCGAAGGGGTGCCGCGGGACTTGCCTGCTATGCTGCGGGCGTACAAATACCAGAAGAAGGCAGCGGAATTTGGATTCGACTGGGACAAGCTTACTGACATGTTCGAGAAGGTAAAAGAAGAATGGGAAGAGTTTCGGGAAGCAGAAACATGGGAACATCAGAAGGAAGAACTGGGTGATGTGTTGTTCGTTATCGTCAATGTGGCACGTTTCCTCAAAATCGACCCGGAAGAGGCGCTCGCTTTAACTAACAAAAAGTTTAAGTATCGCTTTTCCTACATCGAGCAGAAGCTGCGGGAAGCGGGAAAGACGTTTGCGGACACTTCACTTGATGAGATGGAAGCATGGTGGCAGGAGGCCAAACAAAAGAAAAAACAGGAACAGGGGGAAAGCTGATGCGGCTTGATAAATTTCTAAAGGTTTCCCGCTTAATCAAGCGGCGTACCCTTGCCAAAGAAGTATGCGATAAAGGGAGGATAAGTATTAATGGCCAAGTTGCGAAATCAAGCTCTGCGGTAAAGGTGGGGGATGAGATTACCGTCCGGTACGGAAATAAACTTGTCACGGCGCGCGTGGAAAAGCTGCTTGATACGACGAAGAAAGAAGAGGCGGTAACACTCTACACTATTCTTAAGGAAGAGTTGATTCCGCGGGAAAAGGAAAACGAATCGGAAGCAAATATCTGGTAAGGTGGACAGGCATACCCTGTCCGCCTTTTTTTGTTCTAAACGGAAGTTGTCCGCCATAACATGGTACAAAAAGGAGGGTGTGCCCTGATGGAGATGAGCCCGAAGAAGACCGTTCGGCATGATGTCGTCATGATTAACCGAAAAAAACTTGATATTACCGGTGTGCTGAAGGTAGAAAGTTTTGACCACGAGGAATTTCTGCTGCAGACAGAAGCCGGTTTCCTTACAATAAAAGGGAAAAATCTGCATATGAAAAATCTAAGTCTGGAGACGGGGCAGGTTTCCATAGAAGGCATTGTTTTCGCCATGGAATATATTGATGAATCTTATCAAGGGGAAAAGGCCAAAGGATTGTTTGGCAGGATCTTTAAGTGACACTCACCGGGCAGGCGGCCACCTTATTATCCATGGTGCTGTGTGGAATCGGAATAGGTATGCTCTATGATACGTACCGAACGCTTGAACGAAGGTGCGGCCTTTCCCTCTGGCTTGTCTGGGTATGTGATTTGTTATTCTGGATAAGCTGTACTTTCCTCGTGTTTGGGACCCTTCTTCGCATCAATGAAGGAATCGTCCGAATATATATTTTCCTCGGAATAGGGATAGGGGGAATTTCATACCTCTTATTCCTGCAGCGCACATACTTATATATTCTGGGGAGAATGATTTCTTTTATTTTGTGGGTGTACATGCTTCTAATGCGCCTGTTGTATTACCTGCTTATCGTTCCCATCCGGTTCCTATATCGCGCCCTTTTATCCATCCTCCTTCTTTTGGCAACCGTTTTGCTGACAGTAGGAAAATGGATACTGCGTCCGTTTTGTTGGCTCGGGTTGTGGTTATGGAAGAGAGCGGGTAAGGTATGGGAAAGGCCGAACGGTAAATGGCGAGGATTATGGAGGAAAATAAGGAACATCTTGACGAACTGGATAAAACATAAGAAAATGTGAATAGTCTATAGAAGAGGTGTTCCTTTATGCAACCATCTCCCTCAAGTAGCCAAGGTCGAAAACGTCGTATGCGCCTCCTGCTTATGGTTGTAACTCCCTTTATGATATGGGGGGGGGTTACGTATTACGCACAGAGTAAGCAGCTGACGGATAAAGAGAGTAAGCTGCACGAATTGCAGGCGCAGAAAGCCGCTGTGCAAGCGGAAAAGACGCAACTGGAACAAAAGGTTAAACAATTAAATGATAACGAGTATATTAGTGAACTGGCCCGGCAAAACCTGTTTCTTTCAAAAAAAGGAGAGGTCATCTTTATTACACCGGACGGAACGAAGAAATAGGAGGTCAACCTTCTGTTTCTTTTTTTTGCTCTTTTAAATCGTTATTCTCTGCGACAGATTTGTAAAGCCGTTTAAATATTTGTCGGAAACTTTTTTTGTGCCCTCCCGTTGTTTTGACAAATTTTCGAATCCACCTGTGTTTAAATGGGAATCACAAAAAATGTGAGAGGCGGTGCGGCAATATGATTCGCGGTGAATCTTTTTCAGTGTCTAAACCAGTTCATACTATTCAACAGGTGGGTGCCAGGGGCAGGAACTGGCTTTGGGTCGTATCCCATCAGTGGAGCCTTTTCCACCTGTTCATGGGATTCTTATTGGGACGGGCTCTAATCTTACAGGAACTTTCGCCTTTTGCCGTTCCATTCTTTGCGGTAATGTACTTCTTAAAGAAAAATCGGTTACTACTGATGACAGCAGCTTTACTGGCGGGGAGTGCTACACGATCAATCGGCATTGCGTCCGCAAATTTTTTCGGTATGGCTCTGGCGCTGCTCATGCTAACGTTTATGGACCGCAGAAGAAAGGGCGAGATGAATTATGCTCCGTTTATTTCATTTCTCGCGGTCCTCCTCAGCCATACTGGCCTTGATTATGTTATGCACCGCATGACATGGTACGGTATGTTTATGAATGGCGTTGAAGCGCTTCTGGGCATGATTCTTACCCTCATATTTGTGCAGTCCATCCCGATTGTTTCATTGCGGCGCAGTCACCATCAGCTAAAGAGTGAAGAAATCATTTGTTTAATTATACTTCTGGCTTCTGTCATGACAGGTACGGTTGGATGGAAAATTGAGGATGTGGACGTAGATAATATCCTTTCGCGCTACATTGTCTTATTATTTGCAGCGGTAGGGGGGGGCACCGTCGGAGCCGCGGTGGGGGTGGTAACCGGACTGGTTCTTAGTCTGGCAAACATTGACGCGGTATATCAGATAAGCCTGCTCGCTTTCTCGGGCCTGCTCGCGGGTTTGCTGCGGGAAGGCAACAAGCTGACGGTGGCGTTTGGACTTTTAATCGGTTCCTCCATTTTAACAGTCTACGTGGGGGAACAGCGGGAAATTATGCAATCAACGATTGAAACAGTAACAGCTATTCTCGTTTTTTTAATAACACCTCGCGGAGTTCTTGCTGAAATTGCAAAGTTCATCCCCGGCACCCAGGAGAATGCCGCTTCCCAGCACCAGTACTTACGCAGGGTGCGTGATGTGACGGTCCATAAAATGGATAAGTTTGCCGGATTGTTTTCGCAGCTTTCCCAAACATTTATTCTGCCGAATACGGAGGTGGTGGATGAAGAAGGGCAGCACGACGTTTTCTTAAGCGAGGTCACCAAAAGCACCTGTCAGCGCTGCTGGAAAAAGGATATGTGTTGGGTTCGGAATTTTCAGGAAACATACAGTGAAATGACCGGTATGATTCAGAAACTAAAAGAGGAAGGGGAAATAACAGTCTACGATGCACCCAAGAACTGGATTAAAAAGTGTATCAAGCAGGAACTCGTTCTCCAGAACATGGAACAGGAGTATGCCCGCCTGCGGAATCAGGATCACATTAAAACGCAGATAGCGAGCAGCAGGCGCCTGGTTGCCGAACAGTTGGCGGGTGTAGCACGGGTGATGCAAAATTTTGCGAAGGAGATTCAGAAAGAAGGCATACATCTTCATATTCAGGAAGAACAGATTATGAAGGCGCTGGAAGGGATGGGATTGTCCATCAGAAATGTAGATATTCTCAGCCTTGATGAAGGGAAGGTGGATATAGAGATAAGCCAGCCATCGTGCAGCGGCCGGGATGAATGCTCCAAAATCATAGCCCCGTTATTGTCCGATGTTCTCGGCGAGAAAATTACAGTAAAAGGAAGGGATTGTGAAGCCATGGCGGATGGCTACTGTACGATGTGTTTGGGTTCCGCGCAGGAGTTTGAAATTGAAACAGGCGTAGCCGGGGCTGCTAAAGGAGGACAGTTATTATCGGGTGATTGCTTTAAAATTATGGAGTTTGGATCGGGTAAGGTGGCCCTGGCTATGAGCGATGGAATGGGAAACGGGGAACGGGCCTATATGGAAAGTTCATCCACACTGGATTTGCTTGGCCAGCTCCTTGAATCGGGCATGGAAGAAACGCTGAGTATTAAATCGGTGAATACGGTGCTGTCCCTTCGTTCACCGGATGAGGTATATGCTACGGTTGATCTGGCTCTGATTGATCTGCATACAGCCCAAACTAAATTTATTAAAACAGGTTCAACGCCCAGTTTTATTAAGCGAGGCAATGAGGTCATTCCGATTTCAGCTAATAATTTGCCCATCGGTATTATTGACGATATCGAAGTCGATGTAGTGAGCTGCGGGCTTAAACCGGGCGATTTATTAATCATGATGACAGACGGAATTTATGAAGCGGCACGCGATGTAGAGAATAAGGATTTATGGATGAAGCGAAAAATTGCGGAATTACAAACGAATGACCCGCAGGAGGTAGCTGACCTGCTGCTTGAACTGGTCATCCGTCACCACTACGGAGATATTGTGGATGACATGACGGTCATGGTCTCTCGAATCGACCGGTACGTCCCGGCATGGGCCGCCATTTCTCTCCCCAATGCGCCCAAAATCGATAGGCCCCGTTATGTGAGTTAGGGCACGGGAGCAGTGACTGTCCGCGATTCTCCTCCATTTGGGGACCGGCCCGAAACATCTTTTTTGTACCGTCTTAATACACCTCTAGTAGTCTGTCCGACGAAGCATTTTTAGCGAATATTTATTCATGTATACCTTATAATCAATGCATAAAGCACTGTTGTTTGGATAAATATATAAAATTTTCATTCTGTTGGACAGACTCTTAGGTTAATTTTACCACAACCAGGCGGCTGCTTTTTGATTAATCAGCTAAAACTCTACCGTCACTATCAAGAGAAGCAACCCTATTGCCTTTCTATTCCTTAAGTTTCTAAGCTCGTCCACCATGTCCAGCGGTATCTTTGTCAATAACCCACCCTGTTTTAGGGTTTTTGTACGATACACTTCTCCTGACTTTATCGGTGAATTTACCAAGAACCACAGTAGTTTTATCTTTTTTAAGTGAACTTTGTATTTTAGCAGCTGTTGACTCGATATATGCGTTATAAACTGTTATCAACAGTGCTGAAGCTTTAGGTACGTAAATTTGGGATGAAAAGTAAATACGCAAGTTAAAATCAGTCAGCACGGACGGTCTGTGCTTCCCCGCAAGGAAAAACCCTGCAAAAAATAAAATGGTCCATTCCATTGCCCACCAACCTACGTTTACTGTCAAACGGTTACGAATGAATATCATGCCTGAAGAAAGCCGATAATAATGCGAAAAAAATTTTGTAACTTCTATGTTGATTAATCGTATACAATAGTACGGTAAGGAAAATGAAGGTGAAAAAGTTGCTGCAGGTTTTAGAAAAGACCATTTTGGATTACGAACTGCTTGGCCGTGGCGATAAGATACTGGTTGCTGTGTCAGGTGGCCCGGATTCTATCGCTCTTTTGCATGCATTTGTGTCTTTGCGTGATAAATATGGCTGGCAGCTTGCCGCCGCACATGTAAACCATGAGTTTCGCGGGAAAAGCGCAGTCGAAGACAGCATGTATGTGGAGGAAATGTGCCGGAAGTTTAAAGTTCCGTGTTATGTGACCTCAATTAATGTTCCTTGGGTGATTGAAGAGACGGGATTGAACCCTCAGGAGGCGGCACGCGAAGTCCGCTACAACTATTTAAAAAAGATTGCCGCTGATATCGGGGGAGCTACCATTGCAACGGCCCACCATGCCGATGACCAGGTGGAAACAGTTTTGATGCGCCTTGTGCGTGGTACAGGAATTGAAGGATTGGCTGGAATTCCTATTTGGCGGAAGGAAGGGGATATCAAAATCATCCGCCCGCTGCTTGAGGTGACACGCAGACAGATCGAAGCGTATTGCGAAGAAAATAACCTCAATCCCAGACACGATCCGAGTAATTTTAAAGGAAAGTATTTAAGAAACAGGATTCGTCTCCAGTTGGTTCCGCTTCTTAAAGAAGAAAATCCTGCTTTAACCGACGCGATCACACATTTAACAGCGGTTGCTAGTGCCGAAAATACATACATGGAACAAGAGAGCATAGCGGCGGCTAAAGCAATCATAGAAGAAGAAAACCAGAATAAAATGGTTATAAACCAAAATGGGTTTTTAGCCTATCACGTTGCTTTACAAAGGAGGATGATTAAACTAATATTAAGTTATCTATCGGGACAACTAGGTGAAATCGGTTTTGCCCATATAGAAAAAATCAGGGAACTAATCAAAGGTGATCATCCTTCGGCTCGTCTCATCTTACCCCACGGCCTGCAAGTTCAGCGGGAATATCACCGGATCATTTTTTCATCTATAACTGAATCCGTACTGACGTCCTCTTTTTGTTACCCTCTAAACATTCCGGGCCGAACGTATATACCGGAAATTAATCGGACATTTAACTGTTTTTATGGTGATGCAAAGGGAAATACAGGGAGCTCTGTCGCTGTGTTTGATCCGTCCGGCATTAAGGGTAAGCTATATGTAAGACCCAGACGAGCTGGCGACCGCATGACGATTCAAGGCATGAACGGAAGCAAAAAAGTAAAAGATATTTTTATTGATGAAAAAATTCCACGCACGATGCGAGACATACTTCCCATTGTAACGGATGAACAGAATATATTATGGATTCCCGGGGTGAAACGTTCAAACGAGTGTTTATATACAGCAGGAACAGGACCTTTATTATATGTTGAAGTAGAATAGTCGCTTATGTCTTAGGAGGCCAGTTATGGAAAATGACATTAAAGAAGTTTTGTTAACTGAAGAACAAATCGATGCAAAAGTTCGCGAGTTGGGTCGTCTTCTTTCCACTGAATATAAAGGAAAGAACCCGCTCGTTATTTGCGTTTTACGCGGAGCGGCGCTGTTCATGACGGATCTGATCCGCCGCATTGATATTCCACTCGAAATTGATTTTATGGCTGTGTCCAGCTATGGTGATTCCACCAAGTCCTCCGGGGTTGTCCGCATTATGAAGGACCTTGATACTTCTGTCGAAGGTCGTGATGTCCTCATTGTGGAGGATATCATTGACAGCGGACTTACTTTGAGTTACCTTATCGACGTTATTGACCGACGGAATGCAGCGTCGGTTAAAGTTGTCACTCTGCTTGATAAACCGGCCCGCCGTACGGTTGATTTGTTGCCGGATTACTGTGGGTTTCAAATACCTGATGCATTTGTTGTTGGATATGGCCTTGACTATGCCGAGAAGTACCGGAATCTGCCCTATATCGGGATTTTAAAGCCCGAAGTCTATAACTAGGTAAAGCAAGTTGTGGGGTGTGTTCCACTGTGGTAAAATAATGTAGGTGTTTTTAGCGCGCGAGAGGAGGTAAGGAATGAATCGGTTCTTCCGCAACACAGGATTTTATCTACTAATCATTTTAGTAACGGTTGGAATTTTCAACTTTATTACCAATCAGGGTACAGATACAGCTAAAATACCCTATAATGACTTCAGACAGGACCTGGTCCAGGGCAAAATCGCCGAGCTGAAGATTCGCCCTGATCGAGGTACGTATTATATTGAAGGAAAGTTAAAGGATGGCAGTGTCTTCTATACGAATGGGCCGCTTTATGATAATGCTGAACTGCTTAGGCAGATTGAACAGGCTCATGTTGCAAAAGAAGAATATGTGGAGCAAAAAGGTGACTCCGTCTGGCTCACGTTTCTGACATCCATCATTCCGTTTGTTATTATTTTCATCCTGTTCTTCTTTCTCTTGAATCAAGCGCAGGGTGGCGGCAGCCGCGTCATGAATTTTGGGAAAAGCAAAGCCAAATTATACAATGACGAGAAGAAAAAGGTTACTTTTAATGATGTAGCCGGCGCTGATGAGGAAAAAGCGGAACTTGTTGAAGTTGTTGAATTTCTCAAAGATCCACGCAAATTCTCGGTACTTGGTGCCCGCATTCCTAAAGGGGTTCTGCTGGTGGGCCCTCCGGGTACAGGTAAAACGCTTTTGGCGCGTGCCGTTGCAGGTGAAGCGGGTGTACCGTTCTTTAGCATCAGCGGTTCCGATTTCGTTGAAATGTTTGTCGGTGTCGGTGCTTCCCGTGTTCGTGATCTATTTGAGAACGCAAAGAAAAATGCACCGTGTATTATCTTCATTGATGAAATTGACGCCGTGGGCCGACAGCGCGGCGCCGGTCTTGGCGGGGGTCACGATGAACGTGAACAAACGCTCAACCAGTTGCTTGTAGAAATGGACGGCTTTGGCGCCAATGAAGGGATTATCATTATTGCCGCGACAAACCGGCCTGATATTCTTGACCCGGCCCTGCTTCGTCCCGGCCGCTTTGACCGCCAGATTACGGTGGATCGTCCGGATGTTAAAGGAAGAGAAGCTGTACTGCATGTGCACGCCCGGAATAAGCCGTTGAGCCCGGAAATAAACCTTGATATCATTGCCCGCCGTACACCTGGATTTACGGGAGCGGATCTGGAGAATCTTCTTAACGAAGCAGCCCTGCTCGCAGCGCGCCGCAATAAGAAGAAAATAGAAATGACGGAAGTCGATGAAGCGATTGACCGCGTGATTGCGGGTCCGGAAAAACGTTCCCGTGTCATCAGTGAGGATGAGAAAAGACTCGTTGCCTACCATGAAGCGGGGCATACGATTTGCGGGTTCTTCCTGAAAAATGCGGATATGGTTCATAAAGTAACGATTATTCCGCGCGGCAGCGCCGGCGGATACACGGTTATGCTGCCTAAGGAAGACCGTTATTTCGCAACCAAATCCGATTTGCTGGATAAAATTGTCGGGCTGCTTGGCGGCCGCGTAGCTGAGGAACTTGTGCTTAAAGAAATAAGTACAGGGGCTCACAACGATTTCGAACGTGCCACCGGTATTGCCCGCCGCATGGTTATGGAATTTGGCATGAGCGCCAACCTTGGCCCGCTGCAGTTTGGAAGTTCTCAGGGCCAGGTTTTCCTCGGCCGTGATTTTGGCCATGAGCAGAATTACAGCGATGAAACGGCCCGCCAAATTGACCAGGAAATTCAAACCATTATTCGTGATTGCCATGCACGTTGTACAGAAATTCTTACCGAACATATGAAAGAACTGGAAGCTGTTGCCCAGAAATTGCTTGACGTTGAAACGCTCGATGCTGAACAGATTAAGAGCATCATTGAAACCGGGACAATCAATAGCAAGGTTGACGATGTTAAAGAAGTCACAACCGGTGATGTAAAAGTTCAGATCACAGGCAAAGCGGGTGACGCTGTTGAGTATAATGGCATTGACACGGAGAAACGCGAAGAGTAGTAATGCAGAATCAGGAAAAGCCTCCCCATTCCAGGGAGGTTTTTCAGCTTTTTAAGGGTATACTTTTTGCCGGTTTAACGGTATCATACAGATTATTAGCCTTGTATGGCATGCGCCGGTGAGTATGGACAGGAGGGTTACTTTATAATGGAAGCGTTGGCTTTGGTGAAGAAAGAGCAGCAGAATCAGGAATTGCGTGAGAAGATTGCGCGGTTAAAAAAAGAGCGGAATGCCATTATATTAGCGCATTATTATCAACGTCCGGAAATCCAGGAAATAGCCGATTTTCTCGGCGATTCATTCGGGCTGGCACAGAAAGCAGCGACGACAAATGCGGATGTTATCGTATTCTGTGGTGTTCATTTTATGGGTGAAAGCGCTAAAATTTTAAATATGGATAAAACGGTTTTGATTCCCGATGAACGTGCAGGTTGTCCAATGGCGGACATGGTAAACGTAGGAGGGCTTCGCAAGCTGAAATCTCAGCACCCGAATGCGAAGGTAGTTGCTTATATTAATACGTCCGCGGATGTCAAAGCGGAGACAGATATTTGTTGTACATCATCGAACGCGCGCAATGTGATTGAGTCCATCGATGCGGAAGAGATTATTTGGGTCCCGGATAAAAACCTTGGTCACTGGGTTTCTCAGTTCACAGATAAGAAAATGACCATATGGGAAGGATACTGCAATACCCACGACCAGCTAACGGTAGCGGATGTATTGAAACTGAAGGAAGAACATCCGGATGCTCAGTTTGTCGTTCACCCTGAGTGCCGTCCGGAAGTGGTAGAGCTTGGTGATTTTGTGGGAAGCACCACAGGAATTTTAAAATACTGCCGTGAATCGGCTCATAAAAAGTTTATTGTCGGAACAGAAGACGGTGTAGGATATAAACTTTCTCTCGATAGCCCGGAAAAAGAGTTTATTTTCGCCTCAAAGTACCTTGTGTGCCCGAATATGAAAGTAAATAACCTTAAAAAAGTCGCGGATTGCCTGGAGACCATGCAGCCGCAAATCTTTGTGCCGGAAGAAATTGCGGATAAGGCACGCGCTTCTCTGGAGCGTATGCTAGCCGTAGAAGCTGTTCAATAACGCCTTTAGAAGGGATGGCTCATTATGGTACCAAGATATGTCGTAGACTTTAAACTTGCAGAGATTGAAACGATAAAAACGGATGTGCTAATCATTGGTTCAGGGGCGGCAGGGTTATACACCGCCCTCCAGTTATGTGATCAATGCAGCGTTACCCTGGTCAGTAAAACGTCGCTTACCCAGAGCAATACGCGGTACGCCCAGGGAGGGATTGCCGCTGTCACCGCTGAAAATGATTCTCCTGAACTGCATCGGCAGGATACCTTAATTGCCGGAGCGGGCATTTGTTCTCATGAGGCGGTTGAAGTCCTCGTTAACGAAGGGCCAAACTGCATTAACGATTTAATCAGGTACGGAACGAATTTTGATAAAAAAGACGGCGTGCTTGAGCTTACGAAGGAAGGGGCGCACAGCAAACGCCGTATCCTTCATGCGCATGGTGATGCGACAGGGGCGGAAATTGTACGCGCTCTTTCCGAACAGGCGCTAAAAAACGAACGTATTACGATTTTGGAAAAT
The DNA here is from genome assembly GCF_000430625.1 of Aneurinibacillus terranovensis DSM 18919. Taxonomy (GTDB): domain Bacteria; phylum Bacillota; class Bacilli; order Aneurinibacillales; family Aneurinibacillaceae; genus Aneurinibacillus_B; species Aneurinibacillus_B terranovensis. Next base: position 49,448 of record NZ_AUMJ01000037.1, read on the forward strand.
CATTTTACCATTGATCTAATTACCAACAAGGGAGAATGTATCGGTGCGCTTGTTTTAAAGCCGGATGGCAAGAAGGTTTATATTCGGGCGGATGCAACGGTTTTAGCTACCGGCGGGGCAGGCCAGCTTTACCGCTACACGACAAACCCGGAAATTGCTACGGGTGACGGGATAGCTATGGCGTACCGGGCCGGAGCGTATATTAAAGATGTAGAGTTTATCCAGTTTCATCCAACGGCTCTTTTCTACCCGGGGGCTCCGCGGTTCCTCATCTCGGAAGCTGTGCGCGGAGAGGGTGCCGTTCTTCGAAATATTAAAGGGGAACGGTTTATGCAGCACTACCACCCGCAGAAAGAGCTGGCCCCGCGTGACATTGTTGCCCGCGCTATTGTAACAGAAATGGAAAAGACAGGGTCAACGTTTGTGTATTTAGACATTACCCATGAATCGGAAGAGTTAATCAAACACCGCTTTCCTACCATTTACCAGGAATGCCTTCGCTACGGCCTGGATATGGTAACCGATTGGATTCCGGTAGCCCCGGCCGCCCACTATATTATGGGAGGAATCAAAACCGACTTAAAAGGTGAGACGGCAACCCCACGGTTATATGCTTGCGGAGAAGTATCCTGTACAGGTGTCCATGGGGCAAACAGGCTGGCGAGTAATTCCCTTGCAGAAGCCCTCGTATTTGGGCTGCGGATTGCCAATCATATTCGGAGCGAAATAAGCCCGTTGGACAACGAAATTCCGGCTGTTTCATTCTCTATGCTGCGCCAGCAGACGATGAATAATGAGACAACGGTAGAAAAAAGGCTGCGCCTGCAAAAGCTGATGCTGCGCCATGTCGGATTAAAACGGCATGAAAAGGGATTAACCAAGGCGATTAAGGAATTAGATCGGTTTATCAAAAGCTTTCGTTTTAAAATGGAGCGCCCTGATGAGTTTGAATATGTAAATTTGCTAACCTGTGCAAGCCTCGTGGCAAATGCCGCCCTGCAAAGGGAAGAGAGCCGTGGCGCGCACTACCGGGAGGATTTCCCGGAACGTGACGACCTTGTCTGGCGCAAACACATTGTACAATCCATTGAAGATGGTGTGTTAGAGGAGCGAAGTTTACATGATGATGAATAAAAAATTACTGACTGAGCAGATTGAGGCATGGCTTGCTGAGGACATTGGATTCGGGGATGTTACAAGCCTTACTACAGTACCTGCAGATTTGCATGGAAACGGGATTCTCTATACAAAGGAAGCCGGGGTAATTGCCGGTCTGGACGTTGCTGCCCGTGTATTTTCTGCACTTGATGCAAGCCTGGTTTTCAACGCGAAAGTACAGGACGGCGCTTACGTGGAAACAGGGACCGTCATTGCCGAAGTAGAGGGAAGTGTGCGCAGCATGCTCAGCGGTGAACGTGTGGCGTTAAATCTCCTGCAGCGCCTCTCCGGTATTGCGACCCTTACCCGGAAGTATGTGGATGAGGCACGCAAAGGAAACCCGAATGTGCGCATCGTGGATACGCGCAAAACGACCCCCGGCCTGCGGATGCTGGAGAAGTATGCTGTAGTCGCAGGCGGTGGGCATAATCACCGTCTCGGTCTGTTTGACGCGGTTATGATTAAAGACAATCATATTAAGGCCGCAGGAGGGATTAGCGAGGCAGTCAGAAGCGCCAGAGACCAGATTCCCCATACCATGAAGATAGAAGTGGAAGTGGAAAGTCTTGCTGAACTCGCTGAAGCGCTGGAAGCTACCCCGGATATTATTATGCTTGATAATATGGACAACGAAGCCATGGCTGAAGCGGTAAAGATTGTCGATGGACGAATTAAGCTTGAGGCATCGGGCGGGGTCAACCTTACAACTATACGTAATATTGCGGCAACCGGAGTAGATGTCATCTCCGTAGGAGGGTTAACCCATTCGGTATCCGCTCTTGATATCAGTCTGGATTTAAATGAGAGAAAACGGTAGGTGCGTATAGACCATGTTGTTTGTAATCGATGTAGGGAACACGAATATTGTACTTGGTGTTTTTGAGGGAAGTGAATTAAAGGAACACTGGCGCATCGGAACCGACCGGAGTAAAACAGATGATGAATTCGGCATGCTGGTTAAAAGCTTACTTTTTGATAAAGGGCTTTCTTTTGACCAGATAGAAGGGGCGATTATTTCTTCTGTCGTTCCACCGTTGATTTTTCCTTTGGAAAAAATGTGCCATAAGTATTTTAACCTCAAACCGATGATTATTGGGCCAGGGCTTAAAACAGGATTAAATATTAAAGCCGAAAATCCCCGGGAGATCGGGGCCGACCGTATTGTCAATGCGGTTGCGGCTATACATGAGTATGGTTCTCCGCTTATTGTCGTTGACTTTGGAACGGCCACTACCTTTTGCTTTATCGATGAAGAAGGCGGATACCATGGCGGAGCAATCGCGCCCGGTATCACAATTTCTACTGAAGCGCTTTACAGCCGTGCGGCCAAGTTGCCCCGGATTGAATTGGTGAAGCCGCCTAATGTCATTGGCCGCAACACGATCCACGCGATGCAGTCAGGGATTATTTATGGTTTTGTAGGCCAGGTGGACGGAATCGTGCGACTCATGAAAAAAGAAAGTGCCGGAAATCCGCGTGTTATTGCTACAGGTGGACTGGCTACTCTGGTCGGGAATGAATCAACGGAAATTGACATCGTGGATACGTGGCTCACCTTAAAGGGGCTACGCCTGATATACGACCGGAATAAAAAATAAACGTTGAAGCCTGCCAATAGGGACACCTCGCGGCAGGTTTTCTCGTATTTGTGGTAAACTAACTTTGATACGTTGGGAGGAATAACATATGAGCGATTACTTGGTAAGAGGCACAGCCTACAACGGATTTCTTCGTGTTTTTGCTGTGTGTACGACAGATACATTGAATGAAATACAGCGACGAATTGATACATGGCCTGTAGTAAGCGCTGCTCTGGGAAGAACACTTTCCATAGGAGCCATGATCGGCGCGATGCATAAAGGTGAGGATCGCTTAACGATCATTATTAAGGGCGGCGGTCCTGTTGGTCAAATTATCGTGGATGCAAATGCCAAAGGCGAAGTTCGAGGATATGTGACCAATCCGCATGTGCATTTTGAGTTAAACGGAAAAGGAAAGCTGGATGTGCGGCGTGCCGTTGGAACGGAGGGCTTCATAACGGTAACGAAGGACCTGGGCTTAAAGGAACCTTATCATGGGAGCAGTCCTATCGTATCCGGAGAAATCGGAGAAGACTTCGCATACTATTTTACCGCTTCGGAGCAAGTTCCGTCCGCTGTCGGAGTAGGAGTGCTGGTCAACCCGGACAATACAATTAAGGCGTCCGGTGGATTTATTATCCAGCTGATGCCTGATACACCTGAAGAAATTGTGGAACGCCTTGAAAATTCAATCGCTCGCACGCGTCCGGTATCCACCCTTGTAGATGAAGGGATGACCCCCGAGCAAATCCTGGCGGAGGTGCTGGGAGAAGAGGCGGTGATTCTGGGGAAACATGCTGTCGTGTTTAACTGCCACTGTTCGCTTGACCGGGTAAAGCGGGCGCTTATCACTCTTGGAGAAGAAGAGCTTACCTCGATGATTGAAGAGCAGGGAAAGGCGGAAATCACTTGTCATTTCTGCAACGAACATTACCGCCTGGAAAAGCCGGATTTGGAGAACCTGCGCTCTCTAATCCAAAAGTAATAATTGACGCAGGATAAATAGGATTGATATAATTTATGTAATCCTATAAATATAGTATGAATTCAGGAGGGACTCTAATGAGGGTAGCTCAATCGATCACCGATTTAATCGGGTATACACCACTTGTCAAATTAAATCGTTATACTGCTGAAGATGAAGCAAACATTTATTTGAAATTGGAGTATTTTAACCCCGGCAGCAGTGTGAAGGACCGGATTGCTCTTTCAATGATTGAAGCCGCGGAAAAAGCGGGAGATCTGAAGGAAGGGATGACCATTGTAGAGCCGACCAGTGGAAATACCGGAATTGGTTTAGCGATGGTTGCTGCCGCAAAAGGATACCATGCCATTCTGATTATGCCCGATACGATGAGCATCGAACGCCGTAATCTGCTGCGTGCCTACGGAGCGGAACTTATTCTGACTCCTGGCGCTGAAGGGATGGGAGGCGCTATTCGTAAGGGGGAAGAACTGGTTCGGGAACACAAGGATTATTATATGCCGCAGCAGTTTGAAAATCCCGCTAACCCGCGAATTCACCGGGAAACAACAGGGAAAGAATTAGTTGACCAAGGTCAGGAAATCGGCGGGATCGACGCGTTTGTCTCCGGTATTGGCACAGGAGGAACCATCTCGGGAGCCGGGGAGGTTCTTAAGGAGAAATATCCTGCTGTACGTATTGTTGCGGTAGAGCCGGCTGCTTCTCCCGTACTTTCAGGCGGAAAGCCGGGACCGCATAAAATTCAGGGACTGGGTGCCGGGTTTATCCCGAAAACATTAAACACCGACGTATATGATGAAATCATTAAGATTGAAAATGATGATGCTTTTGAAACGGCCAGAATCGTGGCCAGAGAAGAAGGGATTCTGTGCGGAATTTCTTCGGGGGCTGCCATCCATGCGGCGCGCCAAGTGGCGAAAGACTTAGGTCCGGGAAAAAATATTGTCGTGATTATCCCCAGCAATGGTGAGCGCTATTTAAGCACACCCCTCTATCAGTTTGACGAAGAATAAGTATAATATAGAAAGACGAACCCTTGTCGGATTGGCAGGGGTTTTCTTTATGAAAAAAGAACATCGGGGTGAGACAAAGGTGGCATTCAGCCGGGTACATTCAATAAAACAGTTATCGGGGTATGAAAGAGCGCCGTTATGGAAAACGGTTCCCTGGGTTTCGTTCGATCCATGGTCCCTTTATTTATCCATACAAGATCAAAATTCATACGCGTTTATTGTAGAAAGCGGACGAAGCGGGCGTTATACGTACGTCGGCTGTTCACCCGTTAAAACCATTAAGATAAAGAATAATACGGTCATTGAAAATAATGGGGTTCCGGTAAAAATGGACACGGACCCGCTGAATGTGGTGCGGCGGTGGATGGAACATGAGATAAGCCCGTATGTGGAGGAATTGGAAGGAAATGGGCTTCCCGACTGGATCGGTGGTTCAATCGGGTATCTTGGGTATGATATGGCCCGGCAATACGAAACGATTCCCTGCAGCGCGGTTGATGATCTGGATTTGCCGGATGTTTATTTAATGATGATGGAACAGATTTATGCATTTGATCATGTGGAGCGCAAGGTTTTTCTCATTGTTCACGTCGGTAAGCAAGCACAGCTCCCAACGATCGAAGCCGGCGAAGAAAAAATAGCGGAAATGGAAGGACAACTGGGCGCGTCCCTTCAAATGAGACATGCCATCCAAACACTGGAAGACAACGACTTCCCGGAAACGTCAGCGGTGAACGCTCCCGAGAAATCCTTTGACCAGGAGGCGTTTGAAGACGCCGTGAGAAAAGTCCAGGAATATATCGCTGCCGGTGACGTTTTTCAGGTGAATCTCTCCGTTCGCCAGTCGAAACCTATGGATGCTCCTGCCGAGGCTGTCTATCATATGCTTCGCCGAATTAACCCTTCCCCATATATGGGGCTTCTCCGTTTTCCTGAGTTTCAACTCGTCTCCGCTTCACCTGAACTGCTGCTTCAGGTCAAAGGGCGAAAATTAAGCACGCGGCCGATTGCCGGTACGCGACGCCGGGGGAAGGATGACACGGAAGACGCAATGCTAATGAAAGAACTGCTGGATAATGAAAAGGAAATAGCCGAACATATCATGCTTGTTGATTTAGAACGTAATGACCTGGGGCGGGTTAGCCAGTACGGGACGGTCCACGTGGATGAACTAATGGTTGTGGAAAAATACTCCCATGTGATGCATATCGTTTCAAATGTAGTGGGCGAACTCGCCGAAAATAAAGATATGTATGATGCGGTTATTGCGGCTTTTCCAGGCGGTACCATTACCGGTGCGCCGAAAGTTCGTACCATGGAAATCATCGAAGAACTGGAACCGGTTACCAGAGGACCTTATACGGGTTCCATGTGTTTATTCGGTTTCACCGGGGATGCGGTGTGCAATATAATTATTCGTACGCTTATCGCCAAAGATGGAAAAGCCCACGTTCAAGCCGGCGCAGGAATCGTGATTGACTCCCGGCCAAAAGCAGAGTATTATGAATCATTGAAGAAAGCGGAAGCGGTTTGGCGCGCCCTTTCTTTAGCCGAAGCTGAGTATAGCTAAGTTTAGGAAGAGGAGAGATGAGTGTATGATTTTGATGATTGATAACTATGATTCCTTCACCTACAATCTGGTTCAGTACCTTGGTGAGTTAGGGGAAGAACTGAATGTGGTCCGCAATGACAAAATTACGTGTGAAGAAATTGCGTCTTTGTCGCCATCGTATTTGATGATTTCACCCGGACCCTGTACACCGAATGAGGCGGGGATTAGCCTCGAAGCGATTGAAACGTTTGCGGGGAAAATTCCAATCCTTGGCGTATGCCTTGGTCATCAATCGATCGCCCAGGTATTCGGTGGACGTGTCATCCGGGCGGACCGGCTCATGCATGGGAAGACATCTGACATTCAACATGATGGACAAACGATATTTGCCGGGGTGCCATCCCCTTTTCGGGCGACTCGCTACCATTCGCTCATTGTAGAACGGGAAAGCCTGCCTGATTGTTTAGAGATATCGGCAGAGACCGCAGAGGGTGAAATTATGGGGCTGCGTCACCGCACGCTAATGGTCGAAGGTGTTCAATTCCATCCGGAGTCCATTATGACGGAGCATGGCAAACAAATGCTGCAGAATTTCCTTTCGTATTATCGGAAGCAAAGGGTTCCTCAGGGAGTTTGATACAAACGTGAAGATTTATTTAGATGGACGCATACTAAATGCGGCAGAAGCTGTGATTTCTCCTTTTGATCACGGCTTTCTTTATGGCTTGGGATTATTTGAAACGATGCGGAGTTACGGTGGAAAGCCTGCCCTTTTTACCGAACATTATAAAAGGCTTACCGCCGCCGCGGAAGAGATAGGAATCGCGGTTACGATGTCAGAGGCAGAACTCACGTCCGCAGTTCTTCGGACGCTTGCGGCCAATGATTTAACGGATGCGTATATTCGGCTGAATCTAACGGCCGGCCAGGCGGACCTTGGACCGACATCAGACATTTACGAAACACCCGGCTGGCTTATTTTTGCCAGGCCTCTCCCTGCCTTTTCTGTGCAGCTTTATCAAACGGGGAAAATCCTGCAGGTGCTGAACACCCGGCGCAATTCCCCGGAGGGATCCTGGCGGTTTAAATCTCATCATTATATGAACAACCGGCTGGCCAAACGGGAAATTGGTTCCAATCCACTCGTGGAAGGACTCTTTTTAACGAATGAGGACTTCATTGCAGAAGGAATTGTGTCAAACGTCTTCTTTGTGAATGATGGTGTATTGTATACGCCGTCTCTTGCGGCGGGTATCCTGCCCGGTACCCGCCGGGCTTTCGTGATGGAACTGGCGTATAAACAGGGATGGAAAGTGGAAGAAGGTTTATATAGGATAGAAGATATAATACGGGCGGATGAAGTCTTTATTACGAATGCGATCCAGGAAATCGTTCCGATCCATACGATAAGAGATGTCACCGACGGCCATCCGGTGAATGACTATGTCGTTGGAAAGGGAACAATAGGACCGGTAACGGCACGCCTCCTGGCGCTCTACCGTGAAAGGCTGCGGTAAGCCCGATAGATTAACAGAAGGAGTGGTAGCTATGCATGTTCAAGCAGGTACCTATTCACTGCCCCTCGATAAACGGACGATTGTAATGGGCATTTTAAATGTAACCCCCGACTCTTTTTCCGATGGTGGGAAGCACAACACAATAGAGCGCGCGGTTGAACACGCGTGGAAAATGGTTGAAGACGGGGCGGAAATTATTGATATTGGCGGAGAGTCTACCCGGCCCGGACATGAAGCTGTAGAAGCTGATGAAGAAATCGAACGGGTGATTCCTGTCATTGAAAGATTATCCCGGGAAATTGATGTTCCTCTCTCGATTGACACGTATAAAGCGAAGGTTGCCCGGGAAGCCATTCGCGCCGGAGCACACATTGTTAATGATGTGTGGGGAGCCAAAGCCGACCCCTTGATGGCTGAGACGATGGCCAAACTGGATGTTCCCGTTATTCTTATGCATAATCGAACAAATATGGACTATCGTGATTTCATGGCGGATGTCTTGCGAGACGTTCAGGAAAGCATAAATATTGTCCGGCAGGCGGGTGTCAGTGAAAAGAATATTATCCTTGATCCTGGTATAGGGTTTGCCAAAACGTATCATCATAATCTCGAAATGATGTACAAACTCGATCAGCTTGTTGCCCTCGGTTATCCTGTACTGCTCGGCACCTCACGCAAATCGTTTATCGGAAAGGCACTTGATTTGCCCGTAGATGACCGGGTAGAGGGTACGGCGGCAACGGTTGCGCTTGGCATAGAAAGAGGCTGTCGTATTGTGCGGGTCCACGATGTGAAGCCAATCGTTCAGATTTGCCGGATGATGGATGCGATGCTGTATGCCTGGCAGGAGGAAAAGGAGCGCGTATATGGATAGAATCATCCTGAGTAAGATGCAGTTTTATGGGTACCACGGTGTGTTTGAGGAAGAAAATAAGCTTGGCCAGCGTTTTTATGTTGATTTGGAAGCTTATTTTGACCTTTCTAAACCAGGCCATAGCGATAATCTGGAAGATACGATTAATTATGCAGATATTTACTCCACTATACGCCAAATCGTTGAGGGGGAGCGTTATCAATTGGTAGAGGCTGTTGCAGAACGTATTGCCGCTAAAATATTGACGAAGTATCCTGTTATCCAGGAAACGCTGGTGCGGGTAACGAAGCCGGACCCGCCCATTCCCGGCCATTATCAGTCCGTCGCGGTTGAAATTATACGAAGCCGTTCCGGAGAAAGGGACTAACCGATGCAAACCGTCTTTCTCGGCCTCGGTTCCAATATCGGTGACCGCGAATTTCATTTGGTAGAAGCGGTACGGAAGTTGCAGGAAACAGGCATTGTCGTGAAGCGCAGTTCAACCATTTATGAAACCGAACCTGTCGGTTACGTAGAACAGGCGCCTTTTTTAAACGTAGCGATAGAGGTCGAAACGGTTTTGTCACCCATGCAGCTTCTTGAGCAAACGCAGCGAATCGAAAAGGAGCTGGGGCGGACACGTGACATCCGGTGGGGTCCCCGTACGCTTGACATTGATATTCTTCTTTACGGTCAGGAAAAAGTGAAGGAAAGTTGCCTGCAGATCCCTCATCCCCGTATGGGCGAGCGTGCCTTTGTGATCGTGCCTTTAGCTGAAATTGCACCTGATTTTCCTATCCCGCTGTCTACACAAACAACAGCGGCAGAGATGCTTTTTGAAATAGAGGGAGTCAGCGGCGTGAAACCATGGAAAGAGTTGGTCTGGGCAAAATAGTTGAAAAAGAGTCGACCTATGATAAAATAGGGGAATAATTGTGCCTGGAAATGGACTTGAGAAATATGCCTGTGACAACAAGGCTGTTTGGAAGGTGAAAACATGGCTACCCTTAAAATAGGTGACATCGAATTAAAAAATAATGTTGTGCTTGCCCCCATGGCTGGTGTATGCAACCCGGCATTTCGCCTGATTGCCAAAGAGTTCGGCACAGGGCTTGTTTGTGCGGAAATGGTTAGCGATAAGGGAATTGTCCATGGCAATAAGAAAACAATCGACATGCTGTATGTCGATGATAGAGAAAAGCCGTTAAGCCTTCAGATTTTTGGCGGCGATAAAGAGACGCTTGTCAAAGCGGCTGAATATGTAGATAATTATACAAATGCTGATATAATCGATATTAATATGGGCTGTCCCGTCCCTAAAATTGTGAGCTGCGACGCAGGTGCCCGCTGGCTGCTCGACCCGAATAAGATTGAAGAAATGGTTTCGGCCGTTGTAGAAAAGGTGTCAAAACCAGTCACGGTAAAAATGAGAATAGGCTGGGATGATGAGCATGTTTACGCGGTTGAGAATGCAAAAGCGGTAGAACGTGCCGGTGGAAAGGCTGTGGCTGTGCATGGAAGAACGCGCGTTCAAATGTACACCGGTACGGCGGATTGGAACGTTATTCGGCAGGTAAAAGACGCCGTAACGATCCCGGTTATTGGCAATGGGGATGTGTTTACTCCTGAAGACGCCAGACGGATGCTTGATGAAACGGGCTGTGATGGCGTGATGATTGGCCGGGCTGCTCTTGGGAACCCATGGATGCTCTACCGGACGGTTCAATATCTGACGAACGGTACACTTCCGTCCGACCCGACTGCGAGGGAGAAAATTAATGTAGCCATCCTTCATCTTGATCGCTTAATTAAGCTGAAAGGCGAGAAGATTGCCGTGAAGGAAATGCGGAAACACGCTGCCTGGTATCTAAAGGGGCTTCCTGCTTCCGCGCAAATTCGTGACCAGGTCAACGAACAGGAGACACGCGAGGGACTTGTAGCGCTGCTTCTGGCTTATGTGGACCGGGTTGAAGCGAAAGCAGCCGAAAAAACGGAGAAGTTGGAAAATCGAGAAGTTGAAGCGGTACATTAATACAATTTGACAACCACTTTGGCCTACCATATAATACCTTCATACTGTAAACGAGGGCTGCCAGTGGAAAATACACTGGCAGTTTCATATATGTTTGCATAAAAATGTATCTACTTACATACACTCTACGAAGATATTTTGGAGCGTACGCATAAGAATGAGAGTTAACGGGGGAATGGATAATGTCTGAAAAAGAAGTAATTTTGACGGCTGCAGGTCTACAGAAGCTGGAAGATGAATTGGAACAACTGAAAACGGTTAAACGACGTGAAGTTGCCCAACGAATTAAGGAAGCAATTAGCTACGGAGACCTTTCCGAGAACTCTGAATACGAAGAAGCCAAAAATGAACAGGCTTTTATTGAGGGGCGCATTATTACGCTTGAAAAAATGCTGCGAAATGCCCGCGTAATCTCCGGAGATGAAGTGGATACCGGTGTGGTAAGCGTAGGCTCAACGGTTCGCGTGAAAGACCTTGAATTCGGTGATGTGGTAGAATATACAATTGTAGGTTCGGCAGAGTCAGACCCGATGCAAAACAAGATTTCGAATGAGTCTCCTGTAGGGATAGCTTTACTTGGAAAAACAAAAGGTTCTGTCGTAGATGTAAATGTTCCTGCAGGCGTTATTCGTTATGAAATCCTTGAGATCAATGTTTAATAAATAATAGGGATGAGGCTCCTTCGATATCGTGGGAGCTTTTCCTGAGTTTTAGGACCACTATGCTTGAAGGAGTTGGAAGTTAGCATGGCACATGAGGAAGAATTGAGTGAACTTGAACTCGTAAGACGTGAAAAAGTACATACATTAAGACAAGAAGGAATCGACCCGTTTGGCAAAAAATTTGAACGCACACATATGGCGAAGGAAATCCTCGACGAATGCGGGTCTCTGGATAAGGAGCAGCTTGAAGTTAAAAACTGGCAAGTAAAAATTGCCGGCCGCATTATGACAAAACGAGGGCAGGGGAAGGCGGGGTTCGCGCACATCCAGGACCAGAGTGGTCGCATTCAAATTTACGTAAGGGAAGACCAGGTTGGCGAAAAGCTGTACAGCGTGTTTAAAATGTGTGACCTCGGCGATATTGTAGGGTTAACAGGAACCGTTTTTAAGACGAAAACCGGGGAGATTAGCGTCAAGGCTAAAGAATTTACACTGCTCAGTAAATCGTTACGCCCGCTTCCTGAAAAATTCCATGGGTTAAAGGACGTTGAAACGCGCTACCGCAAGCGGTATCTTGACCTGATTGTGAATCCGGAAGTAAAGGAAACATTTATCGCCCGCAGTCATATTCTCCAATCTATGCGCCGCTATTTGGACGAGCGTGGCTATCTTGAAGTGGAAACGCCGACCATGCATAGTATTGCGGGAGGTGCGGCTGCCCGGCCGTTTATTACATACCATAATGCGTTGGACATGCGTTTATATATGCGTATCGCAACAGAGCTTCACCTGAAACGCCTGATTGTCGGCGGCCTCGAGAAAGTATATGAAATCGGCCGTATATTCAGGAATGAAGGGATTTCCACGAGGCATAATCCGGAGTTCACATCGATTGAACTCTATGAAGCGTATGCAGATTTTCAGGATATTATGCGTTTGACTGAGGAGTTAATTGCCCATATTGCTGAAGATGTTTTTAAAACCACTACAGTTGTTTATCAGGGCAAGGAGATACACTTAAAACCTCAGTGGAAGAGAGTGCATATGGTGGAGGCGATTAAGGAAGTAGTTGGGGTAGACTTCTGGCCGCATATGAGTGATGAACAAGCGCATGAACTAGCTAAACAGCATAAGGTGCCGGTTAAACCGGAGATGAAATACGGGCATATTGTTAATGAGTTCTTTGAACACTTTGTCGAAGAGACACTCATACAGCCAACCTTTATTTATGGGCACCCGGTGGATGTTTCTCCACTTGCAAAGAAAAACGAAGAGGACTCACGTTTTACGGACCGTTTTGAGCTGTTTATCGTGGGTCGTGAGCATGCCAATGCCTTTACGGAATTAAATGATCCTATCGACCAGCGCCAACGCTTTGAAGCGCAGATTCTCGAACGGGAAGCGGGGAATGATGAGGCTCATGAAATGGATGAAGATTTCCTTGAGGCGTTGGAATATGGTATGCCGCCAACAGGGGGACTGGGAATTGGGATTGATCGTCTGGTCATGCTGTTAACCGATTCACCATCCATCCGCGATGTTCTGCTTTTCCCGCTTATGCGTGAGCGTTCATCGTTAGAACAGGAAGGAAGTTAAGAACACCAGCCGTAAACGGACTGTAAGTACAGATTACAGTCCGTTTTTTATCGATATTTTTTCGTTGATTTATCAATAAAGTTTATGATAAGATGTTGTTTGTCGTTGTTCATGGTGATATTGTTGTTTTCTGGTTGACAGATAAAAAACAAACGCAAAAAAGTTGTTGACATAACGTTTTTCGTTTGATAAGATGTATAAGTCGCCGCTGAGAGCGATGACGAAAATAAAGTTCCTTGAAAACTGAACAGTGAAATGCCAAATGTGCGATATAACCCGGATACAATTCTGGATTTTAAGTAAGACCAGCTTTTTCATGAGCTGACAAGATTGAACTTATCTTTTTTGGAGAGTTTGATCCTGGCTCAGGACGAACGCTGGCGGCGTGCCTAATACATGCAAGTCGAGCGGACTTTTAAAAGCTTGCTTTTAAAAGTTAGCGGCGGACGGGGGAGTAACACGTGGGCAACCTGCCTGTAAGCTCGGGATAACTCCGGGAAACCGGAGCTAATACCGAATACGATTCGCAACCGCATGGTTGCGAATGGAAAGTTTTCGAACACTTACAGATGGGCCCGCGGCGCATTAGCTGGTTGGTGGGGTAACGGCCT
>NZ_KE387179.1:0-58941 GCF_000430625.1 Aneurinibacillus terranovensis DSM 18919
CGATATTTCACACACCATACAATATGGTATTGGATAGAGTACACATATCCTCTACCATGTTTGACTTCTGCCATGTTATCCACCTCAATCACAGGATAACATATGTCAAATATTTTTTAAATCATTATCGCTAAATATCAGTGTTTTTTTGTTAATAGATAAGTCAACATATGTCGAACAATTGACGTGTCAAAAGACACGCCTTGTCCGAAGCTGATTCATCTCATGACGGAAGTCACGAGTGTTCTCGGCTAATTCATAAACTCGGCGCCTATTGGGCATAAAAGGTTAAAAAAATCCACATACTCCGCCCTGCTGTGATCTGAAAGTAAACCCTCTTTAACATTTCCATTAGCTCTCCCAAATATATTTATTTTGAACGGTCAACAGTAACTGAGCCGTCAACAACAAGTTTCCATTCGCCTTGGTCTTCCTGAAGTGGAAGAGCTATATTGAATGTTTTTCCATCCTCTGAAATTTGATTTGCTTTCAACGTTGAATGGTACTCTACGGCTTTATAATAATGGCGTAGATATTACAAACCAATGCATTCATCTCTTCCCGATGATTTATTAACCGGATCAAATCGTCTCGTATATGGATGAATGTTTTCGGCAATTTTTGGAATGTATGAAGAGCAACGAGGTCGTCGTCAAAAGTTCTGTACCAGATCAGTTTCATTGACAAATCAATGAAAATCCTATAGTATAAGTATTGTTCTTAATGGACAGTGCGTTTAGTTTTTAATGACTGGAGGATTAGCTCAGCTGGGAGAGCATCTGCCTTACAAGCAGAGGGTCGGCGGTTCGAGCCCGTCATCCTCCACCAGATCTACACCCAATGATCGCGGGGTGGAGCAGTTGGCAGCTCGTCGGGCTCATAACCCGAAGGCCGCAGGTTCAAGTCCTGCCCCCGCAACCAAAACCATTTGTATTGCGTCGAATAATCACCATTGTTGGAATGAAATCAGTAGTACCCGATAGGGTGCAACCAAAATATTCATTGCAATTATGGAGCTGTGGTGAAGTTGGAGTTCACGCTGGACTGTCACTCCGGAGGTCGCGGGTTCGAGTCCCGTCAGCTCCGCCATCTATTCAAAAAACATCGCCTGCGATGTGCGATTCATTTTTTTGTTTCGAACCTTACTATTTATTCGGGAGTTCCATATTAAACAGTGGACACTATGCTCACCCTTTCGCGTGAGACAGGGGAAATTGTTTTGCGAACACCCATCTGCGAGAGCGGGTTATGAAACAATCTGATGAGTCGGCATAGGCGGGGGTATACATAACACGCCAGTCCTTTTCCATAGGAAAAGGACTTTTTTGCCGTTAAAGAAAGTATATGTTGCTTTACAGTGTTAAAGCAACATATACTTTCCTCCATGGGTCACCTGAGAAAAACTTGCGGGAGTGTGCCGAACGTTGTTATTCCGCCTATTCGTACATGAGTTTCCCTCACTTGCAGGAATACTAATGGCTGTCCACGAATTGTTTATTCATAAAGAAAAATACATACATAAGGAGGGTCCGGATGTTTCTGCCATCTTTTCAATTGACAAACAAAATTGCTTTCGTCACAGGCGCAGGCCGGGGAATTGGACGGGCGCTGGCGATTGGGTTAGCCGAGGCCGGAGCGGATGTGATGATTGTATCACGCACAGCTTCCAATTTAGAGGAAGTAGCTGGTGGAATCAACAAAACGGGAAGAAAAGCGTGAATGTTTCCGGGTAACATCGGCCAGGTTGACGAAATTTACGGATCTAGTTGGAAAAACAAAAACTCTCATCCCCCGATGAGAGTTTTGTACCTCTTACTTAAAGTACTGAATGATCGTAAACACGATAAAAATTAACATTAAAATTCCGAAAGAATAGTTAAAGCCGCGTGATGAATCCACGACATCATGCTGGTTCTTATCTAATTCAGGATTTGTCACAGTCCTCACCTCCGTCCCCCATCTTATTATAGTATAGCTTTTCGCCCATGAATAGAAGGGTACAGTAGAAGCCATGCGCGAATTTAATAAAAATTTACTGAATTATTTGCTTGACTGCATCCTCCATTTCAGCAGGGGGAAGTAATCCAGAGGTGATTTTGACAATTTCTCTAGTTTTGCTGATGAAAATATTGGTTGGATAGTACTGCAGCTGGTACAGGTTGCCCACATCTCCTTTCTTATCAAGCAGAACCGGAAATGTGAAACCAAACTTCCGGGCAAACTGTCGCGCATTTGTCTCTTTATCTTCAATCGTTGAGTTAACGGATACGATTTCAAACTTTCCGTTATATTTTTTGTACAGTTCTTCAAGGCGAGGCGACTCCATGCGGCACGGTCTGCACCATGATGCCCAGAAATTAAGCAGAATTGGCTTATGGATGTCAGACAGTTTGTATGTCTTTCCATCCATGCCTGGAAGTGAAAAATCAGGGGCAAGATATCCAACGGCCATTTTTTCTTCTTTTTTAGCTGCTCCGGCTGTGGACGCCTTAGCAGACTGGACGGTTGGAGTGCCATCCGTGTTATGGTAAATGGTATAGGCGACAAGTCCGACGGCAAGCAGCAGGATGACAATTCCTTTCTTCATATAAACAGGCCTCCTCTACTATGTGAAACGGTATGTATTTACTACAAGTATATATAATTTACAGTCATCCAAAAAATAAAAATAAGTAAAAAATTATGGACGTGGACGCTTTCTTTTTTTTATCCCGGCATTTAGCAGGCGGTGAACTAAGCGGGGATGTGGGGTAATGACACCATCTACCCCCAGATCAATCATACGTTTAATTTCTGTAAGAGAGTCAACCTGGTATGGTACAATTTTTAGCCCTTTTTCACGGGACGTAGTGACAAACGCCTCATTAACTTCATGAACCGGCGGATGGATATAGGCGCATCTATATTCCAATGCGTATTCCCACGGGTCACTCAGCAAGCCTAAGTATAAAAAAGCCCGCTGGATGTGGTCTGCCTGATTTTGCAGAATGCGAAGACTTAGCGGATTGAAGGTGGAGATGACGACCCTATCCGACATATTGTGTTCCTTTATTAATTCAATGACACGCTGTTCAAGCCCGTTTTTCATAGCTAACAGATTTTTCAATTCAATGTTTATCATAATTTTTTGTTTAGCGGCTAGGCGCAGTACTTCATGTAAGGTAGGTATTTTCGCTCCCTTGAAGCGAGCATGCTTCCATACTCCGGCATCGAATTGTTGGATCTCTTTAAGCGTATAATTGCTGATTTGTCCTGTTCTCCGGATGATTCGTTTGAGAGACAAATCATGAAAAACAACTACTTGGTTATCTTTTGTTAATTGAACGTCAAGCTCGATGCCGTTGGCTCCTTCTTTAATTGCCCTTGAGAAAGCAAGTAGCGTATTCTCAGGATATTTGATGGAAGATCCCCGGTGAGCATATGTGATAAAAACATCCTTCATGGAGTTATCCTCACTTTTTTAATATTACTTGTTGTATAAAAATATGCGGGCTCAACCATACTAATGAATGTAGTTGGGCAGTAGCCAAGAGGTAAGGCGCTGGACTTTGACTCCATTATGCGTAGGTTCGATCCCTTCCTGCCCAGCCACCTCTTTTTCTTTTCGCAGGTGCTTGTTTATCAATATATCCATAAAAAATCCAGGCTCTTGGCCTGGATTTCGTTTTTAGGGTATAAAAAGATATAGCTTTCTTTAGGATTTTATTTCTGCATTCACTGGACTGGAAACAGCATATTTAAAATGTACGCGGCCCGGAATTATCTTTATACTAGATCTAGAGAGAAACGGGGGTATAGTGATGGATGCAAACTGGTATGAAAAATCGTTTCAGGAAGATTATACAACCCTTTACCAGCATAGAGATGAACTTTCCGCTCAGCGGGAAATTTCCAGCCTTCTGCAGCATTTGCCTCTGCCGCGAAGCGGAAAAGTTCTAGACCTGTGCTGTGGGGACGGTCGGCATTCCCGTGCGCTGGCCAGTCACGGATACGATGTGACTGGAGTAGACTTATCCTCTTATTTGCTGGAACGGGCAAAACAGAAAAGCAAGGAATATCACATATCATTTTATCAATATGACATGCGGGAAATCCCGTTTGTTAATGAGTTTGATATTCTTTTTAATCTATTCACCAGCTTTGGTTATTTTATAGAAGATGAAGAACATCAGAAAGTGGCGCAGCGCATGGCGCGGGCGTTAAAACCAAGCGGATACCTTGTCATGGATTTTTTAAATCCGATTTTTGTGAAAGAAAATCTCATTCCTTATTCGGAAAGAGAGGTTGAAGGAATGAAAATTGAAGAAAGGAGAAAAATCGAAAACGAATTTGTAATTAAAGAGATTCGCATAATCGAAAATGGTGAGGAACGCAAACAATGGGAGCGGGTTCGTCTCTATTCAGAAGACCAAATGAGGCAAATCCTCAACAGTGCGGGGTTTATCATCCACAATGTGTATGGAGATTACGATTTTACACCGTATTCTTCGGAAAGCAAGCGAATGATTCTGTATGGACAACGCCAGAAATAACTCAAATTGTGTGTATGCTTTCGGACTTTGTTTCTTGCAAGGAGAAACAAAGTCTTTTTTATTTCTAAAACTATGATATAATGTTAGAAAATTTAACATATCAGGTAAGGTGATTTAACATGAGGGTGGAGGTTGAAGCAACGGACCGCGTTCTTTTCGAAGAAGGGGAGGAAGAGAAAATACTTACTTGCCTGACCAAAATGCAGAATACAAGAAAAGAAATGGTCAGAAGCTTACGGGAGAGAATCGAGCATTATGAAAAAAAACGCGCAAAGGAGCAGGCGGCATACCAAAAAATGTCCGCGCTGCGGAGATGGATTGCCGGTAAAACACCGGATCATCATCTGGCCGTTGAAAATCTAGTATATATAAAGCAGCCTATGCAGGAAATTGAACGGATCAATGCTGAATTGCAGCGCCTGCAGCGCCTGGCGGAAGCCGCCGCCAAGCGTTTCGATGAAATATCCATCCCCTTGGTATTTATTGACGAATTTCTCGAATTCTATATGGAAGGAACACAACTTTATGAATAAGATCGCTACATTAAGCGCGGGCATGGATACCGTATGGGTCGTCTTGACGGCTGCCATGATTTTGTTGATGGAAGGCGGCTTTGCTCTGCTTGAAGCGGGATTTGTCCGGCGAAAAAATGCTGTGAGTATTATTATGAAGGTTTTCGTTGACATTACGTTTGGTACGCTCTGCTATTATATAATCGGTTTTGCCCTTATGTATGGGAAAGATGCTTTTTCATTTATCGGAACGAGCGGGTTTATGTTAAAAGGCGATTTAAGCCATCTGGCTTATCCATTCAGCTACGATACTTTTTTTGTGTTTCAGGCTGCTTTTGTTATCGCAGTAATTTCGATTGTTTCCGGGGCGGTAGCGGAGCGTTTTCAATTTCGTGCGTATATTCTATATGCGATTTTTATGACTGCGTTTCTGTATCCATTATCCGGCCACTGGGTCTGGGGCGGGGGGTGGCTTGGCAAAATGGGAATGCTGGATTTTGCAGGTTCAGCTACGATCCATGCGCTCGGTGGTTTCGGTGCGTTAGCTGCTGCGATTCTGGTAGGTCCGCGTCATGACAAGTACCGGGAAAATGGCGGGATTATTATTCCAAGCAATATTCCCCTCGCGTCCGTTGGAGCGTTCCTGCTCTGGTTTGGCTGGTTCGGGTTTAACGCCGGTTCCACGTTAAGTGCATCCGATACGCGAATTGGCCATATCGCATTAACGACAATGCTTGCGGCTTCTTCAGGGGGAGCGGTAACCCTGCTGTATACGTTGTTTCGTTATAAAAAAGCCGATGCACCGTCCGTCATCAACGGATCTCTTGCCGGTCTGGTTGGTATTACTGCGGGCTGTGCGTTCGTGAGTGATAACGCGGCTATCATTATCGGTATTGTCTGTGGGATGGCGATGATGGGGGCAACGTCACTTCTTGATGTTTTTAAAGTGGATGATCCGGTTGGGGCTTTTCCTGTTCATGGGGTTTCAGGGATGATCGGTACGCTCGCCGTTGGTTTATTTGCCAGCAACGGAGGGTTATTTTCCGGCGGGG
The DNA here is from genome assembly GCF_000430625.1 of Aneurinibacillus terranovensis DSM 18919. Lineage (GTDB taxonomy): Bacteria > Bacillota > Bacilli > Aneurinibacillales > Aneurinibacillaceae > Aneurinibacillus_B > Aneurinibacillus_B terranovensis. The sequence continues at coordinate 6,097 of NZ_KE387179.1, forward strand.
GCTGGCATTTACTTGCCGTGCAGATGCTCGGACTTGTGACCCTTTGTACATGGGGATTTGTCGGAACCTGGGTATTTTTAAAGGTGACATCGTTTTTTATGCCGCTGCGCGTGTCAACGATGGAAGAAAAAGTAGGGTTGGATATCGCTGCCCACGGCATCATGGCCGTCAGCGATGCGGACACCATCTAATGCAACACATGCATCATTTTTAAAACGTTTCTCTGCAGCAAAAAAACGGGCACAAAGGCGTGCTCGTTTTTTTATCACCTTTCAAACGTGCTAAAGTTTCTTTCTTTATGATTTTTGTCACAGAAGATTATTGAAATTAGTGGTACGTTGTTTAAAAATAGTAGGTAGGTAGGAATATGGGCTGGTTTACAAAAAATATGCCAAGCGAAACACGTGAAAATAAATGTGATTCCACCGGAGAAACCGCTAGTGAAACGAATGAACTTTCAAATAAAAGGAATGAATCACCGCTCAGTGGGCTGCAGAATTACACGAACACATGCAGGTAATTATTGCGAAGCATGAGATTGTTAACAAGCAGCATGGTGAGCTGGCCACGTGCATAATGCCAGCATTGTTGATCAAAAATTAGAGGAGAGTATCCGTAATATTTCTGATTATATACAGGTTGCCTCAAAAATTTGATACAATAGGGGTTGGAGGTGATGGGGTTGGATTACAGTAAAATGTGTCCCAAGTATGAAGCTGCGATTGAGTTGTTAGGAAAGAAATGGTCCGGCCTGATCATTCGCGTATTGCTTGGCGGCCCTCGCCGTTTTAAAGATATTAAAGCGCAAATCCCGGATATGAGTGACCGAATGTTAACCGAAAGAATCCGCGAATTTGAGGAAGCAGATATTATTGAGCGGAAGGTGTACCCGGAGACACCTGTACGCATTGAATATGAGTTAACGGAAAAAGGCAGAAACTTAGAAAACGTGATTCTTTCGATACAAAACTGGGGAGAACGGTGGATGTAAACAGCCTGCCGGATTTCTTTTGCGCACATATGAAAACGTATAAAATGGGGGAGACATTGTGGTACTTCAGCTTGCTGTATATTTCGGGGGACTTGTTACATTTGCTGTTTCTTTTGTCGCTTTTTTTGCGACAAAGCGCGCCTGGACGGTGCCTATTGTTTTAATGCCGATGTTTATTTTCGTCTCGGTTTTTGCTGCGGACGAACAGAATTCCATTCTATGGGTTGGTGCCGGGTTTTCTCTGATAGGGTATTTAATTGCACTAACTATTAAAATTCTGGTAAATAGAGAAAAAAAATTCGGGCAGCAATGACCCGCTGTTTGGCGGGGAACGTTGCCTGCATGTAAGCGGGAAAAGGAGATTTACATGAAGACCATTAACTGTCCACATTGTGGAAAAGAGCTTACCGGAAATCACAACTATGAGGTCAGATGCTACCACTGTGGCCGCTACAGCTACCTGTTAGACGGACTGCCGTTTGCCGCAGAAAAAGCCAGGCTGCATGATATGGCAGCGCAATATGCGTATGCGTACGTCCCAAAAAATGTTCGGGAATATGTCGATAAATACGGTCTGGCACAATCTGGACCCACTATATTGAAGTGGTTTAAAGATAACGAAGCCGAAGCAAAGACTAAATTAGAGCAGTTTGTCAAAGAACATGTGACAACGGAGTCTCTTCGGGAGCTTCATCGTGAGTATACAGGGAAGGAGCCCTTTCTCCTGTTTGTACTCGACCATCTTAACTTTCCGATTGAACGTGCTTCGTTAGAGTGGGACCTCGATAGTTCTGATTCGAGTGATTTTTGAACATGAATACAAATAAAAACAATGAAAGTCCTTACTTTTCTTATGAAAGATAAGGACTTTTTTGTTTAGCGTATAGGAAAGTGTAACTAAGGTTATCGCCTGCGCCTGTGGCTTGGCGCTAGTTTTCTTTAGGAAAACGTAAGAAGCATAGAGGTAGATGGAGCCTGTTTGTTTAACCTATATAAGTGGAAAAAGTTTGGAAGAGAGGAGAGACTTAGTATGGGAATTTTAAGTAACGTGGATGTAACAAAAAAATTCGAGACAAAAAAAGAGTACAAAGAGGAATTAAAGCGTTACCAGCTTCAGCTTCTATATCTGCAGCGTAAGCTTGCCCAATTAAAAATCCCGGTTATTCTTGTTTTTGAAGGCTGGGATGCCGGAGGCAAAGGTGGTGCCATCCGTCGTTTAACGGAAAAATTAGACCCGCGCGGGTTTCGGGTGCATGCCATTAGCGCTCCGAACGAAGTCGAAAAACAGTACCACTATCTCTGGCGTTTCTGGAGGGATATTCCTCCCAGAGGAACATTCGCTATCTTTGACCGTTCATGGTATGGACGCGTACTTGTTGAACGAGTGGAACAATTCGCCACAAAGGAAGAATGGCAGCGAGCCTATGAAGAAATTAATCAGTTCGAAAAACTGCATACGAATGACGGGGCTATTGTGCTTAAATTCTGGCTGCACATCAGTAAAGATGAACAGCTTCGCCGCTTTGAAGAGCGAGTAACGAATCCGTTTAAAAACTGGAAAATTACAGACGAAGACTGGCGCAACCGGGAAAAGTGGGAGGAGTATTATGAAGCGGCGGAAGAAATGCTTGCAAAAACAGATACAGATATTGCCCCGTGGGTTGTGGTAGGAGGCAATTATAAATGGTATGCGCGGGTCAAAATTCTTAAGTCAGTCGTAAAAACACTGGAGAATAAACTGAAAGAGTACGAGTAGGGGTCTTGCGCCACCCTGGCTGTGATGATAGATTAAGAAAATAAAACAAACGCACCAAAGAGTACGGTAGTGGAGTGTGAGACATGATTCATACAGAAGAACGACCGGGGCGGACAAGTGAGACAAAGCCGGAAGTACTGTGTTTTCGGCTGGAGGAGCTGATGCACCGGTTTGAAAAAGCAGGGGATCGGAGCGTTGTGAAGAAAGCCGTTCAACTGTTAGAGAAGCTTAGAAATAAAGAGATTACGGTCACATTTTGCGGGCATTTCTCAGCCGGAAAATCAAGCATGATTAACGCCCTGTTGGGAAGTGAAGTATTGCCTTCCAGCCCGATTCCGACGAGTGCCAATGTGGTACAAATTAAAACCGGAAAAAAGGGTGCGAAAATTTATTTAAAGAGCGGGAAAGAAATCCTGTTTGGCCCCGATTATGATTTGAGTGAGCTGAAAAAATATGCGGTAAACGGTGAAGAGGTAGAATCCATCGAATTGTTTCACCCTTCGAATCTGTTAAATGTACCGTTAACGATTATGGATACGCCGGGTATTGATTCAACGGATGATGCCCATAAAGTAGCGACGGAATCTTCTCTGCATCTTGCCGATATTGTGCTTTATGTCATGGATTATAACCACGTCCAATCAGAGGTTAATTTTCAGTTTACAAAAACGCTAAAGGACAGAGAAAAAACCGTTTTTCTCGTCATTAACCAGATCGATAAGCATGTCGATTTTGAATTGAGTTTTGCGGACTACCGCAAGAGCGTTATCGAAGCGTTTAAACATTGGGACATTCATCCTGACGGTATCTATTTCACATCGTTAAAAGATGCGGCACACATAGAAAATCAATGGCCGAATTTGCTGCGTAAACTTACAGACATCGCTGCCGAAAAAGATGAATGGTTGACGAAAAGCATTCTATCCTCGTCGTTATACCTTATCGAACAGCACCATAAATTTTTACAGAGTAAACATGAGCAAGAGCGTGAGAATTGCGAACAGGCCCTCGCGGGGTATCCGCCGGCAGACATTCTTTCGCGATATAATGACCTAAGCAGGCAACTGGAAGAGATCATGGGGCCTGTTACCCGCATGGAAGCAGCAGCGAAGGCCGAACTGCAAACCATCCTTGACAATGCTCCGCTAATTCCTTTTGCAACACGGGAGCTGGCCCGTCTGTTTCTCGAAAGCAGGCAGTCAGGCTTTAAGGTAGGTTTTCTTTTCTCTTCCGGAAAAACGAAAGAGGAGCAGCAGCGGCGCCTGCAGGCTCTCTTTTCGGATATTCAAGAGAAAGCCTTCGCTCATCTGGAATGGCATATTAAAGAAATGCTGCGCCAGGTACCTGAGAAATACGGGTATGATAGCCCCGCCTATCAACAACAGGTGATGGATTTTCAGGTGTCGTTTCTGCCGGAGCTGTTGATTGATGCGGTTAAACCAGGTGCGATGAATAATGGGGAATATGTCCTTAACTATTCAAAAGACGTTGCGGAAAAAATCAAGGGGCTGTATCGCCGTGCTGCGCTTGATTTGCTGAAACAAGCCGTTCTTTCCCTGCGGTCAAAGCTTTCGGATCAGTCGCGGGCGATTGAGCAGCAAATGAAAGAGATGAAGGAACTCAGGCAGGCAAGCGAACGTTTAATGAAGCTGGAGGAAAGCGAAACTCAGGCGATTGCTTCTCTGGAAAGAGTAATGATGAAAGGGGTTCCCGGGGAAGAAAATGCCCGGCCGCTTGCTCCGCAGGATCAACCGGTAGTAAAACCCGTTGAATGGAACGAAACGGCCATACCGATCACGCCAGGTCCGAATCGACCGGTTGAACTGACGAGAAGGGAAGACGGTGAAGGAAAAAGTCGACAGGCCAATGGACAATTTTCCTCGGCCATGCAAAAGGATTATAAAGGCCAATTGCTGCATACAGCCAACATTCTCCGCGAGAGTGCCGCACGAATTGACGGCATACCAGGGTTGAGCGCGGCGGGCCGGTCTATGGTCCAACGGGCTGAACGCCTTGAACAAAACCGCTTTACTGTAGCGCTATTTGGCGCATTTAGTGCAGGCAAGTCATCTTTCGCGAATGCCCTGCTGGGAGATTATATTCTTCCGGTATCACCGAATCCGACGACCGCTGCGATCAATAAAATTGTCCCGCCGGATGAGGAGAATCCTCACGGAACCGTTCGCGTCCGTTTGAAAACCCGCGAAGATATTTCATCGGATGTGGTTGCGTCTCTGGAGATTTTCGATTTGACAGCCCAAACGGTTGAAGAGGGAATGGAATTTGTTAACGACCTTGACCCGGCTGATATCCATCCGGCGGCCAAACCCCATTACAGTTTTTTACGGGCTGTAAAAAAGGGGTATGCCGACATTCAAGACCGGCTTGGCACGGATATATTGATTGGCCTCAAGGAATTTCAGGAGTTTGTCGCGCACGAGGAAAAAGCCTGTTTTGTCGAGTGGATTGAGCTCTATTATGATTGTCCGCTTACGAGGCAGGGGATTATTCTGGTTGATACACCGGGGGCTGACTCGATCAACGCGAGACATACCGGCGTTGCCTTTGAATATATCAAAAATGCGGACGCGATTCTGTTTGTGACGTATTATAATCATGCTTTTTCCCATGCCGATCGGGAATTTTTAATTCAATTAGGCCGCGTTAAAGATACGTTTGCGATGGACAAAATGTTTTTTATTGTAAATGCGGCCGATCTTGCCAGAAGCGAGGAAGAATTAGACGGGGTTGTCCGGCATGTTAAGGAGAATTTGGAATCGTGCCGTATCGTTAACCCGCGCATTTATTCGGTATCCTCTCAGACGGCGCTGCTCGCCCGCATGGCAGAGGCAGGTACCCTATCAGCGTCCTCTGAACAAATTTACCGCAAAAGGTTAGGTCTTACACCGGACCAGCCTCTGCCGGATATTGAGCAGGCACTGCGTGTTGCAGGGCTGCGGATTTTTGAAGAAGAGTTTATTGCTTTTACCCTGGAGGAACTGACACAAATTGCAATTACGTCTTCTTTAGAGGAACTTTCCCGCACCACCGATACGCTGCAGGATTTAATAATACGGGCACGGCAGGATGAAAATACGCGCAAAAGCGAATACGTTCGGGCCAAACAGGAAAGAGCGCGCTGTCTTGAAGTGATTGACCGACTTGATACACGGGTTGAGGTCGAATTATTGCAAAAGGAGATCATGGAGCTTACGTATTATGTAAAACAGCGTGTGATGCTCAGGTTTAGCGAAGCGTTCCGTTATTCATTTAACCCGGCGACCTTAAAAAGTGACAGTCAAAATTTACAAAAGCTGCTGCTTGGCAGTCTGGATGAATTATCCCGGTTTCTTTCCTTTGATTTATCCCAGGAAATGAGAGCCACCGCGCTTCGAATTGAGAACTTTATGCACAAAGCAGGAAACCATGTGCTTGAAAAACTCAACAAAAAATTAGCAGTTGAAGATTTCAAACTGCGCCAGTGGGAGAAATCAACGTACGATACACCTGAATTTCCTGGCCGCTTCCCGGAACAAACAACGAGGGAATTGGCCGGCCCGCTGCGTCTGTTTAAAAATCCGAAACAGTTTTTTGAACAGGGCGGGCAAGAAAAAATGAAAGAGCAGCTCGAACAATTGTACCAGCTTCCTGTCGACGAGTATGTTGAGCAGGGACAAACGGTGTTGTTAGCTTATTATGTTCAGGCGTTCGAACAGCAGATGTTCGGGCAAAAGGAACGTGCCGGAAAAGAAGTCGCCGAACATTTTGCCGGACAGCTTGCTGCTTTATCTGAAGATATCGACGTGGAACAATTAATGGAAGTTCGGAAAACGCTGGATAACTTGTTACAAAATGCTCAAAAAATAGATTGCTGATTCTCTTGGGAACGTTTTTTTACTATACTTTAAATGAGTAAAAAATAGAGGGAACAAATAAACTAATTTTTGGGTGGGTGAAAAACAATGAAAATCATCGAAACAAATTTGATTGGAAAAGAATTTTCCTTTGATTTGGTGGATACACTGCTCCATGATATCGGATTTAACAGAGGCGGCATGTTCGATTATGATTGGGCAGCCTATGATTACACTCTTGCCGGGTCTAAAATTGGGGAATACGTTTATCTGCGTATTTTCACTACAGCGACTTCCGGCGTTATTGAGCGCAGCCATTGCACTGTAAAAATCGAGGATGTGTGCATCACAGGTGCAAGGTACCATGAAGGATTGGATTTCAGAAAAAAAATTGAGACCCCCCTTGTAAATGAGGCGAAAGCCATTTTAAACAAAGTAGCGGAAGGACTGGACGTTCCGCTTGAGTTGAACGTTCGCGACGCGGATGAAACTGATTTTGAAAACCGCAGCGGGTTGCGCCCTGCTTTTTAGAGGGTTACCATGGAAGGTGACCAGTGAAATCGTCATTACGAAAGAACAAGCTGCGAAGATTAAAGCCGGTATAATTTATTGAAAAAGGCGGTCAAAGAGGCCGCTTAAGTAAAAAGAAATTTTCCTAATGCAGAAATGAAATAAGAACAAAAAAAAGGATGACCCAATTGTCTATTTAGACTTTTGGGTCATCCCCTTTTCACGTTAGCAAGGTGTTGCCGGCCCTACTACATGACAAGAACAAGCAATAACCACCAGAAGGATAAACAGTACCAGAATTACCCCAATCTCATTTCCAGGACCAAAAAAACTACCTAAACCGCTGTATGCCATATGAAATGCCTCCTTTCGTAACGTCTAAGGTAAAATATGCAAAAGTACGTCATTGGGTATGTGCAATCGCCTTTTTTTTTCAAAATTAGACATCCGTCCAGAGATGGACTTTTGTGTATCGTTTGTTTACTATAGGGATGAGATTGAAAGACGGGAGATAATGGGATGGGAAAAAGGATGGTTCGATTTGCTGTTTTATTATGTATTTTCTTATTCGGGTTATCCGCTTGCAGCTCGCCTGATACAAAAGAAGCGAATGTCAGCGACGGCGGGTTCCGGATAGAGTTAAGTAAGCCGGATACGATTAAAGCGGGGGAAAAAATCGAGTATACGGTTACAGTATCCAAAGACGGGGTACCGGTTACGAATGCGGAGGTCATTGTCAATTTGGAAATGGCTGATATGGACCATGGAAAGAATGGATTTCGCGCGAAAATGATCAATCATGTGTATAAAGGACAGGCTTCCCTGCCCATGGGAGGAAACTGGATTGCGTATGTCCATGTTAAATCGGGCGGCGTAAATAGCACGAAAGCGTTCCCTTTTAAGGTGACGGGAGATATGCTTTCTCCTGAAGAATTGAAAAGGGCCGGGTTGAATGAAAATGGAGCCCTGCCGCATCCTGATTTTTAATCAGAAATGTAAAGGAGAAAAAGTTACAGAAGGAAGCTGAGGAGCATGCGGTGTTTTCGGGAAAAAATCTCCAGAAAACCAAGCTTTTCTTCATTCTCAATAAGAACCGGCTGTTTGCGCCTGAAAAAAATCTCTTCGTCCGAAAATGTGTGAAACAATTCTTCGTTTTCATCATAAAAAAAGATGGAATGACTTTGCATGCAGGTGCAAAATCCGTGAAAATTTTTTTGTTCTCCCTGATGAATGGAAGACCAATTTAGGCCTTCTTTTTCCGAGATGCCTTTATGGCGATACTCTGAAAGAGACACAACCGACATGCGAATAAGGTGAGAATACTTTTTCTCTGATAACAGGATGGAGACATGGATTAATTCTTTGAGATCGCGCGTAAGATTAAAGAAACGGATGGAAGGGGGCACGTTCATTCTCCTCACAAGACATTTTCCACCATTATTCCCCAGAGAAAGACATTGTAAACCGTGTCAAACGTCAGCAGGGAGCAGCCAAAAGTAAGAATTTTAGAACATTAAGTAATCGTATAAATAATTCTAGGTTCCGTGTGACAAATTTGTTACAATTAATGAAAAGATAAATCGAAATATTAAACGGTTGGAGGTTACCTTATGCCTGAAATTCAACTGAAGGAAATTTGCGAGGAGTCCTACCACGGCTTAAAGAAAGTTTGCAGGGAAGTAGAGAAATTCCTGAATTCCAACACGCTGGCCCAACTTGTCCAATCATCTCCGGAACCGGAAGAGTATGACGAATATTACAGTAATTATTTATCTGATCTCCGCCACTTGCTTGTCAATTGCGAAAATGCTTATGAACGGCTTGGTATTTGCCTGCGTCGGGCGCAATTTAACAAGGAATTTGCAGAAGAGGCCTTGTACCATGTTTATCATTCATGTGTAAACTTATTCTTCTATCCAAAAGGCGAAGTATACGAAGAAGATGGACGCAATTCCTACACGGGACGGGATGCTATCATCTTCCGTAAAGAAGTTACGCCTCCTCTGAAAGAGTTAACGCTCGGGTTATCGAAAATATTCGAATATTTGCGCGATGAGCTCCAGTATTACGAAACGGATTATATAACCATGAAGCGAATGTCAGCTGCCCGCTAATCAGATAGGATTGATGCTTAAATAGCTCGTGTCACGTTTACGTGATCACGGGCTATTTTTTGTTCCTTCTTTCGCTTCTTCCGGTAACGTTAAGTGTGATCGAAACGTAAATTTGTCAAAGGGGATGGGTAATGAAATGGAGCATTTTTATTTTTGCAGGGTCTTCCCTTGCAGGGAAGCGTTACCATGATGTTTCGGACCGGTCCCCAAACGGAAGAGATGCACGGACATTAATCGCTTCACTGCAAGGGAAAACTTCGCAAAAATACAACGGATCTCGATGCATCTCGTACCGTTCCTTTTATTTGGCTATCTGCTTAATCGGCTTCTCAATTCCGTATACAGGATGAGAATCGGGCCGCTGTCGGCCTGGTTTATTATCTGTACCGGTGTTTGGTTCTGGTTGGCGCCGGCAAGTTGAAGAGCGTGGGAAACGTTAATAAGCCCGTATCCATAATAAGGATCCCAACCGGTGGAACCGAGTTCATCCGCTGAATTCTGAATGATGTTCATCACGTCCCGGTTGGATAATCCCGGGTTAACGGAGCGGATGAGAGCAGCGACACCGGTGACGTGCGGGCAGGCCATGGAAGTACCGGATAAAGCCGCATAGTCACTGTGGATGTAGGTGCTCGGAATGTTGACGCCGGGTGCCATAATGTCGAGATAGGAACCGTAGTTGGAAAAATCGGCCCGTTTGCCGCCGACATCCACGGCTCCGACGCTGAGAACTTCCGGATAAGCAGCCGGATAGCTTGGCTGTGACGTATTATCATTGCCCGAAGCAGCTACAAGAACCACATTTTTGCTGTAGGCATAACGGATGGCATCGTGCAGAGCCTGGGAAGGATGATAATTTCCAATGCTCATGTTAATGACGCTGGCCCCGTGGTCAGTCGCCCATACGATTCCTTTTGCAATATCAAGCGAGGAACCGCTGCCGTCCGCGCCAATTCCTTTTACAGGCATAATGTTACTGTTCCAGCTAACTCCTGCGACGCCTTCTCTGTTGTTTGTTTTTGCCCCGATAATTCCGGCTACATGCGTTCCATGCCCGTTATCATCCTGCGGCTGCGAGCTGCCATTCAATACATTGTATCCCTGAGTGATTTTTCCGTTGAATTCGGGATGGTCATAATCAATACCTGTATCAACGGTTGCAACCACAACATTGGAACTTCCTTTGCTAATGTCCCACGCGCGTTCCATATCCATCATTGGCATATTCCATTGGTACTGGTAATAAAGTGTGTCATCGGGCACGGTCGTATGAGATAGCAATAAAAAATTGGGTTCTGCATAGTCTACATCTTTGCGTTTCTTGAAATAGGTAATTAACTGCCGTGTGGAAAGAGTTTTCGATTGGAATGTGTACGTCGATTGGTGAACGTTTTTTATCTGCGCGCTTATCTCCCGGCAAATCACACGTACTTCCCGGGAGGAAAGTGACTTTTTAAATTTTACAGTCACCTCACGCTTCATGTAATGGCTTTTGCTTTTGTTGTTATGGTGAATCGTCACCACATGGGTGCTATTGTCGAGCTTCATTTTCGCTTCGTTGATTCGGTTCATATTATTGATTTTTACAAAGTTTGCTTTTACTTTTTGGGGGGGAGCAGACTGTTGTTTAACAGTTGATGGCCCATTATCCGACGGGGCATGACCCCGATCAGGGACAAACACGAGATAGGCTAATACCATAATTAACAAAGTGGCGGCACCGTACGTGATACGTTTCTTCATCTCACTTTACCTCCGTGGGCTATAAAAGGCTTTTTTATAGCATGGGGTAAGGGGGCGAGAAGTATGAAAGGTGAATTTTAACAGGGTATCCATCTCACAAATCCGCAAAATGAAAAAAGAAAAAAATAAAAAAGTCGCAATTTTTAAAAGGAATTTTTGATATCCTGTCGAAAGAAATAGATAAGTGTTGTATAACAAGAATAGACAGAGTAATACACGTTGATAAAACGGAGAGAAAAAACTTCAGATGGGGGTTGGTACCATGGCTACACAGGAAAGACTTCAGGAAGTTATGATGTTGGATGATTCAGCTAACTTAAAGAATTATGATGAAGCCGCAAATACAGCAAACTGGAAAGATGCTGAAGTTAATTTTTCGTGGCACGAAACAGGAAATGTTAACATCGTGTATGAAGCGATTGACAGGCACGTGGATAGCGGACAGGGAGATAAACTGGCCCTGCTGTATACGGACGGTGTGCGGGAAGAACAGTATACGTACCGGCAACTGAGCGAGCTTTCCTGCCGTTTTGCAAACGGGCTTCGTTCGAAAGGAATAAAGAAGGGTGACCGCGTATTTATTTTTATGCCAAGAAGCCCGGAACTGTATATTGCGCTACTGGGGATCGTCCGAATTGGCGCGATCGCCGGGCCGCTGTTTGAAGCGTTTATGGAAGATGCCGTGAAAGACCGCTTGCTTGATAGCGGTTCTCTTGCAGTTGTTACAACCCCTGCTTTATTGTATCGCATCCCGGTAAACAGCCTGCCGGATTTAAAGTATGTTATTCTGGCAGATGCTGAGGAGAAGACGGCCGACAATGAAGTGTTGTTTGAAGAACTCATGGAGGTATCCGATGAGTATGTCATAGAGTGGGTAGACAGGGAAGATGGAATGCTGCTTCATTACACCTCCGGTTCAACCGGAAAGCCAAAAGGAGTATACCAGGTACATGATGCAATGATTCATCAGTATATGTCGGGAAAATGGACATATGATTTGCGGGAAGGGGATATTTACTGGTGTACCGCCGATCCCGGATGGGTAACAGGCACGTCTGCCGGAATGTGGTCCCCATGGTTAAACGGTGTGACCGTCGTACTGCGCGGCGGACGATTTAAGCCGGCCGACTGGTATGCCACACTGGATAAGTATAAAGTAAATGTTTGGTTTAGCGCGCCAACGGCGCTTCGTATGCTGATGGGTGAAGGGGATCAACTTCCCCGGCAGTTTGATTTATCGAACCTGCGCCATATGCTGTCCGCCGGTGAGCCGCTCAATCCTGAGGTTATCCGTTGGGGGCTTGAAGTCCTTGGGCATCGCATTCATGATAACTGGTGGATGACTGAAACGGGCTCGTCTATTTGCGGCAACTACCGCTGTATGCCAATTCGCCCGGGCTCTATGGGAAAACCGCTTCCCGGCATAAAGATGGCCATCGTTGATGACGAAGGAAAAGAACTTCCTCCTAATACGATGGGGAATCTGGCTATTATGCCTCCATGGCCTGCAATGATGCGTAAAATCTGGAACAATCCTGCTAAATACGAAGAATATTTTAAAACAGGATGGTATATGTCCGGTGATTCGGCGTATATGGATCAAGACGGTTATTTCTGGTTTGAAGGACGGGTGGATGACGTCATTAATACGTCCGGCGAGCGGGTAGGGCCGTTCGAAGTTGAGAGTAAGCTTGTTGAACATCCCGCTGTTGCCGAGGCCGGTGTCATCGGCGTACCTGACCCGGTTCGCGGAGAAATAATTAAAGCATTTATCACCCTCCGCAGTGGATTTGAAGAAACAGATGAATTGAAAGATGAAATACGCCTTTTTGTAAAAGAACGTCTGGCCGCGCATGCTGCGCCGCGGCAGATTGAGTTTAGAGATAAACTGCCGAAAACCCGTTCGGGTAAAATTATGCGCCGGGTATTAAAGGCGTGGGAACTGGGACTTCCGACAGGCGATATTTCTACAATGGAAGACTAAAGGAGTAAAACCTTCTATAGTCAGAATGGTTGACGTCCGATGGAATTGCCTGTACGATAAAAATATTGAATTATGTATCTCGCCACCTCCATCAGAGGTGGCTTTCGTCATTTGGATAAATAGGAGTGAAGCTATATGGGAACGTATCGGGCACTGACTATTGCAGGATCAGACAGCGGTGGAGGAGCGGGTATTCAAGCCGATCTTAAAACGTTTCAGGAACTTGACGTGTATGGCATGTCGGTTCTGACGGCTTTAACCGCACAGAATACGCTGGGTGTACAGGATGTACTGCCAATTCCCCCGGAGTTTGTAGCCAAACAAATTGATTCCGTCCTTTCTGATATCGGGGTGGATGCAATCAAAACAGGCATGCTGTTTAATCGGCCGATCATTGAAACGGTAGTGGAAAAAATAAAACAGTATGAAATCAAAAATCTTGTTGTCGATCCGGTGATGATTGCGAAGGGGGGAGCTCCACTTCTATTGGAGGAAGCCATCGCGGCAGTCCGCGTTCATTTGCTGCCTATTGCAGAAGTCGTTACGCCCAACATTCCGGAAGCGGAAGTGTTGACCGGGCTGACGATTACAAATGTCGAACAAATGAAGGAAGCAGCCCGTATATTACACGGATGGGGAGCACAGCATGTGGTGGTAAAAGGGGGGCATGGCGGCGGAGCAGAAGTGACAGATATTCTATTTGACGGGTCGGCGTTTGTGGAATTCACAGGCACGCGGATTGAAACGCAACATACACACGGGACAGGGTGTACCTTTGCCGCTGCCATTGCCGCGGGTCTCGCGGCACGGAAAACCGTCCGGGAAGCAGTGGAGCAGGCAAAAGCTTTTATCACGGCCGCAATATCCGATACGCTGGGCATCGGTTCCGGCCACGGGCCGACTAATCATTGGGCTTACAAGCGTAGACGAAATTTGCAGGACATGGAGTCCAGATAAGCAGGTGAGTATAAATCTTAATGTGGAGTCCACATAAAACAGTAAATGCAGATGGAAGAAGACGGCTTATGATAGCCGTCTTCCGGTTTTTATTTTGTCAGCGTATTTTTCAAGTCTTCCGCGGTGTCTAGGATTTGGTTTTCGCCAGATTTTCTCCTGCTGTCGTTAATTTGTCGACCGCTGCGTGGATCGCATGCAGCTTGGGAAATAATTCGTCGTCGAGCCGGTCATCTAATTTTTCTACTTTATCTTCCAGTTGAATCACAAGTTGGGCGAGGCGCGCAATTTCATCTTTGCTGGGGAGATTGTTTTCAGCCAGGATTTGATCAACCGTTTTTTTATAGTGATCCTGAGAATAGAAAAACCATTTCTGCAATTGGCCGACCCAGGCTGCGTACTCGTCGGTCTTCACCCAGTCATCAATCGTCTTCCCCCATGTTTTTTCCACCATATCATACCAGCTCTTCCATACTTGAATCGGATCGAATGTTTGATTCACTATCATTCAAATCTCCTCCTGTTCCTCATTTTTCCTAACTCCTACTCTTATAGCAATAAGTACTCGCTAATGATACAAATATTGCTTATCTGTTGATTTCGAGTTATCTGTTAAATGATATCGTCACGAAATTTTCCATAAAATCAACAAAATATTTTTATATATTTATATTCAATCAGGAGGTGTTTATTCGTCTGCGCCGAAATTAACTAGGAAGAATGTATTACGTGCTTGCTTTATGATTGGGGGAGGACAGCTGATGTTTACAAAAATAAACGATTTATCTATTAAAGTGAAATTAACGGTTACTATCCTGCTGATAACGATTATCCCGTTAATGGTATCCGGTTTTTTAAGTTATCGGGAGGCTAATACGGCGGTATACAATATGACGGTAGAGGATTTAAAGTATATTACTTCAATTAAATCCCAGCAGTTGGAACCGCTGACACAAAGCAGTCAGGTTGATCAGGCAGTCAAGGATAAAATAGATAAAATCGTAAAAGACGTGCAGGACCATTATTATAAGCCAAACGGCCTCGGTGGATATGCCTACATCCTTAATGATAAAGGACAAATCGTTTTTCATCCTGATTCATCGATGATTGGGCAAAGTCTGGCACAGGAATCTTTTGTAAAAGATATAATGAGCCAAAAAAGCGGTTATATTACCTATCCATGGAAAGGTGAAGAAAAAGTGGCTTCCTTTGTCCAACTGCCGAATGGCTGGGAATTTGTCATCGGCAGCTATTATAAGGATATGACCCATTCTATTGCAGCGATTCAAACACAAATGTTTATCATCAGCCTGATTGCTGCTGTCCTGTCTGTTGTTGTGGGTTATTTCATTGTCTATGCGATTACAAGGCCGATTAAAGAGCTGGTGGCCGCGATGCATAAGGCGGAGGCAGGGGATGTAACGGTTTCCGTCAAGCAGGGTTCAAACGACGAAATCGGCCAATTAACGCATATATTTAACGCGATGATTTCGGAATTCCGGCGTTTGCTTACGACGGTGCACCAGGTGTCGGAGCAGGTTGCGGCTTCTTCTGAAGAACTTACAGCCAGCGCTCATGAAAGCACGCGTGCTTCTGAACAAATCGCGCAGGCTTCCCAGGAAATTGCCAGCGGAACAGAAGCCCAGATGGAAAGCGTTCGCAATACAAGCACATCTTTGCATGAAATGAGCGGTAAGATTAAAGAAATCGCCGATAAGATTCATGCGGTTAAACACGATTCCCATGTAGCGATTCAATATGCCCACGACGGGGAAAAGTCTCTAGAGAAAGTGGGCTGGGAAATGAACGATATCTCAGAGAAGGTAAGTCAGACGGAACATCAGATTCGGGACCTCGGTAACCGTTCGGAATCCATCATAGGGATTATCAGCACCATCCGGGAAATAAGCGACCAGACCAATCTTCTTGCCTTGAATGCGGCTATTGAAGCAGCCCGCGCTGGCGATCAGGGTAAAAGCTTTGCGGTTGTTGCCCAGGAGATTCGTAAACTGGCAGAACAGTCCGGCCGTTCCGCGAGTGAGATTGCGGATCTGATCTCGGATATCCACAGCAAAATCAATACGTCTGTCACTTCTATGTCAGAAAGCAGTGCGGCTGTTTCGGAAGGTCGGGAAGTCGTGGAAAAGGCGGGAGGCGCATTCACAAGTATATTAAAAGCGATTGAGGACTTAAATCTTCAGATTGAGCAGGTTACTATGTCTGCGGAAATTATTGCGGGAGGAACGGCGCGCATCGTGCAGCAGGGAGATGAGATTTCCCGGCTTGCCGCAGTCGCTTCGGCTGATACACAGGAGGTCGCAGCTGCGTCCCAGGAGCAGACCGCAACGATGCAGGAGATTAATGCCGCATCTGAAATGCTTGCCAAGATGGCCGAAGAGCTTCAGCAGCATGTGAGCCGTTTTAAAATTTAGGATGTAGAATTCCCCCTGTTTCTCCGGTAAAATGAAGGAACAGGGCGGAGGTGAAACAATTGGATTATGTAGATCGCAACCGCGCATCCTTTAATAAATTAGCAAATCAATCCTTAGCCAAATGGCGGCACAGGGATTTAACCATGCAGTTTATTTCCGCTTTCCAAATGCTGCTCGGGGGAAACAGGGTGCTCGATTTAGGATGCGGGGCAGGACACGATGCATTACGATTAAAGCGGTATGACTTACAGGTGCAGGGTTTGGATATTAGTGAAGTAATGCTCGAACAGGCGAAGCAGCAGGTCAGCGGGGTGGAATTCATTCAAGGAGACTTTCGCAGCATTCCTACAGAGGAGGGCCTGTATGACGGCGTCTGGGCCAACGCCTCCCTTATTTATTTAACAAAGGATGACCTGCAAAAGGCGCTCGATGAAGTATATCGCGTTCTTAAGACGGGTGGTGTTTTCTTTTCATCTTATCGCATAGGTCAGGGCAGCCTCGTTGTCGATAACATTTTTCATCAGTTTTATGAGCAGGAAGAAATTGAGAATATTCTCCGGCGGCATGGGTTTCGCATTTTTGACAGGACGAACACCGGACAGCAGGACGAATTATTTTTAAGTCTTTCTGCCATTAAACAATAAACGTACATAATGGGCCATGGGTTCTTTCTCCATGGCCCTTCGTTTCGTACGAGCCAGGTTTTCTTTTACATAAAAAGCATGAAAATTATTTCCAAACTGAAAATAATAACATTTTGTGTTTCATGCTACAGGCCTTGGATGACAGGAAAGATCATGATAGGATAAAAATAGCAATACGTTACATATAATTAAAATAATCTATATTATAGAGGTGTAAAACAATGGAAGCAAAAACTGTCAAACAATCCCGTACGATTAACGCCTCACTTGTTCTTCCATCGGACACCAATAACCGTGGAACGATTTTTGGAGGAAATGTGATGAGCTACATAGATGAGGTAGCAGCGATTACCGCTATGCGGCACTCACGCAGATCAGTGGTTACAGCCTCCACAGATTCCGTCGATTTCATCACACCGGCAAACGTCGGAAACTCTGTTTGCCTGGAAGCGAGTGTCGCCTCGGTGGGGAGAACCTCGATGGAGATTTTTGTTAAAGTAATTTCGGAAGATTTATTTACCGGAAAGCGCGAGCTTACTACCACCGCTTTTACAACGTTTGTTGCTCTGGATGAAAAAGGAAACCCCACGGAAGTTCCGGGAATTATCCCTGAAACGGAAGAAGAAAAGCTCCTGTTTGAGACAGCGCCCCAGCGCAAGAAAATGCGTGATGAAAGAAGAAAGCATAACAATGACTTCGTAAAAAACTTGCGGATTGACAAGATGATTTAATTGAACTTAAAAAAACCCGTGTAACGATGCTCCTGGTAAACAGGAAGAAACCTTACCGGGTTTTTTGTTTTTCTTTTGCCTTTATGGGCGAATCCCTAATTTATCGCCGCATAGGCAAACGTCGTGCCTACGGGCGTTTGACCTGAATAAGGTGTAAAAAGATTTATTTTCAATAACTGGAGGGTTGAGCATGGATCATTATTATGGACCCGATATGGGCTATATGGGCAATGAATACATCATGAAATACTATTACCATATGGAAAAAACAAAGTATTACCAACTTCAATGCCGAAAATATTGGTATCACAAAGGGTACTACAGGAAGTTCTATAGCATGTATGTCTATCATAAGAGAATGTATGAACGATTTTATAAAAAAATAATTGAAATACCGTCTTTCCAATCGTATGGGATGATGCCAACCTGGCAAATGGAAGCGGCAATGCCGATGGCAGAGTATGTCTACCCGTTGTCGGGAAATCCGAGTGAGCCGACCCATCCCGTTCCGCTCCCGGGCTATATGTGGGGCGAATCCAGCAGCAGCTAGCAATTAAACCCCGTACAGAAAACATAATGTTTACTCTTTCGGCCACCCCAAGAATTGGTGGGCCCGGGTGAACAGAGCAGGATAAATGAGAAAGCCAAGCAGGATACTGGTTAACGCGGCGGCCGCGGTGAAAGAGAACATGATAAGGAGCTGGTAGCGGACCGCCGTAACCGGGCTTGTTCCACCGATGATTAAGCCGGTCATCATGCCCGGAAGTTGGACAAGTCCCACCGTTTTCAGCGAGTCGATAGTGGGAATCATCCCCGCTTTAATGGACTCTACATTCATTCGTTCGCTTGCCTGATGTGATGTTGCACCCAGGGAAAGGGCAACCAGGATTTCCTGCTGCATCGATTCAGCCCGCTGTTTCATCTGGTTGAGCAGCAAAGAGGAAACAACCATAGCATTGCCGATAATCATGCCGCTAATCGGAATAATCGATTGAGGTTGAGGCTTCACCAGGTGCAGAACTAGCATCAATCCCATGGTAACAGCTGTCACAAAACCGATCACAAAAAAAATCCGCCAAAAAATATACGGTATCCCTTTTCCACGGGTTGCGGAATTCCTTGCCGCAACGAGTACCATGACGAGCAGCATTAGCAGGATAAACAACGCATTATGGGCGGAAAACACGAAGGACAATACATAGCCTACAGCCACTAACTGAATAGCGGCGCGCACCGTACCTATCAGTAAATCCCGCTCAAGTTGTAGATGGAGCCGGAGAGAAATAGCCATCGCAATAAAAACAAAGCCTACGGTGATAAACGTGTCTGTTACGCTCATTGGGCAACCGCCTTCCGCACGAAATCCCCGTCTTTCAGGCGCCAGACTATTTCCCCCAGCCGTTCCGCTTGTTCCGGGTGGTGTGTAATCCATAAAACCGTATGTCCTTGCGCATGGTAGGATTTGATTGTTTTTTCGATTTGAACGGTACTGTCCGGATCGAGTGAAGCTGTCGGTTCATCAAGCAGGAGAACGTTAGGGGTGAGTGAAAGGGAACGCGCGAGATTAACCCGCTGTCTTTCACCACCGGATAATTGGTCAATGGGACGTTTTAAATAAACAGGAGATAATGCACACTGTGTGAGCAGGTCCGTCATTTCCTTCTCTGTCGGCATCTCTCCTTTTAGTTTGTACGGATATGTAAGGTTGTCTTCTACCGTATGCGGAAATAAAACCGGCGTCTGAAATACATAATGGACTTCCCTGCGTAAAAGGGTGGGGGCGTAAAAAGACAGCGGGTTACCTTTATAATAGATACGTCCTTTATCCGGTTCTTCCAGACGTGTAAGCAAACGAAAAAGAGTGCTCTTTCCAGCCCCAGAGTGCCCCATAAGGATAACGAAAGCACCCGCGGGAATACTGGCGCTTATTCCTTTTAAAGGCGTAAGGGTGCCGTCGGTTGTGTCGTACGATTTATATACATTTTCCAGATATAGTACGTCTTCTTTGAAGGACAAATCATTCACCTCTCCCATGTTCTAATCCAATTATATGGATTTATTCCCTGATAGAAAAGGAAGTATCCAGGATTTACAAGTAGTTAATTGTATATGGTTCTAAATGGTACTCCCTTCAAAAGCCGATAAATTCCTTTTCCCTACGTTAAATGTTCTATATAATAAAGAGGAATAGTAGTGATTTTCCACAAAAAGGGGTAGGGGAGAATGAAACAATTTAAAGATAGTGTATATCAGTTGATTGTGGAGACATCAACGAATTTGCCTCCCGATGTTCGCCGTGCGATCGTAAGCGCTCGCCAGAAGGAAAACGCGGGGACAAGATCCGCTCTCTCGCTGGCGACGATCAGCCAGAACATAAAGATGGCGGAAGAGAACGTATCGCCAATTTGCCAGGATACAGGCATGCCAACTTTTGAAATTCACACACCTGTCGGCGCCAATCAAATCGAAATGAAGAAGGCGATTTACGAGGCGCTTGTAGAAGCGACGAAAAACGGAAAGCTTCGCCCGAACTCGGTTGATTCCTTAACCGGAGAAAACAGCGGGACAAACTTAGGGCCGGGAACTCCTGTTATTCATTTTAGCCAGTGGGAACGCGATGATATAGAAGTTAAGCTTATTTTAAAAGGCGGCGGCTGTGAGAATAAAAATATTCAGTACAGTCTGCCGGCCGAACTTGAAGGACTGGGCAAAGCAGGGCGTGACCTTGATGGCATTCGCAAATGTATTCTGCACAGCGTCTACCAGGCGCAAGGACAGGGATGCAGCGCAGGCTTTATCGGCGTAGGTATCGGGGGAGACCGCACAACCGGATACGCGCTTGCCAAAGAACAGCTGTTCCGCAAGGCGGACGATGTCAATTCCATCCCTGAATTAGCTGAACTGGAATCGTATATTATGGACAAAGCCAATGAACTTGGAATTGGCACGATGGGTTTCGGTGGGGAAACAACGCTGCTTGGCTGTAAGATCGGGGTCATGAACCGCCTGCCGGCCAGCTTTTTCGTATCTGTCGCCTATAATTGCTGGGCGTTCCGCCGTCAGGGAGTGATGATCGATGCAGCCACAGGCGCTATCCAGGAGTGGTTGTATAAAGAGGGCGAAGTCGACCTCAACGAAGGCGTGGCCGCTGCGCAGGAGCAAGCGGAAGAACGTCGTCCGGCTGTCCTGCAGTATCCGATTAGCGAGGAACAAGTACGCAGCCTGAAAGTAGGCGACGTTGTCATGATTAACGGTCTCATGCATACGGGACGCGACGCCTTCCATAAATACATGATGGAACACGATTGCCCGATCGATTTAAATGGCGGTGTCCTTTATCACTGTGGACCCGTTATGTTAAAAGACGGCACAGGTGAATGGCATGTGAAAGCGGCAGGACCGACCACAAGTATCCGTGAGGAGCCTTATCAGGCCGATATCATGAAAAAATTCGGCATCCGCGTTGTCATCGGAAAAGGCGGGATGGGTCCGAAGACGCTCAAAGGCTTACAGGAGCATGGCGGTGTATATCTGAACGCGATCGGCGGCGCGGCGCAATATTATGCGGACTGTGTGAAAAAGGTAGAAGGTGTCGACTATATGGAATTCGGAATTCCGGAAGCAATGTGGCACCTGCAGGTTGAAGGGTTTGCTGCTATTGTGACCATGGATTCGCACGGCAACAGTCTTCACGCCGATGTTGACAAAAGTTCGTTTGAGAAGCTTGCCAGGTTTGCCGAACCTGTTTTTAAATAAGGTTCAACAAACGGCAGCGAAAAAAAGAAGCCAGCACATGCCGGCTTCTTTTTTGATCACAATCTTTACTGTGAATGGTTTAGGTACTGTGGTATGTCTGGGAGTAGTTTACAGACAAAATATTCTACTTTGTAGTAGAATAAAAAGGGACGAATGAAAAGAAAGGGGGTTGCCATGGTTTATTGGCGTTCGGTTCTGCTTGTATTTTTAGGTTCATGCAGTTATGGAATTCTTTCCACGTTTGTAAAATTCGCGTACAGGGAAGGGTTTACAGCTGGTGAAATCAACGGAAGCCAGATGTTTCTTGGAGCTTGCATGATGTGGCTTCTCACGTTTTTTATGTCGCGGGGCAAAGCAGGTGCAAGACAGTGGCTGCTGTTAGTCGGAATCGGAGTTTGTGTTGGACTTACAGGGATTTTTTATTATCGCTCATTAAAATATATACCCGCATCGGTCGGGATCGTTCTTTTGTTCCAGTTTACCTGGATTGGCGTGTTGGCAGAAGCGTTGATTGAACGAAAGTGGCCTGGCGTTGAAAAGATAGCCGCACTTGTTTTTTTATTTGTAGGAACAATACTTGCGGGTGACATCTTTCATGGCGGTCTGCAGCAGTTTACTTTGGCCGGGGTGGTGTTAGGGCTGTTATCTGCTGTCACGTATGCCTTTTTTATTTTGTGCAGCGGAAGAGTTTCCACCACAATGAACCCATGGCTTCGCAGTTCCATTATGCTTACCGGCTCCGCTCTTATTACGTTTATCATTTATCCACCCGTTTTTCTAACGAATGGTTCGTTGAGCCATGGGCTGTTGAAGTGGGGGCTTTTGCTGGCATTCTTTGGTGCATTCATTCCTACTTTATTCTTTGTGTATGGGGCCCCCTACATTGGGAGCGGCCTTGCCACCATTCTCGGAGCGTCGGAACTGCCGATGGCTGTTTTTATGTCGAAATTTGTGTTAAAAGAATCCGTAAGCGTTTTGCAGTGGATCGGTGTTATTATTATTTTAGCAGGAGTAGGAATGCCGGAGTTGTTGAATCGGAAACGGAAAAAGATCCGAGAACAATCACCGTAACTATTATTTCTCGTTTGTTTTATGGAGAGAATAGGATAAAGATAGAGAAGGAGTGAAAAAATGGATTCTCAAATGGAATTGTTTAAACGCTTAACAGAGGCAAACGCAGCGCCTGGTTCTGAAAATGAAGTGCGGGAAATTATGCGGGAATACATAAGCAAGACAACAGATGAAATCGTAACTGATAATCTTGGATCATTATTCGGCGTATTGCGCGGCAATGAACCGGGGCCGACGATTATGGTGGCGGGCCATATGGACGAGGTGGCTTTTATGCTAACGCGCATTTCAGATGAAGGATTTCTTCAGTTCCAGCCGCTTGGGGGCTGGTGGAGTCAGGTACTGCTGGCTCAACGTGTACAGGTGATCACAGAGAGAGGGCCGGTTATCGGAGTAATCAGCTCGATCCCGCCGCATGTGCTGCCGGAAGGTACAAAGAATAAGCCGATGGACATCAAAAACATGTTTATCGACGTTGGGGCGGATAATAAAGAAGACGCCGAGAAAATGGGTCTTCACCCCGGGCAGCCTATTCTGCCGATTTGCCCGTTTACTGTCATGGGCAATCCGGATAAACTCATGGCTAAAGCGTGGGATAACCGGTATGGGTGTGCTCTGGCGGTTGAAATGATGAACGAAATGAAGAATGAGCAGCACCCTAACATTATATATGGAGGCGCAAATGTCCAGGAAGAAGTAGGGTTGCGTGGAGCCGGGACAGCGGCTGCGATGATTGAGCCTGATCTATTCTTCGCGCTTGATGCAAGCCCGGCCGGAGACATTCCAGGGATCAAAGAAGGAATGGGCAAGCTTGGAGACGGGGTTCTGATGCGCATCATGGACCGTACGATGGTGACAATGCCGGGGCTGCGGGATTTTATGATTGATACGGCAGAAGAGCTGCATATCCCTTACCAGTTCTTTGTCTCTCCAGGTGGAACGGACGCCGGGAAAGTCCACGTAACAGGAAAAGGGGTTCCTTCCGCAGTTGTCGGAATTCCTGCCCGCTATATTCACAGCCATGCAGCCATCATCCATAAAGCCGATTATGAGGCCGCAAAACGCCTGCTGCTGGCTCTGCTGAAAAAAATCGACCAACCAACACTGGAACGCATCAAAGCCCGCTAACGCCAGTTTTCTTTCCAGTTTTCTTTAATGACAGGAGACGACTTATGCAATATATATTTTTACAACGTGTGCACGATTCAGCCGGCACCGTGAAATATGTTTACCACTATGATGATCATACTCTGTCACCCGGGAACCTTGTTTTACGCAATCTGTTTTTTTGCATGCTCGATACCGTTGAAGATGAGGTAGATGAAATTGAGGTGGAATACAACGATGTCGAAATGGTAAAGGTGATGGGGCTGGAACGGGCGGTTGCCTGGTTAAA
Organism: Aneurinibacillus terranovensis DSM 18919; assembly: GCF_000430625.1. GTDB lineage: Bacteria > Bacillota > Bacilli > Aneurinibacillales > Aneurinibacillaceae > Aneurinibacillus_B > Aneurinibacillus_B terranovensis. The sequence continues at coordinate 30,033 of NZ_KE387179.1, forward strand.
AAAAATGGGCGCGGATACGGTTAAGCAGACCGAGAAGTGGGAGAAGGGAATTCTCTTAAGCCGGACATTTATTGTACCGGCGACACAGGAGCGTTTGGAATATCTTCATACGGTAAAAGACCTGGATGAGGTATATTGCCTCCGGCTGCTTGGAAAGGGTCGGGAAAAAATTTGCAACTACTTTTCTACGACTCTATCATTGTCGATACCGGGTGAAAAAGAAGCGGGTTTCCTCTCTTTGCTGCAAAAAAGGAACGTTCCACACAAAATTTTATAGCGAAATGAGTAAAAAACGTCGAATTTTGGACAAAAATCGCCTTCTTTCCTTAATTTCCTATTGTACAAAGCCCGGTTTTATATTATTCTTTTAATGACAACTTAATCAAATAGGTTGAGAGTTGTCTTTCATTGCCTCGATAGAATCTATCGGGGTTTTTTTATTTTATTCACTGATTTGGTTTGAGGGGTTGGAATTATGAGTAACGATTATTGGTTGAAACCGGTCACACTCATGATACGTATAGTATACTGAGAAGAGGAATAGGAATAGGAATAGGAATAGGAATAGGAATAGGAATAGGAATAGGAAGAGGAAGATGTAGCGAATAGGAGGAAACAGGATGGAACAACGAGCACGTCGCGTGCTGGGCCTGATCATGTCAGCCTGTTGTGTAGTCGCTACATTTGTAGTGATAACAGGTATCGTTAAGATGGCTCTGTAAAGAACAAACAGGAAAATAAAAATCCACCCCTGCCCGTCGCCCGGGTGAGGGTGGATTTTTTGGCTTGTTGCATTAATTCACGCGGCGGCCGGCTTCTTTCCAGAAAGGTTCACGAAGAACCACCTTTTGGATTTTGCCGGAAGCGGTTTTTGGCAGCTCTTTTACAAACTGTACAGATTTCGGGCATTTGAAGTGAGCGATTTTTCCCCGGCAGAATGCCATTACCTCTTCTTCTGTCACCGTATGCTCTGGATGAACGACACAGACCGCATGCGGAACCTCTCCCCATTTTTCATGGGGGATCGCAACCACGGCGGCTTCGAGAATTGCGGGGTGCTCGTACAAAGCGCCTTCAATTTCAATGGACGAAATGTTCTCTCCGCCGCTGATAATGATGTCCTTTTTTCTGTCAACGACATCGATATAACCGTTCTCATCGATTGTTCCCATATCCCCTGTATAGTACCAGCCGTTTACGATCGATTTGGCTGTCTCTTCCGGTTGCTGCCAGTAGCCTTCCATTACCGAGTTAGAGCGGCAAATGATTTCCCCTGTTTCCTGTCCGTTTGGTGTTACATCTTCGCCTTCTTCGTTGACTACCCGGACTTCCATGTTGATCATGCTGATACCGGCCTTTGCTTTCAGCATGTGGATGCGTTCTTCCTCCGCTTCCTTTTGAATATGATGCTTAATATGTGACACGGTAAGGAACGGGGAAACTTCGGTCATGCCGTATACCTGAACAAACGTCCAGCCGAGTTCTTTTTCAACGGCTCTAACGAACGACGGAGGCGGGGCAGACCCTGCGATAACGACCCGGACGTCCTGTTCAATCTGTGCGGTTTTCGCTCCCGGTTCATGTAAAATCATATTCAGCACAGTAGGGGCCATACAAGCAACGGTAACGCCTTCTTGTTCGATTAACTCCAGAATGTGTGCCGGGATGATTTTGCGAATCATCACGTGCGCCGCACCCATGCCGGTAAAGGAAAAGGGTGTGCCCCAGCCGTTTACGTGAAACATCGGCAGTGTATGAAGCAGCACGTCACTGTCGTCGGCTTTTACATGAATAATCGTGTTGATTGCGTTCGTATAGAGGCTGCGATGCGTCTGGATGACACCTTTAGGGCGCCCGGTTGTTCCGCTTGTATAGAGGATGGTGGCCATATCGCTTTCATCCATCGTGGTATAAACAGGAGAGTCTGAAGCGCTTTCAAAGAATTCATCATAAGACGTCCAGCTTTCCGGGACAGGATAACCGGCGACTGGCAAAGAAATATAAGTCTCTACGTTTTTTAAGTTAGCGAGCACGGGCTTCACAAGGGCAATAAGTTCGGCGTCGACCATAAATAGCTTTGCCCCTGAATGGTTGACAATGTAGTCATAATCCCCGGGGACGAGGCGGGTATTAAGCGGTACAACAACCGCCCCTAGCTGGAAGGCCGCGTAGAACGTTTCAAACATTTCCACCCGGTTCGGTGATAGAACCGCAATGCGATCCCCTTTTTCGATTCCTCTTTCCTTTAGGGCGTTGGACAGACGATTCACGCGTTTTTCTATCTCCTTGTACGTAAAGCGGCGGTCGCCGTCAACGATAGCCGTCTTGTCCGGATAGTGATACACGGCGCGTTTTAAAAAATCCTGCAGCAAAAAAGGTACATGCATGTTTTCCTCTCCCTTTCTAATCTACCTGGATGTAACGAATGCTGCCGCATACTTGCGGTTGGCGGCTGCCTCGCTTTTATTATCTTCCTATAATCAAAATACCATAAAAATTCAAAATAGAAATACGTTTGCGTAGCCGTATTATGAAATTTATTGAAACAAAAAACGCGGGCACGTGAGTCCCGCGTTTTTATTAAGCAACAGTAAAAGATATAATTCCTGTAATCGGATGGCCCATGTTTCGTCCGTTTCCGAAAAACAGCTGAATCGGACCGCCTTCCTTGATGGGCTTGCCGTCGATCGCAAAGCAGAGAATTGCTTCCTGTGCGTCTTTAAGAGAAATGGTTGTTTCGGTACCGTTTTGCTGCTTGCAAATGACGCTCTGTGCATCTGTATGAACCTCGGCATTTTTCAGAAAAGGGGAGAAGGGGATACCGTAGTCGCCGGCGATTTTTTTCTTTTCGACAAACAATGTTTCGCTTTGTTTTGTCGGAGTAGAACCTTCTGCCAATGCTTTGTCCCACCGGCGCGCCGCGGAGATAAGCGTTTCATCCTGATTCGCTTCGACTTCCTCACCGATTCGGGCAAAAAAATCTTCCATTTTACATTTGCGGTCGTCAAAAATCCATACGCTCGGATCAAGTGTAATCGAATAATTCACTTTGCCGTTTATCGTTACAATCGCATCCATCTTATTTTCTCTCCCTTTATATTAAATAAAGTAAAAGGCAGCCCCAAGTATCGTGTAGACAACGAGGAGGAGAACCCCTTCATACCAGTTAGTGCTTCCGTCGCGGGAAATCGAGGAGGCGATAAATGCCGCTACCGCGATCGCCGCTATTTCATAGGAAGTGAATACCAAATCCATTGTTTTGCCGAAAAACAGGCTGATAAAAACAAGCGTGGGGGCCACAAATAAGGCAATCTGCAGACTGCTTCCCACCGCGATTTCAACCGAGGCGCCGATTTTATTTTTCATCGCGAGAAAAACAGCCGCGCTGTGTTCTGCAGCGTTGCCGACAATCGCGATGACAAAAGCTCCGACAAAGGCTTCAGACCAGCCGAGATTTCGTGCTACCTGCTCAATGCTATGTACAAGCCATTCGCTTGCAACGGCGACCAGCACCGTGGCGCCGAGCAGAACGAGAAACGACGTTACTTTCCCCCATGCTTCTTTTTCCTCTTCATTATCGAGTGAAGGGTCAGATAGTTCGTCTTTGTGAGTAATCATGGAGAAAATCAGCCAGAGAATATAAGCGACAATTAACAGACCGGAAATAATTAAGCTTAAGTTTGCAATTTGTGAGCGGTCAAACTGTTTTAAGAAAACGGCCGGAATAAAGAGGGCGATGACCGCCAGCATCATAAGGGATGAATTGTGTCCTGCCAGCATGGCGTTAAATTTCTGGGTTTTAAATTTCAGGCCCCCCGCGACCACGCTTAAGCCAAGCACAAACAGCAAATTGCCAATGATGGACCCGGTAATGCTCGCTTTTACCATATCAAACAATCCGGCTTTGATCAAAAAAACAGCAATAATTAGTTCCGCAGCGTTTCCAAATGTGGCGTTGAGAAATCCTCCGACGCGCTCCCCGGCGTAATAGGCCACATTTTCAGTCGCTCTTCCAAGCAGGGCGGCAAGGCCGATAATAGCCAGTGAAGTCGTCACGAACTGCAGGGTTGAAGAATGGGTAAAATAATGCGCCCAGGCACTCATTGCACTAAATCCGACAATGGCGGAAATAAACAGCTTTTGTCTTATTTTTCTCATCACCCTTCACCTCTAGTCAGAATCTACTCCCACTTCATAGTGTAATTCAAGCAGGAAGAAAAAAGCAAAAAAAGATGCGCCCGAATTCGGTGCAAGTTTTTTTCTGCCAAGTAAAAAAGGCGCTGTTCTTATTAAGAAAGACAGCGCCTGAATGTTTATTTGCAGAATATGTGTTTGCCGATTTTCTTAATTTGGGGACGGGACCAGATCCATCCGGATGTTGCCGTATCAGGGTTGAAATAGTAGAGGGCTCCGCCCGTCGGGTCCCAGCCGTTGAGAGCGTCCAGTACGGCTTTCTTGGCGCGCGCGTTGGGTTTAAGATAAATTTGCCCGTCAGAGACAGCCGTGAAAGCGCCCGGTTCAAAGATAACAGACGTCGGAGATTTTGGAAAAGAAGGGCTGTGGGTGCGGTTGAGGATAACGGCTGCCACTGCTACCTGACCGATGAACGGTTCCCCACGGGCTTCCCCGTAAACCGCGTTGGCCATCATGTTGATCTCGTTTTCTGAAAGGCCGTGGTTCGAACGGGGGAGAGAAGCCGTCCTGTCCGAATTGTTAGCCGTACTGTTAGCAGCAGAACTACCCTTGGCAGAACCATTGGTGCCATTCGCAGCTGTGCCTGTGCCATTAATTCCCGCATCGGGACGCCAGTTTTTTGTGGCATTCCAAAGGGCTACTTTGCTCCGGGGTCCGAGAACCCCGTCTGTTCGCAAGCCAAACTCGTATTGAAAGTTTCTCAGCGCCCAGTATGTACGCCAGTTAAATGTTCCGTCAACCGGACCGGTATAGAAACCAAGATGCTTTAAGCGCCCCTGAAGTTCAGATACATCACCGCCTGACTGTCCGACGGTCACGATGCGTTTGCTAAACGCTTCCGCCGGTATAAGAGAGGGGATGATAAAGAAACTAGGGATAAGGAATGTAAGAACAATGATTGTCGCTATCCATTTTTTTTTGTTCATGGTGGCCTCCTTCGCGAAATTTTACAAGTGGTTATCCATATTTTGAACGATAAATAGTAAAATCATGTGTATAATGGTAATCGAAAAGAAGGTAATGATTGGAGACAAGATCACGATGGACAAGACCCTTGAAAGTATGGCAAAAGTGTGCAAAGCTTTGGGACATCCTGTTAGGCTTACCATTCTTCAACTGCTTGCCCGTCAGGATAGCTATTACTGCGGAGACATTGTTGCCCTGGTCGGGATGGCCCAGTCCACAGTCTCCCACCATCTCAAAATTTTAAAGGAAGCCGGACTTGTGGTAACGGAGGAAGAAGGAACCTTTGTCTGTTATAAAGTCGAACGGGAAAAAATGAAGGAAGTTGCCGGGTTGCTTTTGAAATTTTGACTTTAAAAAGTTTGAGTTTTCCTTCGAAACAAGTTGCGATTGCCTATTCGAACGAATAAAATGGAAATTAAACAGATATAGAAGGAGGAGTTCCGATGGCCGATGCAAAAGAAAATGGGGTAGTTAGAATCGCCGATGATGTAGTAGCCGTTATCGCAGGAATCGCAGCCAGTGAAACAGAAGGAATCGCAGGAATGTCAGGTGGTATTACGGAAGGATTGGCCCGCCGGGTTAGCGGAAAGAATGTACAAAAGGGTGTGCAGGTTGAAGTAGGTGAATTCGAAGCAGCCATTGACCTTCGCGTCATCGTTACATACGGAACACGAATTGATGAAACATGCCGCATCCTGCAGCAGAAGGTGAAAGAAGCGGTAGAATCTATGACAGGGCTGCGGGTTGTGGAAGTGAATATAAAAGTCGAGGGTGTTGAATTCCCGAAAGAGGAGAAAGAAGCGATTGTAGAAGCGAATCGCGTCCGATAACGTATAGTGTGGGCTGTCGGCTGCTGCTGGCAGCTTTTTTTTCCATAGATAAGAAAGCATAACTTTCTTATCTATAAGTGCAACTAAGACGATCGCCAGCGCCTTTGGCTTGGTGCTAGCCAAGTTTTCTTTAGCGTGTAGAAAAGCATACAAGTCTACATACATAAGCAGATCGGTGAAAGGAGAGAGGGGACGGAGAAATAATGAATCGTACAAAGGCAACCTGGATTTTTTTAGCTGGAGTCGTTTTGCTCACTGTACTGGTGTGGAAGGAATTAGGGTTATCGGAGATGTTTGGACTTCAGGTGAAGGATTTGTTACAGGCAAAGTACCTTTATACGTTCTTGTTTAGCTCATTTCTTGCCATTGGGGTTGGTGTGGTTTTTTATATTATTCGTAAAATGTAGCCTCTATATAAAGCTTGGCTCTTTGTATGATACATTTTCCAACAGGGCATGCTATACGTGATTTCAACAAGGAGGTCTTTATTCATGGCAAAAAAACTGCGTGATATTATGACGGCGTCCGTTGAGTGCGTAACCCTTAAAGATAATATTTATGAAGTGGCTGTAAAAATGAAGGAAAACGATGTAGGGGTCATTCCTGTTGTGGACGAGCAACAGCGCTGTATTGGGCTTATTACGGATCGGGACATTGTGATAAGAAGTGTCGCGGAAAAAAAACCGAATTCCATATCCGTTGACGATATTATGAGCAAAAAGCTTATTACGGCTCATCCGGATATGACGGCGGAAGATGCGAGCCATTTAATGGCCAGAGAGCAAATCCGCCGGTTGCCGGTAGTAGAGAATGATAAGCTGGTTGGTATGGTAGCGATGAGAGACCTTGCCACCCACCGCACAACGCATGATGAAGCTGGCTACGCCATTCAGGAAATTTCTGAAACAGAGGGCGAACACAGCCAGGGTTCTCAATTTGTTCAGTAATGCTGTTTCACTCTACCTCCTTTACAGGTAGAGCTTTTTTGTGTCCACCTCTTTCTTGATTCCTATTGCTTTACGTGTATATACTGTAGCAAGGAAACTTGAGCATTTCTATCATTAAATGGAGTGTAAACATGAACGTGCAATCATTGCTTGAACAAATAAACGGCCGTGTCCTCCGGCAAATCCTTAGTGAAAACGGGTTGGAACTGCCGGGCGAACTAGGGGAAACGGAATGTGAAGAGGAAGCAATTCGTTTCCTGCTCAGCGAAAACACGATTGCCGCACAATGGCGGACGATGAACCGCAGCGAAAAAGGAATACTGAACCTTTTTCTTTTTGGGATCGGACAGGATATGATCACCTATCGTCAGTTGGAAGGATTGGCAAAATCGGCGGCTTTTCCTGTATACGCCGGATTTACCGGCCTGCGCCGAAAAGGAATCATTTATACGCTGCGGCGTTTATGGGGAGAAGTGGGATATGTCATGCCGTACGACTTACAGCAGGCATGGCGGGCTTATCTCTGGTCCCTTATGGCTGAACCTGAACGGTTATACCCTGCCGGGGAAGGGCCGGCGGCGGGAGGTGCGCAATCGCCCATGCTTTGCGAGGTCGTTTTTGAACTGCTGCAGCATTCGCGTTTCCAGGGTCTGCCTTTGACCAAGCGGGGCCAATTAAGTGCGAAAGTACATAGAATATGGGGAACTATTATTCCTTACAACGAAAATTTATTTACTTCATTTTATCCGGCGGTGCAGGCGGGAGATGCGAGAGATTCATTTTTTCTTGAACTGTTGTTGGAAATAGGGCTGTTAGTCCATCGGAAAGCTGAGGCCGCCGGGCAATTGATCACACACGAAGAAAACGCAGCCGCTTTATTTACAGGAAGACAAGATGAGGTTCAATTTCGCTTATACGATTCGGTTAAAAAACGGATCGTTAGACTGAATCCGTTATATGCGGTGTTATTTGACTGGCTTGAAGTGGCTTCCAAACGAGCTTCTCAGCATTGTTGTGTTTCTATCAGGCAGATACAGGCGGAGTGGAACCGTCAGCTGGTGGGGTACGCGTCCGGTCTGTTAGATGATAAGGTAATGGGCGAATACAGGCAAGCTACCAATCAAGCCATTGAAGAATTTGCAGTCAAAATGGCACCGGTTCTTGCTGCATTCGGATTTGTTTCCATTGGGCAGACACACAGCCAAGAGATAGATCAATTGAGGTGGAACTTTCCACCGTTATCTTCTTCATCTGCAGCGGATGCAGATATAAAATCATTGCCCGGGAGATTCGGATATGTTCAACCAACATTTGAAGTGCTCCTGCTTCCTGACAGTCCGTACGAAGTGCGCTGGAAGACGGGGGAAGCAGCGGAATTAAAAAGCCGCCAGGAGGTTTGGAATTTCCAGATTACTAAACAATCGGTGAAGCGAGCTTCCCGTGAAGGGGCGCAATCAACAATTGATTTGCTTATGAGTATACAGGGCGGCTCAATTCCAGATAACGTTGCAATTCAGATAAAAGAATGGTGCCGCTCACTTACAACCGTTATGATACAGACGGTAACACTCATTCGCTGTCCAAATCAGGAGGCAGCGCAATGGATTGCTCAGGAAAGCAGCTTCGCCCGGTATATACAGGAACGTATTGGAGATTGCGATTTTATCATTCATAAGAATGCAGAGGAATTGGTTAAAGAGGCGCTTGAAAAGTTAAATATTAATGTTGCCCGGCCCCCCTTTGTCGCCGAAGTCGATACAGAGGAAGAAATTAATCATAAAGAAGAAGCCGTGGCAGGGGATGGATACAGAGTCGAATCTGTTTTTCCTGTGCTGGAAGATATACTTCCCGAACTAAAGGAAATCCCGGTTATCTGGTATAAGAACTGGCAGCGGTATCATGGTTCCACTCTTCGCAACTTATTGAAACAGGCTTATTCTCTGGCTATTCCTATTTGTATGGAATATGAGGGACAAGAGCGCCACGTACAGGTTATCGGTTTTGAAACAAGAAATGTACAGCAGCATGTGATAGTTCACGAAGGACAGGTGGAATTTTCCTGTGCTTTAAGCGGAATTGGAAGAATAAAAATGCTCTTCCCCCACGAGTAGGATACTATGAAGAAGGCCGGGTCCATGATACAATAAGATAAGAGGTGAGATTATGTCAAGTAGTATGACCGCTCCCACTCCTGTTAATTATAGTGAAGTGATTGAGCGAGCTTATAAAATAGGTGAAGAATTACTTTTGTCGAAAGAAATTCAGCAATACGTAGCCGCACGCCAGCAGATGGAAAACGATTCGGAAGCTGTCGCTCAAATTGCTTCTTTTACTAAAATGAAGCAAGTATACGAAGAAGTCCGGCGTTTTGGCAAATACCATCCCGATTATAAGCGGGTGACCGCGGACATTCGCCAGAAGAAGCGGGAAATGGATAAAACGGCGTCGATTGCTTCCTTTAAGAAAGCAGAAGACAATTTGGATGAATTATTATATCGTGTTAGCCGTACAATTGCGGATGCCATTTCAGATAAAATAAAAGTGCCAAGCAATAATCCCCTCTATGAAATAGGAGGCGGATGCGGCACAGGAGGCGGCTGTAGTACAGGGGGAAGCTGCGGGTGCAGCACAAAATAACTCCGACACCCCTCTCGGAAACAACAGGGGGCGATACCATCCAAGAAAATGTGGAGGAGAAGTCTATCATGAGAGAACGCAGAATTGGGCTGGCTGTCTTTGTTAAAAATATAAAATCGGCCCGAAATCTCAGGAAATTTGGCAATGTGCATTTTATATCACGCCGCTTAAATTATGTCACCATGTACGTTTCCGCTGACACCATTGACCAAACGATCGACCGTATTTCCCGTCTCGATTTTGTTACCCGGGTAGAGCGTTCCCACCGTCATGAAATCTCGACGACGTATAATAATGCAAAACCGGACAAAGCAAAAGAATTCGATTATAAAATGGAAGAACATCATCTCCTGTCCATTATCAAAGGGGAACAGCCGGTAGAATAGTAGGAGATACGATGGAGGCAGTCCCACCACTTACTCAGACAAAAATAGGACTATTAAAGCGACCAAAGAGCGGTTGCTTTTTTTATTTTTCGTCACATTTTGTTACATTTTGTTACATTTGACGGATAATTTCTCATACTAATGTAATTCTTCGCATGCTATAATTACTTTAAATTTAGCGAGATGCTTTGAAAGAAGGCTATAGGATGCAGAATCACATCAAAAGCAGGCTCCGTTTTACCTCCTTGACAGCTATCACACTGACCTATTTTATCATTCGTGACAATCCAACCTTTTCTGCACTTACTTTCTGGGGTTTAACGGTTATCGGATGGGGCATTGCCCTGATTGTCTATACTTGGAAAAAGAAGGAAACAAGAGAGTTTTTAGCTTCCAATGAAAAGGTATTGCGGGTGTTTGATTTTTTATTCGTATTGGGATATATGTTTATTTCCGGGGGAGTAGGAGACAGCCCTTATCTAATGTTAATTTACCTTGGGATCGCTTCCATCGGAATCTATGACGAGAAAAGAGACGGCCTTATTTACTCGATTCTGGCGGTCATTGTTCTTGTTTTATATAGCGTGTGTTATCACAAGTACTGGGATGGGATATGGACAACGACATCACACGAGATGGCCCGTTTAATTCTTCTCCCGTTGTTTGGCGTACTGGCTGATTTACTCATTGCACACTTTCAACAGAAAAAAAGGGAAGAAGAAGAGGTGCTGGATGAACTGGTTACCAGCCTTGCTAAAGCAATTGGCAGCAAGGATTCCTATACACTGGGGCATTCAACGCGGGTTCAACATTATGCGCTGGCGATTGGAAAAGAACTTGGTTTGGGAAAGGAAGAGATGTTTACCCTTAAGTATGGGGCTTTGCTTCATGATATTGGGAAAATTCACATTCCGACAAGCCTGTTAAACAAACCCGGACGGCTCAATGAGCAGGAATGGGTGGAAATACGCAACCATACGACAGAAGGAGCCAAAATTATCGGCAGCCTGAAGAAGCTTGAAGGAGTAAGGGACATTATTTTACACCATCATGAGCATTTTAATGGAAAAGGCTATCCTGAAGGGTTAAAAGGGAACGAAATTCCATTTCTCGCTGCCATTGTACACGTAGCGGACGCGTTTGATGCGATGACCACCACCCGCTCATATAATCAGCCTGAGACGTTTGAAGAAGCGATGGACGAAATTGAACGATGCAGCGGTACGGATTTCCACCCTATGGCCGCTGAGGCCGCTTTATCAGCTTATCGGAAAGGGAAGTGGCCTGATTTTAAGCTGGTCCATTGTTCTCATTCAAATCAAGTTCTTGTCTCCATTGTTGAATGACAATTTTGCCACAATAATGACAATCGTCATTCTATACAAAATGTACATAACTGCGGTACAATAAAAACGGAAACATTACACAGTAGCGGGAGGAATTGAGAATTATGTTTGAAAAAATTGTGGTAGCCGTTGATGGTTCGGAATTAGGTAATAAAGCACTGGAAGCTGCGATTGCGATTGGAAAACAGCAGCAGGCAATGCTTCAAGTTTTACATATTATTAAACAGGTAGTAGTTGCCCCGTATGTGGTCGGGGAGATGGCCTACGTTTCAAGAGAGTATGATGAAGAAATTATGGCCGCGATGAAAAAAGAAGGGCAGGAATTGGTGGACAATGCAAAAGCTAAAGCGGAGGCGGAAGGCCTTACTGTTTCCACTCATGTGATTACAGGTGATCCGGCCCGCCAAATTCTGGACTTCTCAAAGGAAAACCATGCCAAGCTTATCGTAATGGGCAGCCGCGGACTCGGCCCCTTTAAAGAAATGATGCTGGGCAGCGTAAGCCACAGGGTGTCTCAACTGTCCGAATGCCCGGTTTTAATTGTGAAGTAGCTCCAACGAAATTAAACAGCGGAAAACGAAAGAGAACCTTTTCTGAAATCGGGAGAGGTTCTCTTTCCTTTTAGTGGTGTACGTCAGGACATGAGGATATACAAATCCTGCAGCGTTCGAATGCCGCGGTTTCCACATTCTTTTAATAACGTCAGCCATAACTGGGATGTCATTTTTACATCTCCCATTGCCGTATGGCGTTGTTCAGGGCGGATAGAGAAAAACTGGAGTGCATCATCCAGCGTAGTAAACCCTCCGTTAAACCTCATCCCTTCCATCACCTTTTGGATTTCGATAATGCGCTGCGTCATTCTCATGCGATGGTTTTTCCAGAGAAACGCATTGAGAAACGCGATATCATGGGCTATATGATACCCGACAATTGTTCCGTGGTTTATGAATGCTAATAACTCAGGGACAACCTCTGACAGACGGGGGGCGGATTCCACCTCTTTATCCGATAAGCCGGTTAAAACCGCAACCGCTTCCGGGATAGGAACGGTTGGATTAATATGCGTCGAAAATATAGGTTCAACCGTTTCGAATTGGACCACTTTTGCCGCGGCAATCGAGATAATCTCATCACCGTGTTCAGGGTGGAATCCCGTCGTTTCGGTATCTAGAACGATAAATTCGATATCCCCCAGAGGTGTATTCATCTCCTGGTGGTTCTTTCCCGCTTCTTTTAATAAATTTCGTATGAAAGCCTGGTGCTCCAAACCGGCGGTAGGTCCTCCTTTGCTTACCATAGTAAGCTCATTCCGGTTAAAACCAAGAGAAAGCAAACGGGAAATAGCCATTCTCCAATTGCCGCCCGGACTGGGTCCATTTCGGTTCATGTCTATACCTCTTGAATGAATTAAAATTTTCGGATAAACTGACGTTGTATTTCATGCTGAACTTTTTTAATTTGCTTCATCGCTTGACGTAAATGCTTGAAATCGTCTGCAGGGATTTTCTTAAGATTAATATGATGGTCAAGTAAATCTGTCTTCTGTTCCTGATAGAGGTGGCTCTGCAACCGGAGATGAAGAATATGCGAGAAAGCGGTTCGAATAGAATCCGCAAATGCATGATCCCATACGCCTTTTTCCTCGAGAAGCCCGATTCTTTCTATGGTGGATGTTTCGGCAATGCCGTAAGTTAATGCGAAAAGCCGTATACAATTAACAAACTGCATATACACTCCGCGCTTCAGGTTAAACTTGCCCGCATTCTCCCCCCAGCGTTCTACAAGAACTTGCCCGAAGATACTGAGAGGAACCGTGTGACCCGCAGCGTGCTGCGCAAGCCGCTTCAGTAAAGGGCGGTTGTTTTTAGCCAGCGAGCACAAATACTTTCGCAAAGATTCCCCGGGTTTTTTGCTTCCATAAAGAATGCGGAAGTCAGCAGCAATCAACAGAAAACGCACATCATCGGGTGAGAGGTTTTCCTCCCACCCTTTGAGCATGTTTTTCCATTCGTCTTCTGACTTACACCATTTTTTATTGGTGGCCATTACATTTCCCTGGCACAGAGGGTAACCGACTTGTTGTAAATTGTTTACGCCGTATTCAGCCATTCGCCGGACATACGCTTCTGCCTGCTTAGGGTCCTGGGAAGGGGAAAGCCGGTAAACAATGCCGTTGTCCTGATCGGTCCAAACGGTATGCTCCCTTCTTCCTCCGCTTCCCATAATGACCCAGCTCCACTCCTCCGGTGGTGAACCGGTTCCTTCCCGAATGACTAATTGTTCCGCGTGCTGCAGGGCTTTTTGCATAATTACATCATGGATATGGCTTAAAAACAAATAGATTTGACAGGTTTCAGTTGAATTGCATTGCATGGATTGCAAAACAGGAGACAAGGACAGCTGGACTTTTTTCAGTTCTTCTATTGTCCTTGTGTTTGCCACTTGAGACGTTAATGCCTCCCATTCTTTCCGGTCATCGATACTACGCACAATGCCTCCTTTGTGGCACAATTACAGGGAACTCACTTTATTTTCCACTTTATTTTCTTTTGTGTTCAAATGCTCAGGATATCCGTAAGCACCGTGTTCGCTAAGATCCAGGCCGATAATTTCTTCCTCCGCAGTTACCCGAAGCCCCATGACCAACTTCAAAACGTAGAGGATAACAAAGCTGACAACTGCAACATACAGGGTAGCGCCCAGTACACCTGTTATTTGCACGAGTAACTGGTGCCATCCGCCACCGTAGAACAGTCCCGCGTTCCCTACGCCTGTCGCTTTCACGAGGCGCGGAGAAGCGAAGAATCCTGTAGAAATTGTGCCCCAAATTCCGGCAATTCCATGAACGGAAAACGCGCAGATTGGGTCGTCGATTCCTTTGCGTTCAAAGTACAGGGAAGTAAAGAAAGTAATAATTCCTGCCAATGCTCCAATCACGACGGAAGCCCACGGTTCAACAAAGGCACAGGAGGCTGTAATGGCAACAAGTGCTGCTAATACGCCGTTAATCATGCTCGTTATATCGGCTTTGCCGAGAACTGCCCATGCAATTAACATAGCAGCAACAGCGCCGGCAGCGGTCGCAAGATTGGTTGTTAACGCGATGTACCCGAAGAAACCGTCTTTCACCGACAATGTTGACCCGGGGTTAAAACCGAACCAGCCAACCCACAATACGATGGCACCCAGTACGGAATAAACCTGATTATGGCCTGGGAGTAAATTTGGTTTCCCTTTACTGGTAAATTTCCCAATGCGAGGTCCGAGCAGAAGAGTAGCAACGAGCGCCGCAATTCCACCTTGCAGGTGAACGACGGTTGACCCGGCAAAATCTTGCATACCCATCTGACCGAGCCATCCGCCGCCCCATACCCAGTGGCCGATGACAGGGTAGATAACAATGGTAAAAAGAGTACCGAAGACAAAATATACGGAGAGTTTAGCCCGTTCAGCAAAACCTCCCCAGGCAATGGCCAGGGAAACCGCAGCGAAAGACAATTGGAATAAGAATTTTAAAGAAAGCGGGACGTGCGCCCATGAGAGGGAAGAAAACACTTTATCAACCTGGCTGTCGGGGACATTTAACATCCAGCCGCTTAATCCTATAAAACTATTTCCATCCCCGAATGTAATCGCAAACCCGAATAACCAGAAACAAATACTGGCTATCGCAAAACTAAGTACTTGCTTTCCTGCAACGTGTCCGGCATTCTTCATCCGGGTGGAACCTGCCTCAAGTAAAGCAAATCCGGCTTGCATAGAAATAACTAAAATTGCGGCAACAAACGTATAAAACGGATCGATAAGCCCCAAAATTTGGTCCATTTTCATTACTACTCCTCCCTTGTGTTATGTTTTATGACATTATAATGTTGATTTAGTAGGGAGTGCAAATGATGTTACATTAGTTAACATGTGTTTTCTTTCTGTTTTCACCTTTTTAAATCGTTTTTCATGCTTTTTCGCTCTTTTTTAATGTAACCATACCTGACATGACAGCTGTCTCCATACCTGTCATAACAGTTATTCTCATTCTAGCGGCTAAATATATGTAAATTATTTACATATATAAAAATATATGGTAAATTATAGGAAAGGAGTTGATGTCACATGACGGATATAAGCGAATATGTACACGATCTCATTGAAAAAGGAATTCAGGCCGGAGCAAGCGATATTCACATTGATCCGATTTCCGATGGAGTATTGGTTCGTTTCAGAATGGATGGTTTTCTTAAGGAAATAGAATGGAAAGAAGAAATGTGGGGACCGCCTGTTGTGTCGAGAATTAAGTTGATGAGCGGTATGGATATCGGCGATAGAAGGATGCCGCAGGACGGAGGTTTTTCCTTTGAGCTTCAGAGAGATGGGGAGAAGGAGACGATTGATATACGGGTAGCGACCCTGCCCACCATTTATGGCGAAAAAATCGTTCTTCGCTTACTGCCGCACAATACCTGCTACCACTCTCTTTCCTCGCTCGGAATGAAGCCGGAGCATGTACAAGCTGTCCGGGAGATGCTGGTGCAGTCGCAGGGCATGATTCTAATTGCCGGACCAACGGGGAGCGGAAAGACGACAACGATGTACGCGATGCTGCATGAGTTGCAGCGTGAAGGTCGCAACGTCGTTTCGCTTGAACAGCCCGTTGAATATAGAATTGCCGGTGTGAATCAGGTGCAAATTCATCCTCGTTCCGGGTTGTCTTTTCATGAAGGGTTACGGGCGGTTCTAAGGCAGGATCCGGATGTGATTTTAGTAGGAGAAATACGGGACAAGCAGACGGCGGAAGTGGCCATTCGCGCCGCGCTGACAGGACATCTAATCATTACAACCGTCCATACGTTTGATTCCGTCAGCACGATTATCCGCTTGCTGGATATGGGGATTGAACCGTATTTAGTAAGTTCTGCTATTACAGGAATAATTGCTCAGCGACTAATTCGAAAAGTTTGCATCCATTGCTTCGGAAAAGATGCTTCGTGCAGCCGGTGCAAGGGAGCGGGCTTTTTTGGGAGAACGGGAATCTATGAGGTGCTTGCAGTGGACGAGAGCCTGCACCCGTATATTTTGAATTGCAGTTCTGCCGAAGTGATGCGTAAATATATGGTTTCCAATGGCTTTGTGACTCTATCCTCTATTCTGGAGGAAAAGGTTGCTCAGGGAGTAGCTGAACCGACCGAGTGTCAGCGATATATGACTTATGGTCATAAAAGCACGGTGGTCTGACCGTAAGCTGGCGCAATTGAGTTATCGACTGTCCTATTTACTTGAATCCGGTATTCCTCTTTTGGACAGCATTGATCTCGTCATGCGCCACTTCGCCGGCAGAGAAAAAGAACAGCTTCAAATGGTGCGTAAAAATCTGGAACAGGGACAGTCACTTTCAAAAGCGATTTGCCATTTGTCTGTTCCGCCGCTTTTTGTATCGTTAATTGTTGCTGGCGAGCAGCATGGTCATTATGCCTCTAGTTTTTCGTTTGCCGAACGATATTATCATGTACGGGCCAGGTGGAAGCATCAGATATATCAGTTGGTAAGCTATCCGGCGCTGTTATTTTTACTGTCACTTGCCAGCTTATGGTTTTTATTTTCGTTTATTTTCCCCCAGATAAGCGCAATGTACAGGACGTTGAATGTTTCTCTGCCGTTAGTGACACGTATCATGGTTTATATGTATGCTATTTGTTCTTCTTATGGATGGCCAATCGCAAGTTTGATCTTTCTTCTCGTATGCTTTTTCTTTATTGTCCGGAACCAAGCAGGGATCGTCTCCCGACTAACGCGGCTGTTATTTGCCATGCCTGTCACTAACACATGGATGAAACTGCGATACAGCCACTACTTTTCGATGCAGGCAGGATTATTGCTCGAATCAGGAATTTCTATTCTGGAAGTAGGTGAATTATTTTATGAAAAAGCGCCATGGCCAGTTTTTCGGCAGATTATGAGTCAGATGGTGGATAAACTTCAGGAGGGAAGGCCGTTAAGCAAGATTCTTGCGGGTTTTACCTTATATTTTACAGCTGAGATGGTGAAATATATTGAACTTGGCGAAGAAGGCGGGCAGGTGGGGCAGTGCTTGTTTTTTTACGCCGGTCAGGCTGAAGAAGAAATAAAGCAAATGGTTCAAAGGATGACGCGCTGGCTGGAGCCGCTGATTCTATTGTTAATCGGAATGATTGTTCTTGTTGTTGTCCTGTCTTTTTTCCTTCCTGTACTGCATATGGTCAGTTCATTAAAGTAAGAAAAGAGGGTGAAAAATGAAAATGTTTCCTCCAAAAGTAAAGTCCGAACGCGGATTTACGTTGATTGAAATGTTAATTGTGATTGCCATTATTGGTATTTTTCTTTCGTTGGCACTGCCTGATTATAAGGGAACGGTTGTAAAAGCCCAAGAGCGCAGCTGCAAACTTACCCAGCAGATGATTCTTACAGCCTTGGATTCGTATTATATTGACCATAATAATCAGTATCCTCCCGGCGCAACGGCGTTTCAGGTTTTGGTGGATAATCACTACCTTCAATCGGTGCCCAAATGCCCCGGCAATGGAACGATTAGCGTGAAAATTGCCGCAGACGGTTTATCTGCCGCCGTTACATGCAGCGAGCATCCTTAGTGATGAAGCTGCAAAAGGATAAAGGTTTCAGCTTGCTGGAAGTCATTGTCGCTGTGCTCATTGCCGGGAGTGTAATGCTGGTGGCATTGCCTGACATGAGCAGCGAATTTCAAAGAATATACAGAAAGCAATACATCGAAGAGTTGACGGCAGATTTATATGTGGCGTCCAACTATGCCTTATCCCGCAAAGAACGTATCACGGTGTATTTAAATTCTTATACCGGGATCATTAAAATTCTTCCCTGGCGGCCGCATACAGTAAAAGTTATTTCACCTCCTCCCGGCTTTTGGCTAGATTACAGCTTTTCTGCGGATGAATTCGAATTTACACCGCAGGGGCACATTACAAAGGCAGGAACGGTCTGGATTGTCTCTCCAAACAAGGAAGAATGCCATATTACCATTTATATGGCAGGTGGACGCTTTACCGTTCAGCAATCTCCGTAAAGAAGGAATCGATTTGAATAAGAAATTGAACCAAAAAGGTTTTATGTATCTCGAGTCGGTGTTTACTCTTTTTCTTTTGCTGCTTTTGTTAGGAGTCGTGAACCAAACGATAGAGACTATCGATCAAAAAAGGATGGACAGCCAGGACAATACGGCAAGTTATCTGCTAGCCCGGTCCCTTATCGAACAATGGAAAGCGAAGGGCAGTCTGGTGGATGCAGAGGATCACTTTATCCATGGAAAATGTTATGCTGTTCGTGCGAGACTGATGGTTGTTTCGGAAATGGTAGAGAAATGTGAGGTCGAAGTAAGTTGGCAGAGTTCAGGATCGGAAGAAAAGAAGGTAACGATGGAAGGATACCGGTTTGCCCCCGTCAATCCCCCGCCTTCTACTGGAGCGGCCAGCGTGGAATGACGCTTATAGAAGTTCTTGTTTCCTCTATGGTTGTGATGATGATCACGGTTTGTCTGCTCGCATTTTATATGCAGAGCAGCAGGCATATTCAGAATGTAAAAGATACATCGATTCTGGATGCGGAAGCACGTGCTTTCTTTGCTTATATCGAAGGTGAAATGCATGGTGGACATGGTTTTTTGCCTCTTAGCGACCGGCTGCAATTTTACGATAAATACAATAACCTGATTTTTTATGAGGTGAGGGACAAAAAGATTCGTCGAAGGGTAAATTTCACAGGCTATGTTGTGTTATTGACATACGTCCGTTCCGCAGCATTTGAATCCGCTGGGAACGGATGCTGGTTTCACCTTGTTTTAGAGCGCAATCATGTGTATTGGCGGGGGAGTTTTTTTATCGCAGGGAGAGTGATCCGGTGAGTAAGCCTCATGCTATAATAAATGAGCGAGGTTCGTCGCTTATCGTTTCTTTATTGTATACTCATATTATTCTGCTGCTCCTTTTGCATGCGGTTTCTCTCCTTTCCACCATGCATGAAATTGCCCATAATGATTTGGAAAGAAGCAAGGTTTACTATGCGGCTGAAGCGGGGCTGTACATGGCAGGTGAGCAGTTATTGAAACAAAGCAAATGCACGGCTTTTCATTTTGACATGAACGGTAACGCGGTTGAAGTTAAAGTCACGCAGCGTCAGCCGACTGAAGTCATTCTTACCGCAACAGCGGCACGGCCTCCTGATTATGCGGCAGGAATTGTCATGACATTGAATCCCGTGACCGGAGACATAACGAATTGGGAGGATACGAAATAGGGGTCACCGTTGAGGAGATTATGGACGATTTATGGACAAATCCTATTTTCCAACGGTATATCCTGGAAAAGAATGATTGAAAAAAGTATGAAACGGATAGCCTATAAGTAAAATCATCTGCAGAGGGCGATTAAGAATGTCTTCTTCCCAGGAATATGTCCGTTATTTAACGGAACGTATCGTGAAATATATGGAAACTCCAAAGGACCAGCGGGTAAAAAAGCCCAAAGAGCCTTGGACATATCGTTGGTTTGGGATTTTGCCGTTGGCGCTCCGCATGATGTTCCGGTGGAAAGTGAAGTAGAATTCAGTGGTCGTTTAGGTTATTGCCAGCGCCTATCTCTTGGTGCTGGCCAAGCTTTTCTATAGAAACTATAAAAGGTAAAACAGTCCTCCGTTAATAATATCCACTTCAATCCGAGGTTCATACTGCCAGCGGAGTTCTTGTATGCGTTTTGTTTTATAATCCAGTGAATTGGCTTTCTTTTCTTCTTTTTCGCTTTCGTTCGCGTCCGTCTCGCTTTTTTTATGCGCATAGAAATTTTCCACAATGGCCAACTCCTCGTTTAACCGGCGTTCTGCTTCTACCGCCCATACAGGGTTTTCTTTTGCGATTTCGTTTTGAACGTAATCTTCCAGTTTTTTTATAGCCGAGTCGATGGTGAAAATCGACTGGACGGTATAAGTATAATTTGGTAGCACGGGGTCAAGGGGGCGCTCTTGCATCCGGGAGAAGAAATCTTCCTGAATGGTTCCGTGGAGTAGATTGATGCCAAGCGATAAAAGAACGTCCTTTTTGCGGTCACATATATACGATATTTTATAATTAACGCCAAGCCATGGGATCAATGCCGCTCTTTTGATATCTTTTCCCGGGCATTCAAATAGCCGGATATAACGCCCACGCCTGCGGGTAGAGGCGAAAAACTGGTGCAGCCGCGGAGAACCGAACGTCATTTCTTCACCCCGCACATCGTCCGGCGCGTTTTCTTTATCAAAAATGAATGTCATGTGCATGGGCTGAGGCTCTATGTTTAACCGCTCTACATACGTCCAGTAGAAGGGACGGTTGCCCAGGTCTTTATCGACTTCAACAGGGAGCCGGACTTGAAAATAAGAAGGGTGTACCTGTGTATAGTGGCTCTGATGCGCATCGAAATAGCGCTCAAGGTAGCGGCGAATTTCCATTTTATTCATGGCAGCACCACATTCTGCAAGGATTTCTGGACCGGTTCCGCTTGAAGATGCTGCCGGGAGTGATGTATGACCTGGCTTAGATTATCCATTTTAATTCGTATTTCCCCTTCGCTTTCCGATTCCAGCATAATTTGAATCAGGTTCTGTTCGATCGATCGTTCAAATTGCAGACGGTCAATAATCGTGTCCAGCTCACCAATTACCATTTCAAAAAGATGGATCTTTTCATACAGCAGCCGCAGAATTTGTTCCTCAATCGTATTTATCGTAGATAGATTATAGATATAAACATCCCGTTTTTGACCGAGCCGGTGCACACGTCCGATGCGCTGTTCCACGCGCATGGGATTCCATGGCATGTCGTAATTGATTAGTCGATTGCAAAACTGCAGGTTAATCCCTTCACCGCCGGCTTCTGTGGCAATCAGAGCCTGAGCCCGTTGTTCAAACAGTTGACTCATCCAATCTTTTTTGCCCCGCTTGAAACCGCCTCGAAATAAAACAGATGTTACACCGTGCCGAGCGAGCATATGCTGCAGGTACACCTGGGTGGCGCGGTATTCGGTGAAAATGATAACCTTATCATCCGATTCCTTGATAATTTCAATCATTTTTTCTGCTTTTGAATGGGATTTAATTCGTTTTATTATCTCGACCAGTCCGCGAATTTTCTCCCGCACCGGTGAATTCTCCGGTGCGCGATCGTGCATGTTGGCGAGTGTGATGTACGTGGCTTCACGGCTTGAACATACTTCGCGCTGCAGCGTGATTAACGACAGCGGATTTTTATAGTACCCTGTTTCACTGTGGTATTCTTCCCGAACAAAGTTTGTAATTTCGTTATAAAGCGTTCGCTCCTCGGGCGACAGTTCGACAGATACGGTTATGACGTGCCGCTCCGTAAACTCGACGGAACCGTCCGCCCGCCGGTTACGCACCATTACTTTTTTTAATTCATTTTTTAATAAATCTTCGTTTTTTACCTGCCGTTTCCCCTGCGAATACGACTGCTGGAAGGAATCGGAGTGGCCTAAATGTCCGGGCTTCAACAGGGTAATGAGATTATACAATTCGTCTAGCTCATTCTGGATGGGGGTAGCGGTTAATAGTAAACAATATTTTTTTTTGATTTCCTGGATAAATTGATAATTCCGCGTCTTTTTATTTTTGAGTTTATGCGCCTCATCGATGATGACTAAATCATAGTCCTGTTCCAAAATAATGTCACGGTGAGGAGGGCGCTTCGCCGTATCCATGGAAGCGACAACACAGTCATACTGTGTCCACATATAGGCTTTTTTCTGTGCGACCGCAGGAATGGCGAACTTGCTTGTTAACTCCCGCACCCATTGGACCACAAGGGAGGCGGGAACGAGAATCAATACTTTTTTAATCAGTCCGCGGATCATATATTCTTTCATAATAAGCCCGGCTTCAATCGTTTTTCCCAAACCAACTTCATCCGCTAACAAAGCCCGGCCGTGCATTTCCTGAATCACACGGCGGGCGGTTTCAATCTGATGCGGAAGGGGGCTTAATCCCGGAAGGTGACGGAGACACTGGAGATCGTTAAAGTTGCCAATCGACGTTGCCTGCTCCGCTTCCCACGCAAGCTTATACAGTTCAGGATGATGCCACGGTCCGTCCGTTTGGATTCGCTGCTTCAACTCATCAAACCACTCGCGGTTGAAGGATACAGGAGCGTTTGTCACCTATACTCACCTCCAGATAAAGGTAGTCAAAGTTTGTGTCAAGCTGTTCATATTTATGTATATGGTAAAGAAAAAAGCTGAGGATCATACGAAGTACAAATGGTAAACCCAGATGATTGAATGGAAACTACTTAGAACATAACA
Organism: Aneurinibacillus terranovensis DSM 18919; assembly: GCF_000430625.1. Lineage (GTDB taxonomy): Bacteria > Bacillota > Bacilli > Aneurinibacillales > Aneurinibacillaceae > Aneurinibacillus_B > Aneurinibacillus_B terranovensis. The sequence goes on from NZ_KE387179.1 coordinate 52,690, forward strand.
AAACCCCGGATTCGGCGAATTTACAATAAATCCTTCTCCACAAGATTAGCTTGTCGGGCTTGTCTTATCAAATCTCTATTGGATTCACTCGATACGTTTCTGATTAAGCTTTTATATGGAAACGTTCGTTATTTCAGGGAAAAATACGGTTTATATCTTGATTTGTGCGGTTGATATACGTATAATCATAACAATCAATCCTAATTCAGTGAATTCATTCACTTTTTATTTTTAAAAAAAGGATTGAAATTTTTCTGAATCATGTTAGGATTAAAGAGGTCAGAGGTTATACCATTTTAAATGAACGTACATAATGGCGGATGATAACAGAGGGAGAGAACGCGAACACTCGAATCGCGTCGCCGAAGGAGCAAGTGATACCTTTCTAATCTCTCAGGCAAAAGAACTTCTGTTGGACGCAACTCTGGAGAGAGCCGGTAGGAAGCCGGTCACCAAAGGGGAAACCGGACCGTTCCGGGTAGCTCTCAGGTATAAAGGACAGAGATAGGGATGACACCCTATTTCTGTCCTTTTTTATCGTTAAGGAAAGTATATGTTGCTTTACAGTGTTAAAGCAACATATACTTTCTTCCATTGGTCACCTGAGAAAAACTCGCGGGAGTGTGCCGAACGTTGCTTTTTCGATGTGGAGCGTGTGGCCGGAAGGTCGATCAGACCGACAATTGTCTCCATCATTGAGGTACCCGGATGTTTTGTCGGTCCGACCTTCCGGTCACTAAGCGGCCGTTTCGCTACCCTGCAGAAAAAGGACGAGCGGCAACGCCCGCGAGTTTTTCTCAATGCAGATAGGAAAGCATAATAACAGCATCATTAATGGAGGTGAGCCTATACATGTCAGATCTAAAGAAGACACCGCTTCACGCTTTATATAAAGAAGGCGGAGCGAAAACGATTGATTTCGGCGGTTGGGATTTGCCGGTTCAATTTACGAGTATTATCGAAGAACATGAAGCGGTTCGTAATAAAGCGGGATTGTTTGATGTATCCCATATGGGTGAGGTTGAAGTAACCGGGCCGGATGCCCTTTCCTTTATTCAAAAAATTACAACCAATGATGCGGCAAAGCTTGGAATTGGGCAGGCACAGTATTCGATTATGTGCTATCCGGACGGCGGAACCGTGGATGACCTGCTTGTTTACAAACTGGCGGATGACCGGTATCTGCTTGTGATTAACGCGGCAAATATTGATAAAGATGTGGCATGGATGCAGGAGCATGCTGCCGGTGACATGCAGTTAAAAAATATTTCTGATTTGACTGCGCAACTGGCACTGCAGGGACCACTCGCCGTGCATGTGCTGCAGAAGCTAACCGGTGAAAACGTGGCGGGTCTGCGGCCGTTCCATTTTATCGAAAATGCTGAGGTTGGAGGCGTTAAGGCTCTTGTTTCGCGCAGCGGGTATACCGGAGAAGACGGATTTGAGTTGTATGTAAAGCCCGAAAACGCCCGGAGGTTGTGGTGTAAAATCCTGGAAGCTGGTGGGGGAGACGTACTGCCGTGCGGCCTTGGTGCGCGTGATACGCTTCGCTTTGAAGCAAGGCTCCCGTTGTACGGGCAGGAACTCAGCAAAGAAATAAGCCCGATTGAAGCTGGCGTTGGTTTTGCGGTAAAAGTTGACAAAGAAACACCGTTTATCGGCCAGGATGTGCTACGCAAGCAAAAAGCAGAAGGGGCGAAGAGAAAGCTGGTCGGCCTCGAAATGATCGAACGCGGAATACCGCGGTCCCATTATGCGGTGTACGCGGGTGAGGAGAAGATTGGGGAAGTTACAACAGGCACCCAGTCGCCTACCCTGAAGAAAAATGTCGGGCTGGCGCTCATTAAAGTGGAATACAGCGGGATCGATACCGAGGTAGAAGTAGAAATTCGCGGAAAGCGCGTCAAAGCAAAGGTAGTGCCTACACCTTTTTATAAACGTCCAAAACAATGATAGGGGAGAAAGAACAATGGGTCAAATTTGTGCAGCATTAAAATACAGTAAGGAACATGAATGGGTAGAAGTGCTGGAGGAAGGCAAAGTCCGCGTCGGGATTACCGATTTTGCCCAGCATCAATTAGGGGATATTGTATTTGTAGAACTTCCGCAGATCGGGGCGGAGGTTGAGGCGGATGAAAGCATGGGAACCGTTGAATCAGTCAAGGCAGTTTCCGACATCTACTCGCCCGTTTCAGGCCAAGTGTTGGAAGTGAACCAATTGCTCGAAGATTCGCCGGAAACGATTAACACCGACCCTTATAAAGCAGGATGGATGGCCGTGATTACGCTGAACGATCCGGCTCAACTGGATGGATTAATGACGGCTGAAGAATACGAAGTGTATGTAAAAGAGGAGGAATAAGGGTGAAGTATCGCTACCTTCCCACAACGATAGAAGACCGTAAAGACATGTTCGAGGTGCTTGGCATCTCTGATATTTCCGAGTTGTTCTCCGATATTCCGGCAGACGTCCGCTTTACGGGTGAACTCAATATCCCGGAAGCGCTGCCGGAGCCTGAATTAGCCAAGTACATGGCCCGGCTCGCCGGGAAGAATGCAAATGCGGCGGAATATGCGTACTTTCTTGGGGCCGGGACGTATGATCATTACATTCCGAGCATTGTAAACCATGTAATTTCACGCTCTGAATTTTATACAGCTTACACGCCGTATCAGCCTGAGATTAGCCAGGGTGAGCTGCAGGCGATTTTTGAATTTCAAACGATGATTTGTGAATTAACGGCCATGGATGTCGCCAACTCTTCGATGTATGACGGCCCGACAGCCCTCGCGGAGGCGGCTGCCATGGCGGCAGGCAAAACAAAGAGAAAGAAAATCGTCGTGTCCCGTGCTGTTCACCCAGAATCACGCTCGATTCTGCGGACAAATGCCAGGGGGCTGGGGCTTGAAATTGTCGAGGTTGGCTGTGCCAACGGCGTGACGGATATGGAGGCGCTCAGTGCCGCGGTTAATGAAGACACGGCGGCGGTTCTCGTACAATATCCAAACTTTTTTGGCGCTATTGAAGATCTTGCTGCGATGGAACAAATTGCGCATAAACATAAGGGGCTGTTTGTTGTCAGTTCAAACCCGCTGTCTCTTGGTGTTCTCCAACCGCCCGGTGCATTCGGCGCGGATGTTGTTGTTGGTGACGCGCAGCCGTTTGGCATCCCGATGTCTTTTGGCGGTCCGCACTGCGGCTATTTTGCAGTAAAAAAAGAATTGATGCGTCAGATTCCGGGACGGATTGTAGGCCAGACGAAGGATGAACAGGGTCGACGCGGATTTGTGCTGACGCTCCAGGCGCGGGAACAGCACATTCGCCGGGAAAAGGCGACGTCAAACATCTGCTCGAACCAGGCTTTAAATGCATTGGCCGCTTCGGTGGCTATGACGGCATTAGGCAAAAAAGGCGTACAGGAAATGGCCATGTTGAATGTACAAAAAACCCAGTACGCCAAACGTCAGATTGCCGCCCTCGAAGGCTATGAAATTGCGTTTGATTCACCGGTCTTTAATGAATTCGTGGTCAAAGCGCCTGTTTCTGTAGGTGAGATCAATAAAAAGCTGCTGCGAGACGGAATTATCGGTGGGTTCGATTTATCCCGTGATTATGAAGAACTCTCAAATCACATGCTGCTCGCGGTAACGGAGCTGCGAACGAAGGAAGAAATGGATCGTCTTGTAAAAGGATTGGAGGGAGCACGTCATGTCTAATACGAAAGAAAAAGCTCTCATATTTGAATTGAGCAAACCGGGTCGTATCGGCTACAGCCTCCCGGAGTGCGATGTGCCTGAAGTAGACGTAGCGGAAGCGGTTCCGTCTGCCTATCTGCGTGAAGTTCCAGCCGAATTGCCTGAGATTAGTGAACTGCAGATTATGCGTCATTATACCGAACTTTCCAAGCGGAATCATGGGGTAGACTCCGGTTTTTACCCACTTGGATCCTGCACAATGAAATATAATCCGAAGATCAACGAAGATGTGGCCCGCTATCCGGGATTTGCCCGCATTCACCCTTATCAGAGCGAGGAGACTGCACAGGGAGCCCTTCAATTAATGTACGAACTCCAGGAAGACCTGGCTGAAATTACAGGTATGGATCAGGTAACTCTTCAGCCTGCTGCCGGGGCGCAGGGCGAATGGACCGGGCTGATGATGATTCGCGCCTACCACGAAAGCCGGGGAGAAGCACGCAGCAAGGTGATCGTGCCGGATTCCGCACATGGAACCAATCCGGCTTCCGCAAGTGTCGCGGGACTGGAAACTGTTACAGTGCCTTCCGATGCAGAAGGAAATGTGGATGTTGAAGCTTTGCGCCAGGCGATGGGACCTGACACGGCTGCTCTGATGCTGACGAATCCAAATACGTTGGGGCTTTTTGAAAAAAATATTGCAGAGATCGCACAAATTGTCCATGAAGCTGGCGGCTTGCTGTATTATGACGGAGCTAATGCCAATGCTATACTTGGCAAAGCGCGTCCCGGCGACATGGGATTTGATGTTGTGCATTTAAACCTGCACAAAACATTTACAGGCCCCCATGGCGGCGGCGGTCCGGGCTCCGGTCCTGTCGGCGTGAAAAAAGGGTTACTTCCTTTTCTGCCTAAGCCTGTTGTAGTCAAAGACGGAGACACGTACCGCCTGGACTATGATCGCCCCGATTCCATTGGACGTGTGAAGGCGTACTATGGAAACTTTGGCATTAACGTGCGCGCGTTTACGTACATTCGTACGATGGGGCCCGAAGGGTTGCGCCTCGTTTCCGAAAATGCCGTTCTGAATGCAAATTACATGATGCGCCGTCTGGCTGAGTATTACGACCTGCCGTTTGATCGGATATGCAAACATGAATTTGTCCTCTCAGGCAAACGCCAGAAAAAGCAGGGCGTACGGACGCTGGATATCGCAAAACGGCTGCTGGATTTCGGCTACCATCCGCCGACGATTTATTTCCCTCTCATCGTGGAGGAATGCCTAATGATTGAGCCTACGGAAACAGAATCTAAGGAAACATTGGATGAATTTATCGATGTGATGATTCAAATCGCGAAAGAGGCCGAAGAAACGCCGGATGTCGTTCTCGAAGCACCGCACCATACCGTGGTCAGCCGTCTGGATGAAGTGCAGGCCGCCCGCAAACCCGTGCTTCGCTATACAAAAGAATAACGAAAGTGAAAGCTCAGCTTAAAACCGCTCGTATCCTCCGGGATCGCGAACGGTATTTTTATGCCCGCCGGGGAAACACTATGTACAGAACAATGGCTGTACGAACTGGAAGGAGTGAGTAAATTGTTAACGCAGGAACAGCTTTCCCACTTTCGCTCCCTTTTGCAGGATCAGCGCCGGGAACTAACCGAAATGCTTGATTATAACGACCGTTTTGGCACCCAGCATTCATCGGTTCATGAATCTTTGAGTGAGTTATCCAGTTATGATAATCATCCTGCCGACTATGGGACTGAAACGTTTGAACGGGGAAAAGATATTGCCCTGAATGAGCATACGGAAGAAGAAATCAGGGATATTACGCGTGCCCTGGAAGCGATGGATAAAGGCACCTACGGAAAGTGTGAAGTGTGTGGGGAGAATATCCCTGTTGAAAGGCTGGAAGCCATTCCTTCCACCGTTCGCTGCGTAAAACATGCCGCCGACCAGTATGTCTCTCAGCGGCGGCCGGTAGAGGAGGATGTTCTGCGTCCGGAGTTCGGCCAATTTGAATATGACGAGCGGGACGCAACACTGTACGACGCCGAAGATAGCTGGCAGGAGGTGGAGCGGTACGGAACATCCGAAACGCCTTCCGATTTTTATGATACCGCCAAATTTACGTACAACGAAATGTTTGTGGAATCGGATGAAAATGTCGGTTATGTGGAAGACCTCGAAGGATTTTTAATTACCGATATGTATGGGAATTCGCTGGATGTGAACACAGATGCACCGCTGCATGAGGAATATGAAAAAAGGGTCGATCGTTCTGCCGAAGAAGACGATTGAAATGAAGATGACGATTGGGACGAAGAAGGTAACCGCGAATACAAAAGGCGTTAGACTTCAATATCCGCAAATGAAAAGAAGCCGGGCTATGCCCGGTTTTTCTTTATTATCTTATTATCTTATTATCTTATTATCTTATTATCTTATTATTATTATTCACTAGTGTTGCATTAATTATATTTCAGTATTAAAAATCATCCCAATATTGAAATTTATTGTTTTTGCCAATAAAAAAATCCTTTACAATGGAA
>NZ_KE387179.1:58951-60889 GCF_000430625.1 Aneurinibacillus terranovensis DSM 18919
TATTCTTGGAAGACACCCTATGATTTAGGGGCAACAGGGGGAAACGGAACCTTCCCTTGGTAGACACCTAAGGCCATTTTCCCAAAGACAGCCCAAGATCGTAAACCCTTTAACTGATGATGGTGATGGATGGAAACAAGCCACGCGCTACGCTTGTTCCCCCTTTGTGAACACTCGGAACCTTCGGTTCCTCGGTTCCCTTCGGGGCTACATCCTCCACCACTAGACATGACTTTAAATCCACATTTTCTATTATGTTTTCAAAGATCAAAAATCTAAAAAGAGCAACGACAATTCGGTTTTATGTTAACCAAATCATTCGCTGCTCTTAATATACAAGGAGGAATGAATATGGCCAGTACAAAACTTAATGAAGCCAAAGGTGTAACAACCTTCCCGAATGAAGTTTGGGTAGGTAGTTGGGTCAATCTCATTAATAAAGATTCGGAAATCAATAGGTTGGGGAATTTCTTTACTGCGGACATTATGTTCAAATTCGGCAAGGAAAAGCAGTATATCCTAAATGTTTATCAAGGGAAAGTACAGGGAGTGATTGTCGACCCGATCTGGGATAAATCTTGGGATTTTGGAATCGTGGCCTCTCAGGAAACATGGCAAAACTCCATTGAAAAAATGCCAAAGCCATTCTACCAAGATTTGTTTGGTATGATGTGGAATCATGGAATGACCATTGAAGGAAATGCTGTAAAAGCAATGCAAAACATTCGTGTTCTGAAGTTAATGATGGCATTAATGAAACATGCTTAACAATAAGTGGCTAAATAATTTGAAACGGAGTGATTTTTTGTGGCTGTAAGAGAAGAAGCGATTATCGGTAAATATGCGTATATTCCATTTGAGGGTACTACTTACCGCGTATACTATGAGACTGTTGGGGAAGGAATTCCACTCGTTTGTTTGCATACTGCTGGCGCTCATGGAAGTGAATATCGTGATCTTATGAACGACCCCTATGTTACATCTCAATTTAAGGTATATACGTTTGATCTTCCTTTCCACGGGAAATCTGTTCCTCCAGAAGACAAGGAATGGTGGAAAGAAGAATATCGTTTAACAACTGATTTTTACGCTGGTTTTATTATGACATTTATTGAGGCACTGGAAATTAAAAATCCGATCGTTCTAGGTTGTTCCATGGGTGGAAATATTACTCTTAAATTAGCAGCTGATTATGCGGATAAGCTGGGTGCGGTTATTGGATTAGAAGCTCAGGCTGGCGGTTATGAAGAGAAAAAACCAGGCGCATACCTAGATGTACTTTATCGCCCGGACATCCATGGTGGGGAGGCATCTGCTGAACTTACCATTGACCTATGTGCACCAATGATCCCGGAAAATCGGCGGTGGGAACTATGGTGGTTCTACACTCAGGAGGGGGCAGGGGTATATAACGGTGACCTTTATTTCTTCAGTCATGAATGGGACATTCGTGACAAATTGAAGACAATCGATACGGAAAAGTGCCCTGTTTACCTTCTTACAGGTGAATATGATTGGTCTTGCACACCGGCAGATACTTTAGAAGCAGCTAAATATATTGACGGAGCGAAGGTAACTATAATGGAAAATATAGGGCATTTCCCGATGGCAGAGCATTGGTCACACTTCTTTACTTATATCGAGCCGATCTTTGAAGAGCTTATCCAGCACTACAAAGAAAAGAAAATGATTGAATTAAAATAAGGTTGATTCTTTATAAAAACGTAATCAGGGGCTGACCCAAAAGTCTAAATAGACGGATGGGTAACAGTCCCTTTTCTTGTTTCCTAGGAGTCTGTCCGACGGTTTGAGTTTTTTGAAGCTCCTTACCCGCGGTCAACTCTTACATTCACCAATTTTTTGTAATTTGCTACACCTATTGATATGATTTCAGACTGAACAGCCTCGATTTTCACCCGTTTTCTTTGTCTTACGCAA
>NZ_KE387179.1:61374-62570 GCF_000430625.1 Aneurinibacillus terranovensis DSM 18919
TTACATTCACCAATTTTTTGTAATTTGCTACACCTATTGATATGATTTCAGACTGAACAGCCTCGATTTTCACCCGTTTTCTTTGTCTTACGCAACGTTTTTCCGTTTTCGGGCAGACTTCTCCCGTTTATATAAAGTAGATGGTTTGGGATATTTGGCCGAATGAAGCTTTCTCGATTAAGGTGGACCCCATCGTCAAGACACGGATTTTAATAATTTAAGGTAGGTCACTAGTGTTGCATTAATTATATTTCAGTATTAAAAATCATCCCAATATTGAAATTTATTGTTTTTGCCAATAAAAAAATCCTTTACAATGGAAAGTACAGGTGGTTTCCTGTCCAAATCCAATATAAAGGATTACATCTATGGACAAGAATACACGAAAATCTTCATTTAGTAAATGGATATCGCCGATAAATCTTCAAAATCTTTTTGAACTGGTAGAACTCCATAAACAAGATATTTATACGAAAAAGCTAACGACTGAAGCTTATATCAAGCTGCTTCTTTTTTCACACTTACAGGAAACGGAAAGCCTTCACGCCCTAAGCGATGCTTTACTGGATACGGACCTTCAAAAAACCGTAGGTTTCGAGTCGATTAGTGTCTCACAGTTATCCCGAAAAAATAATAGCGTGGAACCAGCGATACTTTCCTGTGTTTTCTTAGATCTCGTGCAAAAAATCCAAGGGTTTCATCAAAAAATCGTAAAAACGATGCCGTTGAAGATCATTGATTCCAGCACTTTACCCTTGAACCTCACGCATTATAAATGGGCGAAGTTCCGGAAAACAAAAGCAGGCGTGAAACTTCACCTTCGGTTAGTTTTCATGGATAAAAACACGGCTTATCCTGATAAAGCGATCATTACAACAACCAAGGAACATGATCGCGGCCAGCTGGAAGTGCTAGTCGATGACAAAGAAGCCATGTACGTATTTGACCGAGGATATGTAGATTACGAACGCTTTGACCGGATGACCGATGATGGATACTTTTTTGTTTCGCGACTCAAGAAGAATGCGGTGATACATGAGATCCACTCCTTCTCTCTTTCGAAGGAAGGTACGGTTTTGTCAGATCGAATGGTCTATATCGGGACGACGCAGAATCGGGCAGAGAACACCTTTCGGATTTTGGAGGTAGTGGATACGAAAGGAAATAACCTTCGGCTGATCACAAACCGTTTCGAT
>NZ_KE387180.1:0-19058 GCF_000430625.1 Aneurinibacillus terranovensis DSM 18919
AGGAAAGTATATGTTGCTTTAACACTGTAAAGCAACATATACTTTCCTTAACGGCAAAAAAACCACCCTCAAGTGGGTGGTTTATATGTGTATACTTTCGAACGCATGAAATCCACTCCACTTCCCTACGCCGGTATTAACCGGATCAGGTTCAAAGGGTCGAATGGTCTTCTCTCAGCTTCACAGCTCCCCCAGTGGCTTACTTTTCGTATTAAATTTTCTTATATATTACTACTAATTTGAAAAAATAGCAAACAACAAAGCGAGCAAACGGTTATCCTAGTTAACAGCCGTCATTTCTTTCTCCGCTATTTTTTTCAAGAAGGCGATGCCTTCCGGAAGAATTGTGGCACGGCAATTCTTTCCGCTGTATTTGTTTTCAAATACAATAAAATTTCTTTTATGCAGATATATAAAGGCAAGCAGCATTTCTCTGCCATCCAGATCAAATGCCATCGGTTTTTCTCCATTTTTCAAGAAATGACTATAAATTGTTTTTAAAGTTTGAATTCTATAACTTTTTGTTTGATTATGCCTCAATGATTTCAACTCCTTTTTGCCAATTTTTTGATTACTTTTATCCATTCGATGTACGGGACTAAAATCCTCCTAATAATATGTTTTTAAATGTGTTTATATTCAAAATATGATTTTCTCAACGTTTATATGAGTAATTTTTACAATGACAAGAAGCTGATTTCCTTATTATGGGAAGGTAGGCTCTCACGCCAAAAATTTTTTGCACATTATGGCTTCACTCGTTTAAGGAAAGGGGCAAATGCCCGGTCGTTTCCATGAATAAAAATAGGGAAATCGATTATGTTTATAGGAAGATGAGAAGATCCTCACACGTTCGACAGCAGAGGAGGTTGTCGGTATGACAAACAGGGAAATCGATGCGCTCGTAGCCGAACGCATCTTTGGATGGGAAAATCCGCTTTCTTCTCCCCACCTCCCCCATTTCTCCACCAGTATAACGGACGCCTGGGAAGTGGCGGAGAAAATTAAAGAAGGGGGCTGGCATATGGTTCTGCACAGTTCACGTGGTTACATCTGCGATTTATCGAATAAGGGAACCGTAGTGGTTGGATACGGGCCGTCAGCTTCGCTCGCCATTTGTCTGGCTTCGCTCAAAGCAGTCTCTTTCTCTTAAAGAAAAATAACCTCCATTTTCTGGTTCCTATTCGATCATTATTTTTGTGGTAAAGTGAAGAGAAGGCATCCTGACTATCTGAAACAATCTTGGAAATGACAGTGACAAAAAATACGCAAGGCTCCTTCCTCATCAGCAGCATCCAGAATCACAAATAAACTTCTCTAACCTATGCTCTGTCACGGACGCGTAGAAAAGCCGGTCGGGGACTCCCGGCCGGCTTTGTTCATATTCGAGCGATTTGGCAATACTACAAAGGTGTGAACCCAGGGAGGGATTGTGTATGCAGAATCAAATTGAACTCGGAAACGGGCTTGATTTTATTGGCGATATTCATGCCTGCTTTGACGAACTCATTGAATTACTCCATAAATTAGGATACATACCGGACAGACGGGGGCTATACAAACACCCTGAAGGAAGAAGAATTGTTTCACTGGGGGACGTGATGAGCCGCGGTCCTTATTCGATTCAAACAATGGTTTTTTTTAAAAATCATATGGATGCAGGGCTTGCTTATATGATTGATAGCAATCACGGGTGGAAAATTGCGAGATGGCTGGATGGAAGAAAAGTAACGATGGGCCATGGGGACGAGAAGGTGGAGGAAGAGTTTGCTGCGTTTGTGACGAAGAACGGCAGGCAAGCCGCGGAAAAACTCAAGAAGGAACTGAGGGATTTACTTATGGGCGTTCCTTCTCACCTAATTATCGTGCAAGACGGTATACAGGTTGCGGTAGCGGCCCACGCGGGAATTCGTGACAATTACATTGGCAAGGATTCCAAGCGCATCCGCGATTTTTGCCGTTACGGTGATACGGACGGCTTCGATGAGACCGGCAGGCCAATTCGTAAAGACTGGACCGTTTATCACCGTTCGGACAAGATTATTATCTGGGGTCACGATCCGAAACCGGAGCCGTTAGTTAAAAATAACACGGTAAATATTGACCAGGGAGCCGTATTCGGAGGTTATCTCAGCGCGTATCGTTTTCCTGAAAAAGAATTCGTGTCAGTCAAGGCAAAAGAAAACTATTCGGGTTTGGCTGAAACCCCTCTCAATTCATAGATGATGCTTTCCCCATTTCGTACCCGATCATAATCATGGTTCCATTACTTATACTTCGGTCGCCCTTGCACACGTTCATCAATGTATGGATGTAACATCTCCGCCTATTCCAAGCGAAGATGGTTCCCATATTCATTATACAGAAGGATACCGGCACCGCATAAGAGATAGCCCTGTCCAGCCTGTAAGTACTCAATAAAAGATAACCGTACATTTTTGCACAAAATCCGCGACATGATTTGAACGGTCCTCCCCCTTACTTTTCCTGCAATAAAGCTATACAGTAATGGTATAAAGAATGAATAGGCTAAATCTTTCTCCGAGTCAGTGTATATTTTTTGCATAGTAATGAAGAAAGGAGGGCCCATCTTCATGTCCTTGGATGAACGCAGCACCCTTATTCTCACTCATTTGCTTCACGCAAAGTCGTATGTTCAGCTCGAAGAAATTTCGGAAAAAATCAAGGTTTCAAAACGCACAATCTATTACGACCTTGAAAAGATTAACCACTGGTTGAAAGAACAAAAGTTAGATCCTGTGCAATATATTCGCTCTTCAGGTTTGTACCTTGCTGATTCTACAAAAAATAAAATTCCGGAAAAGATTAAAACGTTGCACACATGGCAGATACTTGGAAATTTAATCCGCTTGTTTTCTTAACAACTAAATAATATCACCCCTTTCCTCCACCGCCTCCGCTATATATAGCAGAGGCGGTGGAGGAAAGGGCCATTGCTAATAGCAAAATTATGGCAGACAAGAAGGAATAAACGTTCCGTAAATAGATAAACCTAAGAATGATCATAAAGGAGGAATGGAGATGGACATACAACGGGCACAGGAAATTATGCAGGCAAAAAATATCATAGATGTTCAATTTCAGGGGATGTCTGTTTGGATTGATCATATCGATGCGCAGAACAAAACCGCCCGAATTCATAAGCAGGACAATCCTCAGAACAGCCAAACCGTCTCCCTGGCGGAATTGCAGGAAACTCATAAGCAATAAACGGGGAAACACAATAAAAAAACAGCTGCATCTCCTCTACTAACCGGAGTCTATCAGCTGTTTTTTCTTTTTCAACTTATTTTTCGATGTTGATGGATTTTAACGCCTGATGTACCGTTGCATACGTTTTAATATGCGAGAAATCAATGCCAATCCGGATCGCTGTCTGGGCTAATATCGGTCTTATACCCGTTAAAATCGCCTGGATCCCTGATAAGCGAAGGACATCATGAATTTTAAAAATGTGGTTAGTTACCATCGTGTCTATCGTTTGAATGCCGGAAAAGTCAATAATCAGGCACTCAATTTTTAATTCGGCAACCCGCGGTACGACTCTTTCCAAAATATATTTGGCGCGGTATGTGTCAATAACACCAATGAGCGGGAGAACCGCGACCCCGTTATGAATCGGAACAATCGGCGCAGACAATTCGCTTACTTCTTCCTGCGTTGCCCGAATGATTTTTTCCTTGAAATAATCAAAAGCCTTCACGGTTTCGTTAAGGCAAAGGTCAAAGTTATAATTCAACCGCTTCGTAATATAGAGAACTTCTTCCATAGAAAGTTTATGGTCAAGACCGATTTTTGAAATAAAGTGAATGAAACTCTGTCGGATGGTAGGATACACTTCCAGGGAATCGGCAACTTTTTTCCCTTCGCTTGCATCCCTTTCGCCAAGCTTCCGGCTCCAGACCCTAAGTTCCCCATTAATTTCTTTCTTATTATCGGTAAGCGACTGTGCGAAAAGTTTTATAAAATTACTGAAATCTACAAACGCTCTGTCTATCTCATGCTGCGGGTATTTAATATCGATTTGCTGCAGACTATGTTCAACAATTTCACGGCTTAACCTGTCTTTATTTTCAACCAAATGATTTACAACCTCAACGATCGGACTCACAATCTTCACACCCCAACTTATATGCTATAAAAAACTATATTCATTACCCCAAAAACACAAAAAGAAAACATTTTAACGTACAAGATAATAATAATTTAAAGTAATTTATTTATAAAAGTTCAATATGTTCCTGGGAGCCTATTTTTTTATTGCCTAATTATGGGGTTGTATTCAAAGGACAGCCGGGAGCGGCCCTGTGTACGGGCAGCTCCCGGTCTGGATACCGTGTAAATCCCTGCCGCGCACCTAATCGCGGACTTGTAGCGATGTATTGAATGAAGCGGTAGCCTGGGTTTGTGCAAGTTGACGCTGAACCTGGTCCAACTGTTCCTTAACTTGTTGAACCGCCTGCTGGTTGTCACTCGCATTCGCCTGGGAAACTGCCCGCTGTGCTTGTTCAAAAGCGTTCTGCGCTCCTTCCTTATCCTGCTGGTTCGGATTACTGCGCAGTTGTGTCAACGCGTTCTTCACGTTATCCACGGCATTCTGGGCATCAGAGATAGGATTTTGCGATTGCCAACTTGATGGTTGATCAGGCATAAAGGCTCTCCTCCTTCGTTTATGGTGCGGTATTAATATGGGCAAAGAAAGGTTTACTTATACGTAAGCGTAAACAGGTATCTAATAAGGGCATCCTGCTCCCCGGAGGTAAAGCCCGCCGCCTTATCGACCCAATATTCATGCCCAATTCCTTGAACATGAACCTTTTGCAGATCTTTTGATGATTGATTTGATGACACCACTTTTTTTCGCAAGTTCCTATCAACGAGTGCTCTCAGGCTATTATAAGGGTCAGGTTGAATTCCTTTTTCCAGGGTCCCTGCAACTCCCAGATCTGTGGCACTATCCCGTCCAACAGCAACGCCTCCGTCATGCAAATAAGGCGCGCTCCAGTAGAGTCCAATCAAACTGGGAACCTTGTACCCACCCTGCGTATTCCCGTGTGCATAGGCTAATCTGATTTGTTGGCGGTCTATATCACGGATAGGCACTTTAAGAGACGGCGTCCCAGGAGGAACCGGCACCGGGGTGTCCGGTGGGTAAATCGTGGGTTCACTAAAAATTTTCTCCGTTTTCTTAAGCGCCTGGGCACGGGTGGGCTCTGTTCCAATTGTTTGGGCCGGTATAACCCGATGGTTGGTAAAGGTTTCTCCTGCATGACACATGATGCATCCCGCCCGCCCGAAGACACTTCGCCCAAGCCGGGCTGTTTCCGCAGTTACCGTCAGCCCGATTTTTGGAGGCGAAAGCGTATTTTGCCAAGCTGCCATAGCATTATTTTGTTCATTTACATGGTAGCCGGGTGAACCGGCAATCAAACCATCCGGCGCGATAACAGAGACTTTGGGAAATTGCGGCGGCCTAACCAACTCATTGACACCTGGAGCTCCTGGAGTCGGGTCGACGTTTATGAAAAATGCGGATGGGTTTTCCCTCTTCCCTGGATTGTAACGATATTTAGGATTGGCAGCATTCTGCAGGATCGTTCCGATAAAAACTTCCTTATCAATTCCAAATAGCGCTTTACTTGTTTCTGACTGTGACAGGGTGTCCGAATTTTGCGCATGGACATTGTTATTTAAGCTGCTTAATCCTTTAAACGGTCCGGCCGCTGCAAACCCGCTCCATCCGTATGGGTGGTCTCCCAGCGTAAATGAATCAGGAATGGAGGTTGGATTCGCCTTAAGATCGGTTGTCGAATCAAAGCTTCCTCTCGGCCATTTGGCAAAGGTATCATCGACAGCAGCCTCCAGTGCCGCAGGGTCAGGGAGAGAGGACCGGTTGGTATTCTTAATATAGTTTTGCAACACAGCAGTATCCGCATGCGTGAAATAAGCGGCTGAATTCGTCGCCAGCGCTAGCAGCATTCCCGTATTCAAATCCGAATTGGGCGCTCCTTCCACGACTTTTTTTGTCACGGGATCCACAGTGGCATGACAGGCCGCACAGCTAATCCCTACTTTCAACCTTCCTTCAGAAAAGGAAACCGGCATCCCTATAGGAGCGTAGGTGCCTGCGGCGACGTCGATTCCTGTATCAATTTTTGACCCTTTTCTGTATATTTTCCCCCCAATTATAGCGTCCCGGGTTAATTCTACCTGCAGATTAGTTGTCCCTTTTCCCTTTAATTTAACAATGGCTTTCATTATAGCAGGGATCGTAAGAGGGCCGTTAACAATCCCCAAAATATCGGTTAAAAACACTTCATTGCCGAACGTTTCCTGATAAAACGCTTTCCGTCCGACTTGCAGGAGCGCCGCATCAATCGGAATCGCTCCGTTTTTTACGGATCGTATAAGGGCAGAACTTTTTCCACGAACCATTCCCTCTTTAGTGACGGTTTTCCCCCATATATCCAGCGCGCCTATATCATTCGTTTCTCCTCTTACCACCTTATTTTCCGATGGAATATAAGCATATTCGGGTTTCAAGGTATAAGCGGCTAATCCGCCCAGAATAAGCAAGACGGCAATCGAAATCATGATCCATTTTCTTGTTCGCATTTTCCCGCTCCTTTACTCGCTAAACATCCTTTTTATTATCCCCAGGCGGTTGGATTCCTTTCATTGGCGCGCATAAAAAATTACTTTTGCTGTAAACTGTTTCATGTGTTCTAAGGGAAAATCGGCGGATGGCAACGATAAAAGGCCTGTCTCCCGACAACAGGGGTTAAAAGGCCAGAGGCGTGTTCATTTTATACGATTTGCCCAACCTGTAATAATGATCAACAATTTCCTGGTTTAAATTCTTAAATTGATGAGGAACTTCCGGCAGCGCATCAGCCTGATCCTGCGTATAAACGGACTGGCCGGGAGCCACAAAACGATTATCGCCGATTTTGACGTGATTGGTAATGACCGCTCCATGCATAACGACACAATTGCGGCCGATGGTAGCTCCATAAATTGATACATGCTGTCCGATAAACGTATTTTTACCGATAAACAGAGGGCCGTGCGGTGCCGCGTGATGGAGAATGCTGACCTCTTCTTCGATATACACACCCATTTTGCGCCCCGGAACTTTAATAAATTGGGCGGGATGGCAGTGAATCAAAACAAAATCCTGTATATTCGTACGGCGTCCGATATAGAAAGGATAGGAAGAATCAGAGCGGATAATATTATGAAAGCCAATAAATACATCCGCAGAAACCGTAACGTCGCCAATAATCATAGAATTAACACCCACTACCGCATTCTCACTGATTTTTGGGTGCGTAGTAATAGGCACTTCTTGAACCGGAGGGTTATGGTAAATAATCTGACCCAGTGAATAAAGACCCGGTGATTTTTTCATCCCGCTTTCATCCCCTTTCGTGAGAAGATATGTGCAAAAAATGAAAAAATGCCTGGACAAGTACAAGGTTTTTGCTTTTGCCGGACATACGGTTTATATGTATAATTTGAATGAAATATTATATAGGGGAACGATTAAAACAGGAATCGCTTTGGAGGCTGTATGAATAATTTAGAACCATATATTGAGCGGTTGCAAACCGCTTTTAGGATAACCATGAGAAAGCTTGGCCCTGAACTATCGGAACATATGAATATAGGTTTGACGGGTCCCCAATTTTTTATTCTTCAACTCCTTTCTAAAAGAAGAAAATGCATGGTCACGGAACTAGCGGAAGAAATGGGGGTAAAGCCAAGCGCCATTACCGCAATGATTGACCGGCTGGATAAAAACGGGTTGGTAGTTCGCCAGCGCGATGAAATTGACCGCAGAGCCCGAATTTCATCATATAACGACGTAAATGAAAAATAAACCTACCTAATGCGGTAGGCAATGGAATGGGTCGTCCCCTTCCGCCAAAGTTTCAGCTGTAAAAATTAATAAGTGTCTGCCACCGGTGGTGAGCAGACACTTATTTTGCTGTATCCCCAAATACCACAATGCAAGTTTAATTTAGAAACAAGCGAATTCTGGTGCAGCAAACAGAGGTATTTTTAAGAACCTTTTTTGAACTCCTTTCACATGCTGTTGTTAAACTGCGCCCCCTGCGCCCCCAAATGCTCCGCAACTGCAAGCAATAACTACCAACAAGATAAAGAGTACAAGGATAACCCCAACTTCATTAGCCCAAAATCCGCCACCAGCATATCCAGCCATTTAAATCACTCCTTTTTCTTTTGATATGGTAAGATACGCACGAGTACCCGTATATGTCTATACGAAAGCCCATAGATGACAAAAATGGGCCTCAGCCCGGTTATTCATACGGTTATAATATAAACAATCCTTTCGTTATCATGTTTTACATTACCTCCATGTTAAATGCGGGCAGCAGAACTCAACTATACCTACAGTCTAATTGTTTGAGAAGAAATCGCACATATTAAAAGCAGATACTGATAGGAAAGGAAGTTAGGTTATGCAGTATTTTCTCTCGGATTTCTGGGTAAACGGTGGCATAAATTTACTAATAGCCATTGCTTTCATTATCATTGTTGCTTTTCTAACATGGATAGGTGTGAAGAGTGAGGACAAAGAAATCCAGGCAAAACAAAATCAGGGTACTAAAAACAATCAGGAACCCACGCAGGAAATGGCCAAGACCACAAAATAAAAGGTTAATCCTATCACATCACAATTTTACATGACTCGCTTAAACATCTTCTCAATATCATACGTTGAGAAGTGAATAATGATCGGCCGACCATGCGGGCAGGTAAAGGGACTGGTCGTTTGGCGAAGGCGTTCAATCAGTGCCTCCATCTCGGCGTGCGTTAAGTAGCGGTTCGCTTTGATTGCCGCCTTGCACGACATCGTAATCGCTGCTGCTTCCCGCAGTTTTATTATATCGATTTCTTTTTTCTGTTTGATGACCATATCAACCATCTCATGCAGTATCGCCTCTTCCTCCCCTTTGGGAAGCCAGCGCGGGTGAGAGCGAATCACGAAACTGTTTGTTCCAAACGGTTCAAGAAATACTCCTACACGGGAAAACTTTTCGATGTTTTCTTCTACGGCAATCGCTTCTGCTTTGGTGAGCTCGAGTGTAATCGGAATGAGCAAATCCTGGCTCTCAATCACATCATTTGCGAGCTTAGCAAGAAAAAATTCGTAGAAGATTCTCTCCTGGGCCGCATGCTGGTCGATCATGTACATCCCGTCCTGATTCTGCGCCAGAATATACGTACCGTGAAGCTGTGCCATCGGATACATTTCCGGTACGCGAAGGACAGGTTCCTCATTGTTTACCTCTGCCGTCTCTTGCCGTTTCACCGTCTCTTGCTGTTTCGTATCCTGTAAATGCGGCGAGCTTAGCTCTTTCGTTTCCAGCGCTGCAGCTTGTGCCGGAGCGTCAGCTTTCGCGCCCGTTTCCCGGGTGTTCCCCCTGCCCTTCCATGCCATGTCCATGCGGGATGAATCCTGCTTGCTAACCTGCACTTCCCCTATACCGTTCTCTGCAATCTCGCTCCTACTCTGTTCCCTTTCAACAGTTTCTGTGCTGTCTGTATTTGAGTTCCACGTGAGAGCCCGCTCTTCCACTTGACCCGGCACTACGTTTTTTGCCGGAACAAACATCGTCCAATCCATCGAGGCCTGGTACTCATTTTTCTTTTCTTTCGCTTCATAGCGAATGCTTCTTCCGGGTTCGGGAATAAGCCGCTGCCTGCTCCATACTTTTTTGATTTCCTTCTCGACTAAATCGTACAGTTCCGCTTCTTTGCTAAAGCGCACCTCAAGTTTAGCCGGGTGGACATTGACATCTACCAGCGTTGGGTCCATCTGAATCGATAAAACGCAGATAGGAAACCGGTTAATCGGAAGAAGAGTATGGTAACCGCGGAGAATCGCATTGGCCAAGCCGATGCTGCGAATGTATCGCCCGTTGACGATGGTAGACATATAGGAACGATTGGCCCGCGTAAACTCAGGCTTTGCCACATAACCGGCAAGCGTAAAATCAAGAGATTCCGCTTCGATCTTAACCATGTTTTTTGCGAGATTCATCCCGTAAATCGCGGCAATCACATGCAGCAGCTGACCGTCTCCGGATGTTTTAAGAATTTGCTTTTCATTGTGGGTCAACAAAAATGCGATTTCCGGATGGGATATCGCGAGGCGGTTCATCGTATCAGACACATGACCAACTTCCGTTTGAATTGACTTCATATATTTCAGGCGGGCCGGCGTATTATAAAACAAATCGGTAACGATAATTTCCGTCCCGCGCGGAAAGGCGGTCGGCTCGAACGCTTCCTCTTTCCCGCCTACCATGAAGACGCGTGTACCCGCCGTTTCACCGGCGGGGGTACTTTTCACTTCCATCCGCGAGACCGCCGCAATGCTCGGCAGGGCTTCCCCGCGAAACCCTAACGTTCGAATATGCGAGAGGTCCCGCTCACGTATCAGTTTGCTTGTCGCATGGCGTTCAAAGGCGAGCCGGCAATCTTCACGCTCCATACCCATTCCGTTATCTTTAATACGGATGGATGCGAGGCCACCTTCCTCTATATGCACTTCAATTCGTGTGCTTCCCGCATCAATTGCGTTTTCCACAAGTTCTTTCACCACAGAGGACGGGCGTTCTACCACTTCGCCGGCCGCAATTAAATTCGCCAGCAGGGCATCCATTATTTTTATTTTGCTCACGGAGCCTCCCCCTATTCTTTTCCTATATGCTGTTTTAACTCGAATAGTAAGTTCATCGCTTCAAGCGGTGTCATGTTAATTAAATCGGCTTCACGTAATTTTTTCACTGCTTTGGCCTCAGGGCCGGTTAGTTTGGACTCTTTTTTTACAATGGTGCTTACCGTCGTGCCAAACATATCGAGCTGGAGGGGCTCGTCCACTGTTGCAACGGAAAGGATCTCCTGGCCGGCAATCTCTGACGGTACTTTTTGATTCATCTGGCCTTCATACTCATCGAGCAGCCGATTGGCCCGTTCGATGACGCTGGATGGCAGGCCGGCAATTTGCGCGCAGTATATGCCGTAGCTTTTATCCGCCGGGCCCTCAATTAACTTGCGCAGAAATATGACGGTATCATCCGATTCGTTCACCGCCATATGGAAGTTCTTCAGGCGTGGAAGGGACGCTTCCAAGTGAGAAAGTTCATGATAATGGGTCGAAACAAGCGTCTTACAGCCAATGTCATGGTGAAGGTACTCGATCACCGCCTGGGCGATCGACATCCCTTCCGACGTCGAGGTGCCGCGCCCGAGTTCATCAATGATCACAAGACTGCGCGCGTTGGCGTTGCGCAGCGTAATTTCAATTTCCTTCATCTCGACCATGAACGTACTCTGCCCCCCCACCAGGTCATCCGCCGCGCCGATTCGGGTAAATATACGATCCACAGGCGTTACGTGCGCCGATTGCGCCGGGACAAACGAACCGAGTTGGGCCATAATAATAATGAGCGCTACCTGGCGCATGTACGTGCTTTTTCCCGCCATATTCGGCCCGGTGATCAGCATCATTTGCTGGGTTTCACTGCTCAGATGCGTATCGTTGGGCACAAATGATTCGTGCTGCAGAACCGATTCCACAACGGGATGGCGGCCATCAGCAATGATCAGGCTGCCGCTGGTTGCGATTTGCGGTTTCACATAGCTGCGTTCCTGGGCAATCGTAGCAAGGGACTGCAGCACATCAAGGGTTGCAACCTGCATGGCAATATCCTGAACCCGTTTCACTTGTCCGGCGATTTTTTCTCTGATTTCCACAAACAGCTGATACTCAAGCTCGATCCGCTTCTCGTCCGCCTCGAGGATTAACGCTTCCTTTTCTTTTAATTCCGGGGTAATATACCGTTCAGCGTTCGCCAGTGTTTGTTTCCGCTCATAACGGCCTTCCGGCAGAGCCGTGAGATTTGATTTTGTCACTTCGATATAGTAGCCGAACACTTTGTTATACCCGACCTTCAGCGAACGAATGCCGGTCGCTTCCCGCTCCCGTTTCTCCAGACTCGCAATCCACTGTTTCCCTTCCCGGCTCGCCATACGCAGTTGATCAAGATACGCGTTGTATCCTTCCTTAATCAGACCGCCGTCCTTCATCACAAGAGGAGGATCGTCTACAATCCCTGACTCAATCATCTCCACAATATCCGGACAGGCGTCCAGCTTGGCTTCCAATTCCTGCAGGGCAGTCGCTGCGCCTTGCATCTCACGGAGAATGTTCTGTAAAGCGGGGACCGCAAGCAAAGAGGATTTAAGCTGGATGAGATCCCTTGCACTCGCCGTGCCGTACGCAATGCGGCCTGCAAGGCGCTCCAGATCATAAACATCTTTCAACCGGGTTCGGATTTCTTCGCGTGCAAGCCAATTGTCGATCAGGGCTTGAACCGCCTCCTGCCGCCGTTCAATATCCTGCTTATTAAGTAAAGGCTTGTCTATCCAGCGGCGAAGCTGACGTGCCCCCATAGCCGTCGCGGTTTGGTCGAGCAGCCATAAAAGAGATCCTTTTTTTGATTTATCCCGGATCGTTTCCACGAGTTCCAGATTGCGCCGGGTAAACTGATCAAGCACCATATAGGAAGCCGATTCATATAATTCAACCCTGTGGAGGTGTCCAAGGGTTCGCTTCTGCGTTTCTTTCAAGTATGTAATAAGACCAACCGCCGCCGTTAACATGGTCCATGTGCACGTTTTCGCTCCGCTCACTTCACTGAATAAGTCACCCAACTGCATGTCCGGGGAAACCACAGCATCGATCCGGGGCACACCACGGGATGTTACCACGATGGAATACGGAGCCAGTGATTCACTTACAAACGATCCGCTTTCCGGCTGCAGCTCAATCACTTCGGACGGGTGATACTGCACAATTTCATCCAGCAGAGAGGAAATACCGTTCATCTCCGTCACATAGAACTCTCCGGTTGAAATGTCGCACGCGGCCAGCGCAAAACTATTCCTTTCGTGATAGACGGCAACCAGATAGTTATTTTCTTTGTCTGTCAGGAATTTACCTTCCATGACGGTACCCGGTGTAATAATGCGGGTGACTTCGCGCTTGACCACTCCCTTTGCCTGTTTCGGATCCTCTACCTGTTCACAAATCGCAACTTTATAGCCCTTCTCGATCAGCTGGGCAATATAGGCATCGACGGAATGGTGCGGCACACCGCACATCGGAATGCGCTCTTCCGCGCCACCTTCCCGTCCGGTCAAGGTAATCTCAAGCTCCCGGGCGGCATTTATCGCATCGTCAAAAAACAGTTCATAAAAATCCCCAAGCCGAAAAAATAAAAAAGCATCCTGATGCTGGTCTTTAATCGCAAGATATTGTTCCATCATCGGTGTGTATTTTGCCATATTTCTCTCTCCTGTACGTGCTTTCTTCTTTCAACATTATAACATACTGCTTTCTTCTGATGGTCCTGCATCCAGCTGTCATACGGAGGAAGCTTCCACACCCTGCGTATATCGGAATCTTCATCCCATTCCTCCCTTGCGAACACCATTTTTTTAAACGGATCCAAATAATCCGCATATGCCGCATACTGTTCAAGCGACTCCAATTCACCCCAGATGGCCGGAACATAACAGGCCATTGCCCCCTTATTTCCGGTGAAATAAGCCCGTTGAACTTCCGGATTGAGGAACAAATGACGGGTCAGCCGTCGGTAAGAATGCGCGATAAGCCTGCTTAACGCAAATACCCCGCGCGTTGCGACCGGGGATGCCAGCCAGCTTGCAAGTGTACGGTATTCAAATCCTCCATGGGATTTTTTCCGGAAGTCCCCGGGAAACCCGTAGCGCGGCCTGCGCTGCCGGCTGCCGGGACCTTCAATCATAAAGACCGGCAGCGCAAGATACGTGTCAAGCGCACGAAGGAGCTGGGAATTTACTTCTACCCCGCTGAAATGTATATGCCCGCCGGTTGGATATCCGGAGAAAGGCAATCCGCCTGCCACCCACTCGATATTCGGTTCGTTTACTTTTCGGTTCCCCAGCAGCATGGCATAATACAGGTTGCGCAGCAGCTCTTTTGGCTCCTGCGCCGGCTCGGGCCGAAGTTCAGCAAGCGGCAGATGCTTATGGGACAGGTCGCCGCGCAGCCATACCCGGTCACACCCCACAACACCTTTTTTCGGAAAATATCGGGAGGCGACAACCAGTTTCCCCCCCGGTGTTCTAAGCATAAACTCGGGGTCGGCACCAAGCATCATCTCCCCGTTCTGTTTGGTAAAATATCCGGCCGCAAACAGCTTGACGCATGATGCAAATTGGGCGGCAAGCTTTTCTGTAAGCGGAAAAGCCGACCTGACATCGAGCACGCGAATTCTGCCGTCAATATCAACGCCGAAATAGACCGCGCCAAAATCAAGTCCCAGAATATAGATGCTGCGCACAGCATACTGTAAAATATGCCTGATTTCACGAATAACGGGATTGACTTCAATTTCCTTGTAATTGTCGTTTTCCGTCGTCCGACTGTGCTGCCAGAGAGAACTGCCGGACGATTTAAATAGCGCCATCACTTCCTGCTGAAAAACGATCGCAACATATCGCCGGATCGTTCGAACCGGCTTGTTTTTTTTGCCGGTGGGAACACCGCTTTGCGACAGCAGGTGCTGACGGATCGCCGGGCTGCTCGCAAGGCCAATCGCTTCGGCCCCGTTTAATACAACCTGATTGAGTTGTAAGCCGGACAGCCCCGTATTCCCCCATTGAATGATAAAAGAAGGAATTGCATCCGGGAGCATCGTTGCACACTCACAGCCCAGGTGGCGAGCCAGCAGTTCCGTTTGCTCTTGACCGGTGTGAAGCAGTAGATACGTCATTTGAAAAGCTCCCTTTCCTTATGTAATTACGCGAAAAAGAAAAGAAAAAGGGAGGGGATCCTCCCATACTTCTAATCAATAAACTTATCGGGTTCAAGATCCAGGTCGGTAAATTCATCCAGATCGTCAAAGGTATCCGCGTATAATTCTTCTTTATAGTCGTCGTCGCAAGAATCGCAAATCACGACACAAAGTTTGGTTTCGCCAACGACTTCCACACTGTACTCCCGTTCGACAGTTACAACAATTTTTCCGCCGGTCAGTTTTGCCTCCACGCAGTGCGGATCCTGCGTGACACGGGCGGTTACTTCCACATCCCCCCGGCAGTTGCTGTCATAGTATGACAGCGGTACGGTGTCGACGAATTTAATGGTTTCCTTCTGTACGGTGGTTTCCGTATTATTATTGTAGGAATACCAGATATTCACTTCGTACGAACCGCTTACTTCTACTGCCTCTCCAATCTGGACCGCTTTGTAAACATGGTTTATCACCCAGCAGCCCAGAATCGTCAGCGAATGGTGGGATGGGGTAACGGTATGCGCAGCCGTGGAATATTTACGGCCTTTGCCGCAAACAGCTTTGGTGACGATTTCCCGGCATTGCATTTCTTTATCTGTGCTCGACATGTTGTTACCTCCTCCATACAACGTTTCACAGTACATTAGTATGCAAGGCACCTGTCACGGGTGCCAACTCTCGTGGTAGGATACCCTGCTCTGCCTCTTGTGAGAGCCATTCCTAATAATTATTGGTATGCAGGGCGAATGACCATGGTGCAGCACGTAGACAAACGAGATACAATATAGGAAAAAAAGATGCAAAAAAGCCGCTGCTGCTGACTCTTTTGCATCTTTTATACGCATGTTTTTATTTGCTTGTGCAGGCGTAGATCGTGCGGGCGTACAGATTAATGATTGCCACAGCCCCCGTGCGATCCGGCCGGCTTGGCTTTCGGATACCCCGTTTCGTTATAGAGCGGGTCTCCGCCGGTTGAAACGATAATTTTCTCGGATACCGTATTGGCGATGACGCTCGTAACAAGCTGCATGAGTTCGTTTAGATCCTGCTGTGTCTGCTGGAATTCCTGCACGATCGGGATCGCATCGAGTTCATCCTGCAGTTCTTCCATTTCTTTTTCGACTTGCGGAATCAAATCGAACTTGCGGAAGTGTTCAAGCGAAACGAGCTCTTTTTGTTTTTTCTTAAGCGCGGCGATGAGTGTCTGCACTTTTTCGTTGCCGCTGATTTTTTCTTCCGCCTGCTTGAACCGGCTGACCTCCTCGGAATTTGAAATCAAATCAGCGAGTTCACGCGCTTGATCCAGAATCGAGGAATAATCATATACACCTTCTTTTTCTTCTCCCATAGGTCTTCTACACCTCAACTTTTGTGACCACTTCACCTTTCAGTGTCCAGGTTTGCGGCTCTATTATTTTAACATGAATAAACGTGCCAATGTACTCTTTCGGACCTGTAAAATGGACAAGTTTATTCGTCCGGGTACGGCCTGCAAGCACATCGGGGTTATTTTTACTCTCACCCTCAACGAGCACCTCAACCACCTGGCCGCGCAGCGCTTCATTTTTCTCGCGGCTCAGCCGGTTTACCACATCCATCAGGCGCTGCAGGCGATCTTTTTTCTCTGCGGCGCTTACATCATCCTCCATTACTGCCGCCGGTGTGCCGTGGCGCGGAGAGTAAATAAAGGTATACGCAGAGTCAAAGCCGACTTCTTCCACAAGGGAAAGTGTGTCTTTAAACTGTTCTTCCGTCTCTCCCGGGAACCCTACGATAATATCCGTTGTCAGAACCACATCGGGAATGGCTTCTTTAATTTTGCGAACAAGCTCCAGATATTGTTCGCGCGTATATTTGCGCGCCATTTTTTTGAGGACCTCTGAATTCCCCGACTGCACAGGCAGGTGGATATGCTCGACCAGGTTGCCTTTTTTCGCAAGCACTTCGATCAGATGGTCATCAAAATCACGCGGGTGGCTCGTTGTAAAGCGGACGCGTGGAATATCAATCTGACGGATGGCATCCATCAGGTCGCCAAATCCGTATTCGATATCGGTAAAATCTTTGCCATATGCGTTTACATTCTGGCCGAGAAGGGTAATTTCTTTATAACCTTGGCGGGCGAGGTCGCGCACCTCAGCGATAACATCCTCCGGACGGCGGCTTCGCTCTTTCCCCCGGGTGTACGGTACGATACAGTACGTGCAGAACTTGTCACATCCATACATAATGTTGACCCACGCTTTGAGCCCGTTCTGCCTCACTTTCGGCATGTTCTCAACGACATCGCCTTCTTTGGACCACACTTCTACAACCATCTCTTTGCTGTACAACGCATCTTTCAGGAGCACAGGCAGCCGATGAATATTGTGCGTACCGAAAATCAAGTCGACATGCGGATAGCTTTTCAAAATCCGGTTGACGACCGCTTCTTCCTGTGACATGCAGCCACACACGCCGAGCACAAGGTCGGGCTTTTCCTTCTTCAAATGCTTCAGGCGGCCCAGTTCGCCAAACACTTTATCCTCCGCATTTTCACGAATCGCACAGGTGTTGAATAAGATAATATCTGCCTCGTTCTCTTCTTCGGTCGGCGTATACCCCATGCGGCCAAGAATGCCGGAAATGGTTTCGCTGTCGTGCTCATTCGCCTGGCAGCCATACGTGCGCATGAGGAATGTTTTCCCCCTGCCAAGGTTTTTAAGCTCCTCATCGATGCCGTCAAATTGAACGACCTGAATGTCTTCTTTTCCGCGTTTTTTCGCTTCCTTTAAATTCGGAGCCACAAAATAACGGGAGTAATCTTTTTCTCTGGCGGATTTAGTGTCCGAAGAGTTCACGGTTATCTCCTTTTTCATGATGTCATTCCTTTCTATAGTCAATGTGTAATTATCATTTTTTAACCTTACCATTATAGCAAAAAAACGGGTGGGATGCATTGGTAGTTGGAGGGATATTATTCCCTTATGTATACTGCGGAGTGCCCTTGCCGTACAAGGTTCTGGAGTTGGCCTTTGACGTTATCATCACATAAACCTCCGTGATAACAAATCACCGATTCAATATCAAAGTCTAAAAATTTTCCCAGAGAACAAAGCGCCGTATCTATATCCGGCGTAGTCTGCTGAACAGGTCCTCGTAAGATTCCGTCTACACTTATCATGGCGTCCCCGGCAACACTTTTGCCGAAGTTGAGGGCTTGTGACATTCCCTTCATGTTGAGGTCTTCAATAACCACGCAGTCATACCGTTTCGCTAATTTTTCTAAGCTTGACGATAGAAACGAGGGTAATTGGTTTTCTTACCTTCTTCGCTATCAACAAATAACCCATTCATGGAAAAATCTAAACCAACAACGGCTTGTACTTCTTTTTGCTTCTTCGACGATTAAAATAATACTACCCGTGAATACTGGAAAATAATACCCAGTAGAAACGGAGTGTTTTCAAATGTTCATAGAAATAAAGGATCTGGAGGCCATATTTCATATCCCTGATCCGTGGTATCGTTGTCAATTTGACGAAAAGCTGAAGCAATTAGATGAGTACTTGAAGTTTCGCGAGGGAGATTTGTTTGTATGTGCAGGGTGTAGCACAGAGGCTCAGCCAGTAAAGGATATTGCGGATTATGATCAGGTCTGGCGTCATTTGAATTTTGCTGAATATCCGATTTATTTTCACGCAGAGCACCCGAGAACGATTTGCGGAAAATGTAATAGCATTCTAAGGGTAAACGTGCCATGGCGATCAAACCCCGCGCGGGATTTACGACGCTGTTTGATGCATAGATTATCGCAATGGCCAAGGATATGCCGATGAATGCGGGTAGTCGCATCGTGAAGGAAACCGACAAGCGTCTTTGGCGGATTCTGCACCATTACGTGGATAACGCAATTGCCGTCCAGGATTTGTCTCACGTCACGAAAATCAGCACCGATGAAAATGAGGTCAAGACTATATCACCATCTTTATGGATCCTGAAGGCCGTAATGTCATCCACGTCACCAAAGGCAAGGACGCTGCGACATGGGGGGAATGCAAAAAACACTTGGAAGCCCACGGGAGCGATGCCCAGAAAGTCACCGAAGTGTGCATGGACATGTCCCCTGCGTTCATAAAGGGAGCCACAGAGAACTTTCCGAAAGCCTCCATTACCTTC
>NZ_KE387180.1:19653-60023 GCF_000430625.1 Aneurinibacillus terranovensis DSM 18919
GCGATGCCCAGAAAGTCACCGAAGTGTGCATGGACATGTCCCCTGCGTTCATAAAGGGAGCCACAGAGAACTTTCCGAAAGCCTCCATTACCTTCGATAAATTTCATGTCATTAAAGCGGCGAATGAAGCCGTGGATGAAGTCCGACGTACAGAAAGCAAGCGGACAGAAGCATTAAAAAACACGCGATATATCCGCCTCCATTACTCCTGACGTGATGAAGGACTGGATCAATGAGAACATGATCGCCATGGTGTACTTACTTGCTGGTAAACCGGATTTTTCACTAAAACGTTAAAAAAGAATCGGCAGCAGTCTGGAGCCACGTATCGCTCGCAACTGAACC
Organism: Aneurinibacillus terranovensis DSM 18919; assembly: GCF_000430625.1. Classification (GTDB taxonomy): domain Bacteria; phylum Bacillota; class Bacilli; order Aneurinibacillales; family Aneurinibacillaceae; genus Aneurinibacillus_B; species Aneurinibacillus_B terranovensis. The sequence goes on from NZ_KE387180.1 coordinate 19,999, forward strand.
AATTCCCTAGTCCGATTTTCAAAGATTTACTGGAAATTGGTAGGACTCTCAATGCCTCATATTACTGCTAACGTCGATGAGCCGGATTTGATCGTTGCGTAGCAGCACATCGTTCAAACGCACAAGTTTTCTTGCCGTTAAGACGATGTTGACGTAGTGGAGACCAGGCGCGAGAGGGGCAGGGTCATCGAAGGAGAGTCTTTAGACCTTCCGGAACGTGTGGATGATGAGCTGCTTGCTGTTACTCGGGCGAGAATCAAGAAGATTTACGACGAGCACTCCTGGATTGGCTTGCTGAATTCCTGAGGAGCCGATTCGCATTTGGTTCTGCAGCTGATGATCGAGCATGCCATCAAAAACCCTGATCCGTCCAATTAATTTCCATATTAAGCAACTTCGGGTAGTATGATATTTGTTTTAAGAACCGATTGGAGGTGCTCGTGGGATACAATCGGCCGGTTTGGGACTCAGAGTGTGTCCTACAAAAAAAATCTCGGCCTGTGACCGCAGTTCCATTATGAATTCACAGGCCAAGTACATTTTCATTCATGGTGGTGGCCGCTAGGCCATGTTGGTTTGGGACAACCTCTTTTTCTATTTCTCTATCAAACTATCTAAACAAAAGACAAGACAACTTAGATAAAATTAGGAACGAACTTTTATATTTGCATAACTTTCATATTGAAGTTCATCGTATGTTACTACCTTTTGTGTGGATCCACCGATATGTTTTACCGGTTTATGTTCTGTTCTATCAAAAGATAAAGAAAGGAATCCTGGAGTGGAATAATGGCCGGCAGAATCAATTAGAAATTTGCCGGGAATGATTTGTTCCAAATCAATATCTGCATATGTGATGCCTTCTTCGTCATGGGCTAACTTATTTCCGATTTCCATACCGTTTGGAGCAATAATTTTAGCAAATCCGTAACCAACCTTCATAAAATTTTTTTGCTCTTCTGTTTCACAAATTTTATCACGCTGTTCTTCAGTCCAAATTTGCGATGACAGCAAACAAAAAACCTGGTTGGTTATTGCATAATATTTGGTAGCTATAACGCACTGTTCTGGGCCAAATAGATGACCTTCATGGGGCAAGCCGATCGGCCATGAGGCTACATGCACTTGTTCATTCATTGATGTCATTGCAGCAAGATTGAGCGGCAACATATGTTCCCAGCATTGCAATCCACCCAAGTTGCCAAACTCAGTTTCAAAAACAGGCATCAAGCTGCCGTCTCCATCCCCCCAAATGGTTTTTTCCGCATTTGTCGCCTTCAATTTACGGTGTTTCCCAATAAGGTCCCCATTAGGATCAAACCACAGTTGAGTTAGATAAAGTGATCCTCCATCTTTTTCGGTGACGGATACACAAAAATATACTTTGTTCCGCTTGGCTGCCGTACTCAGCTTTTGTACGGCCAAACTCGGAATCTCAACGGAATTTTTATAGAGTTCAATATAGTATTTCATACCATAATCTGCATTGCCAAGCCAAATCCACCAAGGATATCCTGGAATAAATGCTTCAGGAAAAGCAATGACTTTAGCACCATTTGCTGCCGCCTCATCGACAAGTCGGCATGTTTTTTCTACTGTTGCATCAAGATCTAAAAAAACAGGGGATGCTTGAACGGCTGCTACACGATATTTTGGATAATTAGACAAAATGAAAACCTCCTTTAAAAATATCTAAATGTGATTGTATACTGATTCTAATCTTTGTTACATTATAATCCTCTCCTCTAAAAATTCCTCCAAAATGTTGTCCTGTGATCATTATATTATCAACGCATGTAAGTATCTTGATCATGAAGGAACGCTAACTTGCCCATTAGTGCACACTTTCGGGTATAGGAGAAGTGTAATCCGCAGGAAACCTCACATTTCTCTTTTGCAATCTTTAGTGGTTGAATAGTATCTGCCCGGTGCAGCTCTGGAACTTTATTCGTATTCGCCTGCATAACGTTCAAAAGCGGGAGCCAGCAGTCAGGGAACTATAACTTTCACTTATGTTAGATTTTATACCTTATTAGTGTCAGTAAAGTTATTGACCCGTCTCTTCCCCTAAAATATAATGTATTTGAAAACTCAGCATTTAAAAACTTCTTAGACTGGGGGGGTTAGATTGCAAACGATCTTGTCGACGGAACAGGTAGAGGAATGGGAACGTTTCGCATATTGGCGCGAAATGATCTGTGACGTGTTTGTACAGCTTGATGCGTCTCAACTTTCCCGTCAGAGGTTTGCAGGTCGAATAGCGACCGGGTCTTTGGAGGATATACAAATTTCTGAATTGTCGGCGGATCCGCAGCATGTTGTTCGCTCGAAGCGCCAGATTGCGAAATCCAGGGAGGACTATTTCCTCGTGAGCCTACAAACTGCAGGCCAAAGTTATACCGAGCAGGATCAGCGTGAGGCCAGACTTCGGCCGGGTGATTTTGTCCTGTACGACAGTACCAGACCTTACGTATTACATTTTGAGCAACCGTTTCAACAAATCGTTTTCCGATTTCCTCGCTCGCTGCTGCTTGCCCGCTGCGGGCAGGCGGAGCGGATGACGTCAGTACGAATTCCCGGGACACAACATCCAGTTAGCGCCTTGGTATCCACATTATTGAGAACTGTGGCATCCTCTTATCTCTATCTCGACTCCATTACTCGGGTGCGAGTAGTCGAAAGTACTCTAGATTTGCTGACGACTTCGTTAAGCACAGTCACTGGCGTTAAACTGAACGAGTCCAACTCCATGGCCAACGTCCATCGAGTGGGTGCCCGAGCGTTCATCTCTGCCCACTTGAGCGATCCCGATCTCACTCCTTCCTTGGTGGCGGCCAGCCAAGGAATTTCAACACGTTATCTACACAAGTTATTCGAAGCTGAAGGGCAATCAGTTGCTGCTTTTATACGTAATCGACGCTTGGAACAATGCCGTAGAGACCTCGCCGACCGTAAACAAATCCAACGTACTGTTACAGATATTGCTTTCCAATGGGGGTTCAATGATGTTGCCCACTTTAGTCGTATTTTCAAGCACCGTTTCGGGGTGAGCCCGACCGAATACCGCAACGCCGCCTTGAACACATCCAGAGAAGAGAAGCGATCTAAGAAGACAACGGAGTGATTGAGGATTATACATTATCGTTAATCAAGTTTAATTAGGGTTTGCTGAACGATTCTTACATGCCAAAGTTTAGCTGGCGACATACCCCGAATACGGAATATAGACAGCTTACCCAGAAGGCAAAAAGAACTCTCAGCATTCGCTCGAGGTTCATGACCAGGAACTGTAGTGAAATCACGGTCTCGCTCGTAGCAGCTAGACGAGCTCGAATACGCCCAAGTCCATACTTGCGGTTCCACGATTTGCAGATTTCGTCTCACATAACGCAGTTGCTGGCCGACCGCTTTACGAATCACGTTGCCACCTGCACGGCGCTGCTTGGAAACCGACAAATAGGCTTTGCGAGCTTTCTGCCGATAGGTTCTTGGTTTCTTCTCTTGACCGACTAGCGGCGCATGCAACGTGTCGATAATCCCTTCGAGCTTTTCACAGGCTTCATTCAATAACAAGCTTTTCATATAATTGCTCGTGAATTGCATACAAAATACGATGGTAAAACTCAATGAATTGAGCCGACCATCTGCTGCCGGATACAGAGAGAACCGAACAGCATCATCTAAGAATCACCAGTTTTAAAGGATTCCAATTTAATAAACGCCCGGAAGAATATCTATGGCATTCTTGACGGGCATTTTTTAGGTATATTTTATAATCTTCATCTTCCAAAATTACACCTGTTGATTTTTCGTATAAATATCCAATCATTTTATTATTAATCATCCCCAAAAAATTACATAACGTTGGGTTTGTTTAATAAAACGAAGGTCAGAAGGGGGGACGACCGAGGTACGTGTAAAAATGGGTCAAATGATGGATAATATCTCCATAAGCGACCCATTCATCGTTTTAAACAGGAATTTCTCCTTCAAATGGTTGTGGAACGTTCTCTAAATCAATTTAATAATCCCCGAATCGTTTGATGTGCCTTGTTAAATAAGGACTCAGCATGACAAGATCCTCTCTTGAAAACCCATATCCCTCATTAATGAGATCCCATAAAATGAGCGTCATATCCACTACGTTCTGAAAAATCACCGCATTTGCCACTAGATCATTATATTTAATTCGCTTTTCTTGTTCTTCTGGATCATTTTCTGAAATGATTCCATCACAACCGAAGAAAAGCTACTTGGAGAAACCATTATACGCTTCTACTTTGTTTGTACTTGCGTTAATTTGTTCTCGAAGCCCTAAATCAGAGATATATTTGAGCAAAAATACAGTTCTCACAATTCTGCCAAGCTCTCTAAAAGCTTGATACAAACGATTTTTCTTGCTGTAATTATTTAACTTTCCAAGCAGAGTAGAGGCTAGCACCTTACCGGCTTTGATCGACAATACGACTTGAAGTAAATCCCGCCAGTGAGTTTCGAGTAAATCCCAATCAATCTCATCCTTAAAAAGCTGATCAATGTGCTTATACCTGACTTCTTTATTAGTTATTTCCGTTGTAGGAGGAAATCGTCTCGCAGTCATTCTTTAAGGCGTCAATTCCTCCCTTGGTGGCAAGCAACTTTCCACTATGCTTGTAAGAAAGGTCCTTGCTCCTTATTCACCCGCCAGAAAAGCCAGTGCGGAGCGGGCATACAGCTGGGTGGTCTCGACAAGCTGGCCGATGTCGACATACTCATCCGCATGGTGGGGAATATGGCGGTCGCCGGCTCCGGTTGTTACGATCGGAATTCCGGCTTTATGGAGGAACGTGCCGTCCGTCGCACCGGGAACGCCGTTGTATACCGGTTCCTTTTTCGTAATCGCCTGATACGAGCCGGCGACTGCCCGCACAACCGCATCCTCTTTATTCGTCAGCGTCCACGGACGCTCCTCAATCACATCCAGTCCCGCCCGAAAATCTTTATCCGCGAGCGACAGTTCCAGCAGGATATCCTCAAGCTGCTGCCTGATGTGGTGGTGATCCTGCCCCGGCACCGTTCGAATGTCCAGCGTTGTCATACACTGGGCGGGAACGACGTTAATTTGCGGCTCGCCTTTAACCGGTGCCTGGAGAATGGTAGGTGTAATGCTCGGCCAGCCGAGCATCGGATGGCAGCCCAGCCTTTCTTTTTCTCTTTGTTCGAGTTTCTCGATGGCCACAATCGCCCGCGCCATTTTCGTATTCGGGTTAATGCCGGTCAAAGGCATGGCGCCGTGGGCCATTTTGCCATATACGTGCAAAACCGCCCGCATCGCCCCTTTCTGGGTAATACAAATCTGATTTTCTTCCGGTTCACAAATAATCGCCCCATCCACTCCGGCGGCCCATCCGCGGCGGATAAAATCTTTGATCCCGATCATCATCCCTTCTTCGTCACACGGAATGCAGAGAATAATTTTCCCGCCGAAGGACTGCTTTGATCGTTGAACCGCTTTGACCGCGCAGATGGCAGCCGCCAGATTTCCTTTCGTATCACAGGAACCCCTGCCGTAAATACGGTTCCCATGAATAGCAGCGCCAAACGGGTCATAGCTCCACATCTCCCGGTCACCTTCTGTTACGACATCCGTATGCCCTTCGAATAAAATGGTTTTCCCCGGTTTGCCCGTATCATATACCGCAATGACATTCGGCCGCCCGGGTACGACTTCTTCGTAATAAACGGAAAGCCCCATCCCCTTCAGGCAATCGACAAGGTACCGCGCCACCTGCTCCTCGTTACCGCCCGGCTGTTCCGGCTTGAATACGCTCGGAATTTGAACCAGCTTTTGCGTGAGGGATACGACTTCCTTTTCTTCTACAAAAGATACGACCTGGTCAATGGACATAAGCGCTCTTCTCCTTTGCAAAGTATACATATAGTCACAGGATATAATCACTGGATGTAGTTACTGGGTCATACCGCTTCATTTCCGCAAGTCACGGTGAGACGGCAGCCCTCCCGCCCCGCGGGCTGCACGGATCGCCCGGACGATCGCTTCCGCGAGTACATCCGCCGACAACATACCTATCAGATCAACGTTCGCATTGATTCCGCCCGTAGCCAGCGCAAATACGGTATCGCCGTCATACATCGTATGAACCGGATAAATCGTCCGGGCGAGCCCGTTATGGCTCATCTGGGCAACTTTTGCCGTCTGCACTTTTGTGAGATTGGCATTGCTGGCCACTACAGCAATCGTCGTATTAGAGCCGGCGGGAATCGGGGTAAAGCTTGCTGCGGTCATACAGGAAAGGATATCTTTGATTTTTCCCTCGTCATCCCGCACGCCGGCCAGCACTTCATTCGTAACCGGATCGCGTACCTCGCCTACCGCATTTACGGCGACAACCGCTCCGACCACTAGCCCGTCCGGCAGGATACGGGAAGCGGAGCCGAGACCGCTTTTCATCGCGCGGTCAAACCCGCCGAGCTTTCCAACAGACACCCCGCAGCCCGCGCCTACGTTTCCTTCTTTAACGGCCTCCCTTGATGCCGTCAAGGCTGCCTGATACCCCATCTCCCGGTCCGGCCGGATCCTGCTGTTTCCCACAGGCAAATCGAACAAGGCGGCGGCGGGGACGATCGGTACGACACCAAATCCGGTATCCAACCCGCAGCCTCTTTCCTCTAAAAACTTCATCACACCGCCTGCCGCATCCAATCCGAAGGCGCTGCCCCCGGTCAAACAAACGGCATGAACCTGAGTTACAAGATTCATTGGAGCGAGAACATCCGTTTCACGCGTTCCGGGGGCAGAACCTCTAACATCGACTCCGGCCGTCGCCCCCTGCTCCGTTAAAATAACGGTACAGCCGGTAAGGGCATCTTCATCGTGCGCATGACCTACTTTTACGCCGGGTACGTCAACAATCGTTCCTGTTCTATCCATTTAGAAATGACCCGAAATTTTCGAACGATTTTTGCCGGATTTGCCGATTTTCATCCAGGCGGCAACCACCGCAAGCGTAACAATTACACACACAACGGCTTCCGGAAGCCCGTTTGCGATCGCGACCGTAACGGCCACCCCGGGCGCCATATACCCCCGGATTACCGCCAGTAACAGGACGAGAACGGTATTCGTAATCGAGCCGATAAACCCTGATATTCCGATCGCCAGATACTGGTTAATCCCCTTGAACCCGACATAAGCAAAGTAGGCGAACACACCGATAAAAAGACGCGGCAGTATAGCTACCAGCGGATCTTTAAATAGCGGAATGGTTGCGTTCAAGAAAGACGAAACACCGAAAATGAGGCCGATAATCATGCCAACTACAGGTCCTTCCATAATCCCGCCGATAATTGCGGGGATGTGCATAATTGTTGCATTCCCGGCCGCCGTCGGTACCGGAATAAAACCGAGCTTTGTTACGCCGAGAAGAATCGAAACGGCCCCCAGCACTCCCGCGATCACAATTTTACGAATCGTAAATCCGTTTTCCATGTCACTTCCTCCTCATTCTTTAAATTTTATAATAGCCGAAAATTCAGTTATCAGTATGGGAACGGAGCCCAGAGAAGAATGCCCGCCAGTAACATGCAAAGGATGAGCGCAATCACGTCGCTTCCCGCTGCTTTGTACTGCGTGTAGGCCGTGCGGTGGCCGCCAGGTGTGTAGCAACGGGCTTCCATCGCCAGCACGAGGTCTTCCGCCCGGGATAAAGCGAAATTAAACAATGGGATAATAATCGGAAACATATCCTTCGTCCGCTTTACGATCCGCCACCATTCCCCCGTGCCGAATTCCGCACCCCTGGACGCCTGCGCTTTCATCATTTTTTCCATTTCCATCGCAAAGGTAGGCACGAACCGGATCGCTATTGTAATCACGAGGCAAAACGCATGCACAGGGAATTTCACCTTTTCCAGCGGGCCAAGCAGCCGCTCCATTCCGTGCGTCATTTCTGTCGTAGATGTGCTGAGCGTTAGAACACTGGAAAGAAAAATAACTTCAACAAACCGCATCGCGGACACGATCACGACGCGGATACTATCACTCGTAATTTTAATAAAACGATAATCGAAATAGACCGTACCGCCTGAAGTAAGCTGCCCGTTAAAAAGCAGCTGCAACAAAGCTAAGAGAATAATGAAAGGCACCGCAGGCTTAATCCCGGAAATGCCATAGCTTATCGGAATTTTGGCGGCCCAAAACAGGAGAATACATACGAGAAGCCCGAAAAGATTGCCAAGGTACGTATCGCAGATGGCCACTGCTATAATCAACATGGTAAATGATACAAGCTTGATGCGGGGATCGAGACGGTGGATATGTGAACCTGTCGGAATATACTGGCCGATCGTGATGCTTCGCGTTAATTCAAACTCGGCGGACATCGCACTCACCTCCTTAGCGCAGGTAAAACGGAGATAATTTCCCGGACAGCTTCTTCTGTTTGATAGGCACCGGCATCCACCCCAAACCCTTGATCCTGCAAACTGTGCAGAATTTCAACCGTCTCCGGCATCCCGATATGATGCGTACGCAAGATATCTTTATTGCTGAAAATTTCACGGGGAGTCCCGCAGTATACGTCTTTCCCGTCGGCCATAATATATACGCGATCCGCCAGATAAGCAACCTCTTCCATATTGTGCGAAACAAAAATAACCGTCACGTCCTCTGTCTGGTTCAAATTCTTGATTCGCTTGAGCAGTTCTCGACGCGATGCGGGATCGAGGCCGGCTGTCGGTTCATCCAATACGATAACGGTTGGATGGAGAGCGAGAATTCCGGCCAGTGACACCTTTCGTTTCTGTCCGCCGCTCAATGCAAAAGTTGCCCGGTCCTTCATTTCTTCAAACGATAATCCCACCATCTCCATCGCCCACTTCACCCGCTCGACCACCTCCTGCATAGGCAGCTTCATTTTGAATGGGCCGTAGGCAATATCATCGCCGACCAGCTTCTCAAACAGCTGATCTTCCGGATTTTGAAACACCAGTCCAACCTTGCGCCGGAGCGCTTTTACATCCACTTTCGGCCTGGATAAGTCGATGCCATCTACGATAACCGTCCCGGACTCAGGGAGCTGCAATCCGTTAAAATGCTGGATGAGCGTTGATTTTCCCGACCCGGTGTGCCCGATGATCGCCACGCATTCACCTTTGCCCACATGCATATTCACACCGTGCAGCGCTCTATGTTCAAGCGGTGTGCCCAGCATGTACGTGTGGCTTAGCCCGTGGACTTCTACGATTAGTTCCTTCGTTTCCTTTTTCATTTACTCACTTCCGTTCGGGGAAATTGCACACGATTCACTTCATCAATGAATTCCTCAATAGAAATAAGATGGGGAGCAAAAGGCGGATACCGCTCATGGACGCCAATCGCCAGTTTTCCTGCCTCCGGAATATCCAAATGCAGCTGCTTCAGGCGGTCATGATGCTTGAAAATATTCCGCGGCGATCCTTGCATCTCAATTCTCCCTTTATCCATCACGATAACCCGATCCGCTTTTACCACCTCCGACATATGGTGGGTGACCGTAACAATCGTCATCCCCTGCGCGTGAAGGCGATCGATAACAGCGTGAATATCACGCCGCCCGTATGAATCGATCATACTTGTCGCCTCATCCAGCACAAGGCACTCCGGAGCCATCGCAATCATACAGGCAATCGCAATCCGCTGTTTCTGCCCGCCAGAGAGGTGATGCGGAGGCCGTTTGCGAAACGCAGACATGTTGACAGCTTCAAGCGCGTGATCAACCCGCGCCTTCATTTCTTCATGGGGAACCCCGATGTTTTCAAGCCCGAATGCGACATCGTCTTCCACAATGGTTCCCACAATTTGATTGTCGGGGTGCTGAAACACCATTCCCACACATTGGCGAATCTCCCGCCGCAGCGAAACATCCTTTGTATTCATGCCCCTAACCAGAACATCGCCTGCAGAAGGGGTAAGAATCCCATTCAGGTGTTTGGAAAGAGTTGATTTTCCCGATCCGTTATGGCCAACTACCGCCAGGTATTCTCCCGGGAAGACCTGCAGCGAAACATTTTGCAGAACGGGGATGGTCGTTGACTGGGTTACCTGATAGGAAAAGGAAACATTATCCACACGAATAAGGGGTTCTCGGTTCATCATTTGTCTCCTTTCCATTATTTTCCTAAAAGAAAACCGGGACAGGGCAAAATATGCATTCGGCAAACCGCTGAATGACTGTTAAATCCCGCGACCCCCGTCTACATTCAGCACTTCCCCAGTCACCATTCTTGCCATATCGCTACACAGGTAAAGCGCAGCGCTGGCAATATCCCCGGGGTGGATCAATGTCCCAAGGGGAACGCTGTTAACAAAAACTTCCTTTGTATCTTTCTCAATTTGTGCCTGGCCTCCGTTTATGAACTTGCTGAGCATAGGCGTATCGGCCGGACCCGGGTTAATGGCATTGACCCGAATCTTGTAAGGGGCAAGCTCAATGGCCAGCGCTTTCGTCAGCATAATTGCCGCGCCTTTTGAAGCACAGTAGGCGTGCAAGCCCGGGCGTGCCCGTATTCCCGCGATCGATGCCGTATTGACAATCACCCCCTGCCCCCGCTTTTTCATATGGGGAACGACGTATTTGGCGGTCAGGTAAATCGATTTGGCATTAACATCAAGGGTGCGGGTCCACTGGTCTTCCTCCAGCTCTTCAATCGGCACAAAGGACATCGGGACGCCCGCGTTATTTACCAGAATGTTAATGTGGCCAAACGATATGAGAGCCTGTTCTATCATATGTCTCACTTGCGAATCGTCGGTTATGTTTACCTGAATCGCCATGGCCCGACTGCCAATTTCCTGCGCCGTCTTTTCTGCCGCCTCTCCATTGATATCTGCCACTGCCACCCGGGCCCCTTCTGCCGCAAAAAGGCGGGCCATCGCCCTGCCCATACCTGATCCGCCGCCCGTAATAATCGCTGTCTTTTCTTTTAGAAGCATCTTTTTCACCTCTGGGAACGTTTATAAATTCAGGACAACCATCCGAAGATCCGTCATTTCTTCCATCGCATAGCGTGGCCCTTCTTTTCCGAGTCCGCTGTTTTTCACCCCGCCGTAGGGCATGATATCATTGCGGTATGTGGACACATCATTGACAATAACCCCGCCGTATTCAAGTGTGCGTGCCGCCTTCATGGCAGTAGTGAGATCGTTCGTAAAAATGCCTGCCTGCAGCCCGTACGTGGATTCATTGGCAATAGAAAAAGCCTCTTCAATCGATGCATATGGAGTGATTGTTACGACCGGGGCAAACACTTCAAGACAATTCACCTTCATCTCCGCCGTTGTGTGCGTCAATACGGTTGGATACATAATGGCTCCCTGCCGCTTACCGCCACAAACAAGCGTAGCCCCCTGTTGCACCGCTTCACGGACCCACTGTTCCGCCCGAACCGCCTCCTTCTCGCTGATCATCGGACCCACATCGGTCACGGGATTTTCGGGATCTCCGACCACAAGCTGTTTGACGCATGTAACATACTTTTCCGTGAACGCCTCCAGTACAGCTTTATGGACGAGGATGCGCTGTACCGCGATACAGGCCTGGCCTGCGTTGTGAAAACTTCGTGAAGCGATGATTTGTGCGGCCCTGTCAAGGTCCGCATCGTCATGGACAATATTGGGTGAATTATTTCCGAGTTCCAGAGCGACCGGGCGGAGACCGCTACGCTGCTTAATGTAAGTTCCGACTTCCGCCGATCCCGTAAATGTATACATAGCAATCCGGGGGTCATCCAGCAGCCAGTCGCCGACTTCACCGCCATGTCCGGTAACGATTTGAATATGGCCTTTGGGCAGGCCCGCCTCCTCAATGATTTCAACGAGCTGGAAAGAAGCGATCGGCGTCGAGGTCGCCGGTTTTAAAACGACGGTATTGCCGGCAGCAATCGCCGGTCCGACTTTATGCGTACTGAGCAGTAGCGGATAATTAAACGGTGTAATCGCGCCCAGCACACCCTTCGGTACACGAATAGCAAACCCGATACGGTTCTCCGATCCCGGCGTTGCATGTAGCGGAATGACCTCACCGGAAATTCTTTTTGCCTCTTCAGCGGACAGGCGTAGTGTTTGAATTACCCGATCCAGTTCCACTTTGGCGTCTTTTACCGTCTTCCCAACCTCTCTAATCAGGGAAATTTCCAAATCCTCTCTCTTGCGCTCTGCGATGACAGCGGCTCGCAAAAGAATTTCATAACGTTCGTAGGGGGTAAGCGTACTCTCCCTAAATGTTTTTTGGGCAAAGGTAACGGCATCCTCTACATGGTGCTTCTCGGCTTTTGCTATCGACGCAATGAGCTCACCGGAATATTTATGATAGACCGGAATGCGTTCTTTCGTGTCCACCCATTCCCCATTCATATAAAGCCGGTACTCTTTAGGAAGTATGCTGTTTTTTCTATCCATTCGAATCTCTCCTTCATGCTTTGCTTCGAACTTATACTTTGTTACACACCTAGAATGACAGGCATATTATCCATAAAATATTTTGTATGAACAAGTAGCTGCGTTGTAATATTTTATATATTCAGATATCTGTTTCCGTATGATTCTAATGCTGCATTCGACATACTGGCAAATTTATTCTCTCCCGCGGCTTCCCTTGTTCGTCACTAATACGCTAAAACAATAAAGATAGCTGTAACCCCGGCCAAACTGCTCAGGGCTACAGCTATCTTCATCGGCTGCTATTCTTTTTTTCTGCGTATAGAGAACCTATGCTATTCCTGCGCGCTGACATGAACTATAATTTCATTTTCTTCCACTTTAAAAGGTATACTGATAAATTTATGCACCGAGTGAAATTTGGTTTCCCCTTCATTGATAATCGGCGGGGTTATGTTTACATCATAGCCGAGGTTCATAATTTCCGTGCAGCAGGAGGCGCCTACCCAATTTCCAAATTCGGAAAATGCGCTCCAGCCCATATCATCGATTTCCTGAATTTCCATACCGCCAAACATCTTTCCAATAATCATACGTGTTGTTCTTTGTGACATTCCTAAAATTAATTCAGCATTTACATTTCCTGTCATGCCGACAATGACGGATACTTGGCCGGAAAAAACCGGATTGGATTGAAGGGCAGGTTTGCCAGATTCCACGTTGACGCCAAGATGATTCTCAAGTACATTACGGGTGCCGTTTAAGATTGCATTAATTTGATTTGCCTGCATTGTTTCCCCATCCTCACTTTTTAATACGCACCGGTCTAATCTAATATTTTTTTAATCGCTTCAATAACCCGCTCTTCCTGAAATGGTTTGACCACAAAATCCTTAGCTCCGGCCTGAATGGCCTGTACGACCATGTCCTGCTGGCCCATCGCAGAACACATAATGATCTTCGCATCGCCGTCAATCTTGCGTATTTCTTTTACTGCCTGGATCCCGTCCATCTCCGGCATCGTAATATCCATCGTCACCAGGTCGGGGCCGGCCTCTTTATACTTGGCGACCGCTTCCACACCGTTCGCCGCCTCGTCCGCCACTGTATATCCATTTTTGGTTAAAAACCCTTTAATCATCATCCGCATGAAAGAAGCATCATCAACTACTAACACCTTTTTGCTCATTTTTCTACCCCCTGCGTGGATTATTCTCTCTGGAGACACATCAAATCCATTATTTCTAGTTTTGAAATCATACGTAATTATAGTATGAATTTCCTAACGAATGCAATAGTTTTTCCACCTGCTTGGTTCTAAATGTCGCAGTTTGAAAAAAGAGACCGGCTGCATACCGCTACTAAAGTCCGACAACAGCGCCTCACATAACTCGATGTGATTGTAAATATTGACACCATTAGGAGCAAAAACAGGGGACATACTATACGTACGCCCGAAAAAAACCTGAAGAGGTGATATCTTGTCCAATCTGATTTTGAGGAGTAAGCGGGATCTTAATCGTGCCGAATTTGCTCCTGACTTGTTCAAGCAACCCGGACACCCCAGTCCGCGCGAAGCTCACCTGCATGGCAATTCACCATTAAACCGGCATAATGTCGAGTTACGAACAAAGAAGATCTCTTTTCAACGTAAGATTGGTAAAGCAGGCGGATGACGGGCATAAAATAAAAGGAGGGATGCGAGTAAGCGCAGTCCCTCCTGTGCAATTTTCACCGCGGCGATTTGGAGTGTCTGCCTGGCTTACGCTCCACCGCAAGAATGTAGGGCGGGAAATGAGCCGGATTGATATATTCGTATTTTAAGGTAAGGAAATCTGAAAACGGTAAGTCACGTACATACGATTCCACCGCTTCCGCCTCATGCTGCCCGCCTTCGTGCCCCCGGTAAACAACGACGACAATAATGCCTCCTGGCTGCAAAAGCTCCACCGCACTTTGTAACGCCTGCAGTGTGGTCGAAGGATGGGTAATGGTTTCTTTCGAGGAACCTGGCAGATAACCGAGATTAAAAATAACGGCGGCCACCGGTTTCGTCAGCCGGTTAATTTCTGCATGGGAAGCGTGATACAGAGTGACCCGTGACAAAACGCCATGATTTATCAACCGGGTTCTGGTTGCCGCTATCGCTTTTTCCTGAATATCATAGGCAACGACTTTCCCACTTTCCCCTACCTGATCCGCAAGAAATACCGTATCGTATCCGTTTCCCGCAGTGGCATCAATCACCGTATCGCCTGGCCTGATTCGCTGCTGCAGAAGCCGGTGCGCCATTTCGGTTATACGGGGGAAACAGATGCCTCTCGATTCGTCTGCCCCTACCACGCAATCACCTTTCCTATTTCCGCCAGGCTCCATAAACCGTGGTAGTGAGCAGCGGCATCGCTTTCATACTCTTTTCGGGCAATGTCAGGAGACAGGTGAGTAATTAGCAGTTGTTTAGCGTTAGATTGAGCCGCGAGTTGAGCAGCCTCACGCGCTGTTAAATGTCCAAGATTTGCGGAAGGGGCAAGCGGCGTCGTAAAAGTGCCTTCACATATAAAAAGATCGCAATCGTTCACAAACGAACCCCAGATTGTCTCAGGGCCTGAATCCGCCCCATAGACGATCGTATGGATGCCATCTGTTATTTTCATCGCGTAACACTCCACTGAATGGTCGGTGCGGAGAAACGTCACCTTGACTCCGGCGATTTCAAGCTCCGAATCCGCGTTGAAAGGTATCAGGTCCGTATACTTCTCATATTTCATGCGTTCCGCCCATTCAGCAGGTTGGGTCGGGCCATAAATTGGAAAAACGGTGTCCATTTTCTTTTGAATGGTTGCCATCATGACGCCATATTGCAAAATAGGGATATCACAAACGTGATCATGATGATAGTGCGACATAATGACCGCCGTAAGTTTTTCGATCGGCAAATACTGCATAAGCCTTGAATATACGGCGCTTCCACAATCGAGCAAAATGGCCCCTTTGTCAGTTTCCAGCAAATATCCCGGTCCCGCTCCACCAGGCCCCGGGGCCGGCGATTGGTACCCCAGCACAGTTATTTTCATAAAACAGCTCCAACCTTTCCTTTATGGGTTAACGAAACGGCAAACGGCTTGCCTGTATATGTAATTCGTTAGTGACAAAAAAGCAATAGGCCGCTAGTCTTAGTATAACCTTCCTTTATGCAAACAAAAACACCCGCTGCCGGTGAGGGCAACAGGTGCTGCATTTTCCATTACATGAATTCGCCAACTAATTCACGGAAACGGCCCGGATCGAACGTAAGGTCTTGTTTAACTAAACCTTCTTCGCGGAAACCTTTCACGTGCGATTCATACGATTGGCGTTCAGTATCCTGATAAATCAATCCGGCTATCATGCCATGGTTTTCCATCAATACGCGCATCGCATTCACACGATCTTGAGGATCATAGCCTTCGTATTCGCTCAAATCTTTCACATTTTCTTTGTACCAATCATACGTGTTAATTTTATTGAATGTAACACAAGGGCTGAATACATTAATGAATGAGAAACCTTTGTGCTGAAGGCCCTGCTCGATTAAGCTGACCATTCCTTTAAGGTCGCTGGACATTGTTTGCGCGATAAATGTTGCGCCCGCAGACATTGCCAGTTCAAGCGGAGATAACGGAACCTCAATCGATCCCTTCGGCGTTGATTTCGTAACAAAACCAAGCTCGGATACCGGGGATGTTTGGCCTTTTGTCAGGCCATAGATTTGGTTGTCCATGACAATGTAAGTCATATCGATATTGCGACGCATCGCATGGATCGTGTGGCTTGTACCGATAGCGAAACCATCTCCGTCTCCTCCGGAAGCAATAACAGTAAGTTCACGGTTTGCCATTTTCAGACCTTGTGCAATGGGAAGGCTGCGTCCATGGATTCCATGAAGACCATACGCATTGATATATCCGGAGATACGTCCGGAGCATCCGATACCGGAAATGACCGCTACCTGTTCAGGTTCAAGCCCAATATTTGCACACGCGCGCTGGATGGCAGCCTGCACGGAGAAATCTCCGCATCCAGGACACCAGTTCGGTTTTACACTATTACGAAAATCTTTAAAAGTTGCCATTTTACAACAGCTCCTTGGTTTTGTTATAAATTTCGGAAGGCAGGAACGGATTCCCATCGTATTTTAACATGCTGTTGATTTTATCAGCCGCACCTACATGGAGCTTAATTTGATCCGCTAATTGAGCGGTTGCATTATGCTCAATTACAATTACTTTTTTTGCACGATCCACTAATGCTTTCACTTCGTCAGCGGGGAATGGATGAATCAAGCGAACATGCGCCTGGTTTACTTTCAGGCCTTCCGCTTCCAAACGTTCTTTCGCTTCAGTAACCACGCCACGAATACCGCCCATGGCAACGAGCAGAACATCCGCTTCCTTGTTGTCGCCAATCGTAAGAACCGCATCTTTCACTTTCAGATTGTTAAGCTTGCGCAGACGTTTATCCATTTGTTTCACGCGGATAACCGGATCCTCTGTCGGACGGCCTGTTTCGCTGTGCTCAACGCCTGTTACATGGTGGATTCCGTGTTTCATACCTGGAATGACACGCGGAGAAACACCGTCTTCCGTCACTTCGTAACGTTTAAACATTTCACCTTCCAGCTCAGGAAGTTCCTGTCCACCGAGGAATTTGCCGCGGAGAATTTGAACTTGGCTTAAATCCAATTCTTCAACGGTTTGTTTTCCGAGGGACAACTGTAAATCGGACAGAAGAATAACCGGAACCTGATATTCTTCCGCAATATTAAATGCTTCTATTGTATCATAAAACGCTTCTTCAGCCGTACTTGGTGCAAGTACAACTTTTGGAATTTCGCCGTGCGTGCTATAAATCATTGCGTTTACATCGGATTGCTCTTGCTTGGTCGGCATCCCGGTAGACGGACCCCCACGCTGTGTATTAACAATAACAAGCGGCGTTTCCGTAATCCCCGCAAGACCGATGGCTTCTACCATGAGAGAAAGTCCCGGACCGGCAGAGGCCGTCATCGCACGAACACCGCCATAGCTAGCACCAATGGCCATGGTGACCGCTGCAATCTCATCTTCAGTCTGGATTACCGTACCGCCGTATTCAGGAAGTTTTTTAACAAGGTATTCCATGATTTCGGAAGCCGGTGTAATCGGATAAGCCGGCATAAAGCGGCAGCCGCCTACCAGAGCTCCAAGAGCAATCGCATCGTTTCCAATCATGAACATGCGCTTCTTCCCATCGGCATGTTCCAATTGGAAATCAACCAGCGGACCGCCGGATTCTTTATTTACATACTCAGCACCACGGGAAATGGCCTCCATATTTTTGTCAACCACTTTTTGCCCTTTTTTGCCGAAAAGTTCGGTTACTACTTCAGTAAAAGATTCCGTTGGAAGTCCTAAAAGTGCAGTGGAAGCCCCGATGGCTACCATGTTTTTCATCAAAGATGTTCCCAGTTCTTCAGCGATTTCCGTTAACGGAACAGAGAAAAGACGGACATTTTGTCCTGCCGGCGCCTTCGGATTGAACTTGGCATCTGCGATAATTACCCCGCCCTGGCGCAGTTCCGGGCTGTTGACATCGATCGTTTCCTGGTCAAACGCCACAAGAACATCGAGGTTATCGGATATTGCCCCCAACGGACGTGTACTAACACGTATTTTATTATTAGTATGGCCACCTTTAATACGGGAAGAGAAATGACGGTAGCCGTAGAGATAATACCCTAATCGGTTCAGTGCGATTGCGAATATTTCACCCGTACTGTCAATCCCTTCACCTTGTTGTCCGCCAACTTTCCATGAAAGTTGATTAATCATTCACTCCACCCCTCCAAGAGTCTGTTCAACTAGAATGCGTCTAGCGTATCACTTTTTTAAACAGATACACTAGTTTTCCCAACTGTTACAGACAGATCTCAACTATTATGTATCTATTTAAAAATTGAACAAATTGTGTACTTGAAACATTTCTCATTGTAGACCTCTCGTGTGCAAAATGCAACCCTTAACCATACTTTTTTGTTTAAAACTAACGCGGAGGCAAAACGGCCGAAAATACACGCGTCCAATTCCCCCACAGCCACTTTTCCACCCTTTCTTCTGAATAGTTTTTTAATAAATATTCGCGCAACGTTATGTAATCTTCCTGTTTTGTTAAATCTTCCATCACGTCATCCGTTCCGTCAAAATCCGAGCCAAACGCTATCGCATCTTCAGCACCCAATTCGAGAAGGTGATCAATATGCTGCTTAATGTCTGTTATGGTGCTGTTCGGTTTTTTTGAAACAAAAGGCGCTACAAATGTTAAGCCGATAACCCCGTTTGCGGTCACGATCGCTTTAATTTGCTCATCCGTTACATTTCGCGGATGATCGCAGACAGCGCGGCAGTTGGAGTGACTTGCAATAAAAGGACCGCGGTTGAGCCGCACCACTTCCCAGAAACCGGGTTCTGCCAGATGCGACACATCGATCATGACCCCTAAGCGATTGGCCTCTATTACAAGCTGCTTTCCAAACTGGGACAGCCCTCCCGGGTTTTCTTCCCCTACCCCATCGGCCGCCTCATTGCGAAAGTTCCAGGTCAACCCGATAGCCCTGACCCCAAGCTGGAAAAATATGCGCAGATTGAGCAGCGATCCTTCCAGCGCCTCCGCTCCTTCCAGCGTGAGAAGAGCCCCTTTTCTCCCATCCTCTCTGAGCAAAGCAAGGTCACTTCGCGTGCGGATCGGAAAAATCCGCTGACGGTTTTTAATAATTTGCTCATAAAAAATATCTGCCATTTCAAGCCCGGCAGGAAATCGCTTGGAGCCTTTCACCCTTTCCGGAACATAAAGAGCAAAGGCCTGTACTTTTACGTCCGCTTTTTCCATTTGTCCAAAGGTGACTTGCAGTTCCGGTTCATTGTCCCCATAAAAAGATGGTAAAGGCAGCTGCTTCTGGGAAGCCTCCCACATCTTCCACAATACATCGCAGTGAGCATCAAAAATTTTCACTCGTTTTCCCTCCAGCTCATAAGAAAACCCGTTTATTCGGCTCGGCGAACAAACAGGTATCTATAAAAACATTTGTGTGGATTCATCCGACCTATCTAGGCTCAACGATCAATTTAATTGCAGTGCGTTCTTCCCCATCTATCAGAATGTCGGTAAAAGCGGGTATACAGATGAGATCAACGCCGCTCGGCGCTACGAATCCTCGTGCGATTGCTACCGCTTTAATAGCCTGATTAAGTGCACCTGCACCAATGGCCTGTAATTCAGCACCACCGCGTTCCCGTAGGACACCGGCAAGGGCACCAGCAACAGAGTTGGGATTGGACTTTGCTGAAACTTTTAATACTTCCATCTTAAGTTACCTCCTTAGATAGATAGATAATTTCCACTTTAACTCTATTCGGGATTTGCACTATTCATTCCTGTAAAAGGTAAACTTTATTACGGAAAGTAAAGAAATTGTTATTCCATAAACGGATGATCTTCATCCACAATAATACGTGTAATCGATGTAGCCCGTCCTGTCTCTTTTTCCATATCAATAATTACCCCGTTTAATTGGGCTTTAAGCGAAGCCACTTCAAAGCGGACAGGCAAACCTGTTATAAACTTCTTAATCACAGCCTCGCGTTCCATCCCAAGAATACTGTCGCGGGGTCCCACCATTCCCGCATCAGACAGATACGCGGTACCGCCGGGAAGAATCCGCTCATCCGCTGTCTGCACGTGCGTGTGCGTACCGATTACTGCCGTTACTTTGCCGTTTAAAAACCATGCCATTGCCTGCTTTTCCGAAGTGGCCTCACCGTGCATATCGACAAATATATACGGGGTGCGCTTTCGAATCGTCGGGATCAATTTCTCAACCGTTTGGAAAGGGCAGTTTAACGCCGGCAGGAACGTGCGCCCCTGTAAATTTATCACGGCTAACTCGCCGCCTGCAGTTCCTTTTAAATATGTATATCCTTTTCCGGGTACGGATTCCGGGTAGTTTGCCGGGCGGACTATGTGCGAATCTTCTTTGATAAATTCAAAGACCTCACGATTATCAAACGAGTGATTGCCAAGGGTAATAACACCCGCTCCCCACTCGTAAAACTCCCGCGCAATTTTGGGTGTGATACCCCTGCCGTGCGCGGCATTTTCCCCGTTTACTATCGTAAAATGCGGTTGGTACTTTCGCTTTAACCTGGGGAGCATATCCTTCAACATCTCCCGCCCGGGTGAACCCACCACATCGCCAATAAACATAATTCTCATCCGTGTAAATCCACCTTTCTTCGACGGCACTGAGTCATTTGATTCATTTAGTATTTCCTTGAATAGACAAGAAGCTTCTGCGGGCCTCGCAGAAGCTTCTTGTGCTATTTTGCATATTCTACTGCTCTTGTCTCCCGGATCACCGTTACTTTAATATGACCAGGGTAATCGAGCTCGTTTTCGATTTTTTTGGTAATATCACGGGCCAGGCGATGGGCTTCAAAATCATCCACCTGCTCCGGTTTCACCATAATCCGCACTTCACGACCTGCCTGAATCGCATACGATTTCTCTACACCCTCAAAGGATTCAGAGATTTCTTCCAGCTTTTCCAAGCGGCGGATATACGTCTCCAACGTTTCACGACGAGCTCCAGGCCGTGCGGCAGATAAAGCGTCTGCAGCAGCAACGAGCATCGCAATCACAGAGGTTGGTTCGCAGTCACCATGGTGTGACGCAATCCCATTAATAACCACGGGATGTTCTTTGTATTTTTTCGCTAATTCTACCCCAATTTCTACATGAGAACCTTCAACTTCATGGTCAATTGCTTTTCCGATATCGTGCAAAAGCCCCGCTCGTTTAGCCAACATCTGATCTTCACCGAGTTCGGCCGCCATCAATCCACATAAATGCGAAACTTCAATGGAATGTTTCAACACGTTCTGCCCATAGCTTGTACGGTATTTCAATCTTCCAAGAATCTTTATCAGGTCAGGATGCAACCCATGAATTCCCGTTTCAAAAGTTGCCTGCTCACCGTATTCGCGAATGCGATCATCCACTTCCCGGCGGGCTTTCTCTACCATCTCTTCAATGCGGGCCGGATGAATCCGACCATCTGCTACAAGTTTCTCCAACGCGGTCCGTGCAATCTCACGACGGACGGGATCAAAACCGGATAGAATAACAGCTTCCGGAGTGTCATCAATGATTAAGTCGATGCCTGTTAAAGTCTCAAGTGCGCGAATGTTTCTGCCTTCCCTGCCAATGATACGGCCTTTCATCTCATCGTTTGGAAGGGATACAACAGACACGGTCGTTTCCGCAACATGATCGGCTGCACAGCGTTGAATGGCTGTGGCGACGATTTCACGTGCTTTCTTGTCCGCTTCTTCTTTCACTTGCGACTCAATCTCTTTTGCCAGTATAGCGGCTTCATGACGAACTTCACTTTCCACCTGTTGTAAGATAATTTCACGTGCTTCATCCCTTGTCAGGTTGGAAATACGCTCCAATTCTACTGTGTGAGTTTTCAGAAGTTCCTCCGCTTTTCTGTGCATGTCAGCAATCAATTGTTCGCGCTTATCAAGTTCCACTTCCTTACGCTCGTACAATTCCACTTTTCGATCGATAGACTCTTCCTTTTGCAGAAGACGCTTCTCCAGACGCTGAATTTCATTGCGCCGTTCGCGAATTTCTTTCTCTGCATCCGTTCGAAGCTTATGCACCTCGTCCTTGGCTTCGAGGATTTTCTCCTTCTTGAGTGCTTCCGCTTCCTTTTCCGCCTTACCGACAATCTGCTTCGCCGCTTCTTCTGCGCTCGAAATCTTCGCTTCCGCAAGAGATTTACGAACAAAGTAACCGATCCCCACTCCGACCGCCAGAGATGCAAGTATAAAGAGAATAGCAGGTACAATACCTAGTGTCATTTTCTGTCACCTCCTTGCATCTGAGGCTTGTTTCATCGTTTCGTTTTCATTTGCTATTACATTTCAACATAAAAAACGAGAGATTGAAAATCTCTTGAAATCATGTAAAACATTGTATATTGACTTTACGGGATAGCGAAAAATGTGAGTACCGCGTAAATAAATAATATACATCTTCATTTTGCCATTATGATTAAAGAATGTCAAGAATGGGGATTCTCATGTGTATCCGGCTCTTCGTTTAGTTCATGGTTTGGTTCATCATTTAGTTTTTCTATTACCCGGTTAATGACGTCAAGGGAAAATCCTTTACGCTGCAGAAAAGGGCCGATTTTGTTGCGAAGATCGGCGTAAGCAGAAAAACTGACACGGCTGTATTTTTTACGGGCAGCCGACAGCGCGGCCCCATATTCGGTATCCGCATGGACTCCGCTTATCGCGTGCTCAATGACAGCAGCGTCAATCCCTTTGCTTCTTAATTCATGACGGAGCATATGACGTCCGCGCGGCTTAAGCCGGAGCCGCTCTTCCACCCACTGAGAGGCAAACCGTTCATCATCGAGGTAGTTGTGCTCGATGCAGCCGTGAATCACCTCCGTAATCGCTTCTGCCGGAAACCCCTTCTGCAGAAGATGCTGCTTTACTTCCTCAACCGTCCGCGGCCGATGCCCGATGTAGCGCAACGCATATTGTTCAGCACGGTTCCGCTCCTCCATCTTCAGAATCTCTTCCATTTCATCCGGGTCAATTTGCCTTCCCTTTAACAGGCGGTACTTAACAAGCACGTCCTCATGCAAAGAAAACGCATAAACCTCATCAATATACACATTAACCCTGTTTTTGTTTTTCTTTTGCCGCTCCAGCCGGGTAATCACCGATGGTTGGGCTGTCCTGTCTTCCATATTTTCACCCCTGAATGCGAGATGCATCAAATCCGTTTATTTTTGCAGAGTTTTCCCTTGCGGGGAAGCAGGTACTGTCCGTGTTATGCCAAAAATGGGGACGTCTTTCCTGCCCGATTGTCTCCCTCTTCGAACTACCCAGATGTTTCGGGCAGGTTTCCCTCTGTTCGTACCACGGGCAATTTTTGCTTACAGTTATCTGGAAAACTGAAAAAAAAAAACAAAAAACGGCCATTCCATTGCCACCCCACCACTTAGGTTTACGTTCCACATCACTTCCGTCTGGGAGAAACCAGGAAACAACTGCATGACACGAGCAAAGGAGCACCTAAGCGATGCTCCTTGATAAACTGTTATTCAAAATCCAGTGCGAACACTTCGTCTTTCTCGTCTTCCGATGCCGGAGCGTTTGCAGCTGCCTGATCGAGTTCGTAATGTTCACGAATTTTTTGCTCGATTGTATGGGCGATATCAGGGTTATCCTTCAGGAACTGCTTTGAATTTTCACGACCCTGGCCTAACCGTTCCTCATTAAAGGAATACCACGCGCCGCTCTTGTTCACAATATCAAGGTCGGTGCCGATGTCAAGCAAGCTTCCTTCGCGTGAAATGCCTTCCCCGTACATAATATCGACTTCACATTGCTTAAAAGGAGGTGCGACTTTGTTTTTAACCACTTTAATTTTCGTACGATTTCCAACCATATCATTGCCCTGCTTAAGGGTTTCGATGCGCCGCACGTCAAGCCGTACGCTCGAATAAAATTTAAGGGCTCGTCCACCTGGTGTAGTCTCGGGATTTCCGAACATTACCCCTACTTTTTCACGCAACTGGTTGATAAAGATCGCGATGGTTTTTGATTTGTTAATAGCACCGGCAAGCTTTCGCAAAGCCTGCGACATCAAGCGAGCCTGCAAACCAACGTGGGAGTCACCCATTTCCCCTTCGATTTCTGCTTTCGGTACGAGAGCGGCCACGGAGTCAACCACAATGATATCAACGGCGCCGGAACGGACAAGTGCTTCAGCAATTTCGAGCGCCTGTTCTCCTGTATCAGGCTGAGACAGCAAGAGCTCATCAATATTCACGCCAAGCTTGCGGGCATATACGGGATCAAGGGCGTGTTCCGCATCAATAAATGCGGCGGTACCGCCAATTTTTTGTACCTCTGCAATCGCATGAAGGGCAACCGTTGTTTTACCAGATGATTCAGGGCCATAAATTTCAATAATCCGGCCTCGTGGATATCCGCCGATCCCCAGCGAAATATCGAGGGCAATGGATCCGCTGGATACAACCGATACCTGATGGGTAGCAGCCACTTCACCCAGCTTCATAATCGAACCTTTCCCAAATTGTTTTTCTATCTGGCGTAATGCATTGTCTAAAGCAGCTTTGCGATCGGACAAAGCCATCGCTCCCTTCTCTATATCAAAAATTCCATTATGTTTTTGCTTCCTATGGCTTTATTTTACCTGTTTTCAACCTATTTGCCAACAGTTTTCTGCGAACATTTATTCGCTTTCGCTTAAAAATTACATTTTTTTACATATTTTTAATTTCTTTATACGAAATCTGCTTCTCTATTGTTTTTTGGGTAATGTATAATGTTTACAGCCACATATTGTTAACTTAATTTATTTTTAGGTTGACATATAGGCGGTTTATTCTTTACTCTGTGAGTAATCCATGATATTCCACTATAAAAAGAGGAGGTTATCCAAGTGAAAAAAGCAAAATTCACCACGTCTGACATGATACTGATTTCGATGTTTGCCGGTTTGACGGCTATCGGAGCCTATATTAAGATTCCGGTTCCGGTCGTCCCGTTCACTCTCCAGATGATGTTCGTCTATTTCGCGGGTTCTCTGCTCGGCAGCCGTTTAGGAGCCGCAAGCCAGTTGATTTACCTGGCTGTCGGTCTCGTTGGCGCGCCTGTGTTCAGTGAGGGGGGAGGGATCAGCTATATTTTTAAACCCACATTTGGTTACCTGCTTGGCTTTTTGTTCGCCAGTTATGTGATTGGCAGAATCATTGAACGAAAGGCAAATCCCAGTCTGGCAGACTTTCTTACAGCCCATTTCACCGGACTTGCAATCGTCTATATTGCCGGCATGGCGTATCTGTATTTTGCGATGAATGTAATCCAGAGAACGCCCTTTTCGCTGCGTGACACGTTCTTCTATGGGTTTCTCGTTGCGGTTCCGGGTGATATCATACTCTGTCTGTTCGCCTCTGTGATTGCGATACGTGTCTACCGGCAGCTTCGCGCATTTTACGGGGAAAGGAGAACGAATGCGGTATGAACGCAGCGTTGTTTATTACTGGCACCGGCACCGGTGTTGGAAAAACGAGTGTGACCGCCTATCTCAATGCCCTGCTTCAGTCACAGGGGATAAAATCCGTTCCTTACAAACCTGTGCAAAGCGGCTGTATCCGGCAACAAGGCAAGCTTATCGCAGAAGATGTTGAATTTTATCGCTCCGTTTCCTTGCTGCAGCACACTGATGAGGATATGTGCAGCTACC
The DNA here is from genome assembly GCF_000430625.1 of Aneurinibacillus terranovensis DSM 18919. Classification (GTDB taxonomy): domain Bacteria; phylum Bacillota; class Bacilli; order Aneurinibacillales; family Aneurinibacillaceae; genus Aneurinibacillus_B; species Aneurinibacillus_B terranovensis. The sequence continues at coordinate 45,782 of NZ_KE387180.1, forward strand.
GGTTTGAGCCGGCTGTCTCTCCCCATCTAGCCGCCCGCTCCGCGAACAGTAAAATTGATCCTTGCGTAATCAAACAACAGTTGGAACACCTGCAGAAGAACAACGATTTTGTCATCGTAGAGGGCGCTGGCGGAATTGCCGTTCCCCTGGCCGACGGGGACAAAAAATATATGATAGCCGATTTAATAAAGGAACTGGAACTTCCTCTCGTGCTTGTCACCCATCCGGGCCTTGGCACAATCAACCATACACTCCTCAGTGTCGCTTATGCAAAACAATTGGGTATTCCGCTGCTTGGCCTCGTTGTTAACAGCATGCCGGACGTTCCGAATGCAATGGAGGAGGATAACGTACATATGATTACGCACCTGACCGGACTTCCCCTATTAGGTACCCTTCCTATTTTTCGGGAGCCAATCAGCGACAGCATGAAACTCTCGCTTGCCAGCGGAAAATCCAGGATTGACCTCGATTTATTGCTGCAGCGTCTGGCAGATACCACAAAAGTAAAGGAGCGGTTTTGAAATGAATTATACACCGGCTGAACTGGAGGCGTGGGATAAAGAATACGTATGGCATCCGTTCACTCAAATGAAGGAATACAATCAGGAAAAACCGTTGATTATTGAGCGCGGCAAGGGCAGTTACTTGTATGATATCGAAGGTAACGCTTACCTGGATGGATATTCATCCCTCTGGATCAACGTGCACGGCCATAATCATCCGGATTTAACCGCCGCCCTGGTCGAGCAGGCGCAGAAAATTGCTCATTCTACTTTGCTAGGTGCGGCGAACGTTCCCTCTATTCTCCTTGCTAAAAAGCTGGTAGAGATCACTCCGGCAGGGCTTACCAGGGTTTTTTATTCTGACTCAGGTTCTACGTCCGTGGAAATCGCGCTTAAAATGGCATATCAATACTGGAAGCTAAAGGATGTCAAAAGATACGCGCGAAAGAATACATTTATTTCACTCAGTGAGGCTTATCATGGCGACACGATCGGTTCCGTGAGCGTGGGAGGGATGGAGACGTTTCACCGCATTTTCCGGCCGCTTTTGTTTGAACGAATACAAACGCCGACACCTTATACGTACCGGATGCGGGACGATGGAGATGAGGAAACATGTAAAAATGATTGCCTTTCCGCCCTGGAGTCCCTGCTGCAGGCGCACCATGAAGAGGTAGCCGGACTCATTATTGAACCGCTTGTTCAGGGGGCCGCCGGGATGATTACCGCCCCGAAAGGCTTTCTGGCGGGTGTCCGCAACCTGTGCACAAAATACAATGTTCTCATGATCGCGGATGAAGTGGCTGTCGGTTTCGGACGAACCGGGACACTGTTTGCCTGCGAGCAGGAGAATGTCGTTCCGGACTTTCTTTGCGTTGCCAAAGGATTAACGGGAGGATATTTGCCACTTGCCGCCACCCTAACCAATGATGAGGTTTATCAGGCATTCCTCGGAGATTCTGCCGAACTAAAAACATTTTTTCACGGCCATACGTACACCGGCAATCAGCTCGCCTGTGCGGCCGCTCTTAAAAACATAGAACTCATTGAGAAAAATAGACTTATCGAATCACTGGGGGACAAAATTGCAATGCTTGAGAGCCGCCTGCAAGCTTTCCGGGAGCTTCCCCATGTAGGAGATGTGCGGCAGTGCGGGATGATGGTCGGCATTGAACTTGTCAAAGACAAAACAACGAAAGAAATGTTTCCATTACACCTCGCCGTTGAACATAGCGTGATTCTGCAGGCCAGAAAGCTCGGGGCGATCATTCGCCCGCTCGGCCCGGTGATTGTGCTCATGCCTATCCTTTCGATGAGCGAGGCCGAGTTAAAACGTCTGCTTGACATCACATACGAATCGATTCAAACGGTAACACACTCCGCCTTTGCTGCCTGCAGTATATAAATCGATTTGAAGAAATGATGAGTCTATACTAAAGAGACCGAAGTGGTGCTTACCTGAAAGCACCGCCCCGGTCTCTTTGCTTTAGTAGCCATGTTCTATTGGTTTCGCTTTACGTTCTATTGGTTTCGCTTTACGCGCGGTTTGGCTGGCTCCAGGTTGATTCGTTTACCCTTCATACGGGTATGGCGCATCGCCTCATAGACAAAAGGTGCGACATCCTGAGAAACTTCGATGAACGTAAAGTTCTCAAAAATATCGATTTTGCCGATCGCTTTACTGGAAATGCCAACGAGTTCGGTTATTTCTTTTACGAGGTCCGGCGGACGAAGTTCGAGATTGCGTCCAATGTTCAAAAAGAACCGTACCATTCCTTTAGATGCTCCCGTATCCCCGAAATCGTACGCGTCGCCTTCTTCAAAAGTAATCGAGCTTGCAAAAGCAAGGGAAAGTGTAGCCGCCGCAATTTTTTCAACCGGATAATTGTCTTTCAACTGGTCAACCACCTGCATAAACGGAGTGAGGTCATCGTCGCCTGCGAGCAGATTCACAATTTGCTGTTTCCACAGCGTCTGCTGCCGCTCCATTACTTCTTCAAGTGAAGGAACATTGCGGGATTCCAGCGTCGATTTAGAAACTTTCTCAATCGTGCGCAGCTGCTTCATTTCCCGCGGTGTGACGAGCGTCAGGGCAATTCCTTTACGGCCGGCGCGGCCGGTTCGGCCGATTCGATGCACATAGCTTTCCGGGTCCTGCGGAATATCATAGTTGATAACGTGGGAAACATTTCCCACGTCAATTCCGCGGGCGGCGACATCGGTCGCTACCAGCAGTTCAATCGTGGAATCCCGGAAAGACTTCATCACTTTGTCCCGCTGAGCTTGGCTTAGATCGCCGTGCAGCCCGCTTGCCATGTAGCCGCGCTCCTGCAGCGCTTCCGTCAATTCATCCACCCCGCGTTTTGTACGGCAGAATACAATGCCGAGTTCGAGGTCCTCACTGTCAATAATGCGGCACAGCGATTCAAGCTTACTGCGTTCAAACACTTTATAGTATACCTGTTCGATGGTAGGCGCCGTCACTTCCTTGCGGCTGATTGCCACGGTTTGCGGATCATTCATATACTTGCGGGCCAGGCGCAGAATCTCCTGCGGCATCGTTGCCGAGAACAGCAGAGTCTGGCGGTCTGACGACGTTTCCTGAATGATGGACTCAATATCTTCTTGGAAGCCCATATCCAGCATTTCATCCGCTTCATCCAGAACGAGCATTTTCACCTGATCCAACCGCAACGTTTTCCGGCGCAGATGGTCAAGCACCCTGCCCGGCGTACCGATAACAACCTGTACGCCCTGTTTTAACGCGCGAATTTGATGCCCAATGGATTGTCCACCGTAAATCGGCAGCGTGCGGACCCGTTTATATTTCGCGATTTTCCGCAGCTCCCCCGAAACCTGAATAGCCAGTTCCCGCGTTGGTGTCAGAACGATAGCCTGTACCGCATTTTGATTCGTCATCTTTTCTATGAGCGGAAGTCCGAACGCAGCTGTTTTCCCTGTCCCGGTCTGCGCCTGTCCGATTAAATCCACTCCTTCGAGGATTTTCGGAATACACTGTTCCTGTATCGGTGACGGCTCTTCAAAGCCCATATCATGAATTGCCTGTTGGATTGTTTTATGCAAAGCAAAATCTGAAAAATTCACCATTTAAAAACCACCTTTTTTTAATCGTTCCAATAAGGTAAAAATCGCATATTTAGCCGCCCGCAGCTGAATGCCGGAGCGGGTGCCGGAGAGGTGAAGTTCCTTTACCTCCGTGTTCTTCCCATCGCTTATTCCTATGTACACAAGACCCACTGGCTTAGTTTCGGAAGGGTCCGGGCCCGCTTCTCCCGTAATCGACACACCAAAACTGCTGCCCAAGCGGACGCGCACTTCTTCGGCCATAATACGCGCCGCTTCCCCGCTTACTGCGCCGACCGTCTGCAGCACCTCATGCGGAACGCCAAGCTGGTGCTGTTTAACGGAATTCGTGTAGCATATAATACTGCCATTTAAACTATGCGAGCTGCCCGGCACTGACGTTATCATATGGCTGACAAGTCCACCCGTAATGCTTTCCGCAAACGCAGCTGTTTTCCCATACTCTCTCATTTTACCAACAAGCACGGAAGCAAGCGAATCACCATTATACCCGTATATAAATTCTCCCACACGCTGCTCGATTTCACGCTCTACTGCGGAAATGAGAGATTCCGCTTCCTGTGCCGTTGCGCTTTTTGCGGTCAGCCGGATCGTCACTTCCGCCTCCGATGCCAGTGGAGCAATCGTAGGATTCGTTTGCCGGTCAATTAAATCCATAAGTTTTTCTTCCAGCGCCGACTCTCCAATGCCGAAAAATCGAAGCACTTTCGAGTGAACAATTTGCTTCTCACTTAACAATGACAACAGATAAGGGAAGCCGTATGTATCGAACATAGGATAAAGTTCACGCGGCGGGCCAGGAAACATCATAATCTGCCGCTCACCATATGGAATCGCCATACCGGGAGCCATCCCATGATTATTCGGCAAAACACGGCTCCCTTCCACGACGAGGGCCTGTTTGCGATTGTTCTCCGTCATGATCTGTTTACGCTGCACAAAATAGGCTTCAATCCGCTCCATCGCCTTTTGATCCTGCACAAGCGGGCGGCCGAGGACGCGGGCCACCGTTTCTTTTGTAAGATCGTCCTTTGTCGGGCCAAGGCCGCCTGTAAAAATAATAAGATCAGAGCGGGTTAGCGCTTGTTCTGTCACAGCACGCAAGCGCTCCGCGTTGTCCCCAACCACCGTATGGTAGTACATATCTATGCCAATTTCCGCCAGTTTCCGGGAAAGAAACTGTGCGTTCGTATTCACGATCTGACCAAGCAATAATTCAGTTCCTACCGCGATAATTTCCGCCTTCATATAATGCCGCCTCCTGTAAAGAAAACTTGGCTAGCGCCAAGCCAAAGGCGTAGGCGATAGCCTTAGTTGCCCTTATGCGTGTGAGAAAGGCTTACTTTCTCATACGCGAAAAGAAAACTTGGCTAGCGCCAAGCCAAAGGCGCAGACGATAGCCTTAGTCGCACGTGCTTATCGGAAAGTTACACTTTCGGATAAGCCAGAAAAATCAATAGCAGATTTCTCTGCTATTGATTACGCTATGGGTATTACCTTTTTATTTTTGATAAAATATTCTACACCTGAAACAATCGTCATAATCACTGCGATCCATACCATAATACTCGCAAATGGAATTCCCAGACTTTCAAAGGGAAAATTCTGTAAAATCAAGGAAGCAACGGCAACAATTTGAAATACCGTTTTCCACTTCCCCATTTTACTGGCCGCTATGACAACCCCTTCCGCAGCCGCGACAAGGCGCAGGCCGGTGACGGCAAACTCACGGCTAATAATGACAACAGCTACCCAGGCATCAAGGCGCTGCATCTCGACAAGCGAGATGAGCACCGCAGATATTAACAGTTTATCGGCCAGCGGATCTAAAAATTTGCCCAGATTGGTTACCATCTTGCGCGAACGGGCAATATAACCATCAAGCCCGTCCGTTACCGCTGCAATAATAAAAATAAGCGCAGCAATAAACTCACTGTACGTGATGTGTACGCCTCCTCCGACGTTAATCGAACCCAGATAATCGAACCGCACGAGCAAAAAAATCATCACAACCGGCACGAGAAAAATCCGTACCAGAGTGATACGATTGGCCAGATTCAACTAAATAACCTCCCCGGCAAGGTCAAAGTCATACGAATGGGTAACGCGGACATTCACAATGTTACCTAAATCCCCTGTATACCCCGTAACGTATACTTCGCCGTCGATTTCGGCTGCATCAAATTGCGTACGGCCTATATGGACATTACTGTGTCCATCGTATCCTTCGATAAGCACCTGTACTACTTTACCCACAAATCTTCCATTTCGTTCTTTGGCAACTTCGCGCTGAACTTCCATCAGCGTGTTAGCCCTGCGTTCAATGATGTCTGCCGGAATCTGGTCAGGCAGGCGGGCCGCTGCTGTCCCTTCTTCCTGAGAATAGGTGAACACCCCGAGACGGTCAAAACCGATCTCACGAATAAACGACTGAAGGGCATTGAAATCGTCTTCGGTTTCCCCCGGGAACCCAACAATAATGGAGGTGCGCAGGGCAACATCCGGCACATGAGAGCGAATTTTGGCGACAAGCTCACGGATGTCACGCTGGCGTCCCGGTCTGCGCATCCGCTTCAACACCGCATCTTCACTATGCTGTAAAGGCATATCAATATATTTGCAAACTTTCGGGTTTGTCGCAAATTCTTCAATGAGTTCGTCTGTAAAATAACCCGGATACGCATAGTGAAGGCGAATCCATTCTACGCCTTCCACTTCCGACACTTCCCGCAAAAGCTTATGAAGGACACGCTCACCGTAAATATCAAATCCATAGTTCGTTGAATCCTGGGCAATCAGATTAACTTCTTTTACACCCTGCGCAGCCAGCTCTTTGGTTTCCCTGACGATAGATTCAATCGAACGGCTGCGGAAACCTCCTCGCAATTGGGGGATAATACAGAACGTGCACGTATTATCGCAGCCTTCCGCAATTTTGACAAAGGCGGAATAGGTTCCTTTCTGCACTTTGCGGCGGGCCGCATTCTCGTAGGAAAACACGGGATTACCGACAAAAATCGGCCGTTTCCCTTCCAGAGACTCCTCAATAATTTGGTTAATTTTATCAAAGTCCCCGGTTCCGACGATGCCGTCAATTTCCGGCATTTCATCCAGCAGCGCTTCCTTATACCGCTGCGTCAAACAGCCTGCTACAATCAGTGACTTTAGTTCACCTGTGTTTTTAAGGTCCGCCATATCAAGAATCGTGTTGATCGATTCTTCTTTGGCGGCATCGATAAATCCGCACGTATTCACGATAATAACATTGGCTTCCTCGGGATTTTCTACGAGCGTGTAGCCTCGCTCATCGATTAACTGTGACATAATATCGGAATCCACCAGATTTTTTTCACAGCCAAGCGTTACGATCGCTACTTTTTCCCCTGTTGCTGTTTTATTCACTTTGCTAGTCCTCCGTCCACAGAGCAGTGCCCAATTTTCCAACTACAGTATAATACACGAAAAAATACGTGTCAAAAGAAAAACCCCACTTTTAACTGGGGTTATTTCCTTGTAATTCTAATTTTTTGGGTTTTGTATTTTGAGTCCGGTATCGTTACCGTCTGACCGTTTACCGTTACCTGTGTATTCTGAGCATGATAAATCCGCAGGTATACCATATTTCCTGTCACATCCCACGTTTTCGACTGGCCTTCTGTCAGGGTTAGCTGTTCGATTTGCCCATTCGCATCGGAAATCGACATCCAGTGATTGCCCGAGGTCGCTTTTACCGAGACAGAAATTTTATCTGTCGGGGCTAAACCCGTTAAGTCAAAGTTTGCGGTAGACCCCTGCACCGTACCAGGCGTAAGCGTAGCGGCAGCAGGTGCGGGCGCAGCAGGTGCCGGTGCCGCCGGCTTAGCGGGAGCAGGCTTGGGCGGAGGCGGAATCACGATATCCGACGGCTGGGTCGTTACGCTTGGCGGATTTGCTCCGGGTTGAGCCGGTTCTTTTTGCTTCGATGACAAACTGGTAATGGCAAAATAAATCACCGCAAGAATTAAAATCGCAAACAGGTACAGCATTGTGCGCGAAACCCACTTGCTTCCCGAACCTTCCTTGCGGGGTTGGCGGCTCTGCCGTAACGGTGTGGGTTGCTCCACCTGTACAGGCGGTGCGGGCAGTTCGGCAGCATGTTCCGCAATCAGTGTTTCCGCATCAAGTCCCACCGTTTCGGCGTAGCTTTTTAAAAACGCACGAGCATAGAAATGTCCCGGTAAGACATCAAAGTTTCCGCTTTCGATTGCTTCAAGATAGCGTGTTTGAATCTTGGTTTTCTCCTGAATATCGTAAAGCGTCATTCCTTTTTCCTGTCTGGCTCTTCGCAATACTTCTCCTAGCTCAGACAAAACAAGCACCTCCCATAACCATCCGGTCTCTCTTACGGCATATCAAAGCCGGAAAATCCAGTTTCTATGTTTTCATATGTAATCACTTGGTCCGGGTCATTTCGAAGTTCAATAATATAATCGAAGTCAGTGATTTCATACTCTGTCTCCCGTACGAAAACATCCGGATGCTCGATGACTTTCGTATACGGCATGCGCAAAACTTCACGCATTAACATCGCATGCTTTTCGGTACTTCGCATGGTCGATACAATTCCATCGATTAAATAGACATGCCCCTCGCCCAGTTCATCGCTGGTCAATTGATTTCGCACGGTCTGACGGATCAGGGTGGAAGAAATAAACGTCCAGCGCCGGTTAGCGGATACACACGCGGCGACAGTCGATTCCGTTTTTCCTACGCGGGGCATCCCGCGAATCCCTATCAGTTGGTTGCCTTCGCGTTTAAAAATCTCGGCCATAAAATCAACCAGTACCCCTATCTCTTCCCGAATAAAGCGAAAGGTACGTTTATCTTCCGCATCGCGTTCAATGTAGCGGCCGTGTCTCACCGCCAACAGGTCGAGAATCGTTGGCTGGCGTAATTTACGCACACTTATATTTTCTACTTTCTCCAATAAACTACCCAATAATTCAATTTTTTTTGCATCATCTGTTTGAACTAAGAGGCCACGGCGCCTGTTAATGGTGCCGTGAATCGATTCGACGCCATTTATCGTTACGATGTTTATAGATAACATACCGAGGATGGAAGCAACATCCCCCAACAGACCCGGTCGGTTCTTATGTATTTCATACTCGAGATACCAACTTTGTTTTTCAGTCTCCATTCTGAGTTTAACGCCCTTTCATTCCACAAATCTTCTCCCATAACGACACTATTCTACACTAAATAATAAAATCCTTCCATTATAATTAGACAAAATTTAACGTGATGTTTCTCTATACGTTTAAAGAAAACTTGGCTTGGCTAGCGCCAAGCCAAAGGCACAGGCGATAGACTTAGTTGAACTTATGCGTATAGGAAAGTTATACTTTCCTATACGTTCAAAAAAGCTCCCTCACATAAGGGAGCTTTTTTGAACGTGTGTACCGATTAGCGTTTGTTCTGTACATATTTCATCATAAGGCCGGCCATTGTACGCCGTTCCTGTTCATTGCCGGATTCCCATAAATCCTTTAGAAGTCGTTCCTGTTCATTTTTTGGATCAACTTTGTCTGCGAGGTAATCGCCTATTTCATACGCCACATTCTGCATAGATTCTTCGTTCATCCCGGAAGCAATTCCCTGGCTGACGCGAGAAGATAGAAACTCTCTCCAATCACCAAAGTTTTCAAGTACTGACATTTCATTTCCCTCCTTATTTTGCATGCAGAGCTTGTTATCAGCCCTCTTCTCGTAATATGACTCAAATCCTGCCATATTATGCACATTGGTAACGTATAGAGTTCGGTAAAGCATCACAAGATACTCGTATACAGAAACCAAATTTTGTTGTTTCCAAGGAAAGGAGCCGTTGTATGAACAACGAAGCAGAAACAAAAGAGCTTTTACAAGCTCCGCGCAGATTAGGGAGCGAATGGGAATCATGGGAAGGAAATCTTGAAGAAAATAATGGGGACCTCGATACCAGCCCCTGGTATTTTATCGGGTTTGCTTCTATTGGATTATCGATGGTTAACATTGCCGGTTTGTTTATCCTTTATATGATGAAGCCTCGACTCGCGCTCATTCATCCCGACGTCGACCTCGCCGTATCTTTAATCGTTTATACAGCCCTCCTGCTAACGGATATCACGCTGCTTCTCGTTGTGCTTACCGTGCTGACGCAGAAGCCGTTTGCTTTCTTTCTAAAGAAAAAAGAACTGGCAAACCTCCCGATTATTCCGTTAACGATTCGCATTGGAAAAATGTTCGGCTTATCCAGAGACCGAATGACCAACTCCGTCATGCGAGCCGGAAACATTCTGACAAAAGCGATTTATGACAAAGTTCATCCTGATGACCTACTCATCGTAGTCCCCCGTTGTTTGTCTATGTTTACCCGCAAAGAGCTTACCGCTCTTACCGAAAAGTATGGTGTTACCTTTCATACAGCGGGCGGAGGAAACGCGGCACGAGAGCTGTTAGTGAAGGAAAAACCAAAAGCAATTATCGCGGTAGCCTGTGAACGGGATTTATTTTCCGGTCTTCAGGATGTCGGCGGGAATATTCCCGTAATGGCCATCACCAATAAGCGTCCAGAAGGACCCTGCCGGAATACGTTTATTAATTTCGAGGAAATGGAAGAGGCCATCCAGCATTTTCTCGGTACACCGGCTGTAGAAACAAATTCGCTTGTTGAAGCGTAAGTACTTGGTGAAAAAAGACCCCTTACGGACGAAAAAAGTCCGGACAAGGGGTCTTTTATTCGATATAGCGTTAACAGTACCAGGCACCGTTTGGGCTGATGACCTGCCCATTGATATAGCCGGCTTCCTCTCCGATGAGAAAAGCGGCAAGCGCTGCGATTTCTTCGGGTTGACCGATGCGGCCCGCGGGAATTTCTTCAACAATCTGTTTCATCTCACCGGCGGCAAACTGACCTTTTATCATATCCGTCTCTATTAATCCGGGAGCGATCCCGTTCACTGTAATTCCACTCGGTGCCACTTCCTTGGCGAGCGCTTTTGTAAAAGAAACAACGGCACCCTTTGTCATGGAATACAGGACCTCACAGCTGGCGCCTGTAAGCCCCCAGATCGACGACACGGTGACGATACGCCCCCATTGCTGCTGGATCATATAAGGCAGGGCAAGCTGCGCACAAAAAAACGGAGCACGCACATTTACGTTTATAAGCCTGTCAAAATCAGGCGGGGATACGTCTTGTACCAAACCATAGTGGCTTACCCCGGCATTCAGTACCACAGCATCCGGAGGGTGCGGAAGCCTGGCAAACAGTTGTGCGGCCCCGTTCGGCGACGATAAATCTGCCCTGATAAGGTGAACAGAACTGCCCGCTTCCGCGCAGGATGCCGCCACGCTTTCTGCCGCGTCATCTGATGAATGGTAATGGAGCAGCAAATCGTACCCTTCCCGCGCGAGCCGCTGCGCAACCGCGGCTCCAATCCCTTTGCTGGCTCCTGTGACGCATACCCACTTGCTACGTTTGTTCATCGTTCCGCCTTCTCCCGTATAATTTCCAATCAATGTTCATCAGAAGTAATAATGGAGACGGCAAACTGGTCAAAATCGATATGATCGCGCATCCGTTGATTGACATCATCCAGCGTTACATTTTCCAATATGTCGACAATCCGGAACAAATCCGTTTCCGCAAACCTGTATTTTGTAAATGAATTTGCAATGAACTCAACGGAATTCAATGCACGTAAAAACTCACCGATTTTTTTCTTTTTGGAAAGCGTAAAGGATTCACTGTCAATTCCTCGCTCTAGCATAGATTTCAATTCCGTCTCGACGATATTCACAAGTGAATCCGGGTCTTTCGTGTCCCCTCCAATCAGGGAAAAGCCATAATGGACTTCGCCGCTGTAGTCCGCTCCGAACCCATCGTTAATTAATCCGGCATCATACAGCTTCTGGTAAAGCGGGGAGCTTGGGCTGAACAGAACATCCAGCACAATTTCGGTGGCCACTTCACGTTTCAGCAGTTCATCGCCTGTTAAGCCAACCTTTTTTTCTTTGAAGCCGAACATAACCTTCGGAATGCCGACCGGGAGCTTCACAACAAGGCGTTTGTTTGCAACCGGAACAGGTTCATCCGGATAAAACCGCTCAATCGGAGCCTGTTTCTCATACGGTTTCTTTGCCTGATTATCCCGAACTACCTGCATTATCTCTTCGGGATTTACCGCCCCTACAATGAACAGGAGCATGTTGCTCGGGTGGTAAAACGTTTCATAACATTGGTACAAAAGCTCTTTTGTAATGTGGCTGATCGATTCTACGGTACCGGCAATGTCAATTTTTACCGGATTGTTATGGTAGTAATTCGATATTTGACCGAAATAAACGCGCCAATCCGGATTATCATCGTACATCCGAATCTCCTGGCCGATAATCCCCTTTTCTTTTTCAACGTTTTCATCGGTAAAATAAGGATTTTGCACAAAATTAAGCAGCGTTTCTACATTGCGGGTGACATTCTCTGTACTTGAAAACAAATAGGCGGTCCGGTCAAAGCTTGTAAAAGCGTTAGCCGATGCGCCGTTTGCAGAGAACTCCGCAAAAACGTCCCCTTCTTTCTCCTCAAACATTTTATGTTCGAGGAAATGGGCGATCCCGTCAGGAACTTTAGTCCGCCCTTTTCCAGGCGCGACGAATTCGTTATCAATGGATCCATATTTCGTGGTGAATGATGCGTACGTTTTGCTGAACCCTTCCTTTGGTAAAATGTAAACCTCAAGCCCATTTGGAAGCTGTTCATAATAAAGAGTTTCATTCAACCTGTCATAATGTTTTTTCATTTCCCATCCTCCTTTCCACGCAGGAAATAAATGGTGTCAATCTCAACCTGGCTGGCTACATTTGCAATGTCTTCTTTGGTGGTTTTCCCGATTTGATTGAGCGTATCCTCAAGCCGGCGAACGCTGCCGTTAAGCCTGCCGTTGTAGTCCATCGCAATAATGGCGCCAGCGCTGTCCTGCGTTTCGCGCAATTGATTGGAAAGGGTTGCTTTCGTCTGTGTTAACTCCGTGTCCGTAATTTCACCTTTTTTCATCATTTCAAGCTGTTCCTTGATAATCGCGACCGCTTTATCATAATTAGCAGTCTCAATTCCGGACATAATCATGCAAAGCCCTTTATGACTCTCTAATTGCGACACTGCGTAATAGGCAAGGCTTGCCTTCTCGCGAACGTTCGTAAACAACTTGGAGTGTGGAAATCCGCCCAGCACACCGTTATACATCATCAGATGAACATACGCATCGTCCGCATAACCGATCTGTGTACGCATGCCGATGTTAAGCTTCCCCTGTGCTACATTCATTTGGTCAACCACTACGTTTTCCTTAACTACAGACTTACGATACTGATTAGCCGGTAAAGGCCTGACGTCTGTATCCGTACGCCCCCATACAAGGTGCTGCTTGATTAATGACAGCACATCCTCTTCCTTCACATCACCTACAACATACACATCCACAGGAGCCGTCTTCAAAAGATCCTGATAAAAGGCGTACAAATCCTGCGGCGAAATTTCCGGAACCTTTTCTTTGATTCCATAAGCGAGGAGGCGGTACGGTTCATCTTTACACATTTCTTCCGTAACCCGGTGATTCGCATAACGCATTTTGTCATCGATTAATCCTTCAATTCTTTTGACCAGCGATTCCTTCTCAAGGGCAACGTAACGTTCGGTAAAGCCGTCTTCTTCCACCAGCGGCCGGTGCAGCACTTCTCCTAAAAATGCCATTCCTTCTTTCAGCAGGGGACGGGAATCAGACAGAAATTTTTCATTGGCGATCTCAAGGTACAATTGGATGACCTGTCTTTCACCTTTTTTCATGACCTCCGCGCTAAAGATCGCTCCATACAAATCATCGAGATGGCGCTGCATCTCCCCCTGTGTCGGATACTTTGCACAACCGCGCTGCAGGACATTTGGCAACAATGCCCCCTTTGTTACGGTTTCTTCCGCCAGTGGAAGCGCAATATGTATCGTAACCGTATTCGTTTTGAATTTTTCTGTCGACAGGGTATGAATGTTCATCCCGTCTTGCTGTCGGCTGGTAAACGTTAATTCGCTCATTCAGGCACTCCTTTTCGATTTCTTTCTTCGTTTTATTTTACCCGATTTGTTCGCGCAGACCAATGTGCGAACACGGTGAACTACCCGCCACCTACGCTTCGCTTGGGGGCTTCTAAGGTAATCGTACCTAACGGTACGAAATTTACTTAGCTATCGAGCCTGTTCCAACAGCATAATGTTTTCGTTGACCACATTGGTTGTATACGACTGTCTTGCCTTACGGCTTTTGAACTTTGGAAATTCAGCACGACCAGAAAAGAAGCTCTTGTATGCCTTTTGCAAATGGAGTTAAGCATTTGCATTTTGTTGTAGGCAAAACGAACACAACCGAAGGTTTTTGCAAGAAGTTGTTCTTGTTTTTTTGTTGGGTACAGACGGAACTTATAGGCTTTGTTTGCCATATCAAATCCCCTTACTTCATTCCTTGTTGATATTCTATATATTTCTTTATCACTTCAATAGGCGAACCGCCTTTTGTAAGTAAGCAAAAACTTCTTGACCAAAAATATTCTTTCCAAAGTTT
>NZ_KE387181.1:0-31472 GCF_000430625.1 Aneurinibacillus terranovensis DSM 18919
CTATTATGTTTTCAAAGATCAAAAATCTAAAAAGAGCAACGACAATTCGGTTTTATGTTAACCAAATCATTCGCTGCTCTTAATATACAAGGAGGGATTGTACATGATTAACTTTTCGTTAAGCATGCCTACAAAGATTCGTTTTGGCAAAGGAGAAGTCAACAATGCCGGGGAAGTAGCAGCCGAATACGCAAAAAAAGTGCTGCTTGTCACAGGCCGCTCCTCCACCAAGAAAACAGGCTCACTCGATAAAGTAACCAGTTCGCTTAATAAAGCAGGGGTGGCTTATGTGCTTTTCGACCGGATTGAACCGAATCCACGCGCCGCCACAATTGATGAAGGGGGCCGTATCGCGAGGGAAGAAAATTGCGAACTTATACTGGCTCTCGGCGGCGGCTCGGCGATGGACGCATCAAAAGCAATTGCCACTGTTGCCCTGTCCGGCAGGCCGATTCATGAATATATCCGCGGTAATAAGACAGGAAAATGGAAAGAATTGCTTCCCATTCAGGAGGCGCTCCCAATCATTACGATTCCAACTTTAGCTGCAACTGGGTCGGAAGCTAATTCCGGCGCCGTTATTACAAACTGGGAAACGAAAGAAAAGTCTGGTATCGGTGGACCGGCCCTTTTTCCAAAAGTCGCTCTGCTCGATCCGGAGTTAACCTATACTGTTTCTGCAGGCTATACGGCTGATGGAGCCGCAGATATGTTTACCCATTTGTATGAAGGATATATGACTGGTGATGAACAAGCGAATGTGCAGGACGAATTAACCGAAGGACTTATGCGAAACACCATTATTTACGCACCAAAAGCGCTGGCTCATCCGGAAGATTATGAAGCGCGTGCGCATCTGCTGTGGACCAGCACCCTTGCTTTAATTGGGATTGCCAATGCCGGCCGCGGCGGAAGTTTTCCGGTTCACGCTATCGAACATACTCTTTCCGCCCACTACGATATTTCACACGGCCGTGGGCTTGCCATATTAACGCCGGCTTACTTCGAATTGATTGTTAAAAAAGACCGGCCGCACCGTCTGGCCCGCCTTGGACGCACCGTTTTCCATATTACGGATGACAATAATGAGAAGGCCGCACAGGCAACCATTGATTCACTGATTCACTGGTACAAAGAAATCGGTGTGTACGGTACCCTTAAAGATCTGGGCATCAAAAAAGAAGATTTGAAAATGATGGCCGAAGAAACCGTGCGAATTAACGGAGTCGATGGCTATCTTCCGGGTACCCATAAAATCAGCGCAGATGATATTCTCCATATTTATGAAGCATGCTTTGAATAACCTATACATCCACTGCGTAAAAACACCCTTCAAATTTTTCTTCATTTGAAGGGTGTTTTCTTTAGTAGAGTAAGAAAGCATTTCTCCCCTGCTACTTTTTCCAGTTCATTTAATGCCAACTCAAATTGTTTCATTGCATCCTGAATCGGCTGCGGCGATGACATGTCTATTCCGGCGGCTTTTACGATTTCGAGCGGAGCTGCGGAGCTGCCGGCTTCCAGGAATTTGTTGCGAATGCGGTCAACCGCCTGCTTGCCGCTCTTCTCAATCTGTTTGGCAAGCGCGGCCGAAGCGGCAAAGCTCGTTGCATACTGGTACACATAGAAACTGTTGTAAAAATGAGGGATTCTTGCCCACTCCATCCCGATTTCCGGGTCATTGACAACCGCTTTTCCGTAATATTTCGCGTTCAAACCGGCATAGATTTTTTTGAGTGCTTCCGCATTCAATGATTCACCGGCCTGTTCTTTTTCATGGATCAGCTTCTCAAATTCCGCAAACTGAGTCTGACGGAACAGGGTGGTTCGGAAGTTCTCCAAATACCGGTTTAAAAGATAGATTTTTTCCTCTTTCGTTTTCGCCCTGGCATATTGACTTTTAAACAGGAGCTGTTCATTCAGTGTAGAGGCGATCTCTGCCGTAAAAATCGGGTACCCTGCGGTACTATACGGCTGTTTCTTGTTGGAATAGTACGATTGCATAGCATGGCCAAGTTCGTGGGCAATCGTAAACACATCATCATATGTCCCCTGGTAGTTGAGCAATACGTACGGATGCGTAGCATAGGCGCCGGATTGGTACGCCCCGGATTGCTTGTCACGCGTCGAATACACGTCAATCCATCCCCTGGAAAATGCCTGCTTCAACACCTTTTCATACCCTTCGCCCATTGGTTTTAAACCGGCAAGAACCATTTCTTTCGCCTGCTCATACGGGATATATTTATCATTATACGGCACGACGGGTGTATACATATCATACATGTGCATATCTCTAAGCCCGAGAATTTTTTTCTTCCATGCGATATAACGGTGCAGAAGCGGCAGGTTGGCATCAACCGTTTTAATCAGTTCGCTGTATACGTTTGTTGGAATCTCGTTAGGGTATAAGCTTGCTTCCAGCGCCGTGTTATAGTGATGGGCTTGCGCGTAAAAATTGTCTGCTTTCACGCTGGCAGCCAGTATTTGAGCAAACGTATCTTGAAAGTTTCCAAGCGTTTGATAGTATGCTTTAAATGCCGATTTTCTCACGTTCTCATTTTTACTTTCCATATATGAAATGAAGTTGGCGCGCGTAAGCTGTATATCTTTTCCGTTTTCGTCTTTAATTTTTGGAAAGTTTACATCCTTCGAAAGCATAGTAAATACTCCTGACGGCGTCTGGGCCAGAGGCGATGAGCCGGCTAACAATTTTTCCATGCTTTTTGAAAGCGTATGAGGCTTTTCCCGAAGGATATCTTGTAGAAACTTTTTGTAGTGGGCTACCCTTTTTGACGCGAGGTAGTTCTTCATTTTGTCTTCAGGCACAGCGACCAGCTCCGGACTGAACCAGGCCGTTTTCTCTCCGACAAGGGTATTTATTTTCATTGCCCTGTCATACAATTCTTGTGCCTGCGTGCTTGAAGTGTTCACATCAAGCCCCAGATTTGTATACAGAATGACTTTGTCGCGCAAACGGCAAAGCTCACTGTAATCATCCAGCGCTCCGCTCAACGCACCGACAGAGGAGGCAAGTTTGCCCTCATGAAGCGGAAAAGCGTTCGCCAGTTCCTCCACCTTTTTTGCATCCCTTTCCCAGGCAGATTTATTCGGATAGATATCTTCCAACTTCCATTTGTATTCGGCGGGAATCTCTCCCCTTGTTTTGTACTCCGGCTTTACTGCTGTGTGATCCGCTGTAAATGCCGCTTGTGCATGTACGGCACCCAGCGCATTCAGTGTACCGGGGCGTACTGCCAGGACGGCCAGGCTTGCTGCAGCCGCTGCGGCGACATAAACCGATCGCTTCATACGAATCTCTCCTTCCTGCCCTTTCTTCCATTCAAAGAACGTAAAAAAGGGCACTGGCCTTATTATTCGTATAACCGTGTGTTTTTATCCGGTTTTCTGCTGGTTTTTAATGGAACTCTCATCGTTTTCTAAGGACTATCAACACAAGAGAAACTATGATAAATATCAAATCGTTTATTAAAGCCGAAACGGAGAGAAAACATGAAGAAATTGCCCCTCATATTATCCAGCATCCTTATGGCCGGTTTTTTGTCTGCCTGCAGCAGTCCTGTCGCACATTAGCTTGGACAAAAAGAAACGCATTCGAAAGTACAGGCAGCCTCTTACCTATCCGCTCCGGCTACATCTGCTGTATTACGGAAAGATCCATGGACAGGCCAAATTGATACATCTGTTCATGGCGTACCTGTGTTCATGTATCATCACCGGGCAAATGAAAAATAAACCGGAAACACTTAATCCTAATGTCCTTAACTATATAAGCTGGCTGGAGCTGCCAAAATATGCGTATGTTTTCCAGCACGAAAGCCATAGCAACCATTTCCATCGTTTACTTGGCAAACAAAGCTACCTTGTCGCTCAGCCGCTCCCGGCTGTCAAACAAGACCTTCTAACGGCAAAAAATTTATTACATGCCCATTATTTTGCGTATCCATATGGACAGTATAATGACAATACGATTAATATATTAAAGGAGATAGGAATTCGCATGGCCTTCACCACGAAAGTGGGCCGTGTGTATCCCGGCAGTCCAGAGTACGAACTAAACCGTAACGCCGTGTACCCGTATACAACGATGCGCCAGTTCATGCAGATTGTCCGCATATCCTCCGCAAAATAATGTAGTTAGTTGGTGAGTAATGCTTGGCAAAAAATCTTTTACAAAACCGCAGGCTGCGCGATTTTGATTTTTTGATCGTCCTTGCCTTACTGGGTATTTCGATCATGTGTACGATCACCGTTTATGCAACAACGATCAACCGCAACAACCTTGCTGATTTGTATAAAACGGAGATTATCTGGCAGTGCCTCTCTTATGTGGCTCTTATCGGCTTCACCATACTGGATTACCGAACGCTGAAGAGGCAGGTCGCCTGGATTGGTTATGGCTTTACGCTGCTCCTGCTTCTCGTCGTCTTCGTGTTTCCGGCGCGCAACGGGGCGCACAGCTGGATTATCCTGCCCGGTTTTCAGTTTCAGCCGTCCGAGTTCGCAAAAATCTTTATCATCTTAACTATTGCTGACTTTATGGAAAAGGCAAAGGAAAAAGAAGAGACGTTCGGATTCAAACATCTTGCCGTGATTGGTGCCATTGTGTGTGTCCCCTTCGCTCTGATTCTGGCCCAGCCGGCGCTCGGCCAGGCGCTCGTCCTGATCGGCATAGTCGGCGCGATGATGATTTTGTTTCTGGAAAAGAAACAACTGACTGTTTTTATCATTGGGATTGCCGTGTTGTTTGTCGGCATTTTTACCGTCAAGGCGTTTCTGCCCGACCAATCGATTAAAGCGATCGACTCCCTGCCGATGATGGAGCACCAGAAGCAGCGGATTATTACCTTTATCGATCCGGAAGCGGACCCGAAAGGAACCGGATACCAGGTAACACAGGCAAACATTGCGGTCGGTGCAGGAAGGCTTACAGGGGAGGGAATCTTAAAGGGCACCCAGACGGCGGGAGCGTGGGTCCCGGAACAATGGACGGATTTTATCTTTTCGGCACTGGCTGAAGAGATGGGGTTTGTCGGGGCAAGCATCCTTCTTTTCCTGTTTTTCTTCATCCTATACCGCATGATTCTTGTCGCGTCCGACACGTCGGATTTCTTTGCCTCCAGTTTAATCGCGGGAGTTGTCGGAATGTTTGCCTTCCAGATCGTGGAGAATGTAGGAATGAACTTATCGATTATGCCTGTTGCGGGCATCACACTGCCGTTTGTCTCCTACGGTGGAAGCTCGCTCCTGACTAATTTTTCACTGGTCGGCATCGTGCTGTCTGTTGCAGTAAGGAGAAAAAAGCTGACGTTTTAATGAAAAACCCGTGAAATTTCTTCGGTTTCACGGGTTTTTGTATTACATAGCCGATCGGTTATCGTTCTTCTTTGAATTCCTGTATCGAAATGACGCAGCCTGTCTTTACTCCGTTTAGGCCATTCTTTACGTGTTTTAGTTGCGTTGCACGATACATGTACAACCATTTTACATACACCATGGAAACCCTCCCTTACCGTATTTACGAGCTACGAGGCACGGCCGGGCCCGGTTGTATTTTTTTCATCACTCTTTTTTTGCTGGTAAACAAATAAACTCCGCCAATGACCAGAATCGTTCCGATAATCTGAGGAAAGCTGATATATTCTCTCAGGATTACATACGATAGAATCGCTGTAAAAATCGGGTTAAAGTTAAGAAATATACCCGATTTTGTGCCGCCTACCCGCTGCACACCAATGTTCCATAGTACCATAGCAACCACGGTCGCTCCAATACCTGCATATAGGGTTGCCATCCAAAATGAAAAATTCGGCTGGGTAATTGTCATCTTGGACAGATTAAATGGAATAATGGTAAGTATGCCGAAGATGCCTGACCAGAGCGTCGACATATATGGCGATACGAACTTCATTGCTTTCCGCCCCGCAACAGAATACAGCCCCCAGCAAAGAACCGCCAATAACATAAACATATCTCCTGTGTTAAACTTCAACTCGATGATGCGCTGCAGGTGCCCCTGCGAAATCACCACGATCACGCCAAATAAAGAAATCATCATCCCGGCAATCTGGCGCACGTTGATTTTTTCCCGCAGCAGAAAAAACGAAGCAAGCGCAATCGATACTGGATTTAGCGCCGACAGCAATCCGACATTTCCCGCCGATGTTCGCTCCAGGGCCATAAACATAAAAAAGTTAAACAGGACAACCCCTGTAAGTCCCATTAGAAACAAAGAAAATATAGCTTTCGCCGGCGGCAGTATTTTACGTTCCCTCACCCATACAATAGGAATAAGTACTAAAATAGCAATAACCCAGCGCATAACCGTCAGCATCATTGGAGACGAATGATCCACCAGGAATTTGCCCGCAACAAAATTGCCGGCCCAGAGCATGCTTGTCAACAAAAGCATCCCGTAGAAAATGATCTGCATCCTCTTATTCTCCCTTTACTTCATTATTAAAAATTCTTTTCAAGTATACATCTGGAAATTCAATATGGAAAGGGGCAAAGGAATGGAGCAATTTCGTTCCATCATACGATTCTGGAAAAGAGGCGCCTGAAACGCCGCAATAAAAGGTGGAGATGATGGAGAATTCTTTTTTCATAATCATCAACGAGACGGTCGATGCGTTTTGCATGTTTCTCGTCAATTTCGATATCAAATCCCTGGATAATATGGATCTCTTCATTACCTTCTTTAGGTTTAACAACAATTAGGTTTAACAAACAAATTTTTTGGCCATCTTTGTTTAACTCCTTTTTAGGGAGCCGATAGCAGATCGTTCATTTTTCAACAGAAAAAATGTTTTTCCTTGCAAATAGCTCACGTACGGCAGGCACGGTACATATGCATAGAGAGACGGATAATTTAATAGGAGAGTAGTGAAAAATGCATTGGATAACTGTTTTGTTTATTGGAATTGCGGCAAACCTTGATAATTTAGGGATTGGCGTATCCTTTGGCATACGTTCCACCCGCATCCCTCTTTTGTCGAATTTCCTGATCGCTTTCATCTCAATGCTTGGTTCCTATATTTTACTTGTCATCGGACATTTGATTTCCGCCTCTGTCTCCCTATCCGGCGCAAATCTTATTGGGGGATTCATTATCATTGCTGTGGGCGGCTGGTCGATATGGTCGAGCCGTTCTGTGTCTTTCTCTGCAAACGGGTCAAATACCGATAAAATCTCCACCGTTTTTCAGGATCCGACAACCGCGGATGCCGACAGCAACAAGGTCATTTCCTGGAAAGAATCGATTCCCCTTGGATTAGCACTGGCCTTAAACGGTATGACGAGCGGATTCGGAGCTGGTATCAGCGGTGTCTCTCCACTCTGGACGACGCTCTCAATCGGCATTTTCTCATTGCTGTCTGTGGAACTTGGTGTGCGATTGGGATATAAGATCGGCCACTCCTGGCTCGGGCGGTATTCAAATTTTATGGCAGGTATGTTACTGGTTGTCATTGGGTTTTACGAGATTTTTGTATAAGGGTAAGCAGATCAAACGAATCATTTTAACACTTTCTAAGCAGAATACGGATTTTTCCGGGAGAGTCCGCTTTCATGCGCCTCTCTTTATTTTTGGGGCCGGCACAAAAAATTCATTTGACACTTTTTCAATCTGCGAGTACATTCAAGGGTATCGTATGGTATGATTCTGTGTTGCATCAGAGGTTGTTCTACCAAAACGAGGCCGATGGATGAAGTGGAACCCGGGTGTCTGGCTGGAAACGTACTATTCGCGCTACCGCAGCATAAAAAATCCGCTGCTTCGTTTTATCGATCAAATCCAGCACCGGACAAATCAAGACTATGAGGTAGCGGTTGTCCTTCCGATCTTCATCACTACTAAACTCTGGCATCGTCTGCTCCACAATCAGGCCGCTTTCTTTATCGAACGGGCATTACTGCGGAGTGAAGATATTATTATTGTAAAGGTTCCTTTTCATTTGAAAAAGTAAACCGTTTTAGAGAAAAGTGCTATAATTGTGAAATAACAGGAATTGATCATAGTGAAAGGAGATGCGCTGTGGACTGGTTCAACGGAATGTTTTCCCTATGGGTCATGTGGTTTATTGTTGCCGGTGCCCTGCTGGTGGCGGAGTTGACACTATCTGGCTTTGTCGCTGTATTCCTGGCGGCCGGGGCGGGAATAGCCGGTGTCACCGCATGGTTTGGCATAGGACTTCCTTTTCAATTGCTGGTCATGGCTGTTGTTTCTACCTTGGGGATCGTGTACGGAAAAAAACTGCTAACGGCGAGATTTGGTGTAAACAAAGAAGTTCTGCGCACAAACGTTGATGCGTTGATCGGCAGAGAAGCCGTCGTCACGAAGAGAATTACTGCTGCGGAAAAAGGAAGAATTGACTGCCGGGGTGAATCATGGCTTGCAGAGGGAGAAGATGGCCGGGAGTATGGCGAGGGAGAACTGGTTGTCGTTCGAAAAATCCAAGGGGTAACGGCTGTTGTCAGCAGAAAACCAGTGTCATTAAAGAAAACATAAAACCGGACAGAAAGTGAGGAGGTTTGAAGATGACCGCGACTATCTTTATTGTCATTATATTTCTTATTCTGATTGGAATGGGAATCTCATCGGTTCAGGTCGTACGGCAGTCTGAGGTGCGGATCGTGGAACGCCTTGGCAAGTTCAGTCGAGAGCTGGGCTCCGGGCTGTACGTTGTCGTCCCGATTCTCGACCGTGTGGTAGCCCGCTGGGATATGAGAACTCAGATTATTAATTCAAGCCCGCAGCCTGTCATTACGAAGGATAATGTGACGATGCATATTGATACGCTTATTTATTACCGCATCACTGATGGTAAATCGGCAACGTATGAAATCAACGGGCTGCAGGGCGGAATCGCCAATCTTGCAGTTACTGCTCTGCGCAATGAAATCGGAAACTTAAATCTTGACGAAACGTTGAATTCGCGCGATGCAATTAACGCGGCGTTACAGAATAAAATGGATGAAGCCACGAACAATTGGGGGGTCAAAGTAGAACGCGTAGAGTTAAAAGAAATTATTACCCCGCAGGACATCCGGGATGCGATGGAAAAACAGATGCGCGCGGAACGGACGAAACGTTCGCAGATTCTCGAAGCGGAAGGGGAACGCGCTGCGGCCATCGAACGGGCAGAAGGAAAAAAACGGGCGCAAATCCTCGAAGCAGAGGCCGCGAGCGAGTCACAAATCCGCCGCGCTGAAGGGGAAGCACGGGCAATTGAACTTGTCGCGCAAGCGCGTAAAAAGCAGATCCACGAAGTATATACGGCCCTTAAAGACATTAAAGCGGACGACAGCGTCATCGCCCTTCGCTATGTGGAAGCTCTGGAGAAACTGGCTGCGAGCGATAATAAAGTCTTTATTCCGTTTGAAGCGGCCGGCCTAATGGGCAGCGCCGGTGCCTTAAAGGAATTGCTAAAACCGGAGAAATGATCGGTCAAAACGTCTGGTCGTGATGAATGGAACCGTATAATCCCAAGCCGGTGGGCGCTTCATTGCGCCCACCGGCTTGGGATTTACTTATTTCCCTGTAATAACGCCAGATTATCCAGTCCTTTCCATACATCATCACTCTCACCGCCGACGTACCAGAATGCCGTGCCTGCCACGTTATTTTTGGCTACAAGCTGGTATTTCCGGGAAATCGAGCGGCTGTCTTCCACCCATATCGTATGCGCCACACCGTTATCAGTATAATTGGCCACATATTGCCCGACATTGTCATCCCAAGCGAGCTGCGCCTGGTGGTTCTGAATCGTGTCCATTGTTTGCGGCATGGTCAGTTCCTGCGTGCGAAGCTGTCCCCCCTCCGCATGCCAATCGAACGTATAAAATGGAAGGCCAACGATAAGTTTCCGCGCCGGTATCTTATCGGTAAGCCCGCTTATGCTTTTTTGCAGCCACGGCAGCGATGACAAGGAGCCTGCCTTTGCGCCGCTCTCCCAGTGTTCCCCGTACCCCATAAGAATGAGATAGTCTGCCCCGTTTGCCAGTTGAGTAAAATCATACGGCTGACTCCAGTCTGTACCAAGGTCAGGTGGAACATCAACCGACAGCGTTTTATTTTGCGCATGCAAGGCTCGGGCTAAATCCCCGATAAATGCGGTGAATGAATCCCTGTCGGCCGGCTGCATGTTTTCAAAGTCGATGTTGAGCCCATCGAGCTGGTATTTCTGTGCGTATCCCAGCAGCTTGTTTACGAGTGCCGCCCGTTTGCCGGAATCAGAAAGAGTCGTATGTGTGGTAACGTCATCAAAATGATTGCCGACAAGCGCCCAGACTTTTTTGCCACGCTGGTGCGCCCAGGAGACGAGAGACGGATCAGAATAGTCGCTTACACTTCTATCTTTCTCAAGAAAATACCAGCGCGGCGACAGTGTGTCGAGGAAAGAGGAGTTCTCCACCCTCTTCTCAAATTGTTCGCTTGATTCGAAATACTGCCAGCCAAGCCGGATTTCCGTTGAATCGGCGCTGGTGGAGGAACCTGAAGCCGCTGCAGTGGCAGTTGTTTGATTCAGAATCGAACGATTGTTGAGCAGCTGGTCAAAAATAACGGCAATTTCCTCACGGGTAAGAAGGTCATCCGGTCTAAACGTATTCATGTATCCGTTCATAAGTTTAAGGTCGCTTACCTGTTTTACATAGGGAACGGCCCATGTTTTAACGTCCTGCCGGTCATTAAACGGCAGGACGTCAGTTGAAACAGACGACGCAGGCGCATTGGCATTGTGGCGGGTTACCGAGATAGCGCGGCCAAGCAGTACAGCCGCTTCCTGCCTCGTAATCGGCCGGTTCGGTTCAAACGTCGTGGCACTGGTACCATATACCAATCCGGTCATAAGCTCAGCCTGTACCCAACCGTAATACCAGGCCAGTTTATCCACATCACCAAACGCGGAAACAGACGCGGATACGGGGGACATTCCCATGAGACTGCCAAGTATTTTTACATATTCGGCTCGTGTAACCGGGTCTTTTGGTGCGTATGTATGATCGCTTTTACCGGCAACTATGCCCGCACTGTATAAATCATTAATTTGAACACGCGCGTAGCTTGTCGCGATATCATTAAAAGAGTTCTGAATGTTCATATCTCCTGACACAGGTGTCATGAGAGAAAGAAAAGCAACAGTAGAAAGCATGGCTGCTTTACGAATATTTTTTAATCGAAAGGGCGTTTTCACTGGATTCTGCTTCCTCCATCAGTCAATCTAAAGTGTCATACGTCACATGTTAGGTTTGACTCGGAAAAAAGCCGAAAGTTGTATAAAAAAATCAGCCAAATTCCGGCAATCCGTCCATGGCTGATTTTTATTTTACCGCTGAAGCAGTGCTTCACACGTCCCTTTTACTTTCACTTCACCGTTTTGATCAACGGCCTGCAGTTTAATTTTAACAAGCGTTCCCTGTGCTTGCTCCTCAATTCCCGAAATCTGGCCGCGCACCTGGATTTCATCTCCAGGCCGAGTCATAGCGGAAAAACGGGAAGAGAATTTTTTTATGGCCATACGCGGAACCCAGGTGGTAAGCGCCTGACCCGCAAAACCCATAATAAGCATCCCGTGGGCGATCACTCCTCCAAGTCCGGCTTCTCTCGCCACACTTTCTACAGTGTGAATGGGATTGAAATCTCCGGAAGCACCGGAAAATCTGACCAATTGGGTCTGGGTGACTGGAGGTTTAGTCAGCGCGGGAAGTTCATCGCCTACCTTAAAATCGGGATGAAGCGTCAAATAGGCGTCCATGCATTTTCTCCTTTCTACGGCATTCGTACCAGTACCATGCGCGCAGTCATGGCAACCTGGTCATGCTGATTTTTATATGTCGTTTCAAGGGTATAGAGGGCCATTCCATTCCGCTTTGTTTTCACATCGGTCACAATCGTTTCGGCACTCAGTTTATCGCCTGGAAAAATCGGCTGGAAATATTCATACTCCTGTTCCCCGTGAAGCAGTTTTTTAGGGTCAATGCCTAATTCCTCCATCAGCTTTTCAAACGTTGGGCCCGCCCACATATCGATAGCTTCACTAAATGTGGGAGGAACAGTTACATCTTCCAAACCCTGGCTTTTTGCGTAGTCTTTGTCCGTATAAACAGGATTTTCGTCGCCAATGGCAAGGGCGAGTTCGCGAATTTTACCGCGTTCTACTTCTCCGGTATAAGGTGTAAAGCGGTATCCGATTTTATCTTCCGAAGTTGGCATTTGCCTCTTTCCTTTCTATTTGCGCAAAAATATTATCGCTGTCTTTTTCTCTATAGTAATACGATGCGGGAAAGCGGAAATCCTGCTTTTAAACTTTTTCCACAAGGTTTTCCACTGCCGTTTCAATGGTAGGGTGGCGGATCATTGGTAACCGGCGCAGGGGCGGTTGCATTCAGCGGGCCATTCAGTTCCTTTTGCCCGATGCAAAAATTGATGATCCGGACCATATCTTCAATATGAATCCAGGAAAGCCACTGGTTACCGCCACCGATTTTTCCGCCGATGAACAGTTAAGGTAGCGGCCGATAAATCCCGTTCCTCCTGCAATCGCGATTCTCATATCAAACTCCGCTACACGTTTGCGCTGCGATGTTTCCACCAAGTGTCGTACGGGCTGACCGGTACGGAACGTTTATGGCGCGTGGCCAGATAACGATCTTCAATTTTTTGTGCGATGTCCGGGGCCACGTCTTTTCCCTCCAGGTAGTCGTCCAGTTGATCGTATGTAAAACCGAGTGCGACCTCGTCCGGCAGCAACGGCTTATTATCCTCCAGATCAGCCGTAGGAACCTTTGTATAAATATCCGCAGAAGCCCCGAGTTCCTGAAGAAGCAGTTTCCCCTGCCTTTTATTGAGGCCGGTTAACGGTGTTAAATCGCATCCGCCATCCCCAAATTTGGTGAAAAATCCGGTTGCCGCTTCTGCCGCATGATCCGTGCCGATTATAAGCAATTGATAATACGCGCCAATATCATATTGAGCCTTCATGCGTTCCCGCGCTTTTTCATTGCCTTTGTGGAAATCTGACAGGTCGTGCCCTGTTACCTCTCTAAACGTTGCCACGGAAGCATCGACCGCCGGTTTAATATTCACCGTATACGTTTTATCCGGTTGAATAAACTGAAGAGCCCGCTGGGCATCTTCTTCATCCTTCTGCACACCGTACGGCAGGCGAACCGCCACAAATGTGTAGTCTTTTCCCGTTTCTTTCCGAAGTTCTTCTACAGCCAGTTGGGCAAGCCGCCCCGCTAAAGAGGAATCCTGTCCACCCGAGATACCAAGCACATAGCCTCTCATGCCGGTTGATTGGACGTATTCTTTTAAAAAATTAACACGTTTTCTTACTTCGGCTGCCGGATCAATGGATGGTTGAACATGCAGCTCCTCGATAATTTGATTTTGCAAAGGGTGTTCCATAATCCATTTCCTTTCTTACTTGTATTTAAGACTATCATAGCCTAATTTTCCTCATGAAGTAAACTTTGTCATTTTCGCTCTTCACTCTGCAAACGGCCGTTTATTTATGGCTTGTTCGGGGTAAAAGTATAAGAAACCGGTTAAACTTAAAACCTATGAACGATAAATTCCCAAAATGAAAGGGTGTTGTTAATGAATAATCAATCCAATTTAGGTAGTGAACTAAAAGCCAAACTTGACCAATGGATCGGGCAGGAACTGCTTATTACAAAGGAAGAAGACGGAGATATAGATAAAACCCACCTTTCATTAAAAAATACCGACATTGAACAGGTGAACTCGATAGATGATTATGTACTGCCCTTCGTTTTAAGGTTGAAAGGTTCAGGTGAGGTGATTACAGATGATGGGGAAAGCCCCTTACCGTATGAGTGCTATGAAATACCTTTCAAACATATTACGAAGAGCAGCATGACCGATGCAGAACTGTCGTTTCAAACCGATCGAGCCATTTATAAATTGCACAGAAAGTGACACCGTTAGCCCTATTTGCATGGTATGTCGTAACATTGGCGTGTGTTTATCGCACACTGTCGCACCCTAAATGGATCCTTCTCATCATATATATCGAACGCCGTAGCGCCCTTTTTTCACCTTAAACATTTCTACAATACGGGGACTTCGGTATCCATGAATCCACCAGTCTTCTTCCATTCGTTTCACAACACAGCGGTGTTAGTAGTTTGCCCGTTTTTTGTGTAAAACTCATAAAATACCTGTCTTACCGTTTGATTGTTTGATATACTGTCTGTCGGGGTGTCGAAAAAGTGACGAAATCCCTTTTTTTACTAGTTTAGCTTCTTCCATACATGTTTGAATTTCATAAAGGAAATGTTACTACTAGAACTTTTTCATTTTCATGTTACATATCAGTATGTTTCAAACATACCGTTTACAAAACATGTGATAGGAGTGCAACGGAGTGTCGACAACCAATTCAAACGCAGAACCTTTTGTATTAGTCATTTTCGGCGCCACAGGAGACTTGGCCAAGCGTAAACTTTTTCCCGCTTTATACAGCTTGGACAGGACAGGCTTACTCCCCAAAAAATTTGCTGTGATCGGGGTGGGGCGTTCGCAAAAGCAAGAAAGCGAATTCCGGGAAGATTTAAAGAACTCCATTGATACATACGCCCGGATTCCGCTGAGTGATCCACAGACATGGGAAACGTTCGCCAAACGATTTAGCTATGTAGCTCTTGATGTGAACAATGCCAGCGCGTATAACATTCTGCTCGACGCGGTCGAAACAAACGAGCGGGAGTATGCGATTCCCGGTAACCGGATGTTTTATCTTGCCCTTGCGCCCAGCCTGTTCGGCAACGTGTCAAGCCATCTTAAAACAGCCGGATTAACTGAATCAAAGGGGTGGAAACGGCTCGTTATTGAGAAACCGTTCGGACATGATTTAGCGTCAGCAAGAGAACTTAATGAACAAATTGAGCAGTCATTCAGGGAAGATGAAGTATACCGTATTGACCACTACCTCGGTAAAGAAATGGTGCAAAATATTGAAGTAATACGGTTTGCCAATTCAATGTTTGAGCCGCTCTGGAATAACCGTTATATCGATAATATACAGATAACCGCCAGTGAAACGGTCGGTGTCGAAGAACGCGCTTCCTATTATGAAACGTCAGGTGCCCTGCGCGATATGGTGCAGAACCATATGCTGCAAATGGTCATGATGGTATGTATGGAGCCGCCAAGCCGGTTGAAGACAGAAGCGATCCGCGACGAAAAAGTAAAGGTCCTGCGTGCCCTCCGCCGCTATTCGGAAGAAGAAGTGAACGACTATTTTGTCCGCGGCCAGTATGCAACGGGTACGATAAAAGGCAAAAACGAACCGGCTTACCGCGACGAACCGGGAGTATCCCCTAACTCCATGACCGAAACATTTGTTGCCGCTAAACTTCACGTTGACAACTTCCGCTGGGCAGGCGTTCCCATCTACATCCGGACCGGCAAGCGCATGCCGAAGAAAACGACCGAAATTGTGATTCAATTTAAAGACTTGCCGAAAAATCTTTACTTTAACAAAGACAATAACCTGGGACCTAACTTGTTAATTATCCGGATTAATCCAACGGAGGGAATATACTTACTGCTTAACGCGAAGCGCCAGGGAACGGACGACAAAATCGTGCCCGTTGCGATGGAGTTCTGCAACAATTGCTCTCACGAATCCCCGGAAGCGTATGAAAGTTTGCTTTATGATGCCATTACCGGCGATTCGACATTTTTCACCCGCTGGGATGAAGTATCGATTGCCTGGAAATTTGTAGATCCGGTCCGTCGTATATGGGATAAAAATACAAAGTCCATCCCCATGTATGCTGCGGGTACATGGGGTCCGGAACAAGCGGACTGGCTGCTTAAGCAGGACAAAAAGAAATGGTGGCCGCTTGGCCGGGAGCAGGAATCTGAAATGGTCATACATGCAGTAGAGCAGCCAAATATACGTTAAGGGAGATGAGAAGGTGTATAAAGTTTTTGATATATCGATGCCAATCTATGAAGGAATGCCGGTTTATAAAAATAAGCCGGAAAAGCAGCCAAAAATCCGGGTGGTGCAGGATTTTGACAAAAGCCCTGCCAGAGAATCGCGAATTGATTTAGATGCGCATACCGGCACCCACGTCGACTCTCCGCTTCACATGGTTCCCGGGGGCGGTACCATGGAAACCATTCTGGTTGAACGGCTTGTCGGTTCATGCCGCGTGATTGACGTTACCGGGGTGAAAGGTGGAATTACGCGCTCTGATTTAGAATCTAAGCAAGTCGAAAAAGATGAATTTTTGATTTTAAAAACGAGGAATTCCAGTGACACGGAGTTTAATCCGGATTTTATCTATCTGGCAGAGGATGGGGCCCGCTATCTTGCTGAGAAAGGCATCCGGGGAGTTGGAATAGACGGGCTTGGGATTGAACGAAGCCAGCAGGGCCATCCGACCCATAAAGCGCTGTTTGCTGCCGACATTATTATCATTGAGGGATTGCGGTTGCAAGGCGTTCCTGAAGGCCGTTATTTTCTAGTCGGCGCCCCTATTAAACTCGTGGAAACCGAAGCCGCGCCCGCACGCGTTTTACTCATTGAGGGATTAGTATAGGCGGTTAACAACAAAAATAGCGTGTAAGAAAGTTATACTTTCTTACACGCCAAAAAAGCAACCGCCCCGATTGGGGCGGTTGCTGATGTATTACTACGACGCTTTTGTTTTACCCTTTTCCCGGAAAAGACGAAGTTCATTGTCCCTGTGGAGCCATTTGTCAACAAGAGGCATTGCGAAATAGTCTAATCCGAAGAATCCGGCGTTACGTCCCGCAACGAGAATGAAGGTAGCAATCAATACCAACTGCGGGTTAATACTTGTCGTTCCGCTAAAAAGGAATGCATAGTTCATTATAATTCCCATCAGGGCGGCGAATGTTGTCAACAATCCAAGAATTAGCGCAAGCCCGATTAGGAATTCAGCCCACGGAATAAGAACGTCGAATAACTTCGCATGTGGAAGGGCAAATCCCTGGATGAAGCTTCCCCACCAGCCTTGAACATCGGCATGAGCTCCTGTAGTTTTAGTGAGGGCACCTTTCAGAAATCCTTCCGCCTGGAACCCTCTTGTCAGTTTTTCAAACCCTGAAGTAATCCACGTATAACCAAGCCAAAGACGAAGAACTGTTAATATTCCACTCGCTATTCTATTAGTGCGTAACCATTTTACTAACATGACCTTTTCTCCCCTTTCGACTAAAGCTTGTAATGTATTTCTTGATTACATTGTACTACATTAGCAAATTTATGAAATACACTTGTGAACTATTTCACATATACGTCATAAGTTATTGAACGATTCGTGACCAGGGAACTAGTCCATGTTAGCTTAGCGCGGGTACCGCTGCCTTTTTAAGCCTGGCGATCCCTTCTTCAATTTTATGGTCTTCCTGTTTTACATCGGGTCCGAGATATTATTATACCGCACCTTCCGGAGATTGGCATTTATTTCCCATAGCCACTATGAATTTTTTTTTACCCCTTTTGATCGTCTTTTCACACTCCGTTATGTGATACGATAGAGGTAACGAAACAAAGAAAATGCAAGGATTTTACACGATATGACAAGCGATAAAAAAATCATTCATTCTATCTTTAAACGAGGGGGCATCCTCTCTGGCTATGTACCGAACTATCAACCGCGCAGAGCGCAGTTCGAGATGGCAAATCTCGTATACGACTGTTTGAAGGCAGGCAGCCATGCTTTGATTGAAGCAGGCACCGGAACAGGCAAATCCTTCGGTTATGCCCTTCCCGCCGCCTATTGGGCCCTTAAAAATGACAAACGGGTGATTATCTCTACGAACACCATTACACTCCAGCAGCAGTTGCTCGAAAAAGAGCTGCCGATGGTGAAAAACGTCGTAGCCGATTTGTCCGATGAGTGGGCGGAAGACTTTCGCTTCGAGCTGGCGAAAGGACGCGGGAATTACCTGTGCAGGCGAAGGCTCGATGAGCTTGTTACTGACACGCTGCACGCCGAAAAAAAGGATGCGCCTCTGCTGAGGGAACTTTCAAGCAAGGTTTCCTCTTTCCGGAAGGGTGACCGTGATGAAATTCCTTTTCCTGTACCCCCTGCCCTATTTTCCCTGATTCAGGGCGACGCGGATGATTGTATGGGTAAAAACAGCCCTTTTTATAAAGAATGCTTTATTCAAAACGCGCGAAAAAAGCTGGCAAATGCGCAAATTATTGTTGTCAATCATGCGTTATTCTTCACAGACTTATTGCTGCGCAAACAGGGCGCGAGCATCCTTCCTCCTTACGATGCCGTTATCATGGATGAAGCTCACCGCGTCGAAGATCAGGTAACAAAACAGTACATGTATCATGTAAGCCTGGAAGAAGTAAACAAGCTGTTTCTTCGTTTTACAAAGAAACGTTCCCACTGGGCGCGGCAAATCGATGATCCGGAGCTTTTTCTGCAGGTTGAGGGCCTGCGTTCACGCATGGCCGTCCGCCTGACGGAAGTATTTGCTCCGCTGGCTAGGGCTCTTGCCGAGCGGCCCAATAACGAATATTTGCTAAAGAAGAGCATCGTGGCCGAGTATCCCTTTTTCGCTCTATTTCGCGACTGGAAAAACCTGTTTCTTGATAAAAGGAAACAGATTGAGCTTGAGCACGGGGAGAATGAAACGGTCACAGGGATGAACCGCTATATTACCCAAATCGAGCAGATGGACGCGATGCTTCAGCACGTCCTCCTATACGAGTCACCGGATGAGTGGGCAACATGGGTCGCCTACGACGAAAAGGAACAGCAGGGAGCTTTGTCTGTCCGCGATGACTTTTTTTGGGCTTCCTGTTTGCATCTGTACTCGGCGCCGATTGACGTTAGCAGCTTACTGCGAATGGATTTGTTCGCTGATAAAACAGTGATTATGACGTCTGCAACGCTTACAACTCAGGGAGATTTTTCTTTTGTCGCCAATCGCCTCGGCATGGATGACTACCGATCTATGGAAACGCCCAGCCCCTTCGTTTATGAGGAACAAGCCGTCCTGGTCATACCGGAAAACGTCCCGGCTCCGTCCGAAAAGGAATTTGAGCCTTTTCTCTGCGCAACGATGAAAGAGATTGTTGCGGCTACACGGGGGCGCACCTTTCTGCTTTTTACCTCCTACAGTCAGATGAACCGGGTGTATAAAGACATGGAACCCTGGTTAAACAACCTCGGGCTCAAAGGGATCCTGCACCAGCCTGGTGTGTCCCGTGATCAAATGCTGCAGGAATTCAGGGCAAGCGAAAATGGAGTTCTATTCGGCTGTGAATCATTCTGGGAAGGTGTCGATGTGCCCGGTGATGATCTCGTATGTGTGGTCATGGCCAAGCTGCCGTTTCCTGTTCCGACCGATCCGCTTACCCAGGCGAGAACCGAACGGTTGAAAAAAGCAAACCGCAACAGCTTTCATGAATATATGCTGCCGTTTTCCATTCTTCGTTTAAAGCAGGGATTCGGCCGCTTAATACGCACGAAAAATGACCGGGGAATGGTGATTATTCTGGACACCCGCATTAATACAAAGTTCTACGGGGAACAAATTCTGCAAAGTTTACCTCCGGCCCGTTTTACAAAAGAGATGGAAGAGATCCGCCGTTTCTTCCGCTAAGAGTGTGTTCCTTCTTAAATAAACATCGCATACAGTATAGCAATACATTCGTAAAGGGAGTAAGGGCTATGTGGGTGGTGGAAAATTTTCGACCGTTCAAACCGACATACGGACGGGGAAAACGCTATAAAGTGGGAACAAAATTCATCTGGGAAGTTGCGGATGTTCTACCCGGCGGGAACATTATGTTCCGTTTTACAACGATTGACGGCACAAGCCAGTGTTTGGTGACAATGCGGGAGCTCGATGATTTTGTTGCCGTTTCCGATGATGTCTTGCGAAAATTAATGGATGAATATAAGAAAATGCGGGAAAGAAAACAAGAGAAGCACGATAAAGATAATGATAACGATTAAATAAAAAAGCAGGCGAAACATGAACTCCGACCTGCTTTTCTCCTATTATTCCTTTGAACCTAATTCTTTCATACAGTGGCTGCAAATATTGCGTCCTTTGAAATTAGTAATACTTTCTGCGGAATCGCAAAAAATACATGCAGGAGCGTAGCGCTTTAAAATGATTTTCTCATCATCTACAAAAATTTCCAACCCATCCTTTTCCGCGATTCCTAAATTGCGGCGAAGCTCAATCGGGATAACCACTCTTCCCAATTCATCTACTTTCCGCACAACACCCGTGGCTTTCATCGTCATATTCTTACCTCCAACTTCTCTCTCTGTAAATTTTTTATTACTTAAATTCTATCAAGTCTACAATTATTTAACAGTGCAAATATTGCACGGAATTGGTAATTGTACATTTAATTGTATAATTCACCTCTTATGAGAGGGTATCCCGGCCCATTTTTTTGCATCTTTTCCCTCATTGCCTGTTTCCGTTCTTCAATGAGATGATAACTATATGCTTCTTTGAATTTCGTTTCAAATAAGGTGGTGTCCCATAATGTTGCAGAAACTGCGGAAGCTGATAAACAAGCCCTCACAAGCGGGAAATGATTGGGCGGTGGTCTTTTTTGATAAAAACGATTTCCGGCTGGACGCGATGAAGAAACGGTTAGCCGACCACGGGATCCAGTCGCACATCGTAAAAAGCGAAGCCGTCTATGTACAAGCGAATGACCTTCAAGCTGCAAAAACAATCGTTGCGGAGTGGGTCAATCATTAAAGCCAACATTAAAAAGCTTCCCAAAAAGAGGGAAGCTTCTTCTATATCTATCCGCCTTCTATCTCTATCGGCTTACCAAATATTCCTCTTCCATTCTGCAAAAAGACGAAACCTTTTATCCATGTTTAACGTCCTAATTTAAAACGGCTTCGTAATCATCATCACAGCAATGCAGCCCATCAGAAAAACAGAAAACAGGCCCACACAGACATTCTGGAAGCGGAGGGATTTTAATTCCTTCTCAGCGTACAGCTTGCGGCTATCCGCAACCTCCCTGAGCCCGCGCATTAAAAAGCGCTTAATCATATAGAACACAAACATATACAGCAGAATCGAAACAAGCATCCACATCTGCATTAAATAGGCGAGCGAAGTTACAAAGAAAAAGGCAATGCCCGATGCCCATAACAAAAGGTCGGCGGCCCTGTCAAATTTGCGGTATGTTGCCAGAAACCGTCTCGTCTGCTCCACATCCTTCAAGCGAGGAATCAGAAACAGGACGGCAAGCTTAGCGATGACTGCGATCAAATGTAACGTTAGAACGATAGAAAACAACCGCTTCACTCCTCTCTTGATTGTATTGTACTATGGGACCCATTGTCCTACCAGCCTCTATTTTTACATACGTAAAAGGGGAAAACCATGCATATCCAAACACGAACAAAAATTCTAACGCTGGGCACTCTTGCCCTGTCCATCTGTGTTTTATTTAGTAACGCCTTTTTAAACGCCAGGCCGGCGCCTGTTCAAGCTGACGTTGGCGTAAAGGAACCGCTGCAACGCCCCGAAGTAACCCTGGCGTTTACCGGTGACATGCAGTTTACCGGTACAGTCGGTGAACAAATCAAAAAAAATGGCCTTAACTATCCGTTCGCCGCTGTGAAGCCCATCTTAACGAACGCGGATGTCACGGTAGGAAACCTGGAGACTACCCTTACAACCCGCGGCGTCGCCCAAACGAAGGACTTCACTTTCCGGTCGGACCCTCGGATGGCAAAAGCAATGGCCAATGCGGGCTTTGACATTCTCGGGCTTGCCAACAACCACGCAATGGATTTCGGACAAATCTCACTGCAGGATACGATTCAAAGCCTCGACAAAGAGCATCTGGCCCACATTGGGGGCGGAAAAAACAGTGCGGAGGCTACGTCCGTCTACTACATAACAAAAAAAGGGGAAACGATAGCCTTTCTTAATTACAGCCGGGTTCTGCCATCGGCTGGCTGGATGGCCACAGCGAAACGTCCTGGACTGGCCAGCGCCTATGATCCCGCTTTAATGTACAGCAAAGTAAAACAAGCACACAAAAAGGCTGATATTGTTGTCGTATTCCTGCACTGGGGCAAAGAGCTTGCAGCCACACCGGAGGCCTACCAGGTGAATATGGCCCATTCCCTTATCGACTGCGGAGCGGACATTATCGTCGGCAACCATCCCCACGTCACGCAGCCAGTTGAATGGTATAAACATAAACTCATCGCGTATTCACTGGGCAACTTTGTGTTTACCAACAGTATAAACAACCGCTGCAACCAGTCCGCCATTCTTCAAGTGGGTGTAACCGGGACTACCATAACCGGGAAGCTGATCCCGGTCCAGATTAAAAACGGCCAGCCCCGGTTAATGACATCTAAAGAGAAGGATAGCTTCTTAAACGGCGTGAGCAAAATCTCCCCGCACGCGTCCGTCACCAGCGCGGGACTTATTCTTCCCTAACGTTGGTCTCTTCGATGGAGCAGCCGAGCACCTCTTTGATCGTCTGCAAAAAAGCCTGCCCTGCCCGGGAGCGATAACGACCCCGGCGATACGCCATAACAAGCGTACGGAAAGGCTTTGGATTGCTAAGCGATACGTAGTGCGGCGCCTGCTCATCGCCGGAGCGGCGGGTAATCATACGCGGGATAAATGCAATCCCCATACCGGCTGCAACGAGGGATTGGACGGTTTCAATGTTCGTGCTCTCAAAAACAACCTTCGGAGTAAATCCTGCTTTCTCGCACCAATGAAGGGCCAGGTGGCGAAACCCCTGTCCCTCTTTCAACATAATAAAAGGCTCATCCTTTAGCTGCCCGAAGTCAACCTCCCCTGCCCCGCTCAACGGGTGATCCGGCGGTACCGCTAGGCAGATTTCTTCATCAACGATTTCCTCCCATTCCAGATTCGCCTCCCGTACCGGCAGCGTAAGCAGGCTCATTTCCGCCGTACCGCGCGCGGTTAGCTGCTCTAGCTCGAGCGTTTTTTCTTCAAGCAAACGAATGTGGACCCCCGGGTAGCTGCGCTTGAAAACCGGCAGCACGAGCGGCAAAATGTGGGCGCCAGTAATGGGCAGGCTGCCGATGGTTAGTTCGCCCTGTGTTAATTCCGCTACATCCTGCATTTCCTTCTTTAACTGTTCCATTTTATCCAAAATCTCCAGAGAAGAAGCAATAAACCGCTCTCCCGCATGAGTTAACCGAATCGAGTTGGTTGATCGTTCAAACAATATCACTCCGAGTTCTTTTTCCAGTTTGGCAATTTGCTGGCTAAGCGAAGGCTGAGCCAGGTGCAGCTTTTCCGCTGCTTTGGAAAAACTTTTTTCCGTCGCAATCGCGATCGCATACTGGAGTTGCCGTATTTCCACTGTTATCTCTCCTCAGATGATCATCCGTCTTGTTTTTTGTATAGGAAAAACCTATAGTTTTTATAGATATTATATCTTTGAACTTTTATTTTTACTATGTTAAAACTTATATAAAGATTCCAATATATATAAATCATCAAATGACTTAAGGGGGAGAAGCGCATGAAACCGCGTACCATGTTCGAAAAGATTTGGGACAATCATGTGATTTATGCTGAAGACAATAAGCCCAGCCTGCTATACATTGATTTGCATCTTGTGCATGAGGTTACATCACCGCAGGCGTTTGAAGGGCTTCGTATGACAGGCCGCAAAGTCCGCCGTCCGGATCTGACATTCGCCACAATGGATCATAACGTCCCAACAACGGATCGTTCGCTTCCTATTGAAGATCCAATTTCGAGACAGCAAATGGACGCCCTTGCGATAAACTGTAAAGAGTTCGGCGTTAGACTGTATGACCTTGACAGCCCGGACCAGGGCGTTGTCCATGTTATGGGACCTGAGCTTGGCTTAACCCATCCGGGCAAAACAATTGTGTGCGGCGACAGTCATACATCCACACACGGAGCATTTGGCGCCCTTGCATTTGGCATCGGGACGAGTGAAGTGGAACACGTCCTTGCCACCCAGTGCCTCCAGCAGAAAAAGCCAAAAACGCTTGAAGTTCACGTGGCCGGCCCGCTGCCAACAGGGGTGACGGCCAAAGATTTAATTCTTGCCATCATCGCAAAATGGGGCACCGCCTTTGCTACCGGTTATGTAATTGAATACACCGGGGAAGCCATTTCTAACCTGAGCATGGAAGAGCGCATGACGGTTTGTAATATGTCCATTGAAGCGGGCGCGCGCGCGGGGCTGATCGCTCCTGATGAAACAACGTTTGCGTACCTGAAAGGCCGTCCGTTTGCCCCTCAGGGAGCGGAATGGGACAAGGCGATCGCTGTATGGAAAACCCTGCGGACCGACGAAGGCGCCGAATATGATCGCCGCGTGGTAATTAAAGCGGATTCGATTGAGCCGCAGGTAACGTGGGGAACAAGCCCCGGCATGGGAATTGGCGTTACAGGGTCGGTTCCTGCTCCGGAAGATTTCTCATCGGAAAACGAACAGAAAGCTACACAAAATGCGCTCGCCTATATGGGTCTTGTTCCGGGCACACCGATGTCTGAGATTGCGATTGACCGCGTATTTATCGGGTCTTGCACCAACGGACGCATCGAGGATTTGCGGGCAGCGGCTAAAATCGCCAACGGCTATAAAGTTGCTTCCGGCGTTCATGCAATGGTCGTACCCGGTTCCGGTCGTGTGAAAGAACAGGCGGAAAAAGAAGGATTGGATAAAATTTTTACCGAAGCCGGATTTGAATGGCGTGAGCCAGGCTGCAGCATGTGCCTTGCGATGAACCCTGACGTACTGTCTCCGGGTGAACGCTGCGCCTCTACTTCAAATCGGAATTTTGAAGGCCGCCAGGGACGCGGTGGACGCACGCACCTGGTTAGCCCGGCAATGGCTGCTGCTGCCGCAATCGTCGGCCATTTCACGGATGTACGAAACTGGAGAGTAAAAGGATTGGAGGAGAAAACCCATGGAACCGTTTAAGTCGATTACAAGTGTGGTTGCACCACTGGACCGTGTCAACGTGGATACGGATGCCATTATCCCCAAACAATTTTTAAAACGGATTGAGCGTACAGGATTTGGTCAGTTCCTGTTTTTCGAATGGCGTTTTGATGAACAAGGGAACGTGATTCCATCGTTTGAATTAAACAAACCCCGTTACGCTGGGGCAAATATCCTTCTCGCCCGCAACAATTTCGGATGCGGTTCCTCACGGGAACATGCACCATGGGCCCTGCTTGATTACGGATTCAAGGTTGTTATCGCTCCGTCTTTTGCTGATATTTTCTACAACAACTGCTTTAAAAACGGCATTCTGCCCATTGTTCTTTCGGAAGAAACGGTAAGCCAACTGTTCGAGAATGTTGCAAGCGAGGAAGGCTATCAACTTACGGTTAACTTAGAAAACAATACAATCAGCGATAACCACGGCCTCGTTATCCCGTTTGAAGTGGATGCCTACCGTCGGGAATGCCTTCTGAAAGGGTTGGATGACATCGGCATAACGCTCACCCAGGAGGATAAAATCGCAGCGTATGAAGCAAACTATCCGAGTTATTATAAAGTGAACGCCTAGAAATAAGAGTGAAAAACTACAATGTTTAGCCCCCTTTGCTTGATAAACACATACAAGAAAAGGGGGCATTATTTGTTTTTCTTCCACTGAAACTCAATCATGCCATTCACTCCCTCTCTTCGTCTATTGTAGCAAAGAACTCCGGCTCTCCTCCATTATTTACACAAAATTCTTGACGCCACGAACAGAAAAAGGGTATTATTGGAAATACAAATGAAGAACTTTTCAGCTCGTCATGTACTGTCAAAATGGGTAACCCGCCATCTCGGCCCAAGCAACGATAGCCTATTTCGTTTTTGGAATTTCCGTGCTGTTGCTATCTTATCTCGCCGATTTATTCGGTGCGCGCACGGTTTATCTTTTTGCATCAGCGTTATACATCTTATCAGCGATAATAGGAGTTACAAAACGCGGAAGCTTGACAGTTGCAAAAAGTGCACTGGATTAACATTGCTTCCTAACTGCCGGGCATAGACTGTATCTATTACGCCTACGGGAAGGGTGTTATCGCTTATGCAATTTTACTATGGGGATAAAATGCCTTTAAGGATACTAGATGAAATAGAATTCTGGAAACAGCAAGAAGCTGAACATACGGTCGTCATCCGCGAGTTAGTTAGCAATCTGGAGGGCGAATTCCGGGAATCCGAGTATTTTATTGGAATCGCCCAAACAATCTTATATAAGTCGTAACGAACCTTTCCAACTTTCCAAACAATTTGTTACAATTAACATAATAGGACATACATGAAAAGAGGAAACATAATGGCACAGAAAACAAATGCGATGCGTTTGCTGGACCAACGAAAAATTCCATATGAGGTAAAAGAATACGAGGTCGATGAATCGGATTTATCTGCCGGAAATGCGGCGCGTAAAATCGGCTTACCACTTGACAACGTATATAAAACACTGGTCGCCCGGGGTGACAAATCCGGAATTCTGCTGGCCTGTATTCCGGGCGGGCGGGAATTACACCTGAAAGCCCTGGCCGGTATGAGTGGCAACAAAAAAGTCGAAGTGGTACCCCTTAAAGAGGTTCAACCGCTGACCGGCTATATTCGTGGCGGTGTATCCCCTGTCGGAACAAAAAAGAAATACCCGATTTATATTGACGAAGCAGTCCAACAGCTCGACAAAGTGTCTATTAGCGCGGGGGTGCGCGGCTGCCAGATGATCCTGAAACCGGATGATTTGCTCAAGGCAGTTGACGCCCGGTGCGGCGCCATTTCGAAGGAGGCTGACCTGTAACCCCTTCAAACGTACCTGCCTTATAACATGACACAAATCGTTCAACAATTTTGGGATGGTTAGTCATAGAAAAAAACTTCAGTTTTCGATATAGTAGAAATTGTGGAGAAAAATAGGTCAAAGGAATTAGTTTTCCCCACAAAGGAGCTGAGGGAATGAAGGAATACCGGGATTGTTTTAACTGCTGGTGGAAAATAAAAGGCAAGCAATGCAACTTCCTGAAGGAATTAAAAGAATTACAGTATGGTTACACGAACGGACTCTGCTGGGGATGGAGACCGCAAAACGTCAAAGATAAAGTAACCTACCTGGAAACATACGGCAGAGAAGTAGACCGGATTGGTGTTCTACCAGCTTTGAAATAAGCACTAACAAAAACCGCTGAACGGACCCGTCATCCGGACAGCGGCTCTGTCTTTTTTTATGCTGGTGTGTTGACCAACTTCTCGAATTCATCCAGTGTTTCTGCAAATACATCCAGCGCGCGATTAATCACCGCCGGGTCCGCCATGTCAACGCCGGCTGCCTTCAATAGATCAAGCGGCGGCTGCGATCCCCCCGCTTTAAGAAACGCCAGATACTTTTGTTTCCGGCTTGTCCCGCCTTTAAGCAGCCCATCGGACAGGGCAATTGCGGCAGAGAAACCGGTAGCATACTGGTACACATAAAAATTTTTATAAAAATGCGGAATGCGTGCCCACTCCATCCCGACAAGCGGATCGACGTGCAGTGCGGGCCCATAGTATTTCTTTGTTAAACCAAGATACATCGCTGATAAACGTTCCGCTGTGAGCGCTTCCCCTTTTTCCGCGGCGCGGTGCATACCATCTTCGAATTCTGCAAACATCGTCTGCATAAACAGGGTGCCCTGAAACATATCCAGATAATGTTTCAACAGCGCAGCTTTTTCCTGTTTGTTCTTCGAATGGGCAATCCACTGCCGCAACAGCAGCGATTCGTTCACTGTTGAGGCAACTTCCGCCACGAATATCGGGTAGTGCGAATCCAGATACGGCTGTGAACGGTCCGCATAATAAGTATGTACAGCATGGCCCATTTCATGGGCTGCGGTTAATACATCATTCAATGTTCCGTGGTAATTCAATAAAATATACGGTGGATATCCATATACACCTGTCTGATAAGCTCCTACCGTTTTCCCCGGGTAGCTGTATACATCAACCCAGCGGTTGGCAAACGCCTTATTTACCACCTGTTGATATTCCTGTCCGAGCGGCGCAAGCCCGTCATGTACCATTTTCTCCGCCTTTTCAAACGGGTAGTACTTATTTGTTCCCTTTATAAGGGGAAGACCAAGGTCATATTTGTGCATGGCATCCAGACCGAGCATTTTTTTGTGCAGCGACATATACCGGTGCAGCAGGTGAAGGCGCCTGTTTACCGTTTGAATCAGGTTATCGTACACCTTGTCCGGTATATCGGCGGAACTGAGTGAAGCATTCCGTGCCGAAGGATAGCGCCGGGCCTTTGCATACAAAATATTTTGCTTGACTTCCCCCTGCATCAGCGATGCAAAAGTATTTTTAAACTGGTCGTACGTACCGTACATCGCTGTAAAAGCACACTGTCTTACTTTCGCGTCCGCACTCTTCAAAAAGCTTCCGTAATTCGCTTTAGTAAGAGGTATCTCTTCGCCCCTTTCATTTTTTACGTAGGGAAACTTCAAATCCGCTTCGCTAAAAAGCTGGTACGTGTGTGCGGAGTTAGAAGCCGCAGCGCCGGCCAGCGCGAGGAGTTTTTCTTCGCCCTCAGGAAGAATGTGGTTTTTTTCCTTGCGCAATTCCGCAATATGATCCTTATATTTATCGAGCCGTTTATCGTTTTGGTATAAGCGGTGAAGCGTTCTCACTTGGATGGCAACGAGTTCCGGACCGAGATAGGCAGCGGAAACACCGGCATTTTGCCCGGTCTGACGGACTTTGTCAAGCATCGCCTGGTAATGTGGATCCGTCGTATGCGTGTCAAACTGAAGATGGGCATAAACATAAACCTTCTCCATCGTTTTCGATAGGTCTTCTTCTAATGCCATCGCATCAAATAAATTCGTTTCATTTGCCAGCTTACCCTTAAAAGAAGCGAGCCGGTAAACATTTTCGTTTATTCGGTTCACATCTTTCGCCCAATCGCCTTCATTTTTATACAGTCGTGTTAAATCCCACGTATCTTGGACGGAACGTTTCTCTTTCGCGCCTTGTTCTGTCGCATGGGCCACGCGGGGCGCGAAAAATAAATTATGACCTGCTATACAATGGAGCAGCAAGGCCGCACTGACTAAAAAAACGATCAGGGAAACTCCACTTTTTCGTAGCATGAATAACTCCTTTTTTAGTAGTTTCCCTATGTTTTCTACTGATTATGCAGTTGTTTCCTACCGCGCCCGCCGAAAAAATCTGTAGATCCCAAAAATAATAACCGCCCAGATGAGTAAACCGAAAATGGAAATGCCGCCCTCATAATATCCATACCCGTAGCCGCCGAACGGATGAAACATACTCCCGAGTAAGGTCCCTGCCCCGAAAGCACCCAGATGAGACCAGAATCCTCCCGTTCTGCCTGCCGCAGGGTTGGTGACTCCCAGGTTGGGATTCGTCACATTGGAGGACGGTGACCGGTACCCTGAGCGATAGCCATCTCCCCAAGGGCTTCTGCCAACTCTGCCGTACCCTCCTCTAAAACGTGCCTCCGTGTGCACATTGGAGCCATCAGCATGATTTACAGTTGGTTCACTCATCTGGTTTATAGAATAAGAATTCCCTCGAGCATTGGAACACCCGGATAAAACAGTTAACAGTAAAGCAATTATGGCAAAAAGTGCAATGATTTTCTTTCGCATATGGTAAAACTCCTTTGAAATGAGCAAAATAATGTTTAACGATTTTGATCCTTCATCGCCTTTCATGTTTATAATGCTCCAATTTCGCTTCTTCTAGGAGTTGAATTATTTGGTTATCGGAAGGACGTTCACACTTAATAAAATAGGGATACAACGCGTATCCCGGAATTTCTATTCTTATATTTTTCTGCCCGCTTTTCTTGATCGATTTACTCTTCAAAGCATTTTTCAATGAGCGCCATGCGGATATACAGCCCGTTCTGCGCCTGCCTAAAATAGGCCGCACGAGGATCTTCATCCACTTCCACCGCGATTTCTCCCGCCCGGGGAAGCGGATGAAGAATGATGCTGTCTTGCTTCATATGCGTGAGAAGTTCCCGGTCAATAATGTATTTTCCGCTGGCTTTCTCGTATTCGTCCAGGGACATAAAACGTTCCTTCTGGATGCGGGTCTGATAAAGCACGTCCGCTTTTTCCGCGACTTTCGTTAAATCGTATTCTTCTTCGTATGAAATTCCATGATCATCTAAATATTTTTTTACGTACGTGGGAATTTGCACATTCTCCGGCGCCGTAAATGAAATATGGATGTTTCGATAGTTTGTCAATAAATACGAAAGCGAATGAACCGTCCGTCCGTTTGCAAGATCCCCGATCATCGCAATATGTATCCCATCAATTCGCCCGATTTCCTTTTCGATCGTATACAAATCGAGCAGTGCCTGTGTCGGGTGCTCACCCGCTCCGTCACCTGCATTGAGGATAGGTACCGTTGCTACTGCAGCGGCGCGTTCCGCTGCCCCGATATCCGTATGGCGAATCACAATGACATCACTGTAACCCGAAACGACCCGAATCGTATCTTCCAGCGTCTCCCCTTTAATGGTGGAAGAAAACTGCGCCGCATTCTCGGTCCCAATCACCTTCCCGCCCAGCCGTGACAT
This sequence comes from Aneurinibacillus terranovensis DSM 18919, assembly GCF_000430625.1. Lineage (GTDB taxonomy): Bacteria > Bacillota > Bacilli > Aneurinibacillales > Aneurinibacillaceae > Aneurinibacillus_B > Aneurinibacillus_B terranovensis. The sequence continues at coordinate 30,646 of NZ_KE387181.1, forward strand.
CGCCGATTCAAACGACAGGCGCGTTCGCGTGCTCGGTTCAAAAAAAAGTGTCGTCATTACTTTATTGGAATACCGGTCACTCCCGCCGTTCGCCACAACCCGCTCCATCTCCCGTGTCGTCTGAAAAATCCCCTCTAACATTTCCCGGTCAAATTGTTTTGCTCCCAATACGTGATTACGTTTCATTGACTCGTTCCCTCCAGCAGACATAAAAAAATTCAGGCGCAAAAGCTCCTTACCTACTATAACATTTTTCTCTTCGGCACGCTTTTCTTTTTGCATCTTCTGGAAAGGTATTCCTGCGATATTTACAACGTTACATAAAACTTTTCATTACCTGCAAAATTAACAGGTCCAGTCTCTGGCTGAGGAATAGGACGGTTGGATGTTGAAAATCATAATTGTGTTCTTTTAGCGCGCGTAATAATAAACACTTTGCTTCCTCAACCTCCATAAGTAATTTTTTTCTCGTATCTATTTTCAACACCCCTATTATAGCCAACACCTTTCGATCATTGACTTTGTTTACAGCCTAATGCTTGTCTGTATTCGTAATAGACAAAATTCGCTTATATATGTAAAGCAAACGCTCTGCTAAATCAATGCCTTGCTCAATATCACAAGGTTCCAATTTTGATAAGATATCAGCGATGATTTTAGACTCTTCCTTCATATTGTCTATGTCAAAGCTCTGGTTAATGCGTTTTTTAAATTCAAGCGTAATCACATCTGTATTTTCCTTTCTCCTTTAAATTGATAAAGACAAAGGTAATAAATCCACTAAACATCAAGCGATACAAAAAACCTAACAAAATAGTCATTTTGTT
>NZ_KE387181.1:32187-60106 GCF_000430625.1 Aneurinibacillus terranovensis DSM 18919
AACAAAATGACTATTTTGTTAACCTCTTTTACCTTCGCAGGAATAGCTTTATTAGTATTCTCGTTAGTATTTTTTAAAGATTTAAAAAAGAGATGTAGAAATTAAACACTAAAACCCGGCGAAAATCGGCAATTGTAACGATTTTCACCGGGTTTTTTTGGATAAATTGCTTAACGTACAAAATTCACTTATTATTAACTGTACCCCTTACTTCCTACATCTTCATATGGGCGACCACATTCCAACTTATGGACACATACTTGTCTTCACCTTCCACACTCCCCCTGCATGGCAATACGGATTTGGAAGAAATAACCCAAAAAACTAGAATTGATTTACTCCATATACGGTCGAAGCCCCTCACACACCTCACGGCTCATTACCCGGTAGCCTTCAAGCGTTGGGTGAATCCCATCATCACTTAACAATAACGACAAATCTCCCGCCTTTTTAAAGGCTGTCCGAATATCTATACTCCTCACATTCCATGCGTTTATCATTTCTGTCAGATACCGGTTGTACAATCCGTGCCAGTGCTCAATTCCACCGCAAAGCGCAATCCAGTGGGCAATCCCCTGGCCGTACGTTTGCACAAGCTTTTTATAGTAGCGGACCGGATCCAGCGGCGGCAGAGTCAGCAGAACAGGAACGGCACCTGATTTTCGAAGGCTGCCAATCAATTGTTTTATATTTTCAATGTACTTATCCAGCGGAACAATCGGCTCGTGCTGCTCTTCCGGGCACCTCGCAACTTCCTCCCATTTAAAATTGCAATCATTGCCGCCAATTTCGACCAGTACATAATCAGGGGACAGGGAGAGCACGTCAGAGTTCAGGCGGTCCATCAGAAGATTGGAATTATCGTTAAAAACCCCCTTATTGATAACCTGTACGTTATTGAGGGAAGTTAAAGTTTTCTGCAGTAAAGCCGGGTAGTTATCTTTTAAAATCCGCAGCCGCCCTTCAACGAACGATATTCCTCTTGTCACGCTGTCTCCAAAGCAGACAATTCGCATGAGATGAAGCCTCCTCGCAAACATTTCGGCAGGTAAAATCCGCCTGTTTACGTTTATTTTATCACTCTCTTTTTATATTTTACCGATCAAGTTTTACATTTCCTTCACTTTTTCCACATGGCCAAGCAAAAAGCCACTATATTTTATTCCAGCCCACTCGAGTAGGAGAGGGGGTGATAACCCCCCGACCTCTCACACCACCGTACGTACCGTTCGGTATACGGCGGTTCCATGAAGTCAGACGGACAGTGGTCCTTTCTCTCACTGTCCGTTATGCTTTTACGGTCTGTCAGTGCCGCAATCATTCTCAGCCCTCTTGAAGTTTCCAATGGAATTCACCATGGGTAAGAGCATTATCTTCCCCTCCACCTATCTGCCTCATTTACTCTCATTCGCCTTCGACAGTAAGGACTTTGTTTTGTTTAGCAGACTCATCCAACGAATGCTAACCTTATATGAGGTTCGTGTTCCTCAGACCGGAGGTTTGTCGCCGGCTTCCTTCAGATTCGACCTCACGGTCGACACCCTTGCCTTGAGCTAATGGCTACTACTGCCTTCACCATTCGGGACTCTAACCCTATAGATAATGCCCATGCCGGGGGCACTAATAAAACCACTCTGGAGGCCAGAGTGGTTTATAATTTAACCATGGTAATTATCGTCTTTTTTCGCGCTTACCGAGATCACCCATTTTGTCTTCGCTTGTTTTCATCCACTTCTTCATCATGGATTCAAAATCTTCCTTACCGGCATGGTCCGCACCGCGTCCACCGCCACCACGTCGATCATCACGTTTTTTGAAGGGACGGCGTTCTTCTTTCTTTTCCTCATTAATTCGCATAGTTAAGGAAATTTTGCCGTCATCCTTTATTTCGAGGACTTTTACTGTAACTTTGTCCCCTACCTTGACGAATTGATTAATATCTTCAACATAAGAAGAAGCCACCTGTGAAATGTGTACCAATCCCTGTTTATTCTCCCCGATATTAACAAAAGCGCCAAAAGATTGAACTCCTACCACGGTACCTTCAATAATATTGCCGACAGCGATGTTACTCAAAAAATGTTCCCCCTATAAAGTTTTACTATAAGTTAACTATACATGAAACAAACTAAATAATAAAGAATTTTAGAATGTAGGAATGCTATCGTTATAATTATAAAGTATTCCCTTTTTCACCAAAAGGTACACTCTTTTATTCATCATCAGACGATTCAATTTCTTCCATTCGAGCTTCCATGTGCACGTTGACAAATTCTTCCCCGATTCCAAGGTTCAGCATATTCCGGCCGATCGATCCCTGATCATTGACGGATAGCTGGCTCCGGTATGCTTCCCATTCAATCAGGACAGCACGACCCTGATTCGTCTCGCCGATCACATCGAACCGGAAAGACTCTTCCAGCAACGAAATGACGATTTCATGCGGCTGAACTTTGCGCCGCCTTATGATGAGTGTTCCTTTTCCTCCGCGTCCCTGCAGCGGAAATTGGAGGATAGCCGTTCGCTTCACAATCCCCTCACGGGTCACAATTTGCAGGATTCGTTCGTCATCCGCTGCAAGTGCATACGAGTGGACAACATAATCGTCTTCTTCTAATTTGATCCCTTTCACCCCGGCCGTATTACGCCCGGTCACCGGAACTTCACTCAAAGAAAACCGGATCGCCTGACCCGAGTACGAGACAAGCAGGAGTTCCTTCTGTTCATCTACCAGATGCACCGAAGCAACTTTATCATCAGGCTTCAGTTTTATCGCAGTGATGCCGCGTTTTTTCTGGTTCGTATCATATTCTTCCACCTTCGTTTTCTTCACCATCCCGGTCCCGGTCACAAAGACAAAAGAAGCATCCTTAATCGATTCGATCGATTCAACCGGCCACACGGCAACAATCCGCTGATCCTTGCCGAGCGAGACTATATTGACCAGACTCGTTCCGATATCCTTCCACCTGGCGTCCGGAATCTCATGAATCGGTATGTCGTAGAAATTTCCTTCGTTCGTCATGAGAAGCAGCCGGTGTATCGTGTTCGTCTTGAAGAAATGCCGAACGCGATCCCCTTCTTTTAAGCCGCACGTCTCGATGCTTGCCCCTGAACTGTTGAAAGACCGCATCGATGTGCGTTTAATATACTGGTCTTCTGAAATCGTAAGAATCACTTCTTCCGCGGGTACGGTCACAGAGATGTCTATCTCAATTTCTTCGATTTTGTCCTGCAGCAGGGTACGCCGGTCATCGCCGTACTTATCGCGAATTTCGGTCAGTTCCTTCTCCAGCACATGATTTAATTTTTTCTCGCTGGACAGAATCCCTTTCCATGCGGCAATTTTTTTCTCTAATTCTTTTTGTTCTTTTTCATACTTTTTAATATCAAGCTTCGTTAATTGATGCAGGCGGATATCTAAAATGGCTTCCGCCTGTTCATACGTAAAATCGAACTTCTCTATCAAGCGGGTCCGGGCATCTTCACGGCCTTCGGAATCCATAATCGCATCAATCACCTGACGGAGAATAGAAATCGCCTTAATAATGCCTTCCACGATATGCAAACGCTTTTCCGCCCGATCAAGATCATAGCGTGTGCGACGCGTAATAACTTCCTTCTGATGGGCGATATAATACATGAGAATTTCTTTGAGACCCAGCTGCTGCGGGCGGGTATCCGCAATGACCAGCATGTTGAAGCTATAAGAAATCTGCATGTCCGTCTTTTTAAGCAGGTAGTTCATAATCCCTTCTATGTCCGCATCCTTACGAACTTCCAGGACGACGCGAAGCCCTTCCCGGTCCGTCTCATCCCGCACTTCGAGGAGCCCGTCCACATTTTTTTCGAGAATTTCCTCCTCGATCTGGCTGACGAGCGCTTTCTTTTTCACCGTGTAGGGGATCTCATCAATGACAATCAGCTGACGCCCGTGTCTTCCCGGCTCGGTATGTGTTTTGGAACGGATGATAATGCGTCCGGCTCCTTTTTCATACGCTTTGCGAATTTCGTCTTTTCCCTGAATAATCCCGCCGCCAGGCAGGTCGGGACCTGGAATATAACTCATAAGTTCCTGCAGGGACATCTCGGGTTTGTTTAACAGCGCGACCGTTCCATTGATCACTTCGCGCAGGTTATGGGTGGGAATCTCCGTTGCAAACCCGATAGAGATGCCTGTAACCCCGTTAACAAGCAGGTTGGGGAAGCGCGCAGGAAGAACGACGGGCTCTTTTGTCGTATTGTCATAGTTTGAAATAAAATCAACGGTTTCTTTTTCGATGTCTACAAGCATTTCCATCGCAATCGGCTTCAGACGCGCTTCCGTGTAGCGCATGGCGGCGGCGTTGTCACCGTCCACCGTTCCCCAGTGGCCGTGACCATCGATGAGAGGTTCCCGCATTTTATGCGGCTGGACGAGATTAACCATCGTTTCATAAATAGACGAATCGCCGTGGGGGTGGTAGTTCCCCATCACATCCCCGACTGTTTTCGCCGACTTGCGATAGGGGCGATCCGGGGTGTTTTTTTCTTTGTACATCGAATAAAGAACCCGGCGCTGCACTGGTTTTAAACCATCCCGAACGTCCGGGATCGCCCGCGATAAAATAATGTAGCGGGCATAATCGCTAAAGCGCGAGCGATAAACATCGCGAACACTCATCTGTAAATAATCTTCATGCGACAGTGACATGACTGCCTATTCCTCCTCCATCACGAATTTCACATTTGATTCGATCCAATCGCGGCGAGGCGGCACTTTATCACCCATCAAAATTGTAACAATACGCTCGGCTTCCGCCGCCTCCTCAAAATCTACCCGGATCAATTTACGCGTTTCCGGGTTCATTGTCGTATCCCAGAGCTGTTCGGCGTTCATCTCGCCAAGCCCTTTATAGCGCTGTATCTCACTTTGTTTGCCGAATTTCTTTTGCGCTTCATCCTTTTCTTCTTCCGTCCACGCATAGATAATGTCCTGGCCTTTTTTCCCCTGTTTGTACACCTTATAAAGCGGCGGCTGGGCAATATATACTTTCCCCCGCTTGATGAGTTCAGGAAAGTAACGATAGAAAAGAGTCAGCAACAGAATCTGAATGTGAGCCCCGTCATAATCGGCATCCGTCATGATGATAATTTTGTCGAACATACAATCATTCGCGTTAAAATCATCACCAATGCCTGTCCCGATCACTTCGACAATCGTGTTAATTTCTTCATTTCCGTTGGGCCCGATAATCTCGTAAATTTTCTTTTTCTCCACATTGATCGGCTTCCCGCGCAAACTCAGCACGGCCTGAAAATTACGGTTCCGCCCGTTAATGGCGGATCCCCCCGCGCTGTCTCCCTCAACAATGAATAACTCATTCGTCGAAGGGTCCTTCTTGCTCGGCGGCGTATATTTATCGCTGATCGAACGCTTGCCTTTCTTTTTCCCTTTCTTGCCCGGGTTGCGCAGCGCTTCCGCGGCTTTTTTGATTTCCTCTTTAATGCGGCGAGATTCGATGGCACGCTCGATTAAAAGGCGGGCAAAGTCAGGATTTTCTTCAAGGAAAAAGTTCATTTTGTCGCTTACAAAACCTTCAACGGCCGAGCGGGCTTCTTCACTGCCCAACTTGTCTTTCGTCTGACTTTCGAACTGCGGATCGTCCATCCTGATACTGAGGACAGCCATTAACCCTTCCCGGTAATCGTTGCCTGTCAGATTTTTATCATTTTTTTTAAGAAGCGAGTTTCTCCGGGCATAATCGTTAAGCACCTTCGTCATCGCATTACGAAATCCGGATACGTGCGTGCCCTCGTCAATAGTCGGGATCGTGTTGACGTAGGAGAGGAGATTTTCCGATGTGTTGTCGTTGTACTGGAACGCTAATTCAATATCGACACCGTCTTTTTCCCCTTCAAAATATACCACATCATGCAGGGTATTCTTCCCGTCGTTCAAGTACTCAATGAACGCTTTGATCCCCTCTTCAAAATGAAACGCTTCCTTCTCCGGTGCTCCAGGCCGCATATCGTTCAGCTGAATGGTGACACCTTTCAGCAAAAAAGCATTATCACGAAGACGGTCACGTAAAATATCATATTGGACCGTTGTATCGTTAAAAACCCGCGGGTCGGGTTGAAAGGTCACTTTGGTGCCTGTTTTATGGGTCGTTCCTACAATCTCCAGGTCTGTCACAGGATGTCCGACTTTAGCCTGAGAAGCATCGCCATCCAGGCTGTCTATGTATTCGAATCGTTGACGATAAATATTCCCGTCCCGATAAATCTCAACTTCAAGCCATTCAGACAGCGCATTGACAACGCTGGCGCCTACCCCATGGAGGCCGCCCGATTTTTTATACCCTTCTCCGCCCCCGAACTTACCTCCGGCGTGCAGAACGGTAAAGACAACGGTAGGTGTCGGGATGCCTTCATCTTTGTTTATCCCGGTGGGAATTCCGCGCCCGTTATCTTCTACGCTGATGCTTCCATTCTGAAAAAGTGAAACTTTAATTGTATCGCAGTAGCCTGCGAGCACTTCATCTTTACAGTTATCGATAATTTCCCAGATCAGGTGATGCAATCCCCGGCTCCCCGTTGAACCTATATACATACCCGGCCGTACGCGGACCGCGGTCAGCCCTTTCAGGACCCGAATATCATCATCGTTATATGCTGGTACTGTATTTTGCCTTGCCATTCATTTCCCCCCTGTGTCTTTTTCACTCTAATCGTTTTTTTTAGGAAAAGCAATATCAATCGGCACTGGTTTTTCTTCCTTTACCCTTATTATACTCGAAAATAGGAATACACGTTCGTTATTTTAAGTTTGCTCGACCGGAACTTTCTAGGTGGGGCAATGGAATGGGCCATTTTTCTTTTTTGCGGCGTCTTCCCTTGCGGGGAAGTATAGACTGTCCGTGTTTCTCTGGAGTTTGGGGACGCCGCTCCACATCGAAAAAGAAACGTTCGGCACACCCCCGTGAGTTTTTCTCAGGTGACCAATGGAAGAAAGTATATGTTGCTTTAACACTGTAAAGCAACATATGCTTTCCTTAACGATAAAAAAAGGCGGGTATTCCTCGCCTTTTTCATCATTCTTGCAATATTTTTATCATCTAAAATGAGCTGTCCAGACCTCTTTTAACTTCTGTGCCGCCGCACGCGGGTCTTTCTGTCGTACGATAGCGGAAATCACCGCTACCCCATCCGCACCGTTTGCAAACACTTCAGCCGCGTTTTCTGCCGTGATTCCCCCAATTCCAACAATCGGGAGGTCAGTAAAAGAACGGATGCTCTGAATAAGGGACGGCGTAACAGGTGCGCCCGCATCGTCTTTACTTTTCGTAGCATAGATGCTGCCGATCCCTAAATAATCCGCCCCTTCGTTTATAGCTATGCACGCTTCTTCAAACGACGACGCAGATACGCCGATAAACATACCGGGCCCAACGAGCTCTCTAGCCTCCCTTGCAGGTATATCGTCCTGGCCTACATGCACGCCGTCCGCTTCAAGCAGCATGGCCACATCCACGCGGTCATTCACAACAAAAGCGACATTGTGCTGCCGGCACAGTTCCCGCAATTCACGCCCTTTCGCCAGCACGTCACGCAAGGGAGCTTTCTTTTCACGCAGTTGAATCATCGTTACTCCACCCTCAACCGCCTGGCGGGCCATTTCAACAGCTGAAATTCCGTCGACGTCCGTAATTCCCATAACGAGATAAATCCCGAGTTCTTTCCGTAATGTTTCTTTGTCCATTATCTCTTTATCTGCGATTGTTTCATTATCCATTGTTTGATTACCTATTACCTCTTTATCCATCAACCTTACCCGCTCCTTACTTCATGGTGATCTGCGCCATTTCCGCAACGTGTGCTTCGGTGACTTCATATAAACTATCGAGGAGAGCAATTTGAAACGACCCTGGAGCGGAGACGGTCTGCCGCGCAATTTGCGCCGCTACTCCGTATACCGTGAGTCCTGCCGCAGCGGCCAGCGGAATATTTTTTTCAACAGCCGCAAAGGCTCCCAGGATAGAAGTTAACAGACAGCCTGTCCCTGTCACCTGCGTTAGCATCTTATCACCGTTATGAACAGTATACGTCACGGTGGAACTTGCTACGACATCCACCTCTCCGGTGATGACAACCACGGTATGCAGCTGCTTGGACGCCTTGCGGGCCAATTCTTCCACGTCCCCTGTTCCGACACCGGCATCCACGCCTTTAATCTCCCAGGCTTCCCCAACAACATGGGCGATTTCCGCCGCGTTTCCGCGAATCAAGGCGAGTTTAATTTCCTTAACAATTCGACGCGCCACCTCCGTTCGGTAAGGGGTAGCCCCCGCACCGACCGGGTCAAAAATAACCGGCACCCCGTTTTCATTCGCGGATTTTGCTGCCACAAGCATCGCCTCAACCGTTTGGCTCGTCAGCGTTCCCATATTAAGTACGAGAGCACCAGCGATTTTAGCCATATCTGCTACTTCTTCCACCGCGTACGCCATGACAGGTGACGCACCCAGGGCCAGCAGCCCGTTCGCTGTGTAATTGGTGACCACCACATTCGTAATATTATGGATCAGCGGATTCGCTTCCCGGACTTTGGTCAATAAATCCGCCACCTGTTGGTTAATATCGGACATTTGTACAACCCTCCCGTTATATAATTCCACTTCTGCTCCATGATACCGATTTTTGTCCGAGAAGGAAAGGGAGATAACTTCATCATTAAAATACATAGAATGGTCGGGTTGGGCAAAAAATAACAACACAAGAAAGAGATGCGCGCAAAGTTATTTTCATGTTTACTCTTTAAAAGGAGATCTTCGAATGGACAAAGATACAGGCAGAAAAATCCGGCGAAAAAGAAAATTGGACATTGCTCCTCTCGAAGAAGCTCTCGAACCTTCCGAGGGAATGGATAATAACCTCTCAAGGGATCTGGACAAAAACAAAGCTATCCTCAAACAGCTTTTTAAAGATTGTTCGGATGTTGTTTTTCGTGATTTAAAGGCGGATAGAAATACATACGGCCTTCTTGTTTACATTGACGGCATGGTTAAATCAGAAGAACTTCACAACAATTTCCTGTTTCCTTTGCTCCCGCAGCTTTTAAACGGGGAGAAACCCACGGTCAAAACAGATTTACTTGATGAATCAAATTTTTCTCTGTCACAGCTTTCACGTGTCAAGCTGTATTCCGATGTTGTAGATAACATACTAGGGGCAAGTTCCATCGTTCTCGTGGACGGCTATGACGAAGCCGTTGTTATTAATGTTATCGGCGGAAACCGCCGGGGGGTAGAGGAACCGACAACAGAGTCCGTGATCCGTGGCCCCCGGGAAGGGTTTACCGAGGGTATCCGAACCAATACGGGACTTCTGCGATTTCGCATAAAATCACCCCGTTTAAAAATAGAAGCGTTTAAGCTAGGAGAACATACCAGAACCAATGTAGCGCTTGCCTACATAAAGGATATTGCGGACCCTAAAGTAGTTGAACAAGCCAGAAATCGTTTAACCTCTATTCATACGGACAGCATACTGGAAAGCGGGTATATCGAAGAATTGATTGAGGATGAACCGTATTCACCTTTTCCTCAGCTTCAGTATACCGAACGCCCGGACACCGTTGCCGCCAGTCTATTAGAAGGGAAGTTTGCCATTTTTGTAGATGGAACACCTTTTGTTTTACTTGCCCCTATTACCTTTTGGGAAATGATGCAGGCCAGCGAAGATTATTACGAACGCTATGTCATTGTTAATTTTATCCGCTGGCTGCGCTATGGTTTGCTGATTATGGCGCTTTTTCTGCCGGCTATTTATATTGCAGTCCTTACCTTTCATCCGGATATGCTGCCGACAACCCTTTTGCAAAGCATTGCAGCCGCCCGGGAAAGTATTCCATTCCCCGCTCTCGTAGAAGCGTTGGTAATGGAAATCGCTTTCGAAGCATTGCGGGAAGCGGCCGTCCGCTTGCCGAAAACGGTAGGGCAAGCCGTGAGTATTTTAGGGGCTCTTGTTATTGGGCAGTCCGCTGTACAGGCGGGAATCGTCTCGGCCCCAATGGTTATCGTCGTAGCCCTAACCGGAATTGCCTCCTTTGCCATTCCTAAATTTAATGTCGCCATTTCTATTCGGCTTTTACGCTTTCCTCTCATGGTCCTCGGATCCACCTTTGGACTTTTTGGCATTGTTATCGGAGGGCTTTTAATATCGGCTCATTTATGTCATTTACGCTCATTTGGCATCCCGTATTTATCGGGCATTGCTCCATATAAAAAGCATGAATTGAAAGATATATTTATTCGCGTTCCTTGGTGGAAAATGATCCTACGCCCAACATCGTATTCGCCTTTGAATCGAAAACGAATGAAAAAGGGGATGAAACCATCCCCTCCTCAGTCCGGGGAGTGATAAACCATGATCAAGAGGTTTTTTATCCTGTTTCTTTTGTGTTTCATGTTGACAGGCTGCTGGGATCGGCACGAAATTAACGACGTTGCTTTTGTGATTGCAACAGGGATAGATAAAGTAAAAAATCAATACCAAGTTTCATTCCAGATTCCCCTTCCGAGTCAGTTGGGAGGAGCGGGCAGTAAAGGGGGAGGCGGCGGAACGGCCGGCGGAAACAAAAATTACTATTTAGATGCCGCACGCGATACCACAGTAAGTGGAGCCATCAGAAAACAACAGGAATCTTTATCCCGTTTGCTAAATTTTTCACACCGACGGGTCTTACTTATTGGAGAAGCCCTGGCGAAATCAGGAGTTCAGGAATCATTGGATGTCGTTGCCCGCAACTCTATTAACCGTTTAAACGCTTTTCTCGTTGTGACCAAGGGGCAGGCTCGTGATTTATTAAATGCGGACGCGCCGATCGAACAATTTCCTGCCGAGATGGTCCGGGAACTTGCTCAGGGGGCAACAAAGAGGCCATACACGACAAAAGACTTTATCGAAGCCCAACTTTCACCCGGAAATGACTCAATCGCCCCGTACTTTTCAGTTGTAAAATCAAATCCGGGACCGAAAGGGAAACCACAAACAATGATAAAGCTTGATGGTTTTGCGGTTTTTAACGGCGACAGAGAAACAGGGGTTCTAAAGGAGGAGCAAGCAACCGCGCTTCTTATCGCAATGAACCAGGCACGCAGCCCGTTCTCGGTTAAAATTTCTCCTCCAAGCGGGAAGGGTTCGTTAGACGTGTTAGTCACAGAAAACAATACACAAATCACCCCTGTCATGGAACAAAATCAAATGAAAATCCGAATTTTATTTCGCGGCAAGGGGGCTATCGTGGAAAACCAATCTTTATTCGATATTGATACATCCGGAGAACAGCTTGATAAACTTCAACAGATGACCAATCGGAAGTTTAAGTCGATCATGCAGCAAACAATTAACGACCTGCAAAATAAGTATCAAAGTGACCCAGCAGGATTTGGTGAAGCCATTTATCGGAAATATCCGCATGTGTGGCACGAAAGCCTTGAAAAAGATTGGAAAACACATTATCGAAACCTCCAGATTTCTGTCGAGTCTCTCGTCCGCCTTGAAAACATGGGAACGATTAACTCTTCCACTAAACGAAAAGAGGGGGATGCTCAGTAATGAGTACGATTTGGATTTTAAGTTTATTCCCGGCCCTGTTATGCATCATCCAGTGGAAAGAACTCCGGCAGGCAAGCAAAACAACCAAAAGCATTTCCTTCGTTTTTTACGGCCTTGTTTTCGTTTTATTAGTTTATAATTATTCGTTCGTCCATGTCTCTCACCCCATGGATAGACTTATCTCTATTTTGGAACCTCTGGTTCCCATAAACGAAGGAGAGTAAACGTATGGAAGCAATCTCAGAAAGACAGCTCATCTTGATCGGAGCGGGATTTGTTCTACAAGCAACCCTTATAAACGTACCTTCGCAAATTATTAAAATCAGTAAACAAAATTCGTGGTTTTCGATTATTCCTGCCTTCGCAGTCTGTATCCTTTCCATATGGCTGATCGCAAAAATAACGTCCCGCTTTCCTCATCAGGATTTATTCGGCGTCATGGTCAACCGTTTCAAGATAGCGGGACGATTCCTATCGTCCCTTTATATCCTGTTTTTCTTTATCATATTGAGCAGGGATATACGGAATTTAACCGAGTTTATTAATATCGTGCTGTTACAGCGAACGCCTTTAATTTTTATCGCGCTGCTTGTCATGATTCCCGTTGTGGTAGTTGCCCGGGGGGGAATCGAAGTTGTCGCCCGTATGGCTGAATTGTATTTCCCGATAATTGTGGCATCTATTCTGATTTTACCGCCTATTTTATTAACAAAAGTTCAATTCTTGAATTTTATGCCCATTTTTGAAAAAGGACTGGTTCCTTCCCTGCAGGGAAGCTGGTATTTTATTGGTTATCTCGGTGATATTATCATTCTTCCTTTCCTTTTCTCTCACCGGACGTTTACGTTTCGCGAGGGGGTATACAGCCTTTTATGGGGAAGTTTTTTAACGGAAATACTGCTTGTTCTTACTCTTTTGGTCTTCGGGCCGAATCTTACAGGCCGTTTTATTTTTCCTACCGAAGAGTTAGTACGTCAAATTCGCTTGGGTGATTTTCTTGATCGTCTGGATTTAGTACTGGTTAGTGTGTGGCTGCCTACGATGATTATTCGATTGTCGGCTACCCTTTATGTAATTTGCCATGGTCTCAATCAGGTGATTCCTAATATATCAGCGATGACAGTCACAAACTCAATGGGGGCTTTCGTGCTTGTTTGCGCTTTATGGTTTTATAAAAATAACATATCCCTATTAGAAATGAACCGGGTGTGGCCGTTCATTGAAATTTTGTTTATGTTTCTTATCCCTTTCGTTTTGTTTCTTGTCATAAGGAGGAAAAAACCGGATGTTCAACCTGAGAAGCAGCTGGCAGAGAGCGAACCAAATTCTACCTAATCAACGAAACACAACATCAGACTAACCCGCGTAGAGATTGAATTTTATTAGTGCCATGAAAAAATAGCAGATTATCCCTATTACATAATAAAAAGACATAACCTATGCAGTTTAAGTAATTAACTAAAAGAAAAAAGGTATCGGCGTCCTTACTTGGACACCATACCCTTTAAGACGAATGCTACGTTTGCCGGCCGCTCCGCCAACCTTCTCATGAAATACCCGTACCAGTCATTCCCGTATGGAACGTATACGCGCATTTTATACCCCTGTTTGGCGATGTCAACCTGTGACTGCGTACGAATGCCGTACAGCATCTGGAATTCAAACTGGCTCCGCGGAATATTGTGTTCCCGGACAAATTCCTTTGTAAACTCGATAATTTGGTCATCGTGTGAAGCCACGGCTGTATAGTTGCCGTTTAACAGGTGCTTCGCAATCAGCTTTTTATAATTTTCGTCCACATCTTTCTTTTCCGGATACGCCACTTCCTGCGGTTCCTTGTACGCGCCCTTCACCAGGCGGAGAGGAATTCCTTTCAGGGTATCCAAATCTTTTTCCGAGCGGTACAGATACGCTTGGATGACCGTCCCTACGTTGACATACTCTTTACGCAGTTCGGCCAGTATATCAAGCGTAATCTGGCAGTGTGCATAATCTTCCATATCAATCCGGACAAAATTCCCGTACTTGCGTGCCGCATCAAGAATACGGCGCATATTAGACATGCAGAGATTCTGGTCAATGTCAAGGCCAAGCTGCGTCATTTTTATTGACAGGTTGCTTTCCACCCCTGCCTCATGAATCGCATCCAGCGTCCGGATGCAGTAGTCCGCGCATTCTGTGGCCTCTTCCGGACTAAATACAAACTCTCCTAAGTGGTCAAGCGTGCACACCAGTCCCTGTTGATTTAGCTCGCGCACTTTACGAATCGCATCCTGGATTGTTTCCCCCGCTACAAAGCGATTGGCCCCGAATTTTAATCCCCACTTCTTCGCAGCATGATTCAACGCCTTATTCTGGGAAAGAAATAAAAAAAAGTTTTTCATAGCCGGCTCAATCATAACGGATTCCACCCTTTTCTTATTTGACGGCATACCTACAAAGAATCAAAAACGCTTTCAATGCTGTAATATGCTGCCATGGACTGCACAGTCTTCCCCGCGGCGGCGGCACAATACTGCAAGTTTGCTTTACCACCGGTGGGAGACGTACAATCGAATTTTATTTGGCATTGGCATTCGCCAAGTTTTCTCCATTTTTCTTTAGAAAACTTCGGAAGACAGTTTAGCCTGGGTAAAGAGCAGGAGGTAATCCGGTCCGCCCGCTTTTGAATCGGTTCCGGACATATTGAAACCGCCAAACGGATGCACCCCTACGAGCGCCCCTGTGCACTTCCGGTTGAAGTATAAGTTTCCAACGTGGAATTCCTGACGCGCCTTTTCAATGAGTGCGCGGTCTTTCGTGAAAACAGACCCTGTTAATCCGAATTCCGTATTGTTCGCAATTTCAAGCGCATGGTCGAAATCTTTTGCCTTTGTGAACGCTACAACCGGCCCGAAAATCTCTTCCTGCATAATGCGCGCATCGGGGGCCACGTCTGCAAAAACGGTAGGCTTGATAAAGAATCCGTTTCCTTCCGCCTTCTCACCGCCTGCGACAAGGCGGCCTTCCTGTTTGCCGATTTCGATGTATTCAAGAATTTTATTATAAGCACTCTCATCCACAACAGGACCGGTATAAATGGAAGGATCCTGTGCGATGCCTACTTTGAGCCCGTTCGTCAGCTCAACGACACGGTTTACTACTTCATCATATACATCTTCATGAACGATCGCGCGTGAGCACGCCGAACATTTCTGACCGGAGAAGCCGAAAGCGGAATTCACGATGTTAACGGCAGCCAGCTCCAGATCGGCATCTTTGTGGACCACGATGGAGTCCTTTCCGCCCATTTCCGCAACAAGGCGCTTCATCCAGATTTGGCCAGGCGCTGTTTTAGAAGAACGTTCGAAGATGCGGAGTCCGACTTCACGGGAGCCGGTAAACGAGATAAAGCGGGTTTGCGGGTGGTCGACGAGATAGTCGCCCACTTGCGCGCCGCTGCCCGGCACAAAATTGACCACACCTTTCGGCATCCCTGCTTCTTCCAGCAGTTCGACAAACTTGGCTGCGATAACCGGTGTTGTGCTCGCAGGCTTTAATACCACCGTGTTTCCGGACACGATCGCTGCTGTCGTCATCCCTGCCATGATTGCGAGCGGGAAGTTCCACGGCGGAATGACGATTCCAACTCCAAGCGGGATATATTCGAGCACGTTATCTTCGCCCGGGATGCGTGTGAGCGGCTGGCGCTCGCCTAACTTCATCATCTGGCGGCCATAGTACTCCATAAAATCAATTGCTTCCGCTGTGTCAGCGTCTGCCTCCGGCCAGCTTTTCCCTGCTTCATACGATAGCCAGGCGCTGAATTCAAATTTGCGGCGGCGCATAAGAGCAGCCGTTTTAAACAGAAGGCGTGCCCGCTCATCCGGACTTACTTTTTTCCATGTTTTAAACGCTTCTGCTGCAGCCTGCATGGCTTTTTCAGCGAGTTCCCGGCTTGCTTTGCTGGTTGTTCCAACGACCTGATCTTTAATCGACGGATTAATCGAAACGATTTTTTCGTCTGTTGCAATACGTTCTCCGCCAATGATAAGCGGGTAGTCTTTCCCTAATTCGGCTTTAACTTTATCTAACGCTGCCTGCATGGCTTTTGCGTTGGTTTCATCTTTAAAATTTGTAAATGGTTCCGGTTGATATGGAATCATTCTGTTTCCTCCCTCTAGTAGGTTCTTTACTTCCTCACTCTTATCTACTAGCAAAATCCGTGCCAATTTTTTAAAGGAAACTTCACTGGCGTCCAGCCGCTAGTGCCAACGACTGTTTTAGCTGAACTTATACGTGTAGTAAAGGCTATATTTTTTACACGCTAATGAAAAAAACCTTGTTTTACAGCCGGTTGATGAATGTTTTACACGTTTATTTTATACAAAAGTGTATAGCGTACCTGTTTTCTAAACACTTTTGTATAAACAACATCGACACTTCACAAAGCCTATACAATCAGTGCGCACCTAAGTACGCTTTAATAATGCTATCATTCTTACGAAGGGAATCGGCAGAGTCTTCCAATGTGATGTTCCCTGTCTCCAACACATATCCCCGGTGGGCGAGCTTTAATGCTGCCTTCGCATTTTGTTCAACCAATAGAATGGTTGTGTTGTTTTCTGTATTGATCCGCTTAATAATCTTCATAATTTCCAGTACGATAATCGGTGCAAGGCCCATCGAAGGTTCATCCAACATAAGCAATTTCGGTTCAGACATTAGTGCGCGGCCGATCGCGAGCATTTGCTGCTCCCCGCCGCTTAATGTTCCCGCCAACTGTTTATGGCGCTCTGCGAGACGGG
This sequence comes from Aneurinibacillus terranovensis DSM 18919, assembly GCF_000430625.1. Lineage (GTDB taxonomy): Bacteria > Bacillota > Bacilli > Aneurinibacillales > Aneurinibacillaceae > Aneurinibacillus_B > Aneurinibacillus_B terranovensis. The sequence continues at coordinate 48,576 of NZ_KE387181.1, forward strand.
GAAACATATCGAACACCTTCTTAATATTTTTATGCGTTTTCGATTTGTCGCTTTTTTTCGTAAACCCGCCTAATTCCAGATTTTCCGTTACCGTCAACGCCCCAAAAATACGCCTTCCTTCCGGGACATGGATGAGACCCATCTCAACAATCGAATGCGGTTCTTTTTTTGTAATGTCTTCTCCCATAAAATGAATGGTGCCTTGAGCCGGGCGAACAAGCCCGGAAATCGTCTTCAGAATCGTGCTTTTTCCGGCGCCGTTTGCACCCAGCAGCGCAAGAATTTCCCCCTGTTTGACGGAAATATTCACATCCTTAACCGCCTGGATCTTTCCATAGTAGGTTTCTACATTTTTCATCTCAAGCACGACACTCATATGACTTCATCCTCCTCTTCGTGACCAAGGTAGGCTTCGATAACTTTTGGGTCACTGAGAACCTCATCCGGCGTGCCTTCCGCCAGCTTTTCCCCATAATTTAAAACGATAATTTTTTCCGAAACCTGATTGACCAGCCCCATATCATGCTCGATTAACACAACGGGTATTTTGTATGTCTCGCGGATTCTCCTGATAAGGTTAATCAAATCCACTTTTTCATTAAACGTAAATCCGGCGGCCGGTTCGTCTAAAAATAATATTTTGGGTTGAATGGCCAGCGCACGGGCAATTTCCAAATAGCGCTGCGCTCCATACGGCAAATTTTTCGCAGTGCGGTGCATATAGTTTTCAATTCCGACAAACCTGATGCATTCTTCCGCCACATGATAAATTAATTCTTCTTCTTTACGCTGTGAAGGAGTGTGAAAAACTGCCCCGAAAATTCCTGATTTCGTTCGGGAATGCATCCCGGACATTACATTTTCGAGAACCGATAAGTTCGGGAATATACGTAGATTTTGAAAGGTACGCGCCATGCCCATCGCCGTAATCATGCTCGGTTTTTTTCCGACAATATTCGTGCCGTTAAAAATGATCTCTCCGCGCGTCGGCTGATAAAATCCGGTAATCATGTTAAACAGCGAGGTTTTGCCGGCGCCATTCGGGCCGATGACACTCATAACGGTATTGTCCGGAATTGAAAAGCTTAAGTTGTTCACAGCTACCAGCCCGCCGAACTGCAGATGTAGGTTTTGAATTTGTATAATGTCCACCCGGTTTCAACCTCCCTATCCATTCTCTCTTTCCCGTCGATGCGGCAATAACCCCTGCGGGCGGAAAATCATTAAGAAAACGAGAGCCACACCAAATACTAAGTAGCGATACCGGTCCACATCGACGCCAATGTGTAAAATCGGACCTAAATCCCGCAGGAATTCAGGCAGAATAATAACGAGAATCGCGCCAAATACAACGCCAGTAATCCTCCCGATACCGCCTAATATGACAGCAAGCAAAATCATAACCGACTGCATAAAGCTGAAGCTTTCAGGTGCAATGGCCGTCATCTTGACTGCAAAAATCGACCCGGCTAATCCGCCAAACGTCGCCCCGATAGCATAGGCCGCCAGCTTCGAACGCACGCGGTTAATCCCCATTGCTTCCGCTGCGTCCTCATCTTCCCTGATGTATGCCCAGGAACGGCCGATGCGGGAATGGGCCAATCGGTTAGAGGCAAACATAACGAAAATAGCCATAATCAGGATGCTCCAGAACGAGTAGGCTAAATTATTTATCATAATTCCCCCAACCCATGTAGGAGAAGGAAACGGGCTCATAATTCCGTAAATACCAGAAGCACTCCCGGTAAACTGGAAGTTCTTGGCCGATATACGCACAATCTCCCCGAATCCCAATGTAACAATCGCCAAATAATCACTTCGCAAACGGAGGGTCGGTGCGCCAATAATAATCCCGGCGGCTGCGGCCAATGCCCCCCCAATGATGATCGTTAACCAGAAATTCACATGGAACTGTGTCATAAGGATCCCGGTGGAGTAGGCACCTACCGCAAAGAATGCCGAATACCCGAGATCCAGCAGTCCCGCATATCCAACCACAATGTTTAATCCTAAACCTAAAACAATATAGAACACCGCAAGAAAACCGACATCAAGCCAATATGGCCCTGCATAAAAAGGGAAGAAAATGGCAGCAATCAAAATAGCCGTTAGTACAATAGACTTGAATTTACCGTTCATCAGCTTCTTTTGGGCAACGGCCTGGTACTCTAAATTATCCATTTTCTCACATCCTCTCCGTTACTTTTTCTCCTAAAATTCCGGTCGGCTTAACAACCAGCAGGAAGATAAGGATGATGAAGGCGAAAACATCCTTCCATTCGCTACCAATCGTATAGGTCCCGATGGTTTCAAGAATACCCAGGGTTAATCCCCCGAGCATCGCTCCCGGTATATTGCCAATTCCCCCGATGACGGCCGCAGTAAACGCTTTGAGTCCAAACGTGAAACCCATCATAAACGTGATATTTCCATAATAGGTCGCATTCATCATACCGGCAGCCGCCGCTAAAAATGAGCCGACAAAAAAGGTAAGCGAAATGACCTTATTCACGTTGATGCCCATCAGGCTGCACGCCGTTTGATCGATGGCAATAGCCCTCATGGCTTTCCCGTAAATAGACCGGTGGATAAAAGCGTGCAGCCCCCACATGAGCAGAGCAGACAATACGATAATCCCGATTTGCGAGTACGTAATATTGGCGCCAAGCAGGGTAAAACCGTTTGTCGGCAGCGTCACCGGCATGATCTGCGGCTTCGCACCAAACCCTGCAAATACTCCATTTTCTAAAACGAGCGACATCCCTACCGCGGTAATCAGAATGGACAACCGAGGCGCTTTTAGCAGCGGGCGGTAGGCCACCCTCTCCATTCCCATCCCGAGAAATCCAGTCACGATCATCGCGATAATAAAGGCGATGATTACCCCTACTAAACTTCCGCCTGTGCCGGTTACTTTGCCTAGTACCGTAAAACCGATATAAGCCCCAACCATAAACAAATCTCCATGGGCAAAATTCAGCAGTTTTATAATTCCATAAACCATCGTATACCCGAGGGCAATTAATGCATAAAAAGAACCAATAATGAGCGCATTAATAAGTTGTTGGACGAAAATATCTGATGTAATAGCTAAGTGCAGCCCCATGTTGCGGTCACTCCTTTCCATAAAAAACGTAAAAAAATGCACGGCACAACATGCTACCGCGCATTTCAAGCCAATGGTTCAATCGGTATCTTTCATTATTGAGGAAGGGCAAATGTTCCGTTCTTAACTTGAAGGACAATAAAGTTGGATTTTTTTAGCGTTCCTTCACTGTTAAATGAAACCTGGCTGGATAAAGTTTTTAAATCCGTAGATTGTAAAGCTTTCACAATAGCCGCCTTATCGGTTGAACCGGCGCGTTTAATCGAATCAGCCAATACTTTGATTCCATCGTACTCAAGCGCTGAATAAGGACCCGGGTCTTGTTTATACTTGGCTTTATACTCTTCTACAAATTTCTTCGCTTCAGGAAGGAACTCCGCAGTTGGGCTCGTCGTAACAAACGTACCCTCCGCTGCGCTTTTTCCTGCAATATCAATCAGGGTTTTGTCGTTGGAACCGTCACCGACGCCGATGATGCCTGATACCCCCTGTTGTTTGAATTGCTTAATGAAAGCCCCGCCGGCTTTGTAGTAAGCGGTCCAGTAGGTTGCATCCGGTTTTGCCTGTTTTAGTTTCGAAATTAAAGCGGAGAAATCACTTTCGTCCGGATTCACTGCGTCAAACACAACGACTTGTCCACCGGCGGCTTCAACAGCGGCTTTGGTACGCTCGGCCAGATCTTTTGCATACCCTGAATTATCATGGATAATAGCAATCTTTTTCCCGTGATTTTTATTAAGCATATAATCGGTTGCTACCTCTGCCTGATGCACCGTTGTTCCATTGATCATAAAGATCTCAGGAAATTTTTGATCAGAAATTTTTTGCGAATTGGCAGCTGTTACGACCATCGGAATGCCGTTCTGGTGATAGACACCGGTAGCCGGGATGGTAGCGCCCGAACTGTATCCGCCGACTACAGCGGTGACTCCCTCCGAAACTAATTTATTTGCCGCCGCCGTGGCTGTTTGAGGATCGCTCGCGTCATCTTCAGCGATGAGTTTGATTTTCTTTCCGTTAATACCGCCGGCGCTATTAATTTCATCCGCAGCCAGCTGCGCGGCATTCTTCATGTCTTCTCCCATTTTTGCTTCGTTTCCGCTGAGAGGAAACTGCAATCCAACGAGAATATCTCCGCCTGCTGTTCCCCCGGATCCACCGGATGATGAACCGGTTGGCGCACTTCCACATGCACTGAGGAAAGCCATACTAAGGATAGCCGTTCCAATTCCGACTCTTTTTAAAACCTTTTTCATCTAATTAACCCCCTATTTTTCTGTTGGTCTTTATTTTTTATTGGCAAACATGCTTTACGCCCATCCCCTCCTTTCATTGTCGTTCACAAGACAGGTAAGGAACATAAGACGAATAATTTCCATAAAACAAATGATTTTCACAACTTGAATTATAAAGCAATTTCATTGCAAAAACTATACCAAATCTATATTTTTAGCGAATAATAAGAGAGATTGTCATAATTACGGACAATATGTATAATGATAAAAACCATTTTTTATACATAAATGCAAAACTGTATAGAATGGTTTAGACATTTTTGTAAAAACGGAGCCAGGTGATTGAGATGAGGACGCCCTACCCATTCTATAATCCATTTCTGCGGGAGTTGATGCAGTCATTGCCGGAAGAGCCGGTAGTGCGAGAAGTGCCGGATATGAAACATGCCGACTATACGACCGGTTCGATTCGCCTTTTTGACTACGTAAAAACAAAGCAGCATGCGAACCCCATTGTCATTGTGGATGATCAGACCGGTGAACCGTGTGGTTGGGTTTCCTCTGACAGCGTATTTAAGGCGTTATTTACATCGCTACAGCAAAGCATCTCTTTTTACGAGGCGGTGCTTAATACAGTGGACGACTCCATTACGATCGTAGATGAGAAAGGTATTGTGATTGGCTGGAATAAGCAGGCGGAAACAATGTATAACATTGCTCCAGCCGATATTATTGGCCAGCATATCACCCGCCATTTTAAAGAGGATGCAGTCATGCTGTTGAAGAGTATCCACGACGGCAGTTCCATCTCGCAGCACTATAATCAGCCGCGTGAAGGAACCCACGTACTTGTCAACACATCCCCGGTTGTATTGGACGGCCGAATTATCGGAAGCCTATCAGCTGAGAAAGACATTAGCGACGTAGTGCGTCTCCATGATAAATTATCAAGCGCAACAGCACACCTTCACGATTTGGAAAAAGAGTTTTATTCAGAACAGCAGGATCAGCCTTTTCATCGAATTAAAGGAAAAAGCATCACCTTGCAGAACGCGGTTAACCTGGCGCAAAAGGTTGCACCGACAGATGCGACGGTTCTTATTACAGGAGAAAGCGGTGTGGGAAAAGAATTGTTTGCGGAAGCCGTTCATATGGCGAGCCACCGGGCAAATAAGCCTTTTGTCGCGCTAAACTGCGGGGCAATTCCGGCCGCCCTCTTTGAAAGCGAACTGTTTGGCTACAAAAAGGGGGCGTTTACCGGCGCTGTAAGCGAGGGGAAAAAGGGGAAAATCGACCAGGCGGAGGGCGGTACGCTATTTCTCGATGAAATAGGGGAACTGCCACTTGAACAGCAGGTTAAACTGCTGCGCGTTCTGCAGGAAAAACAGTTTTACCGCGTAGGCGGCAGCGAGCCAATCCCTGCGAACGTGCGCTTTATCGCCGCGACCAATCGCGACCTCGAAGCAATGGTCGCTGCCGGACAATTCCGCCAGGATTTATTCTACCGGTTAAACGTAGTTTCTATTTCGGTGCCGCCTCTGCGTGAACGGACAGAAGACATTTATGAACTCGTCCATTTGTTTTTAAAGGAATTTGCGTTGAAATACAATAAGCCGATTCCGGAAGTCAATCCGGAAGTTTTCACGTTATTTATCCGGTACCCGTGGCCTGGAAATATTCGCCAGCTGCGCAATATGGTGGAGCGGCTTGTCATTTTAAACGACCTGAAAATCGAACCCGAGCACCTACCGGAGGGATTTCTGCCGACGATAACGAACCCTCTGCCAAAAAAAGGACTGCTACCCGAACCTACACTCACCCAACCGCTCCAGCCGGCCTATTCGCCGCAAAACGAATACCAGGAGCTGGTTGACGCGCTGCGTACCACGTATGGCAATAAATCGGCCGCCGCCCACCTGCTGGGCATTTCCCGGGCCACCCTCTACAACCGGCTAAAAAAGTACGGGCTGGATGTGTGAAACATTATTTATTTCGTGTACGGGGTCGAGGCCCATGGTACTGATAAAAATAGCTTTTAATATTTCCATTGTACAGCTTGCGGTTTTTATCGGCTTTTCTGCCGAAGAATTGTTCGAATTCCGGGAAGGACGTTAGGATGTAATACGACCAGCCATCAAGCCCGGCAAATACCTGGCCCATCGTCTTATATAATTGTTCAACTTCCTTCTTCTCGCCTAATCTTTCGCCGTAGGGCGGGTTGCAGATAATCGAACCATGGCTCGCCTTCGACGAAAGTGCATGAACCGGGAGCCGCTTAAACGTAACCGCATCCTCCAGCATCGCTTCTTCCGCGTTTTCTTTTGCAATGTGAATCATTTCACCATCAATATCAGTTCCGCTTATTTCCAGTGGACGGTCATAATCGGCCAGGTCGTGTGTTTCACGGCGTGCGTCCTGCCAGAGCGTGCGGGAAATAGCCGGCCAGTCTTCACATACAAATTCCCGGTTCATCCCCGGAGCGATGTTGCGTCCGATCATCGCCGCTTCAATCGGAATCGTGCCTGAACCGCAAAACGGGTCATGGAGCGGGAAATCGGGGCGCCATCGTGCCAATTGAATCATGGCGGCTGCCATCGTTTCTTTCAGCGGCGCGCCGCTGATTAGGCGACGATAACCACGTTTATGTAAACCAGGACCTGTTGTATCAATCGTGAGTGTTGCTATATCTTTATGCAGCGCCACTTCAATTTTATAGAGCGGGCCGTTTTCATCAAACCAAGATTTATGATAGCTCTGCTTCAAACTTTCTACGACAGCTTTTTTTACGATCGCCTGGCAGTCTGAAACGCTAAACAGGGTCGATTTCACTGACTTCCCTTCCACCGGGAATTCCCCATTCACTGGAATCCATTCGGCCCATGGGAGAACTTTCGTTTTTTCAAACAGCTCGTCAAACGTGAGCGCTTTAAATTCCCCTACTTTCAACCGTACCCGGTCAGCCGTGCGCAGCCAGAGATTTGCCCTGCAAATGGCCAGCTTGTCCGCCGTAAATGTGACTTTTCCATTCTCTACCTTTGCTCCCTCGTAGCCGAGCTTTTTCACTTCTTCCGCTACCACCGACTCCAGCCCGAACGTGGAGGTGGCAATGATGTCAATTTTACTCATATGGCACTCCTTGAAATCCTATAGAAATTATTTCTAATATATTGTAACACAAATTCACGATGGAAAATGAGGTTGGTTACATACAAAAAGAGCCAATCCGCATGGAAATAATGCGGTATCGGCTCCATTTTTCTTTCGTTTATGAATTTGGATTTTTTTCCTTATCGTTTCGTCCCATGCTACGCATAATCCAGCTTGCGATAAGAACGAGTACAATGGCACCAATGATAGCGGGAATAATAAAAAATCCACCGATGACTGGCCCCCAATGCCCCAGTAAGGCTGTTCCAATCCAAGCTCCGATAAAACCCGCGATAATATTGCCAATGATTCCTCCTGGAATATCACGCCCCATTATAGCACCGGCAATCCAACCGATAATTCCTCCAACAATCAATGACCAAAGAAAGCCCATAATCTATGTCCTCCTCTTCATTTGGTATGTTTAGTATTTACCTCAAATCAAAAAAAATTACACATCATTTTTTTTAAAAAATTTCCAGGTTACTTCCAGTTATGTGCTTTCCACTTTTTATTTATCGCACCTGTTTCCGATTAGGCAATCGCTGAATAAGATAGCGTGAAAAAGTAAGGAGGGATAACTTTGGAAATTTATGTAGTGAAACCCGGGGACACCCTGTGGACTATCGGAAGAAAGTTTGGCGTAACACCGACCGAGATTGCACGTGTCAACCGGGTACGAACACCCGACCGGCTTGTTGTAGGGCAAGCGCTTGTCATACCAACAGGTACAAAGCGATATACAGTCAAACCCGGTGACAGCCTCCAATCAATCGCGCAAGGGTATGATGTCAGCGAAGCGGCTCTTCTGTCAGTAAATCCCATTGCGCCTCCGTATTCTTTACATGTAGGGCAAGTGATTCATATCCCTTCAATCAGAAAAAAATATGGCCCAATTGAGACAAATGGTTATTTGCTTCCAGGAAACGATGAACGAGACAGACGAATCATCGAAGAAGTTGCGCCTTATCTAACCTACCTTACACTGTTTAGCTACCGGGCCCGCCCGGACGGCAGCTTAGAACCGCTAAATGACACAAACGCCGTACGAACCGCACTTGCCAACCGCATTGCCCCGATGATGGCGGTTACGAATTTTGCTGAAGGAAATTTTAGTCCCGATCTTGCAAGCGACATTCTTACAAATACAACAATTCAGGACCGGCTATTTGCCAACATTTTGACCACTCTACAAACCAAAGGATATCGGGTACTTAATATTGATTTTGAACACATTTATCCCGAGCAGCGAAATCTGTACAATAACTTTCTACGACGTATTACGGCCTTTATGCATGAACATAATATCCTCGTCTCTACCGCACTCGCCCCGAAAAATTATGATATCAAGCGCGGGGCATGGCACGGGGCACACGATTATGCGGCTCATGGGCAAATCGTGGACTTTGTTATCATTATGACATATGAGTGGGGCTGGAGCGGAGGACCTCCAGTAACCATAGGCATGCATATAATTGCCGGAATAAATCTGTACTCAAATACAAATATATATGCTTAATCTTATCTCGGGGTAGACAAGCATATGTTGTTTCTGTATATACTCAAAGTGCTTTGTGCTGAATAGTATTCCGAACCTCTTTCCACATTTTTTCAACTTTTTTACCATAATACCATTTTGTTGTCCCGCCGATTATCAGGAAAGTATTCTCAACGAAGCTGCACCTACGTATTTCTCCTTTTGGCGCAGCCCCTCATCGATTATAACAGATGTTGAGTTGTTCGTTTGGTTCCTGTATCTTTGCCGCGTCGATTTAGTACCGCGTAGAGCGGCAAGCCAATCAGGGCAATAACGATCGCAAGCAAGCTGTCCTTCGGATTGGTAAAAATCGTGCTGATGACGATAAATGCAGAGCCCACGATTGCAATCAAAGGAATAAACGGATAGAACGGAACACTGTAGGACCTGGCGCTGCCCGCGTCGCGCCTCCGCAAAATAAATACCGCGATAAACGCTTGAATATAAAATATATATACGACAAAGATGGCCAAATCAGACAGGCGATCCGGATTGCTCACGAGCATCATAAAGATGGCGATGGCCATCTGCAGGATAGTGGAATTAACCGGCGTACCGAACTGAGGATGCACTTTCGCAAGCAGTTTCGCAGCCGGGAGCTGCCCCCGTTCCGCCATCGCGTATGGAACACGCGGAAACGTGAGGATTTTACCGTTTAAACATCCGAAAATTGAGATGAGAATTCCTACCGAAATTAATTTGCCGCCAATCGTGCCAAACAGCACCGAAGCAGCGGTTCCAGCCGCATTTTCCCCCAGAGCAACAATTTTAGAAGCCGGGAGAACATGGAGCAAAGCAACGTTGACGAGAAGATAGGCAACGGTTACGATGGATAAACCTCCGATAATGGCTTTGGGCAGCAACTTCTTCGGATTCTTCATTTCACCCGCGACAAAACCGACGAGCATCCAGCCATCGTACGCCCAGAGGGTAGACAGAATCGCTTCACCCATTCCGCCTGACACCGGGACGCCACTTGATACATTCAAAATTTGTCCGTTTCCTTTTAAAACCCCGAATACTGCAATCAGCGCAATCGGAATTAATTTGGCAATCGTTGCGATACTTTGTACCGCACCCCCATACTTTGTCCCTAAACTATTAACTGCGCCTAAAAAGACAACGGCTGCAATCCCTACCGCTGCTTTCCATTCGATTGACAAACCAAATACGTTTACGAGCAGCGAGCCGAAATAAAGGCCAAGGGCACCGATAATAGCCGGCCCGTAGATGACCGTCTGTACCCAACCGCTGAGAAATCCCCACACCTTGCCATATGTTTCTTCGAGATACACATACAAACCGCCTGTTTTGGGAATTTTCGTGCTCAACTCCGCAACCGTCAATCCGCCGGCGATCGTGATAATACCGCCTAAAATCCATGCCCACATAGCCATGGTCGAGCTGCCGGAAGCTGCAATTACCTTACCCGGCTTCATAAAAATACCCGAGCCAATTACCGTGCCAATTACGATTGACATGGCAACAAAGAGCCCAATGTCTTTCTTTAACTGACCCTCCGTATTGTAGTCCATAAATGTCCACCCCTGGCAAACATGTGTGTGTTTGATAAGTACTCCTTCCGTATCATAGCATACTTTTTTGATAAACTTGTTTTTTGTTAAATTCATATCATTATCACTTATCTAATATCAAACACGTTCATAATTAGATGGCGGAAAAAACACTCCGGCCGGTACAAAAACGAGAATTGTGCCTGAATGAATGCCTGCATTTGTTTAATTTTTAATAGAGCGATTAAGGGACTTGTGTTACTGATAATCTTACTCATTTATTTATCCTTTTGGAAATATTTCTGGATGGCTGTGTTATCATCATCAACATGCTCGTCCGTATACTCTGTCCAAGGTATTTTTTTACTCGATAAAATTTTTATTTTTAAGATCCGCAGAGAACGTATTTTTTTCATCTTACCATATAGTTCAAACCAGTCCTATGTTAACCTAGGTAGAATTTCCTGATACCTAGGTTATCCTTGAATTCGAATAGTTGGCAAAATGTCGAAGTCTTTTGTGAAACACTCGACCCAAAAAGACATATTATTCAGCTTACCATCATTATAATGTTATTAACATCAAACATAACACGGGGGTAAGCTGCCAATGGTGAGAACGAATCCAACGATTGAACCTCTCATGGCTAAAGTCACGAGATTCTTGGGTAGTCCGCTCTACTGGGCAGAATTAGTACATGATGTACCACCAAGCTATCCCCGCAGTTCCTGCGGTTACTGCGATTATGCAGATAGTAGTCTTTTGCCTTCGGCAAGAATATTCAAACTTGCGTTTACATCCCTGTCCCATTCTCTATGACAAGAAGGACACTTCCATTTTCGCAAGTTAAGATCTTTAACCTCTTTGTTTTGGTATCCACAACACGAACAGAGCTGAGAGGAAGCAAAGGTTTTACCTACGGCAACGACAGTACGTCCATACCACTTTGCTTTGTATTCAAGCATCGTTCTGAATTGATACCAGGACACTTC
>NZ_AUMJ01000044.1 GCF_000430625.1 Aneurinibacillus terranovensis DSM 18919
AAATAAAAGGATTAATGGGTTCTAACGAACCAAAAAAGCATTTTTTCCCGTAGATTTCATTGGTTCCGTACAGAAATTGAGCACATCGCAAATAGCTCCTATAAAATGGAAATTGATGTCCGGCTTTCCACCTGATATAATAGACATTAGTGCATTTTTTCCTCCTGGGAGGTTAGGACATGGATCGAAGAAAAAGACAAGAAAAAATCCGCAATTTTTCTATCATTGCCCACATTGACCACGGAAAATCCACGTTGGCCGACCGCATTCTCGAATTCACCGGGGCTCTCAGTGAGCGGGAGCGGGAAGACCAGTTTCTCGATCAGATGGATTTGGAGCGGGAGCGCGGCATTACCATTAAATTGAATTCAGTACAGCTTACGTATAAAGCAAAGGACGGAGAGGAGTACATTCTCCACTTAATCGATACCCCGGGACATGTCGATTTTACATACGAGGTTTCCCGCTCGCTCGCAGCATGTGAAGGCGCGCTTCTTGTTGTGGATGCGGCACAGGGAATTGAAGCGCAAACGCTGGCCAACGTGTACCTCGCGCTGGATAATAATCTTGAGATAATCCCGGTCATTAACAAAATCGATCTGCCGAGCGCGGAGCCTGAACGGGTGAAGCAGGAAATTGAAGATGTTATCGGGCTTGACGCCAGCGATGCCGTGCTCGCTTCGGCGAAGGCGGGCATCGGGATTGAAGACATTCTGGAACAGGTCGTCGCCCGTGTGCCGGCCCCGACGGGGGATCCGGATGCTCCTTTAAAAGCTCTCATTTTTGACTCGCTGTACGACGCCTACCGGGGTGTTATAATTTATGTCCGTGTCATGGATGGTGTCGTAAAAAAAGGCACAAAAATTAAAATGATGGCGACAGGCGCTGTTTTCGAAGTAACCGAAGTCGGCACATTCGCCCCCTTTGCCAAACAGGTGGATGAATTAACGGTAGGGGATGTAGGGTTTATCGCTGCAAGTATTAAAAGCGTACGCGACACCCGTGTAGGAGATACCGTTACCCTTGCGGACCGTCCGGCAGCCGAGGCGCTGCCAGGCTACCGCAAAGTAAATCCGATGGTATTCTCCGGTATGTATCCGGTGGATTCCAGCGATTACAATGACCTGCGGGAAGCACTTGAGAAGCTGCAGCTCAATGACGCCTCCCTTCAATTTGAGCCGGAGACGTCCCAGGCGCTCGGCTTTGGTTTCCGCTGCGGTTTTCTCGGGATGCTGCATATGGAGATTATCCAGGAGCGAATTGAACGAGAATTTAACATTCCGCTCATCACAACGGCGCCAAGCGTAATTTACCATGTGACACAGACGAACGGGGACATGCTTGAGATTGAGAATCCATCGCTTATGCCTGAACCGCAGCGCATTGATTATATTGAAGAGCCTTATGTGAAGGCGTCCGTTATGGTTCCGAAGGATTATGTCGGTTCTATTATGGATTTATGCCAGCGGAAGCGCGGCGAATTCGGGGATATGCAGTATATCGACGAGAACCGGGTGCAGATTGTGTACGAGATTCCGCTTGCGGAAATTGTGTTTGATTTCTTTGACCAATTAAAATCGAGCACGAAAGGCTATGCTTCGTTCGACTATGAACTGTCCGGCTATAAAAAATCAAAACTTGTTAAAATGGACATTATGCTTAACGGGGAAATTGTTGACGCCCTTTCCTTTATCGTGCACCGGGATAGCGCATATAACCGTGGTCGGGTGCTGTGCGAAAAACTAAAAGAACTCATCCCGCGCCAAATGTTCGAGGTGCCTATCCAGGCTGCGATCGGGCAAAAAATTATTGCCCGTGAAACGATTAAAGCGATGCGGAAAAACGTGCTCGCGAAATGCTACGGCGGCGATATTTCCCGTAAACGCAAACTTCTTGAGAAGCAAAAAGAAGGAAAAAAGCGGATGAAATCGGTCGGTAATGTCGAAGTGCCGCAGGAAGCTTTTATGGCAGTCTTAAAAATGGATGACAACTAGCAGAAAAATGATAGGATTATCGTCCATCATCGGCAGGGCGATAACGGTTGCAGGCGGGAAGATAACGGGGAATACCTCTTTGTCCACCCGCTTTTTCTTTCCAACTCAAGTTTTTTAACAAGAAGAAGGTGAAAAGCAGTGACACAATCGGTGTATATTCATATCCCTTTCTGTACGAATAAATGCTATTACTGCGACTTTAATTCCTATGTAACGAAAAATCCCCAGCTTGTCTGGGATTATTTATATGCATTAGAAAAAGAAATGGCAGAGACGGTGGACAGGCATCCGCCGCAGGAAATACAAACCATTTTTGTCGGCGGTGGAACCCCTACGTTTCTGGAGCCGGACCAGATGGAATATTTTCTTGGAACCGTGGCTGCCCATTTTCCGAACCGGAGTGAAACGCTGGAGTTTACGATGGAAGCCAATCCGGGAACGACCGATGTGGAAAAGCTGCAGGTGATGAAAGCCGGCGGTGTGAACCGCCTCAGCTTTGGGGTGCAGTCGTTCGATGATGCGCTGCTTAAAAAAATCGGCCGCATCCATGATAAGGAACAGGTGCTGCGAAGCCTCGCGAATGCTAAACAGATTGGGTTTACAAACCTTTCGATCGACCTCATTTTTGGCCTGCCCGGCCAGACGGTCGATTTGTTTCAGGCGACGCTCGACCAGGCGTTCGCTCTCGATCTGCCACACTTTTCATCCTACAGCTTGAAAGTGGAAGAAAACACTCTGTTCCACACATGGTATGAAAAAGGCAGCCTGCTCCTTCCGACGGAAGATGAAGAAGTGGAAATGTATGAGTGTTTAATGGACCAGATGGAGAAGCACGGCTACCGCCAGTATGAAATAAGCAACTTTGCCCGGCCTGGCTATGAAAGCCGGCATAATATGACATACTGGAAAAACGAGGAATATTACGGAATCGGGGCCGGCGCACACGGATATGTGCGGGGCCGCCGTCATGCGAATGCCGGTCCGCTGCAGCAATATATGCAGCTCATCCATGAGAAAGGTCTGCCCCGTGTCGAAGAGTTTGCTGTGGACAGGCAGGAACAGATGGAAGATCATATGATGGTCGGGCTCCGGCTCATGCAGGGAGTATCGGCTTCAGGGTTTACCGCCCGCTTCGGGGAAACCATTCAACAGCATTTTGGTTTCACTGTGGATGAACTCATCAACCTCCACCTGCTGGAATGGGAGGGAGACTATTTACACCTCACAAAACGTGGAATTCTGTTGGGAAATGAAGTTTTTGCAAGATTTTTGAACTAAGTTGACAACTATGAAGATCGTCTGGTATTTTTTAAGTAAGCTTTTATTAGCACTCGACAACTCGGAGTGCTAACAAAGGAGGGATAGTATGCTGACAGAAAGACAGCAGTTGATTTTGCATGCGATTATAGACAATTACATTCGTTCTGCGGAACCGGTCGGGTCAAGAACGATTTCGAAGCGGGATGATATTGGCTATAGTTCAGCAACGATTCGTAATGAGATGGCTGACCTCGAAGAATTAGGGTACATTGAACAGCCCCATACATCGGCGGGTCGCATCCCTTCTAATAAAGGATACCGGTATTACGTGGATGAACTTGTGCAGTCTCCTTTGAAGCATCCTAAAGATATAGCACAGATTCGCCGGTTGTTTGCTGATCGATTCTACGAATTCGAACAGGTAATGAACCAGGCGGCCGCCATTCTTTCGAGCCTGACCAATTATACGTCGATTATACTCGGTCATGAAATAAATAACACAAGACTCAAACACGTTCAGATGATCCCTTTGTCTAAAGAAGAAGCGGTGTTCATTCTTGTAACCGACACCGGAAAAGTGGAAAGCAAGACAATTGCCATACCGGACGGAATCATGCCGGGTGAACTTGAACGTGTTGTCAACCTGTTAAACGCGAAGCTTGTAGGGGTACCGATGCCGGATTTGCGGCAGGAGCTCCATGCGGAAGTATCCAAAGAATTAGTCCGCTTCTTGCAGCAATATGAGCAGATGGTTACCGTTTTGGAAAATACGCTTACCCATTCAACAGACGAGCGTGTCGTGCTCAAGGGTACCACCAACATCATGAAGCAGCCGGAATTCCGGGATGTCGATAAAGTAAGGGATATTTTGGCACTATTTGAGCAAAATGATATCGTAGTCCGCTTGTTTGAAAACCAGCAAGCAGGTATTCAGGTCAAAATTGGAACAGAAAATAATGAAGAAGCTATCAACAACTGCAGCATTATTACAGCGACGTATCACCTTGACGGGAAGCCCGTCGGTACGCTGGGCATACTGGGGCCGACTCGTATGGAATACGGTAGAGTTATGGGAATACTGGATATTATTTCGAAAGATCTCTCCGATTTGCTTGCAGGCCTCTATGCGAAAAGAGATAAATAAATAGAGAGAAGGAGAGCATATGGACGAACGAAAGGCCGGAGAGGAACGGTTATCGACTCTGTTTCATAATGTGAATGCTGTGCAGGCGGTAGCTGGTTCGGTGGAAGGAACAATCGGTCCCAAAGGGCTTGACACGATGCTTGTTGATGAAGAGGGGAATGTTCTGATTACAAATGACGGGGTAACCATTTTAGAAGAAATGGAAGTAAAGCACCCCGCTGCCCGAATGGTAATTAACATTGCACGCGCCCAGCAGGATAAAGTCGGTGATGGGACCACCACCGCAACCCTGCTTGCCTCCGCTCTTGTTACCGAGGGGGCCAATCAGGTGAGGCGCGGTGTCCCGATAGCGAAAGTGATTGCGGGTATTCAGCAGGGTGTTCGGGAAGCTGCCGGCCAGCTTGAAAGAATGGCTCTTCACATCGATAACCTGGATGATGAAAAACTGTATCATACCGCTCTTATTGCCGGCCGGGAAAATGAGGACATTGCCCGCCTCGTAATGGAAGGGGCCAAACTCATTGGGATTGATAAAATTTTCGAAAAGGATTTTCGTTTAAGCGACCTTGTCACGGCTTGTGAAGGCGCCGAAAATGAAGTGGTTCCCGGGGTTCTCATTCACCAGCATCCGCTGTCAAAAGACATGCCGCAGACTGTTGAAAACGCCAAGCTAATGATTATTAATGATGCGTTGGCACCCGAGGAAATTGATGATGAGGCCCTCGGGACGGAACGCGGATTTCAGCGCTATCTCGAACTGAAGGAAGCCTACCGGCGCAACCTTGAGAAATTAATCGCGCTTGGCATTAATGTTGTTGTGGTAGAAAAAAGCTGTGACAGTATAGCCGAGGAGTTCTGTATTGATAACGGCATTATGGTGCTTCACCGGGTAAAGCGCACCGACCGGGAACGAACGGCCGAACACACGGGAGCCCGAATGGTAAAACGTACGGCCCTCAATAAAACGGTCGACGAGCTTATGCGTTTTATCGGCAAAGCTGAGCGCATTTCCTTTGATGAAAACCTCCGGCAAATCCGGGTCATTAAAGGTGCAGGAATTCCCGCAGCAACAATGGTTATCGGTGCGTCTACAGGCGAAGTGGTAGGCGAACGTGAGAGAATTGCCAAAGATGCGGCGGCAGCTGTCCAAGCGTCCGTTCGCGGCGGGTATTTACCGGGAGGCGGCAGCGCCGAACTATACGTGTCCCACCACCTTGAACAGTGGAGAACGACCTTGAAAGGGATGGAGGGGTTTGGGGTAGAGGCTGTGGCGAACGCTCTTCGCCGGCCGCTTTCTCAAATGATTCAAAATGCGGGCTTTAATCCACTGGAAAAAGTGGAACTGATAAAAGCCGCCCAGGACGAATGGGGCCGCAGCAGCATGGGGCTTGATTTTGATACGGGGCAATGCGCGGATATGCTGCAGGAGGGGGTGGTAGACCCTGCCCTTGTAAAAATTCACGCACTAAAAACGGCAGGAGAAGTCAGCCAGGCGATTCTGCGCATACATACC
Organism: Aneurinibacillus terranovensis DSM 18919; assembly: GCF_000430625.1. Taxonomy (GTDB): domain Bacteria; phylum Bacillota; class Bacilli; order Aneurinibacillales; family Aneurinibacillaceae; genus Aneurinibacillus_B; species Aneurinibacillus_B terranovensis. The sequence goes on from NZ_AUMJ01000044.1 coordinate 5,912, forward strand.
GTGATTCGTATGAAAGCAGGAGAAGAAAACTAGGGAGGATTTATTCATGACGGAAGATACCAGAAAAGAGACGGAAGCGGTGGAACAGGATGCGGCCGGTCATTCACCGGAAAACACGACAGACAACGAACCAGCCGCTTCTTCCGATGTCACACAGGCGGACGAAACGGAAGAGGCTGCCGGGGAGTCAGGGTTGAGTGCGCGCGAACAGGAACTGCTGGCTAAGATTGAACAGCTGACACAGGAAAAGGAAGAAAACTATAACAAATATCTCCGGGCCCAGGCCGACCTGCAGAACTTCCGCGCCCGCACAAACAAAGAGAAGGAGCAGCTTTTAACATACTCCTCACAGCGCGTCATTGAGGCTTTACTGCCTGTGATTGATAATTTTGACCGGGCGCTTTCCGCCAGCAAGGAAGCTACTGATATGGACACACTGGTGCAGGGTGTGGAGATGGTCTTTCGCCAGCTGCAGCAGGTGCTCGACCAGGAAGGTGTGACGACGCTTCCTGGTGTGGGTGAACCGTTTGACCCGAATTTACACCAGGCGGTGATGCAGGAAGAGAGCAGCGAATATGAACCCGGCATCATCATCGAGGAATTCCAAAAGGGCTATAAGCTCAAAGAACGCGTCATACGCCCGTCCATGGTCAAAGTCAGCTCTTAATTTTCCGTTAATTACTTTTTTATATATCTAGGAGGTAGTCTTACAATGTCTAAAGTAATTGGTATTGACTTAGGAACGACAAACTCTTGTGTAGCCGTTATGGAGGGTGGAGAACCGGTCGTTATTCCAAATCCGGAAGGAAACCGCACAACTCCGTCTGTCGTAGCGTTTAAAAATGGTGAGCGTATTGTAGGAGAGGCGGCAAAACGCCAGGCGATCACGAATCCTGATAATACGGTAGCCTCTATCAAACGGTACATGGGGACGAACCATAAAGTGACACTGGAAGGCAAAGAATATACACCACAGGAAGTTTCCGCGATGATTCTTCAAAAGCTTAAAGCGGACGCTGAAGCGTACCTCGGTGAATCTGTAACGCAGGCGGTTATTACCGTGCCGGCTTACTTCAATGACAGTCAGCGCCAGGCGACAAAAGATGCCGGAAAAATCGCCGGCCTTGAAGTTCTGCGTATTGTAAACGAACCGACAGCGGCTTCGCTCGCCTATGGTATTGATAAAGGGGAAGACCACACCATCCTCGTATACGACCTGGGCGGCGGTACGTTTGACGTGTCGATTCTCGAAATTAACAATGATGAAGAAGAAGGAAAAGGGGTTAACGTTATCGCAACAAGCGGGGATAACAAGCTTGGCGGAGACGACTTTGACCAGGTAATCATTGATTATCTCGTCAATGAATTTAAAAAAGAAAACGGCATCGACCTTTCCAAGGATCGCATGGCGATGCAGCGTTTGAAAGATGCTGCGGAAAAAGCGAAGAAAGACCTTTCTGGTGTCGTAACGACGACGATTTCCCTGCCGTTTATCAGCGCAGATGCATCAGGTCCGAAGCACCTGGAAATGAATCTTACTCGGGCAAAATTTGATGAGTTAACGGCACACCTTGTTGAGCGTACCATGGGACCGACTCGCCAGGCTCTATCCGATGCGGGATTAAGCGCTTCTCAAATCGATAAAGTTGTACTCGTCGGGGGTTCAACACGTATTCCTGCGGTACAGGAAGCGATTAAACGATTAATCGGCAAAGAACCGCACAAAGGCGTGAATCCGGACGAAGTGGTTGCGCTTGGTGCGGCTGTACAGGCGGGTATCGTAACCGGTGACGTAACCGACATTCTTCTGCTTGACGTTACACCTCTCTCACTCGGGATTGAAACCATGGGTGGTGTCATGACAAAATTAATCGACCGGAACACGACAATTCCGACGAGCAAAGCCCAGATTTTCTCTACGGCAGCCGATAACCAGACCTCTGTGGACATTCATGTCCTGCAGGGTGAACGTCCAATGGCAAGCGACAATAAAACGTTAGGCCGCTTCATGTTAACGGATATTCCACCGGCACCGCGCGGAATTCCACAGATCGAGGTAAAATTCGATATCGATGCTAACGGGATTGTTAATGTATCGGCGAAAGACCTGGGAACAGGAAAAGAGCAAAAAATCACGATTACCTCTTCTTCCGGCCTGAGCGATTCTGAAATCGAACGCATGGTACGCGAAGCCGAGGAAAATGCGGAATCAGACAAACAGCGTAAAGAGCAGGTTGAACTTCGCAATGAAGCTGACCAGCTTATCTTTGCCACAGACAAAGCTGTGAAAGATCTTGGCGATAAGGTGGATGCCGGAGAAATCGATAAGGCGAACGCCGCCAAAGACAAGCTGAAGACCGCGCTCGAAGGTAATGATAACGAGGCGATCCGTAAAGCGAAAGACGAACTGCAGGAAGTGGTTCAACAGCTGTCCGTTAAACTGTACGAAAAGATGGCCGCCGAACAGCAGGCGCAGCCGGATCAGGGTGGAGACACCGCTTCTAAAAAAGATGATACTGTGGTAGACGCGGATTATACAGTTGTCGATGAAGAGGGCAAAAAGAACGACTAGGATTGTGACAGAGCAGGAAAAAAGTCAGAGTCAGGGCAACTTGACTTTGACTTTTTTTAGCGTGACCTGATATTATGAGGGGTATGAGTCAAGCGAGCGGGAGTGAAAAGAATGAGCAAACGCGATTATTACGAAGTGCTGGGGCTGTCTAAATCAGCCACAGCAGATGAAATAAAAAAAGCCCATCGTAAATTGTCGATGAAATACCACCCGGACAGGAATAAGGAGCCGGATGCGGAAGAGAAATTCAAAGAAGTGCAGGAAGCATACGAAGTGTTAAGCGACCCGCAGAAAAAAGCTTCTTACGACCAATTCGGGCATGAGGGAGCAAATGGTGGCGCCGGTTTTGGCGGCTTCGGCGGCGGCGCGGATTTCGGGGGCTTCGGTGATATTTTTGATATGTTCTTTGGCGGAGGAGGAAACCGCCGCAATCCAAATGCGCCACGCCAGGGTGACGATCTTCAGTATACCCTGCAAATTGATTTTAAAGAGGCTGTGTTTGGGAAAGAGATGGACATCGAAATCCCGAAAGAAGCTACCTGTTCCAAATGTGACGGTTCCGGCGCAGAGCCGGGCAGCAAGGTGGAAACATGCCACACGTGCAGTGGAACCGGACAGCAGGAAGTGGTGCAGAATACACCGTTCGGCCGTGTCGTAAACCGCAGGGTATGTCCGACATGTAAAGGAAGCGGGAAAATCATTTCTGTTAAATGCAGCAAATGTCATGGCACAGGGAAAGAAAGAATCCGCCGTAAAATTCATATTAAGATTCCGGCGGGCGTGGATGACGGCGCAAGAATGCGGGTCAGCGGTGAAGGCGAACTCGGGATTAACGGGGGCCCTCCCGGTGATCTGTACATTATCCTGCGCGTGAAATCCCATGAATTTTTTGAGCGCGACGGAAATGATATTTACTGTCAGATTCCCCTTACATTCGCGCAGGCAGCTCTTGGCGACGAGATTGAAGTGCCGACCCTCGATGGGAAAGTGAAGCTCAAGGTGCCTGCCGGTACGCAGACCGGTACAGAGTTTAGATTGCGCGGACACGGTGTCCCTTATTTAAATCGTCCGACGAAAGGGGACCAGTATGTAAAGGTTTTGGTCGTTACTCCGACTAAATTAAATGACAGGCAGAAAGAGCTGCTGCGCGAGCTGGCGGAAATTAGTGGAGAAGGCGTGCACGGTTCTAGTGAAAGTTCTTTCTTTGATAAGATGAAAAAAGTACTTCGTGGTGAAATGTAACAGCGAATGGCTCCTCTTTATGGGAGAGCAGTATAACGAGGGGATGATAGCAGTGAAATGGTCCGAAATAAGTATTCACACAAGCCAGGAAGCGGTGGAGGCGGTAGCCAACATCCTTCATGAAGCCGGGGCGACCGGTGTGGTCATCGAGGATCCGGAAATTCTATCGCGTGAGTGGGAAGACCAGTACGGGGAAATCTATCAGCTGTCAGCGAAGGACTATCCGGAGGAAGGCGTCATTATTAAAGCGTACCTTCTCTTGAACAGCTATCTTGGTGAAACGGTGGATCAGATTAAACTCGCGATTAATAACCTCGTTCTATACGATATCGACGCAGGTCCCGGTACCGTCACTCTTGCTGAAGTGCGTGAGGAGGAATGGGCGACCGCATGGAAAAAATATTACAAACCGGTGGAAGTGTCGGAACATATTACGATTACACCAACGTGGGAAGAGTATGTCCCGCAAAAGGAAGACGAGCTGATTATTGAACTTGACCCCGGCATGGCGTTCGGCACGGGTACTCACCCGACGACGGTGCTGTGTATTCGCGCACTGGATGAGGTCATTGCCGGTGGCGAGCGGGTCATTGACGTCGGGTGCGGTACAGGGGTGCTCAGCATTGCCGCCGCCAAACTGGGCGCCGCTTCCGTTCTGGCCTTAGACCTTGATGAAGTGGCTGTCCAGTCCTCGCGGATCAATGTGAAACTGAACAAAACGGCTGACATCGTGACCGTCCGGCAGAATAACCTGCTTGATGGAATTGAGGGGCCGGTGGATATTGTTGTCGCCAATATTCTGGCGGAGGTCATTGTCCGCTTCGTTGACGAGACGGCTGCGGTGTTGAAACCGCGCGGAATTTTTATTGCTTCAGGCATCATCACGCAGAAAGAAGAAGAGGTGAAACAAGTGTTCGCGGCTGCGGGTCTGCGCGTGCGTGAAACCCACTATATGCACGATATGTATGACAGCGATGAGGATGAAAATCCCGGAAATAGCTATCCGTCCGCCGATACCATAGCTCCCCCGACGATCTATGAGCGGGATAGCTTAACATCCGGATGGGTTTGTATGATTGCGGAAAAGGAAGCGTAACGAAACATGCAGCGATACTTTGTAGAGCCGGGGCAAATGTCTTCCGGCACGGTCACGATTGTTGGCGACGATGTAAACCATATTGTGAAAGTTATGCGGGCCAGGGCCGGGGATGAAATCATATGCTGTAACGGCCTGGGGCGTGACGTAAAAGCCGTCATCGAATCGCTTGGTGCGGAAGAAGTCACCGCCCGCATTGTTGAAGAGAACCTGCCAAGCAGGGAAATGCCGGTATATGTTACCATTGCCCAGGGATTGCCCAAGAGTGATAAAATAGAGTTTGTTATACAAAAAGGCACTGAGCTTGGTGCTTTTTCTTTTTTACCGTTTACGTCACAGCGCACGGTGGTCAAACTCGACGACAAAAAAGAAAAAAAGCGTCGTGAACGCTGGCAGAAAATTGCCAAGGAAGCAGCAGAACAATCGCACCGCAGCCGCGTACCGGTAGTCCAAAATGTTTGCAGTTGGCGCGGGCTTCTTGCATTGGCCCCCGAATTTGATTATGCTTTATTTGCATATGAGAAGGAAGAAGGCGCTTTAGCCCGCTCTCTGCAGGACATTCCGCCCGGCTCCCGGGTTCTGCTTGTCGTTGGCCCTGAGGGCGGATTTGATGAAAGTGAAGTTAAGGAAGCGGAAGACGCCGGGATGAGGATTGTTTCACTCGGGCGCCGTATTCTGCGCACGGAAACGGCCGCTCTCTACGGCTTATCCTGTATATCCTATCAATTCGAAAGATAAAAACCTTACTGTAGCAAGGAGTTGGTTCCTTATGCCAACCGTAGCCTTCCACACATTAGGCTGTAAAGTAAACCATTATGAAACGGAGGCAATCTGGCAGCTGTTTAAAGATGCCGATTATCATCAAATAGATTTTGAAGACAAAGCAGACGTCTATGTCATCAATACGTGTACCGTAACGAATACGGGAGATAAGAAGAGCCGGCAGGTCATCCGCAGGGCGATCCGCCGCAATCCGGAGGCTGTTATTGCTGTAACCGGCTGTTATGCCCAGACGACACCACATGAGATTATGGCGATCCCGGGGGTCGACATTGTTGTTGGAACATCGGGCCGCGACAAGCTGATTGATTATGTTGGACAGTATTTGCAGGAGCGCAAGCCGATTAATGCTGTCTCTAATATTATGAAAGCGCGGGAATATGAAGAGCTGGACGTGCCTTCTTTCACGGATCGTACCCGGGCTTCACTTAAAATCCAGGAAGGATGCAACAACTTTTGCACATTTTGTATCATTCCGTGGGCTCGCGGGTTAATGCGCAGCCGCCACCCGGAGAGCGTGATTGAACAGGCAAACAAACTTGTTGCCGCAGGCTACAAGGAAATTGTTCTGACAGGCATCCATACGGGAGGATATGGCGAAGACCTGGAAGATTATAATCTGGCCCGCCTCCTACGCGATTTGGATACAAAAGTGCCGGGTTTACGGCGCATCCGCATCAGTTCGATTGAAGCGAGCCAGATTACGGATGAAATTATTGAAGTCCTGAACTCATCGGATAAAATGTGCCGTCACCTGCATATTCCGCTTCAGGCCGGGGAAGACAATGTGCTCAAACGCATGCGCCGGAAATATACGACCGATGAATATCGCCGTACGATTGAAAAGCTGCACAAAGCAATGCCTGATGTGGCCATTACAACGGATATTATCGTAGGTTTCCCGGGTGAAACGGAAGAGATGTATGAGCGCGGTTTCCGTTTTATCGAGGAGATGGGATTTGCCGAGCTTCATGTGTTCCCGTACTCGAAGCGAACCGGCACACCGGCTGCCAAATTCGAAGACCAGGTGGACGAAGAAGTGAAAAACCGCCGGGTGCATGAATTAATCGAACTGTCTAACCGCAGAAAGATTGCTTATGCCAATAAATTCGTCGGCCAGGTACTGGAAGTCATTCCGGAAGAACCTTACAAAGAAGCGCCGAACAGCGGGCTCTATGTCGGTTTCTCCGACAATTACGTGAAGCTTGTTTTCGAGGCAGACGAATCGCTTGCGGGTTCAATATGTAAAGTCCGCCTCGACGAACCGGGTGTGGAATATTCAAAAGGGACGTTTGTTCGTGTGCTGGAAGAAGCGCATGAACGGGCGATTATTTAAAAAAAGCGGAGCCTTTGCACGTACTGCATCGGCTCCGCTTTTATTGGCTATAAGAAAGCATAACTTTCTTATATGCATCAGTACAACTAAGGCTGCCATCTGCGCCTTCGGCTTGATGCCAGCCAAGTTTTCTTTAAATGATGCGCCTTGCGGTCATATAATATTGCATAAGCCAGCTATCCAGTCTGCTAACGATGACGTTATATCTTGGATTCGTCATATGAAGCACGCGGCCGTTTCCCAGGTAGAGCGCCACATGGGTAGCATCTTGTTGTTCTTTTTTTGTATTAAAAAATACGAGATCACCTTTTCGGAGCTCCCTCATCGATACGTATTCCCCTAAAAATACCTGGTAGTTAACCGCTTTTGTCCCTATATTAATACCGTTCTCTTTGAAAATATAATAAATAAAACTCGAACAATCCAGATATGCGGGAGGTCGGTAATCATAGCTGAATTTAGACTTCCCGATTAAACTCATTCCCGTACGGATTACATTATCTATGACTTCCACCCACTCTCACTCTCCTTGCCGCCGTTGTTTGAAAGAACCCGTTGATATAGGTTATGAACGAGACAGAGCAGTTGCGTAGACACGTATGGAGATAAATAACCCATTTCCGAACGTAATGTAGGTGCGAATGGAATGTACGAATGGAATGGGCCGTTTTATTTTTTTGCGAGTTTTTCCTTGCAGGGAAGCGGAGACTGTCCGTGCTCCTCTTCCGCTTTGAGGCGGCCCGAAACATCCGGTTATCTCAAAATGATGGAGACAGTCGGGCCTAAAAGCACCTCCAAGCTCCAGAGAAGCACTGAGTATCGGAAAAAAAAGCAAAAAATATAAACCGGCCCATTCCATTACCTGCCATCTTCGGTGAATTTCGCGTTTCGTCAAACGCAGCATCGCAGGCGGCGTTAAAGAAAGCAGGCAAGTCCGACGATGAAATCAAAAAAACAGCCCGCAAACCGCTGTAAAAGCGCTCCGGGCATGGCCTGTTGTATAGTTGCTAAGCATCCTGATACCGCGGCGTCATCGTTTTGAAAAAAATTCTTGGACGAATACCACGGCAATATGTACAGCATTTATAGACGCAAATCGATTGATAATCTTCCCGGTCGTTCTGATCTTCCCGTACATAACTCAGAAAACATTCCGGACAAGTTAGTGAATGGAGCATTCTTATCCTCCTATCCTGATCGGTCTGTTAAAAATATATTGTAAAAAAACAAAAATATGTCGGATGGATGAATGATTCTTTTAATATCAGAGAATAAAGAGTAAAATATGGAGAAAAAGTGGTAAAAACTTATACAACATATACGTTATTGATTCTGTTCGTAAGGAGGGATAAACCGTGGTAAAAGAAATTTCAGCCGGCGGTGTCGTCTACCGGCGCCGGGGTGAAGAAATTGAATTAATGCTAATCGAAGACCGGTATATGAAAGTATCTTTACCAAAAGGCAAGCAGGAAAAAGGAGAAACAATGGAACAAACCGCTCTGCGTGAAATCGAAGAAGAGACGGGCATTCAGGGCAAGGTGATCGAGCCGCTAAAGACCATTTATTATGATTACTACAACCCCGAGGTTGGCACCATCAAGAAAGAAGTCCATTATTACCTTGTTGAAGCGCTGTCCGGAACATTGGTTCCACAGGTGGAGGAGATTAACAAAGTGGACTGGATGTCGCCGGAAGTGGCGTGGAAGAAACAGGACCGTAATGGTTACGACAACAACATTCCCGTATTAAAAAGAGCGTACGAGATTTTAGGAATTCAACACCGGAGGGGAAAAACTTCATGAGCGAACATATCGCATCTTATATTGACCATACACTGTTAAAACCTGAAGCGACCGACGAGATGATTGATAAATTGTGCCAAGAGGCACGAAACCATGGCTTTTTTGCGGTTTGTGTCAACCCCTGTTGGGTGAGCCGTGCGAAAGAAAATCTCACTGGCAGCAAGGTAAAAGTGGCAACCGTTGTCGGTTTTCCGCTGGGTGCCGCCACCTCTGAAGTAAAAGGGTTTGAAACCGTACAAGCCGTTGAGGACGGTGCGGATGAGGTTGACATGGTTATCAACATCGGGGCCTTGAAAGCCGGAGATGATGAGAAAGTCCGCCTTGATATTATGGCGGTTGTCAATTCGGCCGATGGTAAACCTGTTAAAGTGATCATTGAAACAGGCCTTTTAACAGAGGAAGAAAAAGTCCGCGCCTGCAAGCTAAGCAAAGAAGCCGGCGCCCAATTTGTGAAGACTTCCACGGGGTTCGGGCCTGGAGGGGCTACCCTTGAAGATGTTTCCTTGATGCGCAAAACAGTCGGTCCTGAAATGGGGGTTAAAGCGTCCGGCGGCGTCCGCAGCCGTGAGGCAGTGGACGCGATGATTCAGGCAGGCGCTACCCGTATCGGTACGAGCAGTGGTGTCGCCCTTGTAAAAGATAAAACTGAGTATTAATCGTAAGAAAGACGGGCACGAAATAGCGCTCGTCTTTCTTACCTCGGCTTTATTTTATCCGGTATGAAGAAATCGGCCAGCAAAGCGATTGAGTACGTAAAAGGCAAGGCGATTAGGGAGCATACGATATTAAAAATTGTCTGGGAATGGGCAATTTGTAAGTCGGGTGAGTCGGTCAGCCACGAAACGATGGAGGCAAGCGGCTGAATGAGCGGGATAAACAAAAGTACGCCGGCCACATTGAGAAATACGTGGACCCAGGCCACCTTTTTGGCCGGCACGCTGGATCCAACGGCGGCCAGCACAGCGGTAACGCATGTGCCAATATTGCTGCCCAGCACGATGGCAATCCCCGTAGCAAGCGGGATCATATTCTGGTTCATAAATCCCATCGTAATGGCGGTAACGGCGGAACTGCTCTGAATGATAGCGGTAAGTACGGCGCCGATCAGGATGGCTGACAAATAATTCCCCGAAGCATGGGTGAGAATTTTGGGCAGCCATCTCATTTCCTGAAGCGGGCCGATCATTGCCTGCATTACATTAATACCGAGAAATATACATCCGAACCCGGCAAGGGAGGCCCCGACCGCCCGCCACGGTGAACGTGGAATGAACCAGAGAATACAGCCTACGATAAAAACCGGCAGGGCATGTTTTCCAAGGTCAAGGGCGATAAGCTGGGTTGTAAACGTAGTCCCGATATTTGTCCCGAGAATAATCCCGATGGTTTGGGGAAATGACAGCAGGCGCGCGTGTGTGAGGCCGATCGTCAGAACCGAAACCGCGCTGCTGCTCTGTGTAATCATCGTTACGAGTGTTCCGGTAATGAGACCGCGGGCAGGGGTTTTGGTAAATCGAATAAGCCATGCCCGCATGTTATCGCCTGCCAAATTAAACAGCCCCATTCGCATCATATGCATACCGCCGATGAAAAGGAGAAGGCCTGTTAGTAATCGGGTGATAATCATGATTATCTTGTCCCTTCTGATTTTTTAATAGATAAGTATTTCCGGCAGTTGAACATCTGGGCATTGAGCCCTCTCAAACCATATATATTCATCAGTTCGGACGGGCATTCCGTTTTTGAAACATTAATGAAAGTGAAAAAGGAGGGAAGAGAGAGGAAATCGTGTAAAAAAATCCCCCGTTTCAGGTGAATTCCCATGAAACGGGGGATTTTTTTACAATGGCCTGCCGGCCTCGCGTTATCCACGTTTTTCTATATTGACATTTTTATCATTCGAGTGTAATTTTACACTAAAAGATGATATTTACAATGCCTTTTTTGGCTTGTTTTTCCATAGAAAATGGTATAAAAGGATAGTAGTATAGAAAAAGGGGCAGAGGGATGTGGATAATGTGAGCAAGATAAATGGTTTAACCAGCAAAGCCGAAGTGATTGACTTTCTACGGAAAATAGAACTTCCTGTTTATCGAATGGCTTTTCATATCCTTCAAAGTGAAGAAGCGGCGATGGAAGCTTCCAGAAAAGCTTTAATAGAGATTTATGTACAGGCGGATAAGCACGGCGGAGATATGAAAGGGATCGCCTGGATTAAGAAAATTGTCGTTCATATCTGCATGGACGAATATCGTATAAAAAATGTGAGAACATGTAGATAAGAAAGTTTGTTTTCTTATCTACCGGAAAGGGGATAACGATGAAAACACACGCGATAAAGTTTTTTCTCCTGAGTATCGTTGCAGGGGCCGCGATGGCGGGCGGTGTTGGCTACGCATTTCCGGGTCCTGCAAAAGCTTGGGCAGACCCTGTTCCAGCATCATCAAAATCGAACGGCAAAACGGAGCAGCCTATGGAACACGCAAAAGAATTACCATATGAATCGGTATATTCTTCCGAGTTAGGCCTGGACCACAATAAAACGGTGCCGGCTAACATAAATGAATGGTACGACGGCAAACGCCTGACCGAGTTTCAGGGTGTCACTCCATTCGATGGAGCTTCATATGTTGCGGTTTCCCGTGGAGAATGTTCGAACCCCGGCTATAATGTGAAGTTAATTGGCGTTTACGAAACGGATCATGAGATCATTGTAAAGGTAAAATATATAAATCCTGACCCCGATAAAACGTATATACAGATGATTACCCATCCGTCCATTTTGTTTAAAGTAAATAAAGACGGCAAACCGTTCCGATTCGTCATCGAAAAGTAACCAGCCGAAAAGCAAAACCACGCGAAATGAAAATCCTGCGCGTGGTTTTGTCATAACGCAGAAATTCAGTTATAGTTAGAATGTATGAAATACTATGTTTAAAGAGGGAACCTTAATGTCAGGACAAGCAAAACACCTAGCAAGCATTTCGCTTGGAATCATGGGGGCCGGCTTTATTGCTACGCTGCCTTTCCAACAATCCGTTATTGGAAGTGTTCTGCAGGGGGGCTTTGAAGCGGGGCTGGTCGGCGGACTGGCAGACTGGTTTGCAGTGACTGCGCTTTTTCGCCATCCGATGGGCGTGCCGATTCCGCATACCGCGCTTTTGCCTAAAAATCGCAAACGAATCACAAACGCGCTCGTTTCCACCATTGAAAATGAGTGGTTAAATAAACAAAGCATCATCGAAAAAATGAGGCAAATCCGTATCACGGAGAAAATTTTTGAATATATGGAACGGGAACTCTGTTCTGACTCTGTAAAACAATCGTTTGTTTCGATAAGCCGCCATCTGCTTCTTGCCATTCGGCCGGATACATTCGTTTCTTTTATCGAGAGCGAACTTAGAAAGTATATGGGAGAGTTGGATACGAGGAGTATCCTGCAGTACCTTGCAAGAGAAGTGGTCGACCGGGAGTACGATGAAAAAGCGCTTGACTTTCTTCTGGGCAAAATTGGCGAGTGGGCGATAAAAGGGGAAACCCGTCATAAGCTGGGTGGCATGCTGCTGCATGCGCTTGAAAATATTGAAGTAGACGGTTTTATGCAGTTTGCCCTCAAATCTTTTACGAGTATTGTCAATGAAGACAAGATGGGCGGGATTATTCAGAACTTTATCGTTCGCGCCGTCAGCAATCTTCGTCATACGAATGATCCCAACCGCGTGCTTATCCTCCAAACAATTCGGTCGGAGCTAGGAAATCTGAAGGACAATGAGAAATTTATCGCGGAACTTGATGAATGGAAAAATCATTGGATCGACCAATGGGAGATTGGCAAGAAAGTAACAGGGATTTTGCTTACTCTGCAGCAAAAAGCCTTATCCTTCATCGAAAAGCCGGAATACGTGAAGAACTACCTTCTTCCATTTCTTACCGGTATGCTTGAGAAGTGGAAAAATAGTCCTTCTGCTGTGGAAAAATTCGAGAACTGGATCCAGCAGCAGATCGCCCGTGTTATTGAAGAGAACCACTCCAAAATTGGCCGCCTTGTCCAGGAGAACCTGGATAAACTTGACAATGAAACGTTGATTCATATGGTGGAGGATAAGATCGGGGGCGACCTCCAGTGGATACGGGTAAACGGGGCGCTTTGTGGTTTTTTAATCGGATTGGTTCTTGTTGGTGTAAAAGCAATTTTATAATGTGATCCCCGGCCTCCCTGACAGGAGGCCTTTTTACGTATTAAGCCAGCGAAAGGGAGGAAAAGGTTGCCTGTTTGACGAAGTAAGTTTTTGCGCCGATTGCGCAACATCAAACAATGGTGGAGGAAGACGTGCTTTTGCGAATCGTAACATCCCGGGTTGTCTGGGTAAGTGTGCCCTTTATTCTATTTGCCATACTTTTGCCGCTATGGTTAAAACCCGAACACCTTGGCCTTTTTGACCGGTTAGCTTCGTTAGAAATGCACCCTTCAGGCAACCTGCTTATGGTCACTGTATTTTTGCTTATGGTGTGGAAGGTTGTGTTTACACTACCGTATTATATCGGCTGCTTTTTGCTGGCGGACCAAATTGGAGAGAGAACAGGGGTTATCTGGTTGAAAACCGTTCTGCCGCTTCTGTTATTTCCGCTGCTCCCGTTTGAAGGTCACCTGTACCGCTCTGTCGGCTTTCAGGTTGGAATGCCTGATGTGATGCTCCTCCTCTCGATTGTACTTTTACAACGACTGGGGAAGGACAGGCTCGGACTGGGCATGAAATCGCTCGTTCTAACCCAGCTGCTTATCGGATTTCAATGGCTGCTTGTTGTTCCTTTTCTCTCATTTCTAGATTTCGGGCATTATCCGGCCGTTGCCAAATTAAAGGAAATCGCGGTTCACATTGGGTTTGACAAAGCGCTTGGGTTGTATGGTGTCGTACTTTGCTTAATTTTTATTGTCAATGCCGCAATTCTTGCTGCTTTTCTGACGGTTGCCGGTCAGAAGTGGAAAATGACGGAGACGTTGCATCTTGCCCAGCTTGAAGCGATACAGTCGCGTTCCGGCCGCGAAGTCCTGCAGCTTGTCCACGATTTAAAAACGCCGCTTACCTCAATCGAAGGGCTGATCTCCTTAATCGGTATGCGCATACATGATGCAAAAGTTAAAGAATATTGCGCGATCATCTCAAACTCAATAGGTTCCATGAGTGAGATGATTTCAGAAATGCTGTATGAGGATCGAAAGAATTGGTGCAGTCTTCACGAATTAATGAATTATGTACGAGCCAGCCGGTTAAGCGGGACGGGAGCATCGGTTGAGATAGAACTGCCCGAACAAAACGTATATATATGGGTAAATAAAATCCGCGTAACCCGCGCCATTGTTAATCTGATCGACAATGCATTGGACGCTATCAAAAACAAGACGGCCGGTAAGGTGGTGCTGCGCGCCAGAATTAACGCAAATGAAATTTGGATTGGGGTATCGGATAACGGGAATGGAATTACAATGGATGAACAGGCAAAAATTTGGCAGGCCGGGTACAGTACGAAGAAGAATCCCGGACTGGGCCTTTCTTTCGTTCGACAGGTGGCGGAAGGGCATAACGCGATGATTACGATCGAGAGCGAAGTGGGCAGCGGGACTACGGTGTGGCTTCACCTGCACGGAGGAGATGAATGGTATGAAAATATTAGTCATCGATGATGACGCAACGGTTCGTTTTATGCTCAGTGAGATTTGTGCCATCGCTAACTGGGAAGTCGTGATAGGCAGCAATGGCCGCGAGGGTTTGGAAGCGCTTACGAAAAATGAGATCGATGTAGTGTTAGTTGATTACCATATGCCGGAAATGGACGGATTACAGACGGTTCAGCATCTGCGCAGAATGGATCGCAACGTTCCGATTCTCGTGCTGACGGTAGACGAACGGCAGGAAATCGCGGACCGGTTTCTCGACCTGGGGGCGACGGATTTTGCATTAAAACCGGTCAAGGCTCCCGACTTAATTTCGCGCATTCAATTGCATATGCGCCTGGCTCAATACACCCGAACGATGGGAAATGAAATAAGCGAGCGGTTACCAGCGGATGATTTATTTGAGACAAAAGGGATAAGTAAAACGACGTTAGTTCATATCATTAGCTACCTGCGAACCAACCCTCAACCGTGTACCGTGGATGAAATCACACAGGAAGTCGGCCTGGCGTACCCGACTGTCTACCGTACACTCGTACACCTCATGCAGAAAGGAAAAGTACGCACCATCATTAGCTACCAAAAGGTTGGGCGGCCTAAAAATAAATATGAATGGTTGAAGGATTAATCCAAAATAAAGAACCACATTTAGAAATGTTGCCTAAATGTGGTTTAAGCTGAAGAGACCTAACATGATACTCTCCCCTTTCCCAAACTTTACTGATTGAGGTTTCCCTTTACCCTTATTATAGTCTCCTATTCATGCTTTTAGAGCAGAACAGGGAAAACGACCCGAAACATTCACAATGAGGATACCTGTTTTTTTCTTTTTTTTCTGTTGTCCTGACTTTTTGATAAATATATACTAAAAATCAATCGGGATTTGTTATCTGAATATTTTAAAACTAATAAAATGAGTAAAGATACCAACGATAAAAGCAAAATTCATCAAGAATAGACGGAGGTGGAAAACATGGAGCCATTGCTCAGCATTAACGGGTTAAAAACACACTTTTTTACGAGCGAAGGAGTCGTCCGCTCTGTTGACGGCGTTGACCTCACCATCCGCAGGGGTGAAACGCTCGGCGTTGTAGGTGAATCGGGTTGTGGGAAAAGTGTCACCGCTCTTTCCGTTATGCGCTTAATTCCTTCCCCGGGCAGGATTGTCGAAGGGGCGATTATCTTTAAAAATAGCGACCTGGCAAAAGTTCCGGAAAAAGAGATGCGTGATATACGGGGAAACGAGATTGCTATGATTTTTCAGGACCCGATGACAAGTCTGAATCCGGTGTACACGATAGGAATGCAAATCGCTGAAACGATCCGGCTTCACAAAGGCTTCGATAAGAAAAAAGGGATACAGCGTGCCGTCGAGCTCCTGCGCCAGGTAGGCATTCCCCGCGCCGAACAAATTGTCGATGAGTATCCGCACCGGTTGTCGGGCGGGATGCGGCAGCGCGTGATGATTGCGATGGCTATGGCATGCGATCCGAAGCTTCTTATAGCGGACGAGCCGACCACAGCGCTCGATGTAACGATTCAGGCGCAAATTCTCGATTTAATGAGGGCTTTGAAAAAAGAACACGGGACATCTATTCTTATGATCACCCACGATTTAGGGGTCGTAGCGGAAATGTGTGACCGCGTTGTCGTCATGTACGGCGGTAAGGTGGTAGAGCAGGCGGATGTCGAAACGTTGTTTGAGCATCCGGCACATCCATATACCCGCGGACTGCTTCAATCGATTCCATCCCTTGAAGAAGAAAAAGAATGGCTCGATTCGATTCCCGGCAACGTTCCCATCCCGTCAGAGATGCCGGAAGGATGTAAATTTGCTCCGCGTTGCCCGCATGCTATGGACAGATGCCATATCGAGGAGCCGCCGCTGTATGAGCTGGCCGGCGGACAAAAGTCTCGCTGCTTCCTGGCAGCTGGGGAGGGTACCCTATGCCGGATGTCTTACTAAAAGTCAGTCATTTAAAAAAATATTTTCCGATTCGCGCCGGACTCTTACAGAAGACGGTTGGCTACGTAAAAGCCGTTGACGATGTAAATCTGGAAATTAACCGTGGAGAAACATTCGGACTTGTAGGCGAATCCGGCTGTGGCAAGTCGACAACAGGCCGTTCCATCCTGCGCCTGATTGAGCCGACGAGCGGAGAAATCCAGTTTGACGGAAGGGACATTCATTCTCTTTCTGGAGCTCAAATGCGAGGTATGTACCGGGATATGCAGCTGGTGTTCCAGGACCCTTACGCTTCGTTGAACCCCCGCAAAACGATAGAAAAACTCATCGAAGAACCGATGATCATTCATAATATGTACACCCCGGGGGAGCGAAAGAAAAAAGTTCATGAGCTTCTCGAACTTGTCGGGCTCAATGCGTATCATGCTTCACGCTATCCCCATGAATTCTCGGGCGGACAGCGCCAGCGCATTGGCATTGCCCGGGCGCTTGGGCTTCAACCGAAGCTGGTGATATGCGATGAACCCGTTTCCGCGCTGGATGTATCGATTCAGTCGCAGGTGCTTAATTTGCTTAAGCAACTGCAGCAGCAGTTACATCTTACATACATGTTTATTGCTCATGATTTGAGTGTGGTGAAACATATCAGCGACCGGGTTGGCGTGATGTATTTAGGGCGAATCGTTGAGCTTTCCGACAAAAAAAGCCTATACGAAAAACCGCTGCACCCGTATACCCAGGCTCTCTTATCCGCGGTGCCTGTGGCTAATCCGAACGCGAAGCACGAGCGGATTATTCTCGAAGGGGACGTGCCCAGTCCGGCTAACCCTCCAACCGGTTGTACTTTCCACCCGCGCTGCTCGGCCTGCATGGATATCTGCAGAACGGAGCGCCCCGTTCTCCGCGATATCGGAGACGGGCATATGGTGGCTTGCCATTTATATAATCAATAAAATCTAAAGGGGGCTTTTGAGGAATGAAAGGTTTTAAAAAATCGTCACTTCTTTTTGCATCTGCGGTTCTCGCCACTTCGCTTACGATGGCGGGCTGCGGCGGGGGAAACAAAGCCGCCAGCAGCGATTCACAGGGTAAATCGGCTGATACGGGAAGCGGTGGGGGCGGAACATTAATTTATGCGCGCGGGAGTGATTCCGTTTCACTCGATCCGCAGAATGTAACAGACGGGGAATCCCTTAAAGTTACAAAAAATATTTTTGACACGCTGGTCGATTACAAAAAAGAGAATACAGAGATTGTACCGGCGCTGGCGACGGAATGGAAATCGTCTCCGGACGGAAAAGTGTGGACATTTACGTTGCGTGACGGCGTGAAATTCCAGGATGGCACTGACTTTAACGCTAATGCTGTCGTGTTTAACTTTGAACGCATGATGGATAAAAAGAACACGTACCATACAGGAGGAAACTTCGATTATTTTCCTAGTATGTTCGGTGGTTTTAAAGGGGAAAAAGGTGCCGTAATTAAAGAAGTGAAAGCGCTGGACCCTAAACATGTGCAATTCACGCTTAATGTACCGCTGGCACCGTTCTTAGCCGATATCGCGATGCCCTGCTTCGCAATTGGCAGTCCGAAGGCCATTCAGGAAGAAAAAGATAAATTCGGCCAGCATCCTGTTGGAACAGGCCCATTCAAATTTGTAAGCTGGACGGCGAACGATTCGATTATCCTTGAGAAAAATAAAGATTACTGGCTCGCCGGGGCACCGAAGCTTGATAAACTGATATTTAAGGTCATTCCGGATAATACGGCCCGCCTTACAGCCCTTCAATCGGGAGAAATTGATGTTATGGATGGCTTGAACCCTTCTGACGTGCAAAACGTTCAAAATAATAAAAAATTACAAGTGCTTTATCGCCCGTCTAACAATATCGGCTACCTGTCTTTTAATGAAACGAAAAAACCGTTTGATAATCCGAAAGTGCGTAAAGCCCTCTCTATGGCGATTAATAAAAAGGCGCTCGTTGAAGCTTTCTATGGCGGGCTCGGTGAAGTGGCTAAAAACCCAATGCCGCCGTCTCTGCTTGGCTATAACAACGATGTAAAAGACTATGACTACAATCCGGATGCCGCCAAAAAGTTGCTGGCTGAGGCAGGATTCCCGAATGGATTCTCCATCGATTTCTGGGCGATGCCAAAAGCGCGTCCGTATATGCCTCAACCGCAAAAAATTGCCGAAGCGATTCAAGCTGATTTCGCTAAAATCGGGGTTAAAACGAACATTGTCAACATGGAATGGGCAACGTATCTCAAAAAATTAGAAAATGCCGAACATACCATGGCGCTCTTCGGATGGCAGGGTGATAACGGGGATCCGGATAACTTCCTCTATGTACTGCTTGATAAAGACAACGCCAAACCGCCGGCTGCGCAAAACGTGTCTATGTATAAAAATGATAAATTGCATGATTTGTTGATCAAGGCGCAAACCACGCCGGATAATAAAGTTCGCGAAGATTTGTATAAACAGGCACAGGTCATCATTCACGATGATGCACCGCTCGTTCCGCTGGTTCATTCCAAAGAAGCTTTGGCCGCCAGTGCGAACGTGAAAAACTTCGTTCCACATATGACGGGGTCGGATAAATTTACAGATGTAACAATTGAAAAATAGTACAGCAGCGCTGGAAAGAGTGTGTGGTAAAGCATACACTCTTTCATTCTTACCATTAAGGCAGGTGAATCACGTGTTATCTTATATTATCAGGCGGCTCCTTCAACTTATTCCGGTTCTGCTTGGAATGTCTATCGTCGTATTTTGCATTATTCATGCGATCCCGGGTGACCCCGCCCAGGTTATTTTGGGTGAACACGCAACTCCGAAGGCCATCCAATCGCTGCGTGAGCAGCTTCATTTAAACGACCCTCTGTATAAGCAATATTTTTATTATATGAAAAATATCTTAACCGGCGACCTTGGTGAATCGTTACGCACTCAACGGGCCATTTCCAGCGAAATAGGGCCTTATTTAGCTGCAACGCTTGAACTGTCCGTCGTGGCGTTAGTTTTCGCCGTCATTATCGGCGTGAACGCAGGAATTATTGCAGCCTGGAAACGTGCGACATGGTTTGACTATATCGCCATGCTGGTAGCGTTAGTAGGCGTTTCAATGCCTGTATTCTGGCTTGGATTGATGGAGCAGTGGGTGTTTGCCCAGCAGCTTGACTGGCTGCCTTCCATCGGACGGTTTAATACACGGGAACCTATTACACCGATTACCAATTTATATTTGATTGATACGATGATCCAGGGAAACTGGGCCGGATTTACTGATGTAGTGAAACATTTAATTTTACCAGGCGTTGCGCTGGGTACAATTCCGATGGCAATTATCGCCCGCATGACGCGCTCCTCTATGCTGGAAGTCATGAAGTCAGATTATATTCGCACGGCCCGCGCAAAAGGGTTAAAAGAGTTCTGGGTCGTTTACCGGCATGCGTTAAAAAACGCGTTGATTCCTGTACTTACCGTTATCGGGCTACAGCTTGGCTTGCTGCTTGGCGGTGCGGTGCTGACTGAGACCATTTTTGGCTGGCCCGGCCTTGGTCGGTACATTTACGACGCGATTGGCTTCCGGGATTATCCCGTTGTCCAGTCAGGCATTCTCGTCATTGCGTTTCTGTTTGTGCTTATTAATCTCATCGTGGATATTTTGTACGTGTATATCGATCCGCGCATTCAATATAAGTAGAGGGGGAATAAAAATGGAAACGCTCGTACAATCCAATTCCGGTAGAGCCAGGGCCGCGGTTAGCCCGCCGAGTTCTCCATGGCGGGATGCATGGAACCAGCTAAAAAAACAAAGAATTGCGCTCGTTGGACTGGGAGTTATTCTTCTTTTCATTCTCCTTGGCATTCTGGCTCCTCTGCTTACCCCGTATTCATGGGATCAGGGGAAGCTGTCGGACCGGTTGATCTCTCCCAATTCACACCATTGGCTAGGAACAGACGACCTGGGGCGGGACCTGTTAACCCGTATCCTGTACGGTGCCCGCATCTCTATCTGGGTTGGGTTTTCCTCAGTGGCGGGTTCGATTGTGGTAGGGACGGTTCTTGGCCTGATAGCTGGGTATTTCGGAAGCGTAACGGATACGGTTATTTCCCGTATATTTGATATTATGCTGGCCTTTCCAAGCATTTTGTTGGCGATCGCCATCGTCACCATTCTGGGGCCAGGCCTTTCCAATGCATTAATTGCCATTGCGATTGTAAATATTCCGACCTATGGGCGGCTTGTCCGGTCTAAAGTTCTCAGCGTGAAAGAAGAAGAGTACATTGTAGCTGCGAAAGTTATTGGGATGAACCATACCCGCATTATTTTTTACCATGTGCTCCCCAATAGCATTGCGCCTGTCATCGTACAGGGGACGCTCGGTATAGCCACGGCGGTCCTGGAAGCGGCGGCACTCGGGTTTCTCGGTCTCGGCGCCCAGCCGCCTCAACCGGAATGGGGGAAAATGATAGCCGACTCCAAAGATTATTTAACGAATGCGTACTGGACCGTTCTCTTCCCGGGACTAGCCATCGCGTTTACCGTGCTGGGCTTCAATCTGTTTGGCGACGGCCTCCGCGATGCGCTCGACCCGAAAATGAAACAGTGATAAACATTCATATGTTTTAAGACAACAGAAGAACTAGAATTTCCGTTTGGTGCGTTAAAAGTAGCTGATGGTGGATTCTTCGGAACCGTCTTTGTGTTATTTAAGCTAAGTCGCATCGCCTGAGGACCAGTCCAAGAGTATCCAGAAGGCCGAAAAACACCGCCTCCTACTTGTTTATCGATATTGGTATATCATTAATCAGAATTAAGCCGTTACCCTGAATAGCTCCGTCAGTTAAAATTTTATTTCCTTTAAACAAAGTCATTCCTGCACTCTGATCCCCTATAGGAAGAGTGGCAGTAGAAGGAATAGAAGCACTCGGATATGTTTTTCCACCAGAACCAGCCGTATATAATTTTAACGAGTACCCGGCAGGTACAGTACCGTATATTTTCCTACCGCACCCGCGTTCGGATGGAACGTTTTATCCGGGTACCCCGCTACGATTTTTTGATCTACGCCCTAAACAACCGACAGATAGCCCCAAAAAGTTTTCGGTGCGTCGCTGAAATTACCTGTATTTTGATAGGGTGAGATAAGTGGAATTTCCAGAGCAAAGGTTGGGCTATCTATGGACATGACTAGTAAAGCACAAAGTGTAGTAAAGTTTTTATAAATGGAGTCATAGTATTAGTATACATATATAGGAAGAAAAAACCATGAAAGAATCATATATAGAATGTATAGAGATATAGATATCGTATGATTGATTTGACAAAGGGGATTTAAGTATAGTGCTAAAGTCCTTTATACTTAGGGAAACACTCCTTGGTGTCCGATTTTTCTAAGGAGTTAGACCACCTGTGAGGAATTAAAAGCGTGCGTTTTCCTACTAGGGGGACGTCTTTCTGCCCGACTGTCTACCTCTTTGAGCTACCCGGATATTTCGGGCAGGTCCCCCTTTGTTCACGTTAAAGAAAGTATATGTTGCTTTACAGTGTTAAAGCAACATATACTTTCCTCCATGGGTCACCCGAGAAAAACTCGCGGGAGTGTGCCGAACGTTGCTTTTTCAATGTGGAGCGTGTGACCGGAAGGTCGATCAGACCGACAATTGTCTCCATCATTGAGGTACCCGGATGTTTTGTCGGTCCGACCTTCCGGTCACTAAGCGGCCGTTTCGCTACCCTGCAGAAAAAGGACGAGCGACAACGCCCGCGAGTTTTTCTCAGTAACACGGACAGTCTCTACTTCCTTGAAAGGGAAAACCCGCAAAAAATAAAAACGGAGCATTCCATTCGCACCTACCCACATGTTTCGCACCGCCTCCGCATGTTTCGTACGAGGGATGTTCCGTTCGCTCCAAAACTGGTATGATACAGATATTATCCTTTTTTTATTTTCTACATACAATGGAGAAGATGGGCGGGTGCCCACAAGAGAGAAAGATGTCCTCACAGGGGATATGAAGGAGGCTTTTACGTGAGCAAGCAAAGGTTGGGAATAATATATGGAGGCAAATCGAGTGAACACGAGGTGTCCGTTCATACGGCCCTCTCAATTATTAGAGCGGTAGACAGAGCGCGCTATGAGGTGCTGCCTATTTATATTCATGTGGACGGCCGGTGGGCGGAAGGGCCATGGGTTGAAGAAATTCCGGAACATGTTGATCAACTGCGGTATGAGCCGGATAACACCCCTGAAATCTTGCTCCTTAAAAATAAACTGGATGTGGTTTTTCCGGTGATACACGGCCCGAACGGCGAGGATGGTACGCTGCAGGGATTGCTCGAAATGATCGATCTTCCGTATGTCGGGTCCGGAGTACTTGCCTCATCGCTTGGCATGGATAAAGTGATGATGAAAGAAGTATTCGCAAATACTGGATTGCCGCAGGGGAGATACAGTAGTTATTTGCGCAGCCGGATTAGGGATAACAGACAGGCGGTATGCGATGAAATTGAAGAAACCCTCGGCTTTCCATGCTTTATCAAGCCCGCTAACATGGGCTCAAGCATCGGCATCAGCAAAGCGAAAGACCGGGCTTCCCTCGAAGATGCGCTTGCTCTTGCCGCACGTTTCGACCGGAAAGTGATTGTGGAAGAGTTCATCAACGGACGCGAAGTGGAGGTTGGTGTACTCGGAAACGACCATCCCACTACTTCCGTCGTAGGGGAAATCATCCCGGAAAACGAATTTTACGACTATCAGGCGAAATACAAAAGCAGCGGAACCCGCCTTGACATCCCCGCCAATATCCCGGAAAATATTGCCGAACAAATAAAAGAATTAGCGGTTAAAGCTTTTGGCGCTCTCGGCTGTTCCGGTTTGTCCCGCGTCGATTTCTTCTATGCGGAAACGGAGCAAAAAGTATATATTAATGAGATCAATACGCTTCCTGGTTTTACGCCATACAGCATGTATCCGATGCTGTGGAAACAAGCCGGCATAGAGTACGCGGAACTAATTGAACGTTTAATCGGTTTTGCGTTGGAGCGCTATCGCGAGAGGAAGGAAAATGAGCTGGTAGCCGAGAGCTTCTATAATTAATCATCAATTAACCACCGTAAAGGCAGGAGCTATTAGATTGGAAACTAAAAAGACTACAGTGGATTCTAAATACATTCAGCAGCACCTGGCCAATGAGCGAACGTATTTGGCCTGGCTGCGCACTTCCATTGCGGTCATGGGCGTGGGGACGCTGGCCGCGACGCTTGAGGCGAAGGGGATACTTGCCAAGCCGTTTCCCTATGCGGGTCTTGTGCTGGGCCTCCTTGCCATTCTGATGGGTGCCCTGATTTGTGTTGTATCCACGTATAACTATTTTTCTAATCGAAAGGCGATTAATGAGCAAACATATACCTCTGTTTTCCGGCTCGTCTGGTGGATTTCGGCCGGTGTTGTGATGCTGGCCGCGCTGCTCGGTCTGTATATGTATGAAATGATGCGGAACGTTCAATCGTAGACAGAAAAACCCCCTGTTTTCCTAATGATGCGGAAACAGGGGGTTTCATGTTTCATCGTTTCATCAGTTCCATCAGTTTCGCAGCCTATAAAAGCGCCGAAGCCAGTTTCTCAAACTTCATGCCGCGCGAAGCTTTGAACAGCATAGCATACTTGCTGCTTTTGAACCGGGCAAGATGCGAGGCGGCATCTTCCAATGTATCGAAATGGGATCCGGAACCGTACGCGTCTGTGATGTGCTTGGACAGCTGTCCGACGGTCACAAGATGAAAGTCATTGCCCATCTCTTTCAGGGCTTTCCCGGTTTCCTCATGGTACGTTTCGCTTTGATCTCCCAGCTCAAACATATCTCCGAGAACGAGCACTTTTTTTCGTTCAGGATAGATGGAAAGGAACGTTGTCACCGCCGCCAGCATCGAAGAAGGGCTTGCGTTATACGCGTCATTAATCATCAGCAGGCCGCTCGGGCTGTCGATGCGTTCAAAGCGCATGGACGAGATTTCTAACGTCCTCAATTGTTCAGTGATTTCAGGGAGAGAAAGTCCCAGCTGACGGGCAATAAAGATTCCCGGAAGGGCATTTGAAACGTTGTGTTTCCCGAATAGCGGCATAAAACATTCGGCTTTTTCATCGTTCATCTGTACAACAAAATGGCTGCCCGATTCATCAAACCGCATGGAGGACGCGGTAATATCTGCGGCCCGTACAGGCTCGCCTTCCTGCTGAATATGATAGAAGTAAGTTTTACCAGGATTTAAATGCGCCAGGCCGGGCACAAGGTCATTGTCCAGGTTGAGACACGCGAATCCATCCGGATCTGTGTGCGGCAGAATTTCTCCTTTAGCTTCGGCAATTCGTTCCCTTGTGCCGAAGAATTCAATATGGGCGTCGTTTACGTTTGTGATCACGGTATACGTTGGGCGCACCATCCCGGCGAGGAAATCAATTTCACCCGCATGATTCATGCCGAGTTCGAGCACCCCTACTTGTGTATCCGGAGTCATTTGCAGCAGAGAAAGCGGCACACCCAGGTGGTTGTTAAAGTTCTTGTACGTCTTATACACGTTCATTTTGCCGGATAGGATATGGGCCAGTATATCTTTGGTGGTGGTTTTTCCATTGCTTCCTGTAATAGCGACTATCGGAATCGCCAGCCGGTTTCGGTGGGTTCGAGCGAGCACTTGAAAGGCTTTTTCGGTATCCGGTACAAGGACTAATGAAAAATCCGATGGCAGGGCAGTCTCGCTTGCTTTTGCCGCATCTGATATGAGAGCCGCCTCCCCCCCCTGTTCCGCTGCCTGGCGGAGAAATTCATGGCCGTCCCGCGAACCGCCTGTGAGCGCAACAAACAGCGCACCTTCTCTCATTTCCCTGGAATCGAAATGGACGGACACAATCTTTCGCGCTTCGTGTCCCTGCAGAAGTTTTCCTCCGGTAATTTCAATGATTTCTTTTATTGTAAACATCGTGTTCTCCTCCCGTTTCACATTCGTAGTTATGCTACCACTTACGGGTATGTAAGAGCAACCATTTGTATGATAAAAACAAGTTGAGAGTTGACCTGCCTATGTCGGTATAATATAATGTTCTTTGACGACTTTTGCAAACCCTGTTTAGTTGCATCAGTCATGATGGTTATGGCGGAGGGAGGGGAAACAAATGGCAGAAATTCGTGTACGTAAAAACGAGTCGTTAGACCAGGCATTACGTCGGTTCAAACGTGACTGCTCAAAAGATGGCGTTCTTGCTGAAGTTAAAAAGCGTAGACATTATGAGAAGCCTAGTATCAAACGCAAGAAAAAGTCAGAGGCAGCGCGTAAACGTAAGTTTTAGGAGGAATAGTTTATGAGACTCGTCGATCGGTTAACCGACGATATGAAGCAAGCGATGAAGAACAAAGACAAGCTCAAACTTTCCGTAATTCGTATGGTGAAAGCTTCGATTAAAAACGAAGAAATTAACCAGGGCAAGGAGCTATCTGACGACGAAGTGTTAACTGTCTTGACTCGTGAGCTGAAGCAAAGACGCGATTCCCTCCATGAATTCGAAAAAGCCGGTCGTGATGACCTTGCAGCAACCGCCCGCGAAGAAATTAACGTTTTAATTGAATATATGCCTGAACAATTAAGTGAAGAAGAAATCCGCCGGTTGGTGAGCGATGCGATCCGGCAGGTTGGAGCCTCCTCCAAAAAAGATCTCGGGAAAGTCATGGGCGTCCTAATGCCGAAAGTTAAGGGACGTGCCGATGGAACTCTCGTTAATAAAGTTGTCCAGGAGCTATTACCATAGTTACGGTTGTGGCGTTGCCTAGAACCCCTTCTGCGAAAGCAGAGGGGGTTTTTCCTTTGCCGTTAAAGAAAGTATATGTTGCTTTACAGTGTTAAAGCAACATATACTTTCCTCCATGGGTCACCTGAGAAAAACTCGCGGGAGTGTGCCGAACGTTGCTTTTTCGATGTGGAGCGTGTGGCCGGAAGGTCGATCAGACCGACAATTGTCTCCATCATTGAGGTACCCGGATGTTTTGTCGGTCCGACCTTCCGGTCACTAAGCGGCCGTTTCGCTTCCCTGCAGAAAAAGGACGAGCGGCAACGCCCGCGAGTTTTTCTCATATCGGCCGTAAAAAAGAGAAACATGCACACATAATTTCCCGCTCGCACGCGTAATGATGGAATATAGTATCTTCTGACCACCTGAGATGAAGGGGCGTGAGTCGGTGAAAAAGTGGAGCGAGAAATGGCGCAGAATTGCTTCCGGCGTCCTTGACCTGCCGCAGGATATTACAATGGAAATGCCACGTATTACGATGATTGGACAACTGCAAATGTATATTGAGAACCATCGCGGAGTCCTACTGTTTAGCAATCAGGAACTCCGCTTACTTTTGACAAAAGGGCAGCTTCTTGTAAGGGGCGAGAAGCTCGTCATTCGCGCGATTTTACCGGAAGAAGTGCTGCTTGAAGGCATTGTCAATCAAGTTATTTTCGTGGATGAGTAGAGGAGGAAGAAAGAATGAATCAACATAGCCTTCACTGGTTTCGCGGGTATCTCATTTTACAGGTACGCGGCAAACGTTTAGAGCGGTTTTTAAATCGTATTGTCGGACAAGGCATTGTCGTATGGAATATTGAAAGAATGAATGAGGAAGCAATTTTAAGCCTTCCTTTAGATAGCTTCCAAAAGCTAAGACCTTACCTGAAGGAAACAGGATGCCGTGTTCATGTGAAGGAGCGTGTTGGATTTCCATTTCTTTTACAAAAAAGCAGGACACGCTCCATGTTTGTGTTAGGAGCGGTTTTTTTCTTTCTTGCTATTTACTTTTTATCAAACATTGTCTGGCGTGTCGAGGTTATTGGCAATGAAAAAATTTCTGCAGAGCAAATTAAACAGGTCGCCCAACAGGCAGGGATAAAACCGGCTGCGTTTATTTTCCGACTTCCTGATCCGGCCGAGGTTCAGCGAAAATTAATGAAGCAATTGCCTTCCGTTTCATGGGTGGGATTCGAAATGCAGGGCACTACAGCGTACATTCGCGTTGTGGAAAAGGTTCTTCCGGAAAAGCAGGAAATTGTGCAGCCGCGCAACATTATCTCCACAAAAAAGTCGATGATTCATTCTATTTTTGCTGAGAAAGGGCGGCCAAAAGTAAAGCGAAACGACTGGGTGAACAAAGGTGATGTACTCATATCCGGCGTGCTTGGAAATGAAGAGGTGTCCAAGCTTGTCGCGGCCAAGGGGCGTGTGGAAGGGGAAGTATGGTATGAATCCGATGTGACGATTCCGTTGAAACAGCAGCGCACTGTCCTGACCGGGGAGACGAAGATGAACCGCTATCTTGTTCTCGGCGGCTACAGTGTAAAATTTTTTGGGTTTGGCAACATTCCATTTGCCCATTTTATAAAAGATGAGACGGTGCAGATGATGCACTGGGGAAATAAGTCGTTCCCCGTTGGACTAAAAACGGAATATATTAGGAAAAATGAAGTGAAAGATGTTACGATAAGCAAGGACGAAGCGATTCGGCTCGGTAAGCAGTATGCGAAAGAAACCCTCCTTAAACAGGTTAAAAAAGGAGCCTATGTCCAATCAGAAAAAGTTTTGCACGAGAAGCTGGAGAATGGTAAAGTTTATTTAAAGCTACACTATATTGTAGTGGAAGATATCACCGGGGAGCAGCCAATTACAGGGGAGCAACCTATACCGCATGAAGGAGAATGAAGTCTTTGCGTGTAGAAACAAGCAAAACCATACGACTTGAGAATGCTGAAGAAGCAAGTTTGCTGTTTGGCCCGCATGACAGCTTTTTAAAGAGAATAGAAAGCGCAACGGACGCCCACATCTTTGCAAGGAGCGAAGAAATAACGATAACCGGAAACGAGCCCGAGGTAACCCGCAATGCCCGCCTCTTTGAAGTACTTGCGGCTCTTTTGCGCCGGGGAATTAAATTATCCGAACAGGATGTGTTGTACGCGATTCAGCTTTCAAAGGAAGACGGGCTCGATGAGCTGATCGAATTGTACGAACAACCGATCGCCACTTCTGTGAAAGGAAAACCGATTCGAGTTAAAACGCTTGGTCAGCGCCATTATGTCATGTCTATTAAAAAACAGGATATCGTATTTGGGATTGGTCCGGCCGGTACGGGAAAAACGTATCTTGCCGTCGTTATGGCTGTCACGGCGTTGAAAGCCAATCGGGTGAAGCGCATCGTATTAACCCGGCCTGCGGTTGAAGCCGGTGAAAATCTGGGCTTCCTGCCAGGCGATTTACAAGAGAAAGTGGACCCGTATTTGCGCCCGTTATACGACGCCCTGCAGGATTTAGTAACGGCTGAAAATATGAGCAAATATATGGAACGCGGTGTGATTGAGGTGGCTCCTCTCGCCTATATGCGCGGGCGGACGCTCGATGATTCTTTTATCATCCTTGATGAAGCGCAGAATACAACGCCCGAACAGATGAAAATGTTTTTAACGCGGCTTGGTTTTGGTTCCAAGATGGTTATCACCGGGGATGTC
The DNA here is from genome assembly GCF_000430625.1 of Aneurinibacillus terranovensis DSM 18919. GTDB lineage: Bacteria > Bacillota > Bacilli > Aneurinibacillales > Aneurinibacillaceae > Aneurinibacillus_B > Aneurinibacillus_B terranovensis. Next base: position 34,922 of record NZ_AUMJ01000044.1, read on the forward strand.
ACCCAGGTTGATTTGCCGCGCGGCAAGAAATCAGGCCTTGAGGAGGCACGCCGTATATTGGAGGGCACAGAAGGAATATCTTTTGTTTATTTATCAGGATCAGATGTCGTACGCCATCCGCTTGTTCAGAAAATCATTACAGCTTATGAGTATGATAGTGAATTGTCCCGTTAAAAGGGGTTGTGTTAAATGAATGTAAGAAAACAGCTGCATGTGGTGATTCCTGAGTCCTGGAAACACAGCACGGCAGTTAGACGAATTCTTTTCTTTCTTATCGTGCTGGGGATTTATTTACCCCTTATGGGCGATGTGCTGCCTAAAACGTTTGATTTAAATGTCAATACTGTGAGCAATGTAACGCTGACTGCCCCTGTTACGGTGGAAGACACCGAAGCGACGGAGGAAGCCAGAGCCAAGGCTGCCACCGAGGTACAGCCGGTCTACGCACGCAACGATACGATCACGGCAAATCAAATGAAGTTGATTACGTACGTGTACAAGAAGGTGGAAGAGCTCCAGGCGAATACTACGTTAAAACCGGAGCAGCGTTTACAGGAACTGAAAGATAATATCCCGTTTGCCCTTTCTCCGGACATTCTTCAGACCTTATTAACGATGCCAACCCCGGCTGTGGAAGCCGCGAATAAGGAAACGGTTAATGTCGTTTCTACTATTATGGAAAAAGGGGTAGACGAACACGTTTCTCCTGAAACGATTCAACAGCTTGTGAATCAGCAAATTGTCTTGATTGACCTCGACAGCAAATCCCGTAAAGTTGTTCGTGCGATTGCGATCGCAGGGGTTACACCGAACTTAACGATTGACGCCGAGGCTACACGCTCGTTGAGGGAAGCGGCCGGCAAATCGGTCAAACCGATTATGATCTACAAAGGGGAAGTCCTTGTTGAAAAGGGACAGTATGTCTCGGACGAGGTACACCGCAAGTTAAACGCGGCGGGTCTGCTCAAAAAGAATGCAAGCGTCCTTCCGTATTTTGGATTTTTGGTTATCGTTATTTTGATGGTTGGGTTTCTCGCGATTTATCTCGCACAAAATCACCGGATGGTATACAAAAATAATATGATGCTGTTAATGCTGGCGTTTATCATATTTTTAGAAATGGTTGTTCTAAAAATGATAAGCCTGGGCCAGAATATGGGCTTTTCTTCTATTGGATATCTGGCGCCGGTCGCCCTTGGTGCGATGTTAACGGCAATACTGATTGATACCCGGTTGGCGGTGATTACAAGCTTGATTTTTTCGATTATTTCCGGGATTGTCTTCAATAATGAGAGTCTTCTGCCATTTGATTTCCGCTACAGCCTTTTTGCATTAATCAGTTGCCTTGTGGCGGTTTATTCTCTGGGCAAAGCAACGAAACGAAGCCGGATTTTCCAATCCGGATTTATCGTATCACTGGCAAACCTGTTTGGTATTTCCGCGATTTTTTTGCTCCTCTATACGACGGGAAAATGGCAGGAATTGCTCTATCAGTACGCTTTTGGCGCGATCAGCGGCATCATGGCTGCGGTGTTGACAGTCGGTTTTCTCCCGTTTTTTGAGGCGTCATTCGGCATCCTATCCCCGCTTCGCTTAATCGAAATTGGCAATCCTAACCAGCCTCTGCTGCGCCGGCTGTTGATGGAAACACCTGGCACGTATCACCACAGCATGATGGTCGCCAATCTTGCGGAAGCGGCATGTGAAGCGATCGGCGCGAACGGCCTGCTGGCCCGTGTCGGTGCCTACTATCATGATGTAGGGAAAATGAAACGTCCGCAGTTCTTTGTGGAAAACCAGATAAACCGGGAAAATCCTCATGACTCCATTGCACCCGGTCTGAGCAAGCGGATTATTATTGCTCATACGTATGATGGCTCCAGGATGCTTGAGGAATATAATATTCCCAAGCCGATCCGTGATATTGCCGAACAGCATCACGGGACGACACTTCTGAAGTATTTTTATCACAAGGCCTGCAAATTGTCCGATACGCCTATTCCGGAGTCCGATTATCGCTACCCCGGGCCGAAACCGCAAACACGGGAGTCGGCCATTATCAACATTTGTGACAGTGCGGAAGCCGCGATCCGTGCTCTCAGTCGGCCTACGATGGAACGGGTGGAACAAATCGTCCGCAGGATCGTCGCCGAACGTCTGGAAGACGGTCAGTTTAACGAATGTGATATCACAATGAAAGAACTGGAGATTGTGACACAAACGATTTGTGAAACACTCCAGGGATTTTTCCATAACCGGATCGAATATCCCGATGAAAAACAAATGGCGGTGAAACAGGCATGAGTATAGAGGTGGAATTTATCCAGGAATACACCCCGGAAATAAAGGGGGAGCTGCTTGATACTCTTAGAAAAGTGCTGGAAGCGGCCGGAGAACTTGAAGAGGTGCATGGAGAGGTGGTCGTTACCTTTGTTAATGACGAGAGAATTCACGAGTTGAACCGTGATTATCGCGGTATAGACCGCCCAACAGATGTTCTGTCTTTTGCTATGAATGAGCAGGGTGAAGATGAGATGGACATTTTTATCGATGAAGAAGAGGAAGAAATCCCGAATATGCTGGGAGATATCATTATTTCCGTTCCGCGCGCCAGAGAGCAGGCGGAAGAATACGGTCATTCCTTCGAACGTGAAATGGGATTTCTCGTCGCCCACGGTTTTCTCCATTTAATCGGTTACGACCACAGCACAGAAGAAGAGGAAAAAGAAATGTTTGACCTTCAGGAGGAAATTCTGACCCGGGTACATTTAGTTCGTGAATAAGGTGAATTCACAATGAACGAGTGGCGGAGACTAAAAAAAAGTTTCGGTTATGCGCTTGAAGGCATCATATATACCGTAAAGACTCAGCGAAACATGCAGATCCATGTGACGATGGCGATTCTTGTCCTTCTGTCAGGCTTCTGGCTCCAGATCCGCAAAGAAGATGTTTTGCTGGTCTTTTTTTCTGTTTTTCTCGTGCTCATTCTGGAAACGATAAATACAGCCATTGAGAAAACGATTGACTTTGTGGCGCAGGGACAGATTCACCCTCTGGCCAAAATCGCCAAAGATGTGGCCGCAGGCGCCGTGCTGTTCTCTGTCATTCTTGCTGTATGCACCGGCACCGTCATTTATGCCGCCCCGCTATGGGAAACGCTGCATGGCCTCAGGCATCCTCTTACTTTGTCTGAACGGGGCGGGTACCCCTTGCTGTTTGTTTCTGCTGTGCTTATTATTTTTTTACTATGGGTCTTTATTCGGAGGGATAAAACATAAATGGACGATCAGACGCTCATACTAGAAGCCAAAAAAGCCCGTGAGCAGGCCTATGTGCCGTATTCTAAATTTAAAGTAGGGGCTGCTCTTTTAACGGAAGACGGCCAAGTGTACCATGGCTGTAATATTGAAAACGCTGCGTATTCCATGTGCAATTGTGCGGAACGAACGGCGTTATTTGCCGCGTATGCGCAGGGGGACCGGGTGTTTAAAAAGCTAGCGGTTATCGCTGATACTCCCGGTCCGGTAGCGCCATGCGGAGCGTGCAGGCAGGTGATATCCGAACTGTGCCGGCCGGAAATGGAAGTCATCCTTACCAACCTGGGCGGACAGGTAAAAACAGTGACGGTAGCCGAACTGCTGCCCGGGGCATTCAGTCAGGAGGATTTGGGGTAAATGAAACAGGAATACAAATCAGGGTTTGCTGCCATTATCGGCCGCCCCAATGTAGGAAAATCGACGCTTTTAAATCAGATTATCGGCCAAAAGATTGCGATTATGTCGGACAAGCCGCAGACAACAAGAAATAAAATCCGGGCCGTTTACACGTCGGAAGAAGGGCAGATTATTTTTCTCGATACGCCGGGGGTGCATAAACCGAAGTCCAAACTTGGCGATTATATGAACCGGATGGTTGAGGACGCCTTGCGTGAAGTGGATGTCATCTTATTTCTGGTAGACGCGTCCGAGAAATTGGGGCCGGGCGATGAATTTATTATCGAAAAGTTGAAAGATATCAAAACACCGGTCTACCTTGTCATTAATAAAATCGATAAAATCAGTCCGGAGGAATTGCTCCCGTATATTGACAAATACAGCAAACTGTATCCGTTTGCCCAGATTGTCCCGGTTTCTGCTCTGCACGGAAACAATGTGAACCGGTTAATGGATCAACTTCTGCTTGAACTTCCGGAAGGCCCACAGTACTATCCGGCTGACCAGGTAACAGACCATCCGGAACGTTTCATTGTGGCGGAACTGATTCGCGAGAAAGTGCTGCACCTGACGCGCGAAGAAATCCCGCATTCCATTGCCGTAGTCATCGAACAGATGAAGGCGAGGGAAGATCATGACAATCTGGTCGATATTTATGCGACCATTTATACGGAACGGCAGACACAGAAGGGAATTCTCGTTGGCAAGCAGGGGTCTATGATGAAAGAAATCGGGAAGCGGGCCCGGGAAGATATCGAACGTTTGCTGGGGACGAAAGTTTATCTCAATCTCTGGATTAAAGTGAAAAAGGATTGGCGGAACCAGGAACAGCTATTTAAAAACTTTGGCTTTCACGATGAAGAGTAAGGGTAACAGGTAATTATTCCTGTAAAATATTCCTTCGGATAACGCCATAGCCGGCAGGTCATGATATAAACATGATCGTCACTCATGCTTTATCTTTTCCGAAAGGATGGATACAAATGATGAGAGATTTCTCCTGGAATTACTTCGTAAATACCGGTTGTATTCATGCGTATATGCTGTATACGGAACACAAAAACTACCTTGACTCAGAGCAGCAGGAGACATCCGACGATATGGACGAGCCCCTCGAGATAGAATAGAACGTTCGGGAGAGGAGAGGGCTTATGATAGGAAAAGCGGAAGGAATTGTGGTTCGCACGACGGACTATGGGGAAGCCAATAAAATTCTCACTGTTTTCACGCGGGAAGCCGGTAAAATTGGCATCATGGCTCGCGGCGCGAAAAAAACGAAAAGCCGTTTTACAGCCATTTCTCAACTGTTTACATATGGTCATTTTCTATACCAGGCCGGTTCCGGTATGGCCTCGTTGCAGCAGGGTGACTTAATCCGTTCTTTTCGTTCGATACGTGAGGATTTAACAAAGACTGCCTACTCGGTCTATCTTGTGGAACTGCTTGACCGAATGACGGAAGACAAGGAACGAGACCCTTACTTATTTGATACATTATTATCGGCTTTGACCTGGGCGGATGAGGGCAAGGATATGGAAATTGTTGCTCGTCTTTTTGAGATGAAGATGCTGCAGGCTGCGGGCTATCGCCCGCGGCTCGATGCGTGCGTTCACTGCGGTGCAGTCAATGTTCCGTTTTTTTTCAGTATTAAAGAAGGAGGATTTCTTTGCCAGAATTGCCAAAGACATGACCCTTATATGGTTCCGACTGGCCCGGGCGCCGTTAAAGTATTGCAGTACTTTACTCATATGCACATGCATCAGCTGGGAAATATAAATGTAAGCAGTAAAACAAAGCAGCAGCTGCGCCAAGTCATGCTTACGTTTTTTGATGAATACACCGGGCTTTCTCTCAAGTCGCGCAAATTTCTCGATCAGCTGGAGCGAATGACGGAGACACTCACCGAGAAAGCAAACGAAAAAATCAATAATATAGCGGTAGAAAAACCGAAACATGAGTAGATCCTCAAAGAACCCACTGGCACTCCTTTTCCCATCGGATTTCACATTTTGTATGGGGACGGGAGTTTGTTCGTTTTTGTATAAAATATATTGCAGGAATGAAGGGGTATTCTATAGTATATACTATATAGCTATATTTATTGTTTAGTATGGCATTTATTGTTTTTCACCACTGGAGGTGAATAATCATCGAACTGACGAAACGACAGGAACAGATTATTGAGATTGTAAAAAGTGAGGGGCCGATTACCGGTGAGCACATCGCGGAGCGCCTTTCCCTAACGCGGGCAACCCTCCGGCCTGACCTGGCCATCCTTACCATGTCCGGATTTCTTGACGCCCGCCCCCGAGTAGGGTATTTTTACACGGGAAAAGACAGCAACCAACTCATCAAAGAACAAGTAAATAAAAAAATTGTTAAAGATTACAAGGCTCAACCCATTGTAATTAGCGAATCAAGTTCCGTATATGATGGGATTTGCACGCTTTTTTTAGAGGATGTAGGGACTTTGTTTGTCGTGAATAATATGGGCCACCTGGCAGGTGTTGTTTCCCGCAAGGATCTTCTTCGAGCGGCCCTTGGCAAGCAAAATCTTACCGACATTCCAATTAGCATTATCATGACCCGAATGCCGAACATCATCACCTGTACAGCAGAGGAATCTCTTTTAGAAGCTGCCAAAAAATTAATTGACTATCAAATTGATTCACTGCCGGTTGTACGCGCGGTCCAGAATGGTAATCGAACCGTGTTTGAAGTGATTGGACGCGTAACAAAGACAACCATAACGAAAGGATTCGTTGAATTCGGCAACGAAGTAACGATTTAAGGAGGTAGCATGCAAAGACTGTCTAACGAAGCGATCGTCTATGTTGTATCTGATTCAGTTGGAGAAACAGCGGAATTCGTAGTAAAAGCGGCGGCCAGCCAATTTGGCGGGCAAACCCTTCACATACGCAAATTTCCTTACATAGAAGATGAAGGCACCATAAATGAAATTATTCTGGCGGCAAAAGAAAGCGAGGCAATTATCGCCTATACGATTGTTATCCCATCGCTGAAAAAACATATGAGGGAAAGAGCGCAGCAGAGCGGAGTGACCGCGATTGATATTATGTCGCCCATGGTCAATGCGTTTAAGGATTATTTTCATATTGAACCGGTCAACCAGCCCGGGCTTGTCCGCCAACTCGATGAAGACTATTTTCGCAAAGTGGAAGCCATTGAATTTGCGGTTAAATATGATGACGGCCGGGATCCTCGCGGCCTGCTGCGTGCGGATGTTATCTTGATAGGCGTTTCCCGAACTTCTAAGACACCTCTCTCGATGTATCTTGCAAACAAGCGCTATAAGGTTGCCAATGTACCGCTTGTTCCTGAAGTTGAACCTCCCGAGGAATTGTTCCTTGTACCCAATAAAAAGTGCATCGGCCTTACCATTAGTTCCGACCAGTTAAACATGATACGAACCGAGCGTTTAAAATCTCTTGGTCTTACCTCTCAGGCGAACTATGCCAACGTAGAACGCATTAAATTAGAGCTTGAATACGCGGAAAGCGTCATGCAACGCGTTGGCTGCCCGGTTATTAACGTTTCCAATAAGGCTGTGGAAGAGACAGCCAATATCATTATTGAAATTATTAAACAAAGAGACATGTAAGCCATGCAGGTAGCGATAAGCTGCCTGTATTTTTCTCTTTTTCGACATGATTCGAAATTGACAAACTATATCATTCATGCAGGAAAAAAGAAGATGGGCGTAGAATAGTACGATTATGAACGAAAAAACACTAGAAATATGGGTTGATGCCGATTCTTGCCCCGTAAAAAATGAAATTGTGCTGGAAGCAGAAAAATGCGATTGTTTTGTTCATTTTGTCGCCTCCTACGATCATCAGCTTACGATTGAACACCCGAAAGTACAGACCATAGCGGTTGACAGCGGATACCAGTCCGTTGATATGTATATCATCAACCATGTGAAAGAAAAGGACCTCGTCATCACGGACGACTACGGCCTGGCGTGTCTTGTATTGGAGAAAGGGTGCTTAGCGTTAGGGACGAGAGGAAAAGAATATACTAAGGAAAATATATCTTTTTTGCTTATGAATCGGTATGCTTCAGAGCAAATTGCGAAGGTAGGGGGGAAGCGTAAAGGCCCTCGCCCTCTCCAGAAAGAGGAAATCGCTCATTTTCGACAAATCCTGCAAAAACTTTTACTGCAATGAGAAGGAGATTGAAGGATTTTGCCGAATTATATTATTCCGTTGCCCCAAAATGTAATATTGACGGAATTTGGGAAGTTCAGGTGAGAACATGACAGGACGAATTCCTAAAGATGTCATCGAGAAGGTACGCGTAAAAAATGACATTCTGGAAGTAATAGGCCAGCATGTTCATTTGAAAAAAACAGGACGCAACTATTTTGGACTATGCCCGTTCCATTCAGAAAAATCTCCATCTTTTGCCGTACAACCGGATAAGCAGTTGTTTCGCTGCTACGGCTGCGGTGAATCGGGTAATGTAATCTCATTTGTGATGAAGATGGAAGGGCTCGAATTTCCGGAAGCGATTCGGGTGCTGGCGGAGCGGGCTGGCGTGGAATTGCCTGTTCAAGAAGCCACACCTGAAAACAAGCAGGCCCGGCAGAAAAAAGAAATCATGCTGGAAGCTCACGATAGGGTTGCGCAATTGTATCATCATATTCTAACCAGTACAGAATACGGTGAACAGGGGCGCAATTACTTGTTGAACAGAAATGTTCAGCCTGCTACAATTAAAGAGTTTGCTCTTGGATTCAGTCCGGATAGCTGGGATTTTGTCACTCGCATTCTCGAGAAAAGAGGATATCCATTACCGTTAATGGAAGAAGCAGGGTTGCTGAGTCGCAAGGACAAGACCAGTCGGCCTTTTGATAAATTCCGTGGACGGGTTATGTTCCCCATTCATGATACACAGGGAAGAGTGGTGGCTTTCGGGGCCCGGATTATTGGTGAAGGACAGCCAAAATATTTAAACAGTCCGGAAACGCCGCTGTTTAATAAAAGTCAACTGCTGTTTAATCTTCATCGCGCACGCGCCCATATTCGCAAGAAGCAGGAGGCTGTGCTGTTTGAGGGATATGTTGATGTGATATCTGCGTGGCAGGCCGGAGTTTTAAACGGTATTGCCTCACTGGGCACGGCTCTTACGGAGCAACAGGCCCGAATTATTCGCCGGAATACGGAAAATGTGGTACTCTGCTACGACTCTGATCAAGCAGGAATCGAGGCGGCTTTTAAGGGCGCTGAGTTGCTGGTCAATGCCGGCTGTGCCGTAAAAGTTGCGCAAATGCCTGCTGGCATGGATCCCGATGAATATATTCAAAAGTATGGGGCAGAGCGATTCAAGCAGGACATTTTATTAAATACGATGTCTCTTACCGCTTACCGCCTGCAGGTGATCCGCTCACATTATGACGTAAAAGACGAGACGGAGCGTCAGAAATACATCAGCGAAGCTCTGGAACAGATATCCCGTCTTCGCAGTGCCGTAGAGCGTGATCATTACTTGCGCCAGCTGGCTGAAGAATTTCATTATTCGCTTGATGCGCTGAAAGCGGATCAGTACAAAATTTTTAAAAAACAAAAAAAAACGGCTTTGAGGGATAATCTGTCAGATAGTTGGAATAATAGTATAGATAATAGCAGACATATGACTGTAAAGCCGCTTCTGCCCGCTTATCTCAATGCGGAAAAGTATTTAATGGCTTTGATGATGCAAAATGCGGATATTTCTCACCAGGTGCAGCTAACGATTGGAGCCGATTTTATCGTTGAAGATCACGCAGCCCTTGCCGCTTATCTATACAGTTACTACGCAGCCGGATATGAACCGGATGTAGCCCGCTTTACTTCTTTTCTTCAGGATGAGCGATTGATTCGGAAAGCTTCTGAGCTGGCGATGATCGACATTGACCCGGAAAGTACAACGCAGCGGCAGTTGGATGATTACATCAGACAGGTGTTGGCTTATCCGAAGCGAATACAAATAGAAGAGCTTGAACAAGAAAAGAAAAAGCAGGAGAAATTGGGGAACACCTTAGAAGCAGCTCGGATCGGTATGGAAATGGTCCGATTAAAAAAGCTTTTAAAATAAATGATAATGGAGCCCGTGGGAAGGAGGGAATACCATGACAAAGAAGACAGAAAGCAAACCGGAGATGGAAATAACCCTGGATCAGGTCAAGGACCAATTGATCGAAAAGGGTAAAAAACGCGGTATGCTCACGTACAAAGAAATCATGGAACGTCTCTCTACCTTTGATCAAGATCCCGATCAAATCGATGAATTTTTTGAGTACCTGAATGATCAAAGGATAGAGGTAATAAATGAAGAAGATGAGGAAGATGACGATGATCCAATTCTTCCTCAGACAGACAGTGATGAGAACGAAGAATTCAATTTGGATGACCTCTCCGTTCCACCCGGTGTGAAAATTAATGACCCGGTTCGTATGTATTTGAAAGAAATCGGTCGTGTGCCTTTGCTCTCCGCGGAGGAAGAGATTAATCTCGCCAAGCGGATTGAAGAAGGTGATGAAGAAGCCAAGAGGCGGCTGGCCGAAGCCAACCTGCGTTTGGTTGTCAGCATCGCGAAAAGGTATGTAGGGCGCGGCATGCTGTTTCTCGATCTGATTCAGGAAGGCAACATGGGATTGATCAAAGCTGTTGAAAAATTCGACTACCAGAAGGGCTACAAGTTCAGTACGTATGCCACATGGTGGATTCGCCAGGCAATTACCCGCGCGATAGCGGATCAGGCGCGTACAATTCGTATTCCTGTTCATATGGTGGAAACAATTAATAAATTGATTCGTGTGTCCCGCCAACTTCTTCAGGAACTGGGCCGCGAACCTTCACCGGAAGAAATTGCTGAGAAAATGGACCTTACACCTGAAAAGGTCCGGGAAATTATGAAAATCGCACAGGAGCCGGTTTCGCTGGAAACGCCAATCGGCGAGGAAGATGACTCCCATCTGGGTGACTTTATCGAAGACCAGGAAGCGCTCGCTCCATCGGATGCGGCCGCCTATGAATTGCTCAAAGAACAGCTGGAAGACGTACTCGACACGTTAACCGAGCGGGAAGAGAATGTGCTTCGTTTACGCTTTGGGCTCGATGACGGCAGAACGCGCACGCTTGAAGAGGTCGGTAAAGTGTTTGGCGTTACCCGGGAACGGATCCGCCAAATCGAAGCGAAAGCTCTCCGTAAGCTTCGTCACCCCAGTCGCAGCAAGAGACTTAAAGACTTCTTAGAATAATGTTTGTTTTGTATAGCCTGCGTTTCGACGACGTAGGCTTTTTTCATTTGATATTCATGATTCGATTCGTAAGTAAAAATCCGTGATTCCATGACATTTGCATTTGGAGGTCTCCGCTGTATGAATGAGCAGAAAAAGAAGGTGATTTTAGGCGAAATAGAGTATTGGCGCCAAAGTCATCTGCTTCCATCCCATTATTGCGACTTTTTGTTGAATCTGTATACAGAAGGTGAGAAGGATAGTATGGACGGCGGTGGTCGCGCTTCCAAAGTCACAAAGGAAGCGGGGTCCGAATCCCTGTCTGCGTTCTCATTTCCCAGATTAGAAAGGAAATGGGCCGTCACCATTCTGTCTGTGATTGTACTGCTGTATCTTGTTTTTCATTTTACCGATTTTACCATCACAATGCAAATGACGATGCTATCAATTTTAACAATTGGGTTGTATATTTTAGCGTTTATTGGGAAAGAAGATCGACTTTCGAAGCATATTTTTCTCGGGGCTGCTTCCATTCTGCTTGCTTTGAGCGGTCTCTACTTTTTAAAGTATCAAGGTTACAGTGCAACGGTTATCATCGGATTTCTGGTTATTGTTTGCTGCCTGTGGGTGGCTACCGGACTGGCCGCTAACAAGCGGTACATTTCCTTTTCCGGACTGCTTGGTCTGCAGGCAATTTACGGGTGGATAACGTACCGGCGTCTCATCGATGATTTTGCCTGGTGGCGGGTGGAATGTTTCTGGATCCCTATTGCCATTGTTCTCGTCGTTCTCGGCCTCATCTGGAACCGGCGCAAAGGCGAAACGGCAGCGCTTTTCTTTTTCAACGGGATCATCGGCCTGTTCGGTTCGGAAATCGCTTGTTTCTTTCTCGGTCAGGCATCCAAAGACGTCCTGCTCTACTCTCTCTATATTAAGATTATTTTTGTCGCGTTTTTTCTCCGCTCGCTGAAAAATTTGTGGTGGCGCTGGGTCAGCAAGCAGCAGGCTCTGCGTTAGGCAGCGTAATGTAAAACGTGCGTGTTCGGCAACAAAGCTGCGTGCGGGATGCATCGAATCCGTTTATTTTTGCCGAGTTTTCCCTTACAGGGAAGTTTAGACTGTCCGTGCTCCTCTTCTGTTTGGAAACGGAAATTGCATTTACGCGGGGGCCTGCATGCAAGGCGGCTGTTCTTTTCCTGTCTACTCATCATCCATGTTTGTCGGAACGCAAATACGGATTTGGCTGCAATGGAATGGTACGTTTCTTACTTTTTGCTTTTTTCCCGCTGCCTAGTGTTATGAACAAAGGAGAACGTCTTTCTGCCCGATTGCCTCCCTCTTTGAGTTACCCAGATGTTTCGGGCAGGTTCCCCTTTGTTCATAACACGGACAATTTATACTTCCCTGCAAGGGAAAACTCGCAAAAAGTAAAAACGACCCATTCCATTGCCCCACCGAACCATTGATGTTGCGACAAACGTGGATTTATTTATGAAAACGCTTTCGAAACTATGGCAGGAATTCTTCGATCGATGTAGAATAAAATAGATTCAGAAAAGTACGAAGTATAAATCTTGTAACCGTTTCACATTTTAAAAAAACTGCGATCCTGAACAATCGCTCAATCACTCAATCACCGAGGAGAAAGGACGGAGAGAGAATGAACTTTAATCTGACAGATGAGCAAGCAATGATTAAAAATGTGATCCGAGATTTTGCAGAGGGAGAAGTAGCTCCCGGGGCGGATGAACGAGACAAAACGGGCGAATTTCCGTTAGACGTGTTTAAAAAAATGGCCAAGCTGGATTTGATGGGTCTCCCGTTTCCGGAAGAGTATGGCGGGGGTGGGGCAGACACGATTAGCTTCGCGATTGTGGTGGAAGAACTCAGCAGGGTTTGCGGTTCAACAGGCATCACCTACTCGGCCCACGTCTCGCTGGGGGGCGCGCCGATTAACCTGTTTGGCACCCACGAACAGAAACAAAAATACTTAACACCGCTCTGCCGGGGTGAATATTTTGGTGCTTTCGGGTTAACCGAACAAACCGCAGGCTCGGATGCGGGCGGGACCCGTACGACCGCAGTGCAGGATGGAAATGAGTGGGTGATTAACGGATCGAAGTGCTACATTACCAACGCGAGTTACGCAAAAAATCTTGCTTTGACAGCTGTCACAGATAAGGAGAAGGGAACAAACGGCATTTCCTCGTTTATTGTGCCAACGGATGCAGCCGGTTTTTCCGTTGTTGATAATTATGAAAAAATGGGGCTTCATGCTTCCAATACAACAGAACTGTTTATGGAGGACGTTCGCGTGCCGGAGGAAAATCTCCTTGGAGTGCGCGGGAATGGGTTTAAACAGTTTCTCGCCACGCTTGACGGCGGAAGGATCGGTATTGGCGCGATGGCGGTCGGCATCGCCCAGGGCGCTTACGAGAAGGCGCTTGCGTATGCGCAGGAACGCGTTCAGTTCGGCCAGACGCTGTCAAAGTTTCAGGCCATTCAGTTCAAGCTGGCGGACATGGCTATGTACGTTGAATTAGCGCGCAATATGGTGTACAAAGCTTCATGGTTAAAAGATCAGGGACGCAAATTTACAATGGAAGCGGCGATAGCAAAGCTGTATGCCTCTGAGATTTGTATGCGCGTATGCGACCAGGCGATTCAAATCCATGGCGGAAACGGCTACATGCATGAATACCAGGTTGAGAGATTTTTCCGCGATGCCAAACTGCTTGAGATTGGAGAAGGAACTTCGGAAGTGTTGAGGATGGTTATTTCCCGAGAAATCGGGTGTAAATAACAATTTTGCTGGGGGAGGTTTTTTAGTGAGTGAACCGATAAACGTGACAATTGGTACACTAATGGACGAGACAACTGAAAAGTTTCCGGACAGGGAAGCTGTCGTGTACCCTGAACTCGGGTTGCGGTATACGTTCCGGGAATTTCAAGCGCTTTGCAACACAGTGGCGCGAGGACTTATGGATATCGGGATAGAGAAGGGAAATAATGTGGCGATTTGGGCTACCAATGTGCCCGAATGGGTGACGGCCCAGTTCGCCACCGCCAAAATAGGTGCTATTCTTGTTACGGTCAACACGAGTTATCGCGTCCATGAGCTGGAATATTTGCTTCGCCAGTCTGAATCCACAACGATTATTTTAATTGAATCTTTCAGGGGAGTAAGTTACCTGGACATGATATATGAACTTTGTCCGGAACTTTATCACAGTGAGCCCGGACGTCTGCAATCAAAGCGTCTCCCCCATTTGAAAAATGCGATTTTTATTGGGAATGAACGTAAACCCGGCATGTACCTCTGGACAGATTTGATTGAGAGGGGCGGTCACGTGCCCGACGATAAACTGGCTGAAGTCCAGAAGACCCTGCAGGCGGACGATGTTATTAATATGCAGTATACGTCAGGAACCACAGGTTTTCCAAAGGGCGTGATGTTGTCGCATAAAAACATTGTCAACAACGCGGCCAATGTTGCCGCATGCCAAAATATTACCGAACAGGACCGCATCTGCATCCCTGTACCGTTCTTTCACTGTTTCGGCTGTGTAATGGGCACGCTCGCCTGTATCGCCACAGGAGCTACAATGGTACCGATCGTATCATTTGACCCGCTGCTGGTGCTGCAGGCGGTTCAGGATGAAAAATGCACGGCGCTGTATGGCGTACCAACGATGTTTATCGCGGAATTAAACCACCCGGATTTTACACGGTTTGATTTGCGGACGCTGCGCACGGGAATCATGGCAGGATCGCCTTGTCCGATCGAGGTCATGAAAAAAGTGGTCGATGTCATGGGAATTAAAGAAATTACGATTGCGTACGGCCAGACTGAATCTTCCCCGGTTATTACGCAGACCCGGCCAAATGATACGCTGGAACAGCGCGTATCATCGGTGGGCCGGGTGCTGCCGCATGTGGAAGCGAAAATTGTCGACCCCGGAACCGGCGAAGAATTGCCGGTCGGTGAACAGGGTGAACTTTGCACGCGGGGGGTTCATGTGATGAAAGGGTACTACAATATGCCGGAACAGACGGCACAGGCGATTGACCATGAAGGATGGCTGCATACGGGAGATTTGGCCACCGTTGATGAACAGGGCTACTACAAGATTACCGGACGCCTGAAAGATATGATCGTTCGCGGTGGAGAAAACGTGTACCCGCGGGAGATTGAAGAATTCCTCTATACGTACGATAAAATTCTTGATGTACAGGTGATAGGGGTGCCGGATGACAAGTATGGGGAAGAGATCCTTGCCTGTGTCAAAGTAAAAGAAGGGGAAACCGTGACAACGGAAGAAATTCGCGCGTATTGTGAGGGTAAAATTGCCCGCTTTAAAATCCCGCGTTATGTTCAAATCGTCGATGATTATCCGATGACGGCTTCCGGCAAAATTCAAAAATTCCGTCTGCGTGAAGAAGCGGAAAAAAAGCTTGGCATTCGATAAAGAAACTGTAAATGAATAAAAGGGGTACGGCAACGGCAAAGCTGTTTGAGAAAAAACTCAAACAGCTTTTTTCACTCTCTCATATTGTGAATGTTTCACCGACAATGGTAAGCTAGGGTAGGAACGGATAAATAAGGAGATTAGTATGATTGAAATTTCTCAACGCTTACAAACGATTGCAAACATGGTCACGCCCGGTCACCGGGCAGCCGATATCGGCTCAGACCATGCTTACCTCCCCACCTATTTAATTGAACAAAATATTTCTCCTTTTTGCATTGCCGGTGAGGTGAATAAAGGACCTTATGAATCGGCTGCAAAACAGGTGCGTGCGGCAGGTTTGACGGAAAACATTGAGGTTCGCCTTGGTGACGGTTTGGCTGTTGTTCACCCCGGCGAGGCCGACACGGTATGTATCGCCGGAATGGGCGGAAGCTTAATCGTCTCGATTCTCGGCGCTGGCCTTGAGGGATTAAATATAAAGGAACTCATTCTGCAGCCGAATGTAGCGGCCCCGCTTGTGCGGCGCTGGCTAATGAACAATGGATGGGAAATTACAGCAGAAAAAATCATAGAGGAAGACAACGTTATCTATGAAATCATGCGGGCCGTCCCCGGAGATGGAAAAGCCCCTTACACTGGCCAGGACCGCACGTTTCCCGAACTGCTCGAAATCGGCCCTTTTTTATGGAGGGAAAAGTCGCCGGTTCTTCGGAAAAAATGGCAGGAAGAGAAAAATAAGCTGCTATTCATTCAACGCAGCATGATGAAGTCCCAAGCGCCGGAGACGGAACGTAAAAAACAGGAAATTACTGAAAAAATCAAATGGATCGAGGGGGTTATCGAATGTTTGCCAGCGGACAACGCATAATTCAATATTTCGAAACGTTTGCACCTAAACATTTAGCGATGGAAGGAGATAAAATCGGCCTGCAGGTTGGGACGTTAAACAAAGAAGTTAAAAAGGTTATGGTGACCCTTGACATCCTGGAAGGGGTCGTGGACGAAGCGATTGCGCAAGGGGTGGATTTAATCGTAGCGCACCACGCGGTCATTTTTCGCCCGTTAAAAAATTTGCGCACCGATTTACCGGCCGGTCGTTTGTATGAGAAGCTGATTAAGCATGATATCGCCGTTTACATCGCCCATACCAATCTTGATGTGGCCGAGGGTGGAATCAATGATTTGATGGCTGAAGCCCTGGGATTAATAGATGTGGACATACTGGAGAAGTGGCACGAACAAAAGTTAAAGAAAATTGTCGTATATGTGCCTGCTTTCCACCTGGACGCGGTACGTGAGGCAATGGCACAGGCAGGAGCAGGCTGGATTGGCCACTACAGCCACTGTTCTTTCGTTGTAAAGGGTACCGGTACTTTTGTTCCACGGGAAGGAACCGACCCGTATATCGGCGAACAGGGCAAGCTTACCCAGGTGGAGGAAGTTCGGATGGAAACGATTATGCCGGAGGAAATACAGGCCAAGGTGATCAAAGCAATGGTGAAAGCGCATCCGTACGAAGAAGTAGCCTACGACATTTATCCGGTTGAGCAGGCTGGGACGACATGGGGCATCGGTCGAATCGGCAAACTGCCCCGCCCGATGCCGCTCGGCGATTTTGCCAGAAAGGTGAAAGAAGCGTTCGACGTCCGGGGATTGCGTGTTGTAGGCCCGCTTGACCGGGAAGTAAGCAGGGTGGCCGTGCTCGGCGGCGACGGCAACAGCTTTGTGCCAAAGGCGGTTTTCCGCGGTGCGGATGTACTTGTTACAGGGGATATTTATTACCATACCGCGCATGACGCGATGGCGGGAGGGCTGTCCCTGGTCGATCCCGGGCACAACGTAGAAAAAGTAATGAAGGAGGGTGTAAAAAAGATTCTGGAGCAAAAGATCAAAGAGGATAAGCTCGCCACCGAAGTGATTATCTCCAGAGTGAATACCGACCCTTTTACATTTCTATAAAAGTGTATAAAAGACTAAAAAGCTTATAAAAGCGAAGTATAGATTAACAGAAAGATGGAGCAGGAGAGAAGAGAAATGCTTGAGTCTAGAAAATTGTTAGAACTGCACCAGGCAAACAAACAAATCACGAAAATTGAAAACTCCTTACTCAGTTTGAAGGAGGAAGAAGACAAACTGTTAGCCGCATGCAGGAAGTACGAAGAAAAAGTCGCAAAAATCGGGGAACCGTCCGATGAGGATATAGACGGTAAAATTGAGCTGGCTCTCGCACAGCAGGAGTTGTGGATGGCGCGGAAAGAATACGAACGGTTTATGGAACAACGGTTCAATACAGAAATGGATTTGCACCAGGAGAAGGTAGTATGGAAAGAAAAAGTGGAGGAACTTGTGCAGTCAATCTCTCCTGAGGCGATCGCTTTATACGAAAAAATAGGAGAAGCGATCAAAGACCCGGTGGTGGAAGTGAAGCGCCGATCGTGTATGGGATGTTTCCTGCCGCTTTCCGTTGCCAAAATGAATGAATGGCGTAAAGGCAGAGACATCGTCCGCTGCGATGAATGCGGCCGCATCCTCGTTTAATCTAAGGTTATACCTATCGCCTGCGCCTTTCGCTTGGCGCTGGCCAAGTTTTCTTTACTAAGGGGTTTCCTACAATGAGTGAAGATTTGTATCTGCTTATGCAAAAATTATACGAGTACCGCCTTGATTTGGGCATAACCCTGCAGGAAATCGAACAGGAAACAGGAATTGACCATGAGCGGTTGAAAAGAATTGAAGAAGGGACAATCCCGATTACGGTTGAGGAAGTCGATAAACTGCTCACTTTTTACGATATCAATGCCAATTCGTTGCTATCGTATCAGGAAATGCCGACTGTCAGAAAAAAACGGGGTTTCGTCTTTGCTGTTTGGATTGTCGCACTCCTGGCGCTCGGGGTTGGCGGGTATAAATCGATTGGGATGCTGCAGGCCATGAAAAGTGCAAGCCAGTTCCGGATGAATCCGTCAGTAGACGATATTGTGAACAAGAAGCAGCCGGTTCAGAACGAAAAAACTGTCGGCGAGCTTTTTTCTGCCAACGCTTCAAACACTGCAGGGACATCAACAGGTTCTACAGATTCTACAGGTGGACAGTCCAAACATCCGTCCGCTGGCGTTGGATTTCGAATGGTGATGTTTGGCGATACTTCTTTTTACGCGGCCAAAGTAAACCCGGCTCCGCCATGTGATTTTCAGCTGATACCCATTAAAGGATTTAAACCCGATTCCGATATGCCGTCCTGGCTGTCCGATGCGAGCACGCGCACTCGGACTGCGGTTGACCTGGCAAACAATGATATCCTTAACGGCCAGAGCCGGAAAGAGGTGGACAAGGGGTTGTCTATTTTGCATAATCACCACATAACCACACTCGGCTACGGGACGAAAGACAAAGCGTTTTCCCCCGTCATTTTACAGAAAAACAACGTAAACTATGGCTTTGTGTCTTTTTCACGCCTCATTCCTGATATATCATGGAAAGCGACCCGGATGGAAGCTGGCGTGGCTGATGCGTACGGATCCCACCCGCTCAACGATATTAAGAAGGCAAAGGAGAAGGCTGATGTACTCGTTGTGTCCGTCTTTTGGGGGAAGAAAAATCAGGAAGCGCCGGAAGATTACCAGCGTCAACTAGCCCATGACATGATCGATGCCGGGGCCGACGTAATTATCGGACATCGTACTTCCAATAAAGAAGTCTATGAAAAATATAAAGGAAAATATATTTTCTACAGTGTAGGGCCTAACAAACTGGATGTCCTGTTTAATAAAGAAAAAGTCAAAGAATTGGCATTTATAAAAAATAACAAACGAACGATTATACACTAAATTGCGTCTTACTATTTTTTTATTACGTATCTGCTGCTTTCCTGTTACAATATAGGTTGTACGTGAGCTTATAGTGATGGGAAGATGAACAAAGGAGATCGGCAGTATATGAAAAAACGGTTTAGATTAGGGGCTATTGCCCTTTTCCTATCGGTAAGTTTTTTAACATCAGGATGCAATACAAAAGTGATTGAACATGAGAACCAGGCATTGAAAACGGAACTGGATAATGTTAAAAAACAACTGAACGATACAAGACAGCAAGTGAAAAATGAAACGAATCAAAATAACAATTTACAAAAAACAATTTCGCTTTTAGGCAGCGCGCCGGTTGACGAATCGCTCCTGCCCCTGCTCGGATATTACGAACAGCAGCAGGCGGCGAGCGCGTTTGAGAGCACGTATACCGCAAGCATGGACATTTTAAATACACCGAATGTCGACGATAGAGCGAAACAGATGATTATTGTACAATACGAGCACAATATGGCACCCTATGCGACGCAGGACTACATAGACGATAGGGTCAAGCGGCTGCAGGATGCGTGGGGGAACAAAAATCCGATCGGTTTCCCAAACGCGGACAAGTTAAAGGAAGTTATATTGAAGCAGAAACAGGATACGACGGCTGTGGTACAGGCGCTTATTACGCGGACGTTCACGGCTTCTCCGGCGAATACAACGAAGAGTGAGGATTATATACTTACGATTACGCTTGAAAAATCTGATTTAGGCTGGAAGCTTAAAAATGCCGTGAGCACACCTGCTCCGGCTCAACAGCCCGCATCGCCCCCGGCCAATCCGGCGGCAGCGAATACTCCGGTGCAACCCGGTCTCGGCAATTAATCAAAAACCTCGTACTTCCACCAAATGGAATGTACGAGGTTTTTTCTATCGGTTAACTTGAAACAGACAGGTGGGGAAATAGAATAGAAGGGGCGCCGTACTGGCTAGGACCGGGCGGCGAGAATTTGAAATCGTCCGCGCTTTGTTCGATAGCCGCAAATAGATCAAAGAAGTTCCCGGCGATCGTAATATCTTTTACCGGGTGAATAATTTGCCCGTTTTCTATCCAGTGGCCCTGGCACGCAAGTGAGAAATCCCCGGAGACAATATTCGTCCCCGAATGCAACCCCTGGACATCCGTAACGTAAAGCCCGTTGTGCATCGTGGAAAATAATGATTCAAGCGGGACAACCCCGTTTGGTATCTGCATCCGGTGCGGCGCGATCTGCACGGTTCCTTTGTAGCTGCGGATTCCGTGGCCGGTCGGGGTCTGCTTCATGTCTACTGCTGATTGCAGGCTGTGCAGATAGCTTTCCAAGACACCGTCCCGAACCAGGTAGAGTTTCTCCGTATTGACCCCTTCATCGTCAAACGGCACTTGTTCATATCCTGTATCCGGATCGTCGAGCAGGGTAAGGGAGCCTAATAATTTTTCTCCCAACCTTCCTTCGAGCCTTGACGTTCCCTGCAGAATGCTGCGGGCGGAAAACACGCCGCTGTATGTCGATAGAAGAGAACAAATAATTTTACGATCGAGAACGGCCGCGTAGCTGCCCGTTTTAATCGGCCGTCCGCCGAGCTTGCGGCGCGCTTTTCCGACCACTTCCTCGATTAATTCCCTCTTTGAAAACTGTCGGATATCACCAGTATAATATGCGCCGTCCGTTTCAACTTCAGCGCCGCGCTTTACTACAACGGAGAGATAAACCATGCTGTAATTTGATTCGTGAGTTTTGTCTACTCCATACGTGTTGGCAATCCGGCGCACCGCGTGCCCGCTGCTTACAAGCGCATAGGAGACAGAGGAAACTTCTTCCGCCTGGCCCGCTTCCGCTTCTAGCTGCAGTGCAAGTTCAATTTGTTTGTCGTCGGGCAGTTCGGGTTTAATGTCACGCCAATGACCTTCCTGTTTTACCTGAAACAGCGGTTCTTTTTCGTCCATAAGTGAGGCATTCGCCTTGAGCATGTCAATCAGATTATCGAATTCCTCAGGTTTCACTCTCTCGGTATACGCGTAACCGGTCCGTTCATTAAAAGTTCCCCGGATTCCGATGCCGCCGGTATTCGTCTTTTTATACGACTCAATTTTCCCTTCATACGCCTGTACGCTGAAGTTCTGTCCCTGGCTCGTAAGGATTTCCAAATCCTTAATATTCTTTTGTTTGGCAAGGGAAAATAACTGCTCGATCATGATTGGCTTCCTCCTACCGTCAGTTGGGATACACGCAGGGCCGGCTGGCCGACATTTACCGGTATGGAACCACTGATCGAGCCGCACATTCCCTGTCCGGGTTTAAAGTTATTTCCAACCATGTCGACATCGTACATGGTCTGCCTGCCATTGCCGATTAACGTGGCCCCTTTTACCGGATACGTCAGCTTACCATTTTCAATCATATAGCCTTCAAGCACCGCGAAGTTAAAATCGCCCGTTGTCGTATTCACACTGCCGCCGCCCATCGATTTCGCGTAGAGGCCGTATTCGGTTCCCGCGATCATATCATCGAGTTTATCTGTGCCCGGCAAAATGTAGGTGTTCGTCATGCGCGAAGTCGGGGCGAACCGGTACGACTGCCGTCTGGCTGAGCCGGTCGGGGCCATACCCAACCTCCGTCCGCCGAGCTTGTCGATTAAATAGCCCTTTAAAATTCCTTTTTCTATAAGCGAATTGCGCTGGGTGTGTGTGCCTTCATCGTCAATATGAAGCGAGCCCCATTCATTCGGAATCGTTCCATTATCTATTGCTGATATTTTTTCGCTTACGACCTGTTGGTTGAGCTTACCGGCATATGGGCCGTTTCCTTTGGCAACAGCGGTCGCTTCCATTCCGTGCCCGCATGCTTCATGGAAAATAACGCCGCCAAACCCGTTATCAATCACAACAGGCATTTTTCCGCCAGGACACGGTCTGGCTTCGAGCATGCGTACGGCGCTATCGGCCGCCGTCTCTGCGATATCGCGGAGATCGATCTCGGAGTAGAACTCAAACCCTTTCGATGCGCCCGGTGCCAGGTAACCCCGCTGCTTTTGCTCTTGGTCTGCGGCGATCACTTCGACAAACAGGCGGGTTCTTACCCGTTTGTCCTCGGCCCATAGTCCGTCAGAGTTGGCGATCAGCACCCGCTGTGTTTCATCGAAATAGCTGGCTTTTACCTGGCTGACCGATTTATGGTAGTCGAAGGCATGCCTGGTGACCCGGGATAGCACATCCCTTTTTCGTTCAATGGACACCACCCGTGGATCAATGGTGGCGATATGGCGGGGCACGATCAATTCTTTCTTAAATGTGATGGTCCGGTTGACCGTCTGCCGGTTTTTAGCGGCCTGAGAGAGGAGGGCGGCAATCTCGATTAAATGATTTTCCTCTTCATTGTTCGTGTATGTATATAGATAATCCACGCCGTTAAAAATGCGAATCCCGATCCCGAAGTCCTGCCCTGAACGGGCCTTTTCGATTTTTTCTTTTACCATGGAAAGGTGTTGTTCGATTTTGTTTTCCACGTAAATTTCCGCGAAATCTCCCCCGTGTGAGAGCGCGGCCTGCAGTACGCGTTCCACCAGTTTTTGCTGTAGCATGTGGATTACCTCTCTTCTAAAATTTCATTTAATTTTATTGTATGATATTGATTATACGTTGTGGGAAGTAATTGAGAAAGGATTTGTCAGAATTATGTATTATGTTTATATCATCCGCTGCAAAGATTCATCTTTATATACAGGATATGCGGCAAATGTCGAAGAGCGAATCAAAAAACATAATGAAGGAAAAGCAGCCCGTTATACTCGCGGCAGGGGGCCTGTCGAGCTTGTTTATGTTGAAGAGGTGCCGGACAAAAGGGATGCGATGCGCCGGGAATATGAAATCAAGCAGTTCAGTAAGGGGAAAAAAGAAATCCTTGTGCGCAATTGGAAAAATAAATTTGTGTAATTTTTATTGAAAGGGGCATTTTAAATACGGGAGGTGATAATCATGGCAAAACGCAATAACAACTTCAATGCTAACGCAGATGCGCGCCAGCAAAACATGACTGCTCAAGCAGCGGGAACTACTGCAGGTACTGCAGCAGGAGCTAATGCAGCAGGCGTGAATGCGGCAGGATTTAACGATGTTGAGTTTGGCAGTGAAACGAACGCTCAGGCTGTTCGCCAGAAAAACCAGCAATCTCAAATGAAAGCTGCTAACAACGCGGCGCAGCAAAACGCTACGAAGTAAGTTATCTCCCTCAAGCCCCCGGTGATATTCACCGGGGTTCTTCATTTTCATTGGGATTTTTCTCATCTAAAACCATTTTTATCTCTATAAAAAAGAGTTGCTTCTTTCTTGTACGTGTGATATATTAATAAATGTCGCTACAAGATGCGGCAGCTTAATAAGTGAAACAAAACGAGGAAAACAAGGATAAAAAATTTCTTCACTTTTTCTTTGATGTACCTTGAAAACTGGATACAGAAAAAACAAAGCGCAATAGGAAAAATCCAAACTGCCTTTAGGTTTAATTTTGCTTGTATCGAACAAGAGCGGCAGGAGGAGCGAGAAGATCGGGTTAAGCTATAAAGGGCGCACGGTGGATGCCTAGGCACTAGGAGCCGATGAAGGACGCGACGAACGGCGATACGCTTCGGGGAGCTGTACGTAAGCTTGGATCCGGAGATGTCCGAATGGGGAAACCCCCTGCCCGTAATGGGGCAGGACTCCCATCTGAATTCATAGGATGGGCAGAGGCACACCAGGGGAACTGAAACATCTAAGTACCCTGAGGAAAAGAAAACAATAGTGATTCCCTCAG
>NZ_AUMJ01000045.1 GCF_000430625.1 Aneurinibacillus terranovensis DSM 18919
TGCCAAGAACAAATAATGATCATGAACTTTTCTTCCGTACCATAAAGCGTAGGCACCGTCGTATAACGGGGTTAAGATCTTGGAATCGTTACATAATGCGGCACGGTGAATATATCGTTTTTGCTGAAGATGCAATTTCAGATCCTTGTATTCTCTCAAGATTAGCTACTGTACCTTTTGATGCCTACATCAATGAAATGAAAAAATGGGAAGAAAGAACAAAAGAGCATATTCAACGATTTCAATTTAAAAGAGATCCAGACCAATACCTTAAATGCGTAGAAGAAAAATGGCTTAATCAACGATTGTGTTAGTTAAGCCGTCTAAGAAAAAAAATGAACATTCCACTGGCATGTTAATGTACCTGTGGAATGTTCATTTTTTTACTCTGGTTTCTGTAGATGCCCTCGGTCTGAAGCTGTATCGTTGTGTGGGCTATTTTAAACTCTTTAAATAGAACCTCTTCAATATGGTTTAACAGCGCTGCCGTGTCTTTTACCTCCATATTTGCAATCTGGATATGGGCGCTGAGAGACAGATGTTCGTTTGAAAGGCTCCAAATATGCAGGTCAAGAACTTTCTTGATATCCTCTTCCTGCAGAAGGCGTTCCTCTACCTCTTGTATCGATACTTCCTGCGGGACAGCTTCCAGCAGAATAAGGCCGGCTTCTCTTGTAATTGTCCATGCATTTTTCAAAATAATAACGGCAAACAGGCTGCTTAACAGCGGGTCAATCCAGGTTAAGCCGGTAAGCCCAATGAGCAACCCTCCGGCAAGAATTCCGAGGTAAGAAAATACATCTCCCAAAAAATGGAGAAGGGAACTTTTTACGTTGATATTGTCCCCCCCGCTCTTTAACACGAGCACAATAATAAATGTGCCAATAAAACCAACGCCGGCGAGCGCCATCATTCCCGCGGAATGAACCGGAGCCGGGTGCAAAAACCGGAGTACCGATTGGTACACAATGAACAGGGAAATGCCAATCAGCGCAAGTCCATTGATAAGCGCAGCCAAACTTCCAAACCGATGGTACCCGAATGTATGTGTATCATCCGCCGGTTTCATCGTTTGCCGTATGGCATACCAGCTAAGGAAAAGAGCAAGCATGTCGCTCATCAGGTGCCAGGCGTCCGACATAATCGCGAGGCTGTTTGTCACAAGCCCGCCAATTAATTGGCTCACAAACATGAACACGGTAATCAACGCAGACAAACGAAGACGTTTTTCATTTCCCTGTGGCGTATAATGCGCATGATCCTTCATTTTTTGAATTCTCCTCTTTTACGTTTTTCCTATCCCGTCACTATCTTAATCGCTTTTTCAAAAGAAAACAAGAGTAAATTTAAGATATGACAAGATATACAGAGATAATGAGTATCAGTTTCTATAAATGGGGTTATTTAACCGAAAATGATAGTTATTATCGCTAAAAATGCGAATCGTTCTCATAAAAAACAAAACCGTCGACTAAACCTCCGTCAACGGCCTTCCATTCTATCTATCCTCACATATTCGAACTGACTTTAAGCCCGGACTGAACCTTGGTAAACCGGTTCGCATAACTTGAGGCAACATACGACTCCGGTTTTATCTTCGCGGTAAATCCGATCGCGTTTATCCGGCTAACCATCTCTTTAATTAAGTCTTTCGTAGCTCCATTTGTCCCAATGTCAAGATGAATCGAAAGACTAAAATCAGCCTCTTTATCGACATAAGGCAGTAATATATCAGTAATCGCATCCAACCTATCCGCTGTGAAATAACAGGCAATTTCCTCGCTTAGCGTTGTTTCCAGCGATATTTTCTCACGAAGGCTTTTCATTTTCCGGGGTACAATGTAATCCCGCAGGCATCCCCACGCCCCCCTTCCCACTCGATGGACAAGAATCGCTGAGGTAAACTTTGTATACTTCTGATACACTTGAGAATCTGTTCCAATCGCCATCGCATAACGGGCGGCCGGTTCCTGCTCCACAAATCGCAAAATCCGCTGAAACACTTCTTCAAATCCGATAAAGCGCTCGCTTGTGTTATAGAAAGCACCTTCCTCCGGACAGGGCCGTTTGCTTCTCATCAACAGACAACCTCCTGATCCAAGTATTAGGTAATAAAAAAGACCATCCCCACTGCGTTTGGGAATCGTCTATTTTGTCAACAAGAGGGGGATCAATCTTTACCCATTAGGCTTTCCCTCTCTACAAGCTCACCGATAATTCGTCTTGTATATATTCTATGTTTTGCAGATTGAAAGAAGTTAAACGTTTTATAAAGATTTTACAAATGTTTTCAGGATAGGCAAAGCCGTTTATTTCGTAAACCGCGGTTCACGTTTCTGGATAAAGGCCGCTACCCCTTCCGGAAAATCCACAGGGTCGACATACTGTGGAAATCCCCGGTGCCCGAAAGCCACTTCCGTAAAGGGGACGCAGCGGGCAACCGATTCTTTGGCCGCCTGAAGTGAATTAGGGGAAGCCTTCTTCATGGTTTCCGCCAGATTCAGTACAAAATCCGTCACGTTTTCTTCAGCCGTTATATAATTGAGCAAACCGAGTTGATACGCTTCTTCTCCTTTAAAAAAACGCCCGGTAAAAATCAAATCCTTTGTCCGGCTGGGTCCAATCAGATTGACCAAACGCTGCGCAAACCGCTGGCTGATCGTAATGCCTAAACGGCCAATCGGAATCCCCATGGTCGCTTCTTTTGTCCCAACCCGCAAATCGCAGGATAGGGCCAGTTCCAGCCCAGCTCCCAAAGCCGGACCGGTGATCACGGCTATTGTGGGAATACGTAAATACTCGAAGGTGGTAATCGCCTCCTCCATATACCCAAAAGCCGCGTCCGCCTCCTGAATCGACATCGTGTGAAAGGCTTTAATATCCGAACCGACTGTAAATTGCTGTCCTTCTCCACGGAGAATGACGACCTTAATTTTTTTATTGTCTTCAATTTTTCGGCCAATATTGGCGAGTGATTGCCACATGACCGGGGTCATTGCATTTTTTACGTTTTCCCTCTTTATCGTAACAATCGAAATTCCTGCTGTTTCCTGCCAGACAATTTTAGCTCCATCGTCGAATACAATATTTTCAATTTTCAAGTAATCACCTTGTTTCTTTGTATCATCAATTTTTATTGATTGGAATCAGACGGCACAATCATAACCGGACACGGCGCTTCATGGAGCACCCCATAGCTCACACTCCCTAGCACACCGCCTATAACCGGAGTCATTCCGCGTGAGCCCATAACAATGCAGCGGACATCCCCATCCCTTGCTTCGCCGCATATTTCATCTTTTTCAATCCCGATACGCACCTTAGAAGTAAAAGGAACCCCGGATTGCTTTAGCGTTTCAATGGCAGATTGAAGAGCTTCCTGGCCCAAATCGGCCTCGTACTCTTCAATTTCTTTATCGGTAACAAATCTCCCTGTGTGAATCATCGTATAATCCGATTGAACGGTCAAAAGTATGATGCTGTCGCGAAACGCCTCTGCCATAGCAATGGCAGTTCGAAGCGCGTGATTTGCGTGTTTCGAACCATCTGTTGGAACTAAAATATTTTTCGCCATTTCTTTTATCCACCTCAACTGTAATAATGTAATATACCCATTACCAAGAAGTATGCACGTATACTCATAATACTCATCCATACTTTATTCTACATTCGGCCTTTTAACCCTTTAACAGGTTTATCATCATTAACAAAAGCCCGTTTCCTCAACAGGAAGCGGGCCTCGCACCATTTGGGCAATGGTGAAAAGAATCAATCATGTCTTTCTTCTTCAAATTCATGCACCCACATCGGCATTTGCGGCATCCACGGCATTCCGGGGTGCATGGACAATATGTATTGTTTGTATGTCTCCACGTCTTGATAACCTTCCCGCTCTGCATCCGCATCGGTAAGTTCGCCAATAAGCTGCCGATATACATTGGTCACTTTGTATCTTTTTCCCCCCAGCTCCATAATTTCACCAGGGTCAGCGTAACGGCCGTTTCGGCGCGTAGCGGTTTTCTTTCCTTCCATCACAAGCTTAACATCCTCAAGCTGCGTAATCATACGGTCAATCGAACACGTTTTCGGCGGTAAATTTTCACTCATAGAACACACTCCTATTTTAAATAACATTTATATCTTAATTATACGTTAAAAACCGTTTAATACCTGTGCTTTATTGCTTCATTGCTTTAGCTGCTTTGAAACGGATGTGAACGTATCACGAACCAGTGCCCCGGGAATCGTCAGTTCCCAATTGGTATGCCCTGAGAAGAAGATCACTTCTGGATGCCTGGAGAAGATGCTTTTTAATTTGGCATGCTGAATAACTGCCCTTTTATTTCCCCAAACAAAAAGAACCTGAAACGGTGTCGGGTAACGGCTGATGCAGAAAAATAAAGGTTGGCCGCTTCCTATCTCCTTCTTTAAGCTTTGTCCGCAGCCAATCTAACTGCTCGTCCGATAAGTACGCATCTTCATAATTATATGGATTGGACTGCCTGTATTGTTCGGACCCTAAAAAAATAAAATGGTAGCCTTTGATCCACTTATCATAGAACAATTGATGATACCCCGCAAAATCAAGGAATCGTCGGATCGAATCCTGCTCCGTTTCCACGTTTGGGAAAGCTTTCTCATTTCTTTTTCCTGTCTCATCGAACCAGGCTTTATGAAATTCATGATTGCCAATTGTATAAAATGTATTCTCAGGTTGCTGTTAGTATGCCACAACGCTACGGGACGCATCGAAATCCGTTGTATTTTTGCGAGTTTTCCCTTGCGGGGAAGCGTTGACTGTCCGTGCTTCTCTTTCGTTTGGGGACAGGGTCTCCCTTTTTGGCAGAACACGGACAGATTAGATTACACTTACCCGTAAGGAAAGATCTCGCAAAAAAGAAAAATGGCCCATTCCATGAACGTTGAGGGTAAATCAAAAAAGATAGCCCGTCATCACTATAGAAGCAAAAGTGATACGGGCTATCTTCGTAATGAATTGTCAAAGTTAATTTGGGCTTGGTTCGCCACATTGGCATATCGTTTTCAGCGGGCAAAAATATGGTGCCCAATTCTCACTGTCTGTGGACGGGACCAAATCCAACCGGATGTGGCTGTAGCCGGATTAAAATAATACAGCGAATGATGGGAAGGGTCCCATCCACGAACAGCTTCTAATGCGGCCTTATAGGCTTCCGCATTAGGTGTAAGCCAGTATTGGCCGTCATCAACCGCGGTAAATGCCCACCGTTGAAAGATTACACCTTTCACAGATTCAGGGAATACGTGGGACTGAACGCGATTCATGACGACAGATGCTACAGCTACTTGTCCTACAAACGGTTCACCACGTGATTCGCTGTAAACAAGCCTGGCGAGAGCATCTAATTCCGATGCATTCACAGAAACTTTCTTTAACTTATCCCGCATTTGCGGACCGGCTATTCCATCGATTCTCAGCCCGTAATTGCGCTGGAAATTACGAACCGCTGCCGCCGTGCGTGTATCATAAACACCTGTTATCTTCCCGGAGAAATACCCGCGGGTACGTAAGCGAAATTGCAGGTCCCAAACATCTCCTGATTTACTTCCGTAGCTGAGAGCAGGCGTGGCAGCTTCCACTTTACCAATGGGAATAAAAGAAAAGGACACTAACAAACCCAATAGAATAGGGACCAAAGTAAATTTTTTCATTTTGCTCAGACCTCCTTCTATCTTTCCTCATTTTATAGAGGACAAAATACGGATTCAATCTGAGATCATAGGAAAGAAAGGAAGTACATGCTATTCGGGTTCACCACCAACCTTTTTCCTTGAAATAAAGGACAATCGAACGACCGACAGTCAGAAGCAGAAGGAGGACATAAGCATAACCAAACCGCCATCTTACTTCGGGCATATCAAAATTCATGCCACCCTGCGTCTTCATTAATAAAAGGAACGTCGGAACGGCCAATTTTCTTTATCACGATTTCTTCCGCCTCAACGATCTGCCTTAAATTATGTAATCTTCCCTTCCATTCAAAATTTTATCCCAAAGGTATCTGCGCTAATGTTTGCGGGCAATGTCGTTATACCTAATAGTCGGTATGCAGTTTCCACGTTTATTGTCAGGTACTATACGAGTACTATACGAGCCTTCGGTTGTAGCATAATATAGTCCTATTGTTTCTTTGCTTAAGCCCAGTACAGTACAGTAGAATAGAAAATAGGTAATATCGTCTGTATCATATCTTGACCTAAACCATTGAAAAAGGCTATCCAGCCTAAAAGTTTAATTCATAATTAATTTGCGGGTGGTACAAATGTTGGCGATACCCCTACTTAGGATCTGCTGAACTGTCCAGTTAATGAGATTGCTTGTTTAACAGACACTAAATAGCTTACCATAAATGAAATTAGATATTTTTCCTACTTTTCACCCATGCTTTTTTGAACAACTTTATTTTACTAGAGAAGGAGTTTATTTAACGTATACAGTTAGTTCAAAATATTGGTTAGTACAGGCACAATTTGCAATTTGCGCGATACAACGCCTTTTAGAAAGGCTTTGTTTTCGACCAACGTAACATTGAAAGCTTTCTCAACAACATCTGCTGCGCGGCCAAGAGCTAATGCAACAGAATCATTATTTAAAATATCTGTCACAACGAAGACAAATAAGTCTAATCCCTTCTCCGAGATAAGATTTGAAAGGGCTTCCTCCAATTCTGATTGGCGTGCAAGAACATCTTTCGTATCCACAGCATTTACTTGCGCAATTTCAACCTTGAAGCTGCCCATTTGGAATGCTTTGCAATCAAGGGAAATCAGTTGGCTAATCGTTTTATTGCTTAAATCGGCACCGGCTTTCAGCATGTTTAAACCGTAGCTTTCGGCATTCACCTCGGCGATTTCAGCCAACTCACGAGCTGCCACCACATCTTCTTCGGTACAAGTCGGCGATTTGAATAGAAGAGAATCAGAAATAATCGCAGATAACATTAAACCGGCAATTTCTTTTCGGATAGTAATCCCGTTTTCCTTATATAATTTTTTTAGAATCGTCGCTGTACATCCGACCGGTTCCGCACGATAATACAAAGGACCACTTGTTTCAAAATTTGCAATACGGTGGTGGTCAATTACTTCTAACACGCGAACTTGATCAATATCGATCGCACTTTGTTGGCGTTCATTGTGGTCGACGAGAATGACGGCATTCACTTCATTTGCTACCGTTTCAACAAGGCGAGGTGCCTCTACCTGGAAATGGTCCAATGCAAATTGCGCTTCCCCATTAATGCTCCCTAAACGGACAGGTTCAACATTGAGTCCCAACCTCGTTTTTAATTCGGCGTACGCAATGGCAGAACAAATCGAATCTGTGTCTGGATTTTTATGCCCGAAAACAAGTATCTTCTCCATCATTTTTCTCCTTATTCATTGTTTTAGCGAAACCATATTCCATAGAAAGTTATTTGCAAATTAGATTATACCGTGAAATTTTCAATATTCCCATTCATTTAATGGGAATATTGTGCACTTTTGCGTAAATTCTAATTATATTTAATACATCAAAGCCCTCTCTGCTACAGACCAACCTGCCGATTGTCCCATGTTCTTGCTAATAACATTTTAGGATTTGGAAGTACTTCAAGAACATAGGGCAGGGAAAATAAAACGACCTCGGACGTCAACCCTCCAAATAAGCCTTTCTTCTTTTCATTAAATTGGAGAATACTTGCAAGGTAATCTGCGCCGAGATTGCCCCAACTACAAATCCTCCTATTACATCTGTAGGATAATGGTGGCCAACAAATATACGTGAAATTCCAATCATGATCGAGATAAATAAACATATTTTTCCTAACATCGAATTAAATCGCCATAAAGCAAATGTAATTGCGAAAGCCCCTGTGGTATGGTCACTCGGAAACGAAGAATCAGGTGCATGGGATAATAAAAGATGAACATGATGTGTTATAAAAGGACGGGAACGATAAAAAATATGCCCGATAATAAAATTTGCCCCCAATCCAATTACTCCAGAAACACCCCCGATTAATCCGGCTATTCTCACTACTTTGGATTTCGAAAAGACAATCATGACAAGTAATATCAGCGCAAATACATAAGGGCCATAAGATGTGAAGCCTTTCATAATCCCATCCGTAATACTATTTTTCCCAGCAAGACCGTTTATTAACATAAATAAATGATAATCCATAATTTCCTCCAACCATCTTTAAACTCAATTCTAATAAAAAGACTAATGAATGACTCAAGAAGTTCATTAACTCATAAAAAGTTTTTATTTTGGTCTCATTTTGAAGTTAGCTTCAAAAGGATAAGACGAATGATGGAGGTCTTTGGAAACAATACTTTCCTTTTCCGTCGGGCTAAGATTAGGAACCTCTCATAGTCCGGTGTAAATTACAATTATCTTTTTTGGTGTGTCAAGTGGATTGTTAACGGCAACCGGTCTTTATATCGGCAAGAAAATTGGCCGATTTTTCGGAAGCTATGCTGAAGTCATTGGGGGTATAATAATTTTATGGGTACGGCAAAGATGGGAATTTTATTCAATTTAATAAGCAAATGGATGATCGAATCGTAAAGAATTTAACTCTTCTTCGATTCGTAAAAACTGATTGTATTTTGAAACCCGCTCGGAACGAGCCACAGCCCCGGTTTTAATTTGGCCAGCGCCCATTCCGGTTGCAAAATTATTTTACCATCCTTTTTGTTTTAGTCTACGTCAAATTTTACTGCTAAGTATTGCCCAGCCGTTCAACTATCCAATTCCACATCGACCGGAATGGTTATCACTAGTCCGTCTTTGATTCTCTTCTTAAGTTCAGGGATTAGCTTTTTAATCACATCGGTTTTTCCTACCGATTCAATTAACACCGGAACCTGTGAGGATAAGGAAAATAATGAGGATTTATGAATGACATGATCTCTGCCGAATCCCTCGATTCCACGGCTTAAAACTGACCATCTTAAGTCGTGTTTTTGCAAAAACTCAAGAAGTTCCTCATACAAGGTTCTTCCCAACCAATTAGACTTTTCCTTCACATAAATTTTCAGCATAAGAAAATCATGATCTTGCATCGAATCCTCCTCCTCAAAAAGGCTATAAGCGGGCATGATTACTATTCGGCCATGAAACCCTTTATTTTTTAACTTTGGTAAAACAGCCTGAATCTTATCCTGATTCTCGAAAGTCTCAATGACAATGGGAAGATTATTAAATGAGATATTTTCTAAAACTAAAGAGCGTAGGCGATTCTCTTCATCAAGTCCTTCATCCGCACGACAAGCGGTGAGGCCGGAAAAGCCCTCACGCCATAACAGTTGGACAATATCCTGGTATAACAACCTCCATTGTGTTTCACCTTCTTGAAATTCACCCAGCACCACTTTCAATAAAGCCGATTTCGTCATTTTTATTCCTCCCTCGCCTCCCTATTTTTTCAATTCATTTCCAAGAAAAAACCCGAGTGCCGCCAATAAAATCCCGGCTATCACACTGACCCCCACATAAAGAAATACAGTTTTCCAATTTTTCTTTTTGCCCAATTGAACATTTTCGTATTGAAAGGTGGAAAAAGTAGTGAACGCCCCTAAAAACCCAGCTCCTAACATTGCTGTTACATGGTGATTAAGTTTAGTGCCGTAAAGAAACCCCAGCAAAAATGAACCGATAAGATTAACCGTTAAAGTTCCAAAAGGAAAGGGCGATGATGTTCTCTTCCCCACACTTTCAACAACAACAAAACGACTGATGGCGCCGATAAAACCACCGAGGCCAATTAAAAATATATCCATTTTCTACTCACTTTCCTGTCGTATTTCCGCTTTTTCATACTCGCCTAATGAAATTCCCAAAAATGTAAATAAATAACCTCCGAGCAGACTTGCCGCTATGTAGACACACGCAGTTAAATAATGGCCGGCAATAAAGAGTGTGTTGGTCTCCTGGCTAAATGTAGAAAAGGTAGTGAAGGAACCAACAAACCCTGTGCCAAACGAGGTTCGAAAATGCGGATGGACCGTAATTCGTGTAGTGGTGAGTGTATAGAAAAAAGAAAGAACAAAACAGCCTATCAGGTTAATAACCAACGTAGGAAAGGGAAAAGAATAGTTTTCGTGCCCCCCAACCCAGGCTCCCAGCAAAAATCGGCAAATAGCGCCAATCACTCCGCCAATCCCAACAAAATAATAAATCATGTGCAATCACCCTTCTTATTGTCGACAACATGTTTGTAAATGTTACCCAAAAATAAACAAACTCCTACCAGAAAAATGATCTGGTAGGAGTCATTAGCTAAAATTAGCGGTTATGGCGAACTCCATCACCTATAGGTTTATGCTAATAATACCCAAGTACAAAAGAAAAATCAATTACAGATTATATTTTTACGACTTTCAAATTAAAATAAGTTCAACCCCGATGTCTGCTCTTGACAAAAATTAAATCATCTCATACTCTTGGTTACATTCAAAGTAAGGGAAATAATTTATAGCAGTTAATTTAAGATATGAGGTAAACCATGAAAACTGACACAGAAAACGGACAAAAGGGGATTTTAGGCATCCATCCAGTCGTTTTTGTCACCGGCTTAGTAAGTTTATTTACCGATCTATCCAGCGAGATGATTGTTCCCATTCTCCCACTATTTCTTACTTCCATACTCCACGTTCAAGTCTCAGAGGTTGGTATCATTGAAGGAATTGCAGAAAGTACTGCGAGTGTACTCAAACTGTTTTCCGGCTGGATTTCTGACCGGCTTGGGAGAAGAAAGCCCCTCATGATAGTAGGCTATGGTTTCTCCAACCTCGTAAAACCGCTTTTCGCATTAAGCACGTCCTGGGGACAAGTTCTTGCGGTTCGATTTGCTGACAGGTTTGGGAAAGGAGTACGCGGTGCTCCGCGGGATGCGCTTATCGCAGACTCAGTGACCAAGGAAGAACGCGGTAAAGCCTTTGGTTTTCACCGGGCCCTTGATACACTTGGAGCAGCCGTTGGGCCTTTTACGGCATTTTGGATATTAACATGGTTTCACAATAATTATCGTATCGTTTTCTGGATATCGGCGATTCCAGGGATTTTGGCCATTATTCTACTCGTTTTTTTCTTAAAAGAAAAACAGAAACAGGTACAGCGGAAAAGCAACTCCAGGCTGCCGAAGATTGGCTTTAAGGGGTTAGGCAGGCGTTTTATATGGTTTACTCTGGTGTCCACACTCTTTGCGTTAGGAAACTCTTCTGACGCTTTTCTCATTCTGCAATCACAAAATGCCGGAATGGCGCCAAGCTTAATTCCACTTGCATACTTTGCCTTTAATCTAACCTACAGCCTCTTTGCTATGCCTGCGGGAATATTGTCTGATCGTATTGGCAGGCGTTCTGTTTTGGTAGCCGGGTATTTAATTTTTGCCCTCATTTACTTTGGATTCGGCATTGCGAATAATGCTACTTGGATTTGGGTTTTATTTATTATATACGGACTTTATTATGCTACAACAGAAGGAATTCAAAAAGCTTATATCGCCGATTTAGTACCAGAAGGACAAAGAGGAACGGCAATGGGTACTTTCAATGCCTTAACAGGGATAGCAGCATTACCGGCAAGCATTGCCGCCGGTTTTTTGTGGCAATCTTATGGCCCCTTGGCTACTTTTGGTGTGAGCAGTTTGTTTGCGATTGCAGCTGCTATTTTGATGGTAGTTTTCCGAATTTAGACGGATGGTTATTTGTGATGATTGCATGGGGCTGTCGAAAAAGTCATGAGAATAACTAAGGAGTCGCTTTTTTTTTCCCAAAGGACAGTATGCCAAGGCATTGACGAAAAATATTCCACAAGGCTATGTCAAACTGCAACACTACTTTCTCGACGGGACAAAAATCGAAGCCGATGCCAATCGGTATACCTTTGTTTGGAAGAAAGCGGTGAAGCAAATTCGCAAGGACTTCCTTTCTGCACAAAGGCGGCAGTAGACCAAAGCCGAAGAGCAGTCGGGCAGAAATAACTCTGTGCCCGACTGTTTTTTTTTTTGCGAAGTGAGCAAAAATTAACGAATGAGAGGCTACCCCCCAGTAGAAAAACTACTTTTGGGACAGCCCCACTGAGAAAAACTCGCGGGCGTTGCCGCTCGTCCTTTTTCTGCAGGGAAGCGAAACGGCCGCTTAGTGACCGGAAGGTCGGACCGACAAAACATCCGGGTACCTCAATGATGGAGACAATTGTCGGTCTGATCGACCTTCCGGCCACACGCTCCACATCGAAAAAGCAACGTTCGGCACACTCCCGCGAGTTTTTCTCAGGTGACCCATGGAGGAAAGT
Source organism: Aneurinibacillus terranovensis DSM 18919 (assembly GCF_000430625.1). Lineage (GTDB taxonomy): Bacteria > Bacillota > Bacilli > Aneurinibacillales > Aneurinibacillaceae > Aneurinibacillus_B > Aneurinibacillus_B terranovensis. The sequence continues at coordinate 12,329 of NZ_AUMJ01000045.1, forward strand.
ATATGTTGCTTTAACACTGTAAAGCAACATATACTTTCCTTAACGTTAAAAAAGGTGGGGTTAATTTCTCCCCACCTCTCTCCGATTATTAACGGTATGCAATATGATGATTTAACTTTTTCTGAAGTTCCTGTTTCGTCACGCTACTCGGTTCACGAAGAGAAGGATCCTTATCAATCGCCTCTTTTACCATATTAAGATAATCTACGTAAAAAAATCCGCGTGGATCTTTGAGCAGCACTTCCTGTAGAATTTTCACTTCCGCTTTCATCGCCATCTTTTGATGGTCCCTAGTCCGGGTTGACATATTCTCCTCCACCTTTGCAGCCTCCTTTATTTGTCGATAGTCTGAATGCTAGTATAGTACCCTTTCCCGTGTTGAAATGCAAACCTGGATTTCACACATCCGGCTTTTTTCAAGGGCTTACTAATAATAAATTAAGCAGAAAAAAGACACTGAATCAAGTCATGGCTCAAACGCGTCTACCATACCTGCCCATTTTTCCCGGGTGCCAAATATACCAGTCACGCTTCAGATTATCTGTAGAAGAACCTTCCTATGCGGATTCGCATCCGGTTTTTGGTCTATGTTTTTATTTCGTTTTCTCGCAGGAATGAGTGCTGCCTTCACTGCCCCACAGGTATGGGCCGCGATTGCTACCTTAGTTCCTCCCGATAAGATGGTAAAAGCAATGGGAGTGGCAACGGCAGGTCTTGCTGCTTCGCAGGCACTCGGCGTTCCTATTGGCAGCTACCTGGCCGCAGCCCATTGGCCCACTCCTTTTTTTGTTATTGGATGCGGGGCAATTATTCTCGTTATTTTGATCTTAGTTCTTATACCTCACTCACCTCCCGCACTTCAAAACCGTAAACCTGCTATTTTTAAACGTTACCGCACACTGGTGGCCGATGGAAGAGCAAAAAAAGCCTTCCTTGCGTATTTTGTGTTCCAGACAGGAAATTTTGCCGCCTTCTCGTTTATTGGCCCATGGCTATCCGACAAATATGAATTAAGCAGTGCAGGAATAGGAACGGTAATGATTTTTCCAGGACTCGGAAACACAGTGGGAAGCTTCTACGGTGGAACTTTCACGCAGAAAATTGGGCACTGGCGGGCGTTGACTGTCGGAATTCTACTCTCGCAATTATATACATACTTGTTCCCTTGACGATCTTGCAATCACTTTCCGTCCAATCACGAGGGACGATCGCCAGCCTTGCCAGCGCCGCCATGTACGGAGCCACAACGTTAGGGGCTTATATTGCCGGAATACTTTATACCAACATAGCCGGTTTCCTGTCCATCAGTATTTTTACAGCCTGTTGTTATGTACTGTCCCTGCTGCTGTTTATGAGTGGAAGTTTAATTGGCAGAGAAATTTCCGGGCAATTAAGCTCATAATCCTCACCATATTTTTCATACAAAAGGAAGCATTACATTTTTAGTATTATAAACCGTTTTTTAGTATATGTCTTGAAATAAATCTATGTCTTTTTGAATTTAAAGATCAATGGAACTATGATAACATTATGTGGTAAAATAGTAAAAAAAAGGTGGTTACATGATTTGGAGGAAGATAAAAACTCAAAGTTCACTAAACCGGGGCATTCATTTAAAAGTTTAAGTACCTTAGCTAAGTTGACTGTTATATGTGGAACAGGACTGGTTATATTGTTTGCCATTAGTTTAGTAAGTTCCCTTTGGTTTTTTTTAATTAGTGGTGCATTCAGTATATTAGATATCCGTATTAGAACTTGGGATTCATTCACGTGGTTTGTTTGTATATTTTTAGTTATCATTTGTTTTATCAGTTTTATTACATTAATTTTGAGGTTAATGAATAAATTTTGGTTTCCCAATATTTCTCAATTTTCATATAATTTTTTTATTTACTTGTTACAGTTTAGTGTATGTTTTGGGTTTATTAAATTAACAATTGAAAATTTGAAAGGTATTGAATTCGAAACCTATCCATACTAATTCTAAGCGCTATTGTACCTATTTTAGATGTATTGGGTAATTTAATTACACATAAGAAAGAAAAAAAGTAAGATTACTACCGCTAATCAAAACTCAAACTTTATACGTTACCCTTGCTATATGCTAAAACAACCAACCAAAATTTAGGTTGGTTGTTTTAGCATATAATTAAAGTAGAGATACTAAGAATTTTGCAATTTCTTTTGCTACATCCGGTGGAGCACCAAGTTTTTGTATTCCAGAAGCCAGAGCATTTTCAGTCCAAGTAACGGTTGTATCAAGAAAGTCTGCTAGTTTAATAGAGTTATATCTGATCCAAATACCCGTCCTTGGACTAAACCAGCTAACTACTTCACCAAGAGCTGCACCCCCAGCTCTTAAAGCTACTTTTAAAGCCTTTATGGAGGAAAGTATATGTTGCTTTAACACTGTAAAGCAACATATACTTTCCTTAACGATAAAGAAAACCCCCGCGAAGCGGGGGTTATTCAACAACTGTATAGGAACCGTTGATCTGTTTGTTTACATATGTTTTCCCTGGTCTCACAAAAACCATGCAAAGCATTCCGATTGCGGCCGCAATAGCAGCCGCAATAAACATTGCTTTATACCCGCTGCCTGCGACAAGAACACCTGTTAAGGTCGGTGCAACAATCGTCGCAATATTGGTAAAGAAGTGAGTCACTCCACCGAATGTTCCCGCTTTAGATGGCTCTGTATCAATAATAACGGTCCAATATACGGAGTTCGGCAGGAAGTTAAACGCATTTCCGATAGCCATTAACGTGAGAACCGCTCCAACACTATGAACGGTCGGGATAAACAGGAAGCAAACAGCGGTTAACAGGAGAGAAACAACCGCAAGCCCTGAACGCGCAATCCGGAGGCTTCCCGTTTTGCGCCGCAGCGCGTCCGAGACTTTTCCGCCGATAAGTACTGTAAATACTGCACCGATCCATGGGATCATACCTAAATACCAGAGAGAAGCCAGTTTAAAATGAAACACGTCCTGCAAATATTTCGGCGTCCATGTAAGAATCAGGAAGTTTACATATTGAAAAGAAAAGTAACCGATTGCATTAAATATCAGCGTCGGATTTTTAAAGAAATCATACCAGGGAACATGAGCTTCTTCCGATTCTTTAAGCGTTGTTTCCGACTGCAGCAAATCTTTGGACGAGCGAATTTCTGCAAGCTCTTCCCTGGATACACTCGGATGTTCTTCCGGCAAATTTGTAAACAATTTGCCCCAAACCAATACCCAGATAAGTCCGATGACCCCGAGAATCACGAACATAATTTTCCACGTTGTAATAGAAAGAAGGGCAACCGCAACAGGAGCCGTTAATAACGCGCCAAGAGGGGTGCCGAGCAAACCGACAGAAGCGGCAAATCCTTTTTCCTTTGGGGCCGCCCAGTTAGCCATCGTACGGTTAATAGTAGAAAATATAGGTCCTTCCGACAAACCAAATAAGATACGAAATAGTGCAAAACCAGCTAAAGCGGAACCACCGAATAAGGCAAGCCCTATATTCCCGGCAAAAGCGGTTCCAATCTCAAAAATCGACCAGGCCGTTCCTGCCAATAACCAGACAAATTTAGGTCCCTTTCGATCAGAAAGCGCTCCCCCAAATAAAGCACCGAACATATATCCATACCCAAAGTATCCTAAAACCTCTCCCCATGACTTTGGATTAAGATGAAACAACTTAATAATAGATTCCTGGGCATAGGAGATAGCTCCACGGTCAATATAGTTAATAACGGTCATAAAAACAATCATGCCCATAATTAAATGGCGAAAATTACGTTTCATTAATTTGCCCCCTCACTCTTTCTATCTACCTTCTACTTACCACTCCCACAAACTACCCCAATCTTTTAATCTTTAACTCATAAAACAAATCGCATAACGAATCAAGATTTACACAGATGTATTTTCTCTTATCCCACCCTTCAATTGGTAAAATTTTCGGTCAATTACAAGAAAAATGACATGTCATTTCTTGTATAGTATAACCTTTTTAGTTTTACAAATCAATTATTAGTGTTTTATATGTATAATCCATAATTTAATCATCCTAATACACTGTCATATAGACCAATTAGAATTTTCTATTTGCACAGTGTAAAAAAGTTATTTATACGGTAATGGCTATTTTCTCATGCGTATACCTGTGCTATACTTTAGATAAGGATTTTTCGAAATGTAACCATCTCCTATTTCCCTGCATAGTAATGTAGAGAAATATTTTTTTAGCAAAATGTTTCCCTTGGGAAACATTGATAGCTGAAACTAATTTCTTTGGTTTAATAGAAAACTTGTCCAGTGCCAAGCTAGAGCGCTAACGAAAGCCGTAGTTACACTTATGTCTTAAGGAGGGGATAGCTATGTTAGAACTGACCGGGAAAAAAGAACATCTTTCTCTTCCGGAACAGAACGCCTGGAGAAAAGAAAACTCCGCGCCAAGCCTGCAAGATGTGCATAAAAGCGTACCCGTCCCAAACAAAGTGGGCTTTTTTCGCAAACTGTTAGCTTTTGCGGGACCGGGATATTTGGTTGCCGTTGGCTATATGGACCCGGGAAACTGGGCGACCTCGCTCGCTGGCGGCTCGATGTATAATTACACTCTGCTGTCTGTTATCCTGCTATCAAACATAATGGCCATTGTTTTACAAGCGCTGGCTGCCAAACTTGGCATTGTGACAGGACGGGATTTGGCGCAGGCATGCCGCGATCATTTCAGCAAACCAGTCTCCTTCTTTTTATGGATCATTTGTGAACTGGCCATTGCTGCCTGTGATCTGGCGGAAGTTGTCGGCTCCGCAATAGCACTGAATTTATTGTTTGGCCTTCCGCTTATTTATGGAGTTTGCCTCACGGCATTTGATATTTTGCTTATTCTACTGCTACAGAACAAAGGATTTCGCTATATGGAAGCGATTGTCATCGCTCTTATTTCCACGATTGCGGGCTGTTTTGCCGTCGAGTTATTTTTGTCCAAACCGGAGATGAGCAGCATAATACAGGGCTTCATTCCCAGCTCCAGCCTCATTTCAAACCCGAGTATGCTGTACATTGCACTCGGGATTCTGGGAGCCACTGTTATGCCGCATAACCTCTATCTCCACTCATCGATCGTGCAGACCCGAAAATACGAAGATACACCGGCGGGAAAACGCACAGCGATTAAGTTTTCCACTCTCGATTCCACCGTTGCCCTTACGCTTGCACTTTTCGTTAACGCGGGGATTCTTATTTTGGCTGCCTCTACCTTTTACAAGACCGGCCATACGAGTGTAGCTTCCATTCAAGACGCCTACCTGCTGCTCAATCCCCTGATTGGCAGTGGAATAGCTAGTGTTCTGTTTGCCGTCGCCCTGCTGGCATCCGGGCAGAACTCCACGTTAACCGGAACACTTGCCGGGCAGATTGTAATGGAAGGATTTCTTAACATTCGCTTACAACCGTGGTTGAGACGTTTGATTACCCGGCTGATTGCCATTGTTCCAGCCGTTATTGTCACTCTCCTCTACGGGGAAAAAGGGACGGGAGATTTGTTGATATTAAGCCAGGTGATTTTATCACTTCAACTTTCCTTTGCGGTCATCCCTCTCGTCATGTTTACAGGAGACAAAAAGAAAATGGGTGAATTCGTAAACCCCCTGTGGCTGAAATCGATCTCCTGGTTTATTGCCATTCTAATCGCGTGCCTCAACGTATTTTTACTGTGGGGCACATTCTTCCTGTAATCTATAAAACGCAAACAAGCAACCGGTTAAGAGAGGCAGACCGGCTGCTTGTTTATTTTCATTCCTTGTGAACGTTTAATTGGCTATTTTAGATAGTTACACTGTTCTTGAATTTAAATCATGTTCAATTGGACACTTACCGGTTCATGAGCTATACTGAAAATACAATTTCATTGTAGTATCCTTCGGGGCGGGGTGAAATTCCCCACCGGCGGTGATAGAGGAGCGGCCATGCTGCCTCTTTAGTCCGTGAGCTGCGGTTTATAACCAATGCTGACCCGGTGCAATTCCGGGACCGACAGTATAGTCTGGATGGGAGAAGGATTATTGCTGCAGGCGGGAAAGAGCCGTTTGTTTGTGTTGCCAGCGTTATTTGCACTGCCATTTTACGGCAATTCAGATAATCCGGTACACAGGCAGGTCTCCACGCAAACGTCAACGGCAATTTGTCTTTTCACAAATAAAAGGGCCCTGAAAGCGGAATAATTTCCGTGCTTCAGGGCCCTTTTTTATAGGGGTGGATGTATATTGGCTGAAAATCAAAGCCCTCAGCATAATCGGTATGAAAACGATGAGCATTATATGAAGCTTGCTCTTCAGCTTGCTGAAGCAACAAGGGGGCAAACCAGCCCTAACCCGATGGTTGGTTGTGTCATCGTGAAGGATAGAACGATCATAGGGGTCGGAAGCCATTTGAAGGCCGGAGAAGCGCATGCGGAAATTCTTGCGCTCGCCATGGCCGGAGACAAGGCTCGGGGGGCAACCGCCTACGTTACGCTCGAACCATGCAGCCACCATGGCCGAACACCGCCGTGTGCTGAAGCGCTTATTCGCGAAGGTGTGAGCCGGGTGGTTATCGCTATGCTGGACCCGAATCCCCTTGTAGCGGGACAAGGAGCACAAAAACTGGAGGAAGCAGGCATTCAGGTTATTACCGGCGTCTGTGAAGCCCAGGCCAGGCAGTTAAACGAAGTGTTTAGTAAATTTATTACGACCGGACTTCCTTTTGTTACGGTTAAGACAGCGATGACGCTCGATGGAAAAGTGGCGACAGAAACCGGAAACAGCCGCTGGATTACAGGGGAAGCGGCCCGCCTTGATGTACACCGGATACGACACGAACACGATGCCATCCTCGTGGGGATCGGGACCGTGTTACAGGATAATCCTCAGTTAACGACACGACTGCCAAACGGCGGAAAGAACCCGCTGCGGGTGATTCTGGATTCCGCCCTGCGCGTGCCCCCGGAAGCCCATGTCGTTCGGGACGGACAGGCTCCTACATGGATTTTCACGACCAGCCGGGCCTGTCCGGATAAACGGAAATTACTGGAGAGACAAGGTCTCCGCGTCCTATCAGCAGGGGCCGGGGATCAAGTCGACATCGCAGAGGTGATGCGAATACTTGGCAAAGAAAATATCACGTCTTTATTCGTGGAAGGAGGAAGCCAGATCAACAGCGCCTTTCTCCATGCCCGGGCCATTGATAAAGTGATCACATATGTAGCCCCGAAAATCGTAGCCGGACAGACAGCCCCCTCCCCTTTTGGCGGCCCGGGTATTGAAGAGATGTCCCGCGCTATTTCGCTGGCTGATATCACAGTAGAAAAAATTTCCGAAGATATTAAAATATCGGGATACCCAGTCTGGAGGTAGGGCATTGTTTACAGGAATTATTGAAGAGATTGGCTATGTCCGCCGCATTACGCGCGGTGATAAATGGTGTGTCCTGGAGATATCAGCGGCCAAAGTCCTGCGCGGTGTTAAGCTTGGAGACAGCATCGCCGTCAATGGTACGTGTCTGACCGTTACGCAGTATTCTGACCATCACTTTTCGGTGGACGTCATGCCGGAAACGCTTGATAAAACGAGCCTTTCCCTTCTCTCTCCCGGTTCACCCGTTAATTTGGAAAGAGCTCTGGCAGCGGGTGACAGATTCGGCGGCCATTTTGTTTCCGGCCACATTGACGGAACAGGAACCATTACAGCAAAGAAACCATACGGGAATGCGGTATTGTTCGAAATTGAAGCACCGGAAGAAGTCCTGCGCTATATCCTTCCTAAGGGATCGATAGCGGTTGACGGAATCAGTCTGACGGTTGTATCGACGACAGATTCCCATTTTACGGTGTCCATTATTCCCCATACTGTAAAAGAAACGTTGCTGCAGTATAAAAATCAGGGAGATATCGTGAACCTGGAATGCGACATGATCGGAAAATATATCGAACGGTTTGTCAGCGCACGGGAACACGAAAAGAGGAAGGCACCGATCACGATTGACTTTCTTAGTGAACACGGCTTTGCGTAAAGAAAATTGCTATAGTGCTAAAAGATGTAAGGAAAGGTGTGCAGGATATGTTTCATTCAATTGAAGAGGCGATTTACGAACTGAAGCAAGGACGGCCTGTTATCGTCGTGGACGATGAAAACCGGGAAAATGAAGGTGATTTTATCACTCTCGCCGATAAAACAACCGCTGAAACGATCAATTTTATGATTACGCACGGCCGCGGACTCGTATGCGTGCCGATAACAGAAGAACGAGCAGCCGAATTACATTTAACTCCAATGGTTGAACATAATACGGATAATCATGGAACGGCATTTACCGTATCGGTGGATGAAATCACAACAACTACCGGCATCTCCGCGCATGAACGGGCATTAACGGTGCAGGCGCTGGTTGACCCTAAGAGATCCCCGGCAGATTTCCGACGGCCGGGCCATATTTTCCCCCTTGTGGCGAAAAAAGGAGGCGTTCTGCAGCGAGCGGGCCATACGGAAGCAGCGGTTGACCTGGCTGTGTTATGCGGTTCGTATTCTGCCGGTGTCATTTGCGAAATTATCAAGGAAGACGGTTCCATGGCCCGGGTACCCGATTTGGAGCAAATCGCTGCGGAACACAACTTGAAGATGATTACTATCGCCGATTTGATCCACTATCGGACAAGCAAAGATCAACTGGTTACTCGAGAGGTAGAAGTTCAACTGCCAACCGCTTATGGAAACTTTCGTCTCATTGCTTATTCCAATGAAATTGACAATAAAGAACACCTCGCCCTTGTCAAAGGAACCATTCGTCCGGATGTTCCCTGCCTTGTCAGAGTCCATTCCGAATGTCTGACAGGTGACGTATTCGGCTCACACCGCTGTGATTGCGGGCCCCAGCTGCACGATGCTCTGCGCCAGATAGAAGAAGCCGGAACCGGTGTTCTTCTCTATATGCGCCAGGAGGGCAGAGGGATTGGCCTGATGAATAAGCTAAGAGCTTATAAATTTCAGGAAGAAGGCTACGACACAGTAGAAGCGAACGAGAAACTCGGCTTCCCACCCGATTTGCGGGAATACGGAATTGGCGCTCAGATTCTTTGCAATTTGGGAGTGAAGAAGATGAAATTGCTCACCAATAATCCGAGGAAAATCACAGGAATTGAAGGATACGGACTGGAAGTTGTGGAACGCGTCCCCCTGCAGATTGGCCGCGTCCCGGAAAACGAAAATTACTTACGTACCAAAAAATCCAAACTTGGCCATATGTTAAACTTGTAAAGAAAACTTAGGCTATTGCGAAGTCATAGGCGCAGGCAAATAACCCTAATGATACTTATGTTCGAACACAAAGGGAGGAAGTAAAATGGGAAAGCAATATGAAGGGAATTTAATAGGAACGGGCTTACGAATCGGTGTGGTTGTCGGGCGTTTTAACGAATTTATTACGAGCAAATTGCTCGGCGGAGCCCTTGATGCCGCCAAACGGCACGGAATTGCGGAAGAAGATGTGGATGTAGCCTGGGTGCCGGGGGCGTTTGAAATCCCGCTCATCGTAAAAAAGATGGCGGAATCCAATAAATATGATGCTGTCATCGCCCTTGGTACCGTCATTCGCGGATCTACCCCCCACTTTGACTATGTGTGCAACGAAGTGGCAAAAGGAGTGGCAGCCGTTGGACTGCAAAGCGGCATACCGGCGATTTTCGGGGTTTTAACAACGGACTCGATTGAACAGGCGATTGAACGAGCCGGTACAAAAGCTGGAAACAAAGGATGGGAAGCAGCTTCTGCCGCCATCGAAATGGCCAATCTCGTCAAGAACCTCGGATAAAAAAATAAACATTCTCAGATGTGTATTTTTATTTGACAGGTTATATCATTCGGGATAATCTAATAACATACAATTAAATATGCCAACTATGCGGGAGCTTGGAGAACCAGGCTGAGAGGATAGCTACTCTGCTATCGACCGTTGAACCTGAACTGGATAATGCCAGCGGAGGAAGACATACAATAAGAGTCAATTTTACATGTACACAACAACATGTATGCAGACGTGTATGGAGAGACCGCCAATTTTCCCGTGGCGGTTTTTTTATTACACGTTGCCCTCCGCCTCCATGAGAAAGGTTCGATTAAAAATGTTACATCTAACTTTTTATCAACCAAAGGAGGTATACTTACCATGTCAAAAAACACCGAAGTACAGCTTACCGTCCCTACCTTATCCGCATTTCCCGGGAGTCAGAAAGTTTATGTCGAAGGATCGCGGCCGGACATTCAAGTCCCTATGCGGGAAATCAAGTTAAGCCCTTCTTCCGGCACATATGGCGAGGCGGAAAACCCGCCTGTTCGTGTATATGATACGAGCGGCTTATATACCGACCCTTCTTATCGTTCAGATATCCGAAAAGGTCTTCCTCTCCTTCGCCGGAATTGGATTCTAGAGCGCGGGGACGTAGAAGAATATGAAGGGCGCGAAATAAGACCGGAAGACAATGGCCTTCGGGGGGACGATACTGGTGCAACCCTTGATTTATTTCCCGATTTAACCCGCAACCCTTTGCGAGCCGTAAAGGGAAAGAACGTAACCCAACTGCACTACGCCCGTCAGGGAATCATCACTCCCGAGATGGAATTTATCGCGATACGGGAACATGTCTCTCCCGAATTTGTAAGGGATGAAGTCGCCCGCGGACGCGCCATTATCCCGGCAAACATTAATCATCCCGAGAGTGAACCGATGATTATCGGGCGAAATTTCCATGTGAAAATTAATGCGAATATTGGAAACTCTGCTGTTACTTCTTCAATTGAAGAAGAAGTCGAGAAAATGACGTGGGCTACGCGCTGGGGTGCAGATACAATCATGGACCTTTCCACCGGGAAAAACATCCATACAACCCGGGAATGGCTCATTCGAAATTCACCGGTTCCAATTGGAACCGTACCGATCTATCAAGCGCTCGAAAAAGTAAACGGAAAAGCTGAGGATTTAACGTGGGAAGTTTACCGGGATACACTCATTGAGCAGGCAGAGCAAGGCGTCGATTATTTTACAATCCATGCAGGCGTGCTTTTACGGTATGTTCCGTTAACCGCAAAACGTGTTACCGGCATCGTTTCCCGCGGCGGATCGATTATGGCTGCCTGGTGCCTCGCCCATCACCAGGAAAACTTCCTCTATACTCACTTTGAAGAAATATGTGAAATTATGAAGGCATACGATGTTTCCTTTTCACTCGGTGACGGGCTTAGACCGGGTTCCATTGCGGATGCCAATGATGAAGCCCAGTTCGCAGAACTGGAAACACTCGGAGAATTGACTCAAATTGCCTGGAAGCATGATGTGCAGGTCATGATCGAAGGGCCTGGGCACGTTCCAATGCACAAAATTAAAGAAAATATGGACCGCCAGCTTGAAGTATGTCAAGAAGCGCCCTTCTACACCCTCGGACCACTGACGACTGATATTGCGCCAGGGTATGACCACATCACCTCTGCTATTGGGGCAGCGATGATCGGCTGGTTTGGAACGGCGATGCTCTGCTACGTTACTCCGAAAGAACATCTGGGCCTTCCAAACAAAAACGATGTGCGCGAAGGGGTTATCACCTATAAGATTGCCGCCCATGCGGCGGACCTTGCAAAGGGCCATCCCGGAGCACAAATAAGGGATGACGCGTTATCGAAAGCCCGTTTTGAATTCCGCTGGCGCGATCAATTTAATCTGTCTCTCGATCCTGAAAGAGCGATCGAGTACCATGATGAAACGCTGCCAGCTGAAGGAGCAAAAACCTCTCACTTCTGCTCGATGTGCGGCCCTAAATTTTGCAGTATGAGGATTACGCAAGATATACGCGAATACGCAAAAACAAATGGCCTCTCTCTTGAGGCTGCCATTGATGAGGGATTCAAAGAAAAGTCAAAAGAATTCCGGGAAAGCGGAAGTAAGATTTATAAATAGACGGGAGAGCGTCCTGCTGCGCCTCATACCTGGCTCAGACACGGACGCTCTTTTCTAGCTCCGCAGAAGAAAAAAGCAAAAATAGGACTCCGGGGTAATCTTTTTATATTTGTACTGTATATTTTATGGGTAGTTGTTATTGGTTTGATATGGGGAAGGCCCTAAGGTACAACTGTAAGAAAAAGTGCGGATGCTTGTCCCAAAACTTTTTTCCACCCCGGTATAAATTGAAATCACAAAAAATGTTATGTTTATAGCCCCAAAAAAGAGACAGTCAGCGCCATTCATCGGTATGACTGTCTTACTGGTTACACTCATGCCTCATTAGCCTGAGTTTCCTCGTCAGATACATTCTGTAATATAACATCCAGAGCATCAAAAACAGCATGTTTCTGATTGATTTTTTTGGCATGATTCCTCATCAAAGCCAACCTTTGAGGATCGGCCAGCATCTCGGAGAGCTTTGTCAGCATATCGGCGGTATTTTCCGTTTGAAGAGCCACTCCGAGTTCGAGTAGCAATCGGGCATTATCCTGTTCCTGACCGAGCAGCGGTTTATACAGTAGCATGGGCAGTTCCATAGCTATGGCTTCGGAAACGGTCAATCCACCGGGTTTTGTGATAAGAATATCGGATATCGCCATTAACTCATGAATATAGTTCACATGCCCTGTAATAAGCACCCGGTGTTTGGAATATTTTAATGCCTTGTCCAATTGCTTTTTCAATCTGTGATTGTTCCCGCAAACAATAATGAGCTGGACTGGTTGGGGTAATTGATCTAAGGCGAGAAAGCTTTCTATCCCATCTCCCATAATCCCCCATCCGCCACCCATCATTAACAATGTCGGCACACAGGGGTTAATGTTATATTTTTGCATTAAAGCTGTGGAGCGATAGGACATGCCGAACGCAGGCCGAATTGGTATTCCGGTGACAGAAATGTTAGCATCAGATATGCCAAGGTGTTTTAAATTCTGTCCAACTGTTTCCGAACCGACAATATAATGGTTAGTGTGAGGATGTATCCATGAGTTATGCTCCGTATAATCAGTAATAATCGTGACACTGGGAATGTTCGTTAGCCCAAGCTCCTTCAATACAGAGACCGCCCCGGCAGCTAATGGAAATGTATTAACGACCACCCGGGGACGCAGTTCGTGTATCATTTCATACATTCTTTTAATCCCAATATAATTTAATTTTCTCAGGAGAGACGGCAGGACATGCCCGCTGTGTGTTCTGCGATAAAAATACCTATATATTGAAGGAAACTTTTTGACGCCTTGATTAAAGAGTGAACGGCTAAGAGGGTAAACAAGCGGATGTGCGATTTCCATATAATCTTGAATAACGGGCTCCAGTTCAAAATGGCGTAACTGTATCGCTTCGGAAATTGCGCGAGCAGCTTGTTGATGTCCCTCCCCGTAATTCCCGCTAAGAATGAGAATTTTTTCTCTTTTCATGGACGTATGGCTTCCTCTCTTTCCATGTAAAATACTTAGTATTTTACTTTACCCCATTAATGAAAAGGTGATACTAACGAAGCAATTTCTTAATTTCTTTAAGGTCTTCTTCGATTTCATGCAAATGATTTTTTACGCTGCGAATTTCCTGTTCCGCTTTGTAATTGATCGCATAGTCTATGATAGCCTCATCCTTATCCCGCAACGCCTGCCGATTCTGGGTCATCATAATAACGGGTGCCTGGAAGGCTGAGATAAAGGAGAGCATTAAGTTCAGTAATATAAAAGGAGCTTCATCAAAATGCTTTGTAAAGCTTAGGCTATTCCAAATAATCCACCCGAAAAGAAACGCGGTGAAGCAAATGATGAATTTCCAGCTCCCGCCGAATGATGAAAGTTCGTCGGCAAGGCGATCTGACCAGGTTGTATTCTTATCATATTCATTATCTATGCGGGCCAGTATATTTTTCTTATAATTATCCACCAAAAAATCAATTTGATCGATACGCCGTTTATTGGACTGAATTTTTTCTTCTTCTGTAACAAACACGTCCGTTTTTTGCAGCTTCGATCCCGCTTTTTTTTTCAAGACTTCCACCTCCCTTGCTTTTCAAAAATGTAAGATACTATAGAATATGTAAAGTTGCATAATTATGAATTAAACAGGTGACTTTATAAGGAAAAAAACACACTTGTCCATCCTATACGCGAGCAAGCCTGGCTAGCATCAAAAAAGCCTCCTTAGCTTTAAGGGGGCTTTAACTTATAAATACTTATTCAATAGCTGTTCTTTGGAGAGGACTAAAATCTTAGGAATTAAATTTTTGTTTTTCCAAAACTTCTTCTTATCCAGATAACATAAGATGAACATCGGTTTCATATACAATTGCTTTAACTTCTTATAATAAGGGTTAGTGATGTCCTTCACTTCGAATCCAAGACGGCTAACTCCACGCGATAACAGGGTAATCCCGATAACACCTCTAATAATGTCTTTTTTCGGATGGCGGGAAATAAATACCGCCAGCCCGGGCAGTGATGTTTCCACCCGACTGTATACATAAAAAGCACGTTTAATATCATTTTTTATATTGACCATTTCTTTCATAAGCAAGCTGTTATGCAGGTGGATTTTAAGGAGCACATCATTGGGATGGATAAAGGCCCCGTTTGATAAGCAGAGGCTTTTTCCACGATAGGTGATAAGTTTGACGCGGAAGATATTTTTTTCCTGTCTGTTTACATAAGATAAATTGGAACAATAAAAATAAAGCCAGTCTAACAGGGACCAAATTTTTGTAAACATTTTCAATTTGGTTGTTTCCTTTCATCATGGTATGTGATGATCGATGCAGTTTTATTTATGTGTATTTACTTCTACAAGTATGTATTTCTTTTCATTTTGGTTCCGTAGTGCAGGCAGCAGATGATGACACTCAAAAAAACCGTACCCACTGTAAAAGTGGAACAGTCTATTTATTACCGCTCGCCTCCCAACGCTGATTATCGGGGGAGCGGTGTCCGCTATCGATAATCATATACGGCAGGCAATTTTTAACCTTCGCTCTCTTCCCGATGATTACTGGCTTACGTATCTGGAAAACCGCGTACAGTTAGCTGCTTATGCTGTCCGGCACGGTTTAACTTCAAGTAAACCATAATGTTATGTAGAAAGTAGAACTCATATATTATATGATACAAGAAGGCGTATTCGGCGCCATCCATTAACAGGGAAGGAGAAAACATTCTTGGTGGACAATCACGACCCTAAAAATTACGATGATACGGGTGAACATTCTTTTACCATAAGAGACCACCATCATTCCCACGATTCTCATGATCATCATAGTCACGATGACATTTTCCATTCGCACGCACCCGTGGGAAAAATGAAGTGGGCTTTCTTTCTTACTGTCATTATTTTGCTTGTTGAACTTGCGGGAGGTTTCCTATCCCACAGTCTGGCCCTTTTGTCCGATGCGGGGCATGTGTTCACCGATATTATAGCCATTGGTCTTTCCTGGTACGCTTTGAATTTAACATTAAAGCCCCCGAGCGAAAACATGACTTACGGGTATCACCGTTCGGGAATCCTGGCCGCCTTTATCAACGCCGTTACCCTTATCGTTATCGCCCTGCTGATTGGGTGGGAAGCTTATCACCGCTTTCAACACCCACAACCTGTTGAAAGTACATGGATGTTCGTAAGCGCAGGCGTTGGATTGGTGGTAAACCTCTATCTGGGCCTTGGACTTACGAAAGAAGATAATATTAATGTAAGAAGCGCGGTGCTGCACATGCTGGGGGATGCTGCCGCTTCCGCAGGCGTCATCATCGGCGGGATTATTATTTCGCTGACCGGCTGGTACTCCGTTGATCCGATACTAAGCATTCTGATTGCCGTCCTCATCGCTTTTGGAGCGTGGAAAATTGTGAAGCAGACCCTTGTAGTATTAATGGAGGGGACACCACAAGGTATTAACATTCAAAAAATCGCGGACAAAATTCGTTCCATCAAAGGAGTCGATAATATTCATGATCTGCATATCTGGAGTATTACAAGCGGCAAGAATGCACTTTCCTGCCATATCGTTCTCGACGGGAATATGACCCTGCGTGAAAGCCAATTAATTCTGCGGGACATTGAACATGAGCTGATACATCTGGGGATTAGCCACGTTACCATCCAACCTGAAGACAAAAGTCATTCTCATAAGGAATCTTTGCTCTGCTGTGATGACGGTTCCGATACCCATGTGCACCATCACGAGCATTAAATGTAGAGAAAGCCGGCTATTGAATTTCCCTGGGCCGGCTTTCTTTATATAAAAATGAAAAATCGCTTATATACGTGCGTTAACATTATGGGTAAGAACTAAATGTTTCTCCCGTAAAATATGTGTAACAGGAAGTAATTCATAGTAATTTTTGTTTTTATATTTATGAATTTTAATAACGCCCTTTTCCTCTAGACTCTTGATTTTCTTTTCAGCCGTATTCTTGTTTATATTACAAACCGTGGCAATTTTCCTGATGGTAGAGAATATTTTCGCATTTCCATCGTTAAAAATCTTTATTAAATAACAGTAGATGACAAACTCAGTCGGATCAAGACCTAATGAGAAGATATCATCCGACAATTTAAAAACCTCATTAAGTAAATCCATACGTTCCTCCCTCTCATTTAGTTTAAATCACTTAATATTTCGCACAAAAAAATAATAGCATCCCCTTTATTATATCAATTTTTTGCCGTTTACAAAATCCTTTACAGGGGTGTTATCGGTTAAAAACGATAATTTTATTTTGAATCGACTCCATATCGAAGTACCGCTGCGATCAAATAAAAGCCGATGAATGACTAAGAAGTAGCAATTCATCGGCTTCCAATACTTCTACCATTAACCCATTAACCATTAATAACGTCTGAAAAATAATCTGCCTATCACCTTAAACACGATCCACAATATGATAAGGTCAACCAATAAGCCTATGAGGGAGAACGAGTGAAATCCGCCCATCCCGTATCCATACCCACCGCCAAATGGATGAAGCATGCTGCCAATGAATGTCCCTGCTCCAAAAGCCGCTGCATGGGACCAAAAGCCACCCGTTGTCCGATTCGAGTTGTTTGAGTAATTGTAGCCGTTATTGTTTAAACTGTTGCTGCGCCCTACGTTTGAAGAGGGAGAGCGGTATCCTGAATGGTACGTACCACTTGAAGAGCTTCCACTGTGGATCGAGGAAGACCCTCCACTATAACTCCGGCTGTATGAACTTCCTTTGCTGTATGACCCACCGCTAAATCCCTTTGCATAAGCGGAAGCGGGAGCAAGCACCATCACGCCTATTATAATAAGGGACACCCATTTTTTAATCAACGATATACCCTTCTTTCTTTCTGTCTTTCATTCTATTCTACTTTATTCATCAAACTCGGAATGGTTTCTCCCATCCTATGAATCATAGGCAAACAAATGAGGAGCGCTCATTTGCTTATATCGATATTTTACTCAAACATGATCAATATTTCAATATGGTGACGGTTTCTAATGATTACATACCCGGCAGTAAGGGGTAAGAAACCGGTTCTCACTCCGCATCCTCGTCATACCAGGGATTCAAGTGGATGAGTACTTCCTGCACATCTTTGTCAGCCTCCATAATTTTATATTTAATCTGCCGGCTCACATCATGGCCCTCTTGAATCGTAAGGTTGCCAGGAACGCTTACCCGGACATCCACAAGGACATAATGCCCGTGTTCGCGTGCCCGAAGCCGGTCAATCCTTTTTACCTGCGGAATATCGCGGACGAGCGCCGCAAATTCCGCCATTTTTTCTTCCGATATGATTCCTTCCATCAGGATATCAATCGATTCTTTCCCCATGTTCATCGCCAGTTTGATAATAAAGAAAGCAACGATAATCCCTGCAATCGGATCCCCGTAGGAAGTAAAAGGTATATATAAATAATTACCAACCAATGCTATTCCAATCCCGAGCACGGCAGCCAAGGAGGCATAAACGTCAGCAAGGTGATCATAAGCTGTAGCGAGCAGCCCTTTACTTCTAACTTTTTTCCCCACGCGAAACGTGTACATGTAGAGAGCCTGCTTCCAGGCCAGTGAGATAAATGCTGCAACGAGGGCAAGGATACTTTCTGTTACAGCCGGTTTAAATAATGTCTCTATAGATTTATATGCAATCATAACGGCAGCAAGCGCAAGAATCACAGCGACAATACCGGAAGCAATCACTTCCGCTTTACCATGACCATACGGGTGATCTTCGTCTGCAGGCCTGCCCGATATTCTCATGGAGCCAAGAGACGCGATCGATGCTGCCACATCAGCCGCATTGTGGACTCCGTCTGCTACAAGCACCTGACTATTAAATAGAACACCTACCCATATCTTAATAATGGTAAGAAATATATTGCTGATTAAACTAATCCATCCCGCCACCAGTGAAGCTTTTTTATCTGCGCCCAACGTTCTTCCCCCTCTCAATCTTTCTTTCCCAAGGGAAAGAAAATAAATAGCCTCCAACCGTGAGATTGGAGGCTATTTTTTGTTCTTGTATAGGGCCGTGGCTTTTTATTTTCATAAAATCACTCGCTTATAATCCGTAATTTTGTGTAGGGTGAGTCTCATGAGGGCGTTGTATAATACCAGAATATAATTATAAAGCTTTTTTTATCTTTTTGTACATTGGAAACAGCATGTTCCCGTTACAATTATTTTAACATTCTATGGCATCTCTAATACATACAAAAACAAAGTCACAATTGATTATATAATGAAAAAAGTCCTGCAGGAAGAAATAAACGTCCCTGTTGCGAAGAAATGTGGCTGACGCCGCGGTTACACACTGTGCGCCAGGCCTTTTACCACGATGGTCGGATTGTCAGCGAGGGAGATTTCTTTATCGGTGGAAAAAATCCGTACAACCGGACGCTGCATATGTGTGGTAATCTGTGTGACGATCGCTTCTTCACCATTATGCAGCAACAGTTTTGTTCCCGGCGGATAAGCTGGAACTTTTCTCACAAAAGCTTCAATAATAGATGGCAGATACGCACTCCCACTCAATGCCATGATTCTTTCAATCGCCTCATGGGGCGGCATGTGCTGAACCGAAATAAAATTTTCAAAAAGGTTGGTCACTGCGCAAATTTGGGCAAATTCAAGAAATTCTTCCCCACGAATGCCGCGCGGATATCCTTTTCCATCCATCGTTTCATGATGCTGATAGGCAATGTGCGCGGAAAGCAAACTAATTTCCCGCATTTTTCGCAAAATAGAAAATCCCGCTTCACAATGTTTTTCCGATTCACGCCCGTGTGCCTTGCCGATATCATGAAGCAAACAGCCGATAGCCAAATCGTGCAGCTGCAACTCGTTGTATTGTAAATGCCTGGCGACCTGCAAAGAGAGCAGTGTAACATTGACAGCATGGGCATAAGGAAATAACTCAATCGGAAGGGAGGAGGTAGGAAATAATAGAATAATTCTTCTTTGTTTGACTTCAGCTACCAATTTACTTACCATTTTTTGAATTGCTACGAGAGGAATTGGTTTATTGGATGCAACGTTTTCGTATACATCCCGGACAATTTCGATGGCATCCATCCACGTGGGCATGTCCACCATTTCTTCCAACGTAATACCGGTAGACTCCATATCTTCCACGATTAAAGTCGATATTTTCAACTCTTTCAGCTTTTCTAAGTACACAGGATGAATTGTTCTGCCTGCCGCCAAGAGAATTCTTCGTTTTCCGTCGTAGACCGGTTTTGCCAACTCCATCTTATTCTGGTCATATTGTGAGATATGAATCATTCGCACGTTTTTCCACCCTTTTCCCTGTCTTACTAGTATTAGTCATGTAGAACCGGACAAATATAAAAAAGTGGCTATTCAAGAAGAGAATAGCCACCGGTACCTTTCATACTAACAAAAAAGTATTACTTTTTCGGTAACCCGGCTGTCATAGTCCGCATAACCTTAGACCCGTGGCTTTGCGCCCTTACCTTTCAGTAAGTTTGCCGTTATCGATGTAAGTATAATTTAAAGGACTGATTATTACAATCATCATACCTCGATATAGATGCAACTTCAATCACTTTTACTCGAAATCAAGCATCAGATCCACCACTTCCGCATCAAATAATCTGGCACTTCTGCATCCGATGAGAAGAACTCCTAAAACGCATTCGTGGAACATAATCGGAACCCCTACGACGGATGTCAGGTTTTCCGCGAGAAGAATGGGATATTCCCGCGGGTCATCTCTACTTTTGGGCGAGAAGGAATCGAGAACAATCGGTCTTCCGGAGCGCATCACTTCCCCGGCTATCCCTTTTCCCGGCCGAAGTATGATGCGTTTATAGCGCTGATTTCGATTTCCGGATACGTATTTCCACCGAATGGTTTAATCATTCTGATTCAAACTGGCAACGCCACAAAGTCTGCGGCAGTCAAACGTCTAAGTTCACTGAGTTCCGACTCAATATTCTCTAGACTTTCCATTGTTTATTCCTCCAAACGTTTGACATCCTGCCGGTTCTCTCACTTGACATGAAATACTTTTTCAGGGTTTCTGCTCCGGTATACAATATAGCTTCTCCGAAAGTATTCAATAGGAAAACTCCAAACATGGACCAAACGGGTAAATGGCCAAATCCCAAAAATCGCAAACGAAAAGATAACGTGCATCTTAAAGAATAACGGTGCTCCGTCCATAAGAGAAGGATTCGGAGTAAACGTCAGTAGCCCTCTAATCCAGGGTGCAATCGTTTCCCGATAGTCATATTCTCCAACAAGTAAATTATATCCCAACGTGTTATATACACCCATCCCAATCACGATAAGCAGCAACACCGCTACCAAAATATCACTGATGCTGCTGGTCACCCGGACGCGTGTAACTGTCACGCGCCGGAATAGCAGTATCGCAATGCCCGCCAGTGTAACGATCCCTACCAGACCTCCGCCGTATACAGCACCTTTGTGGTAGAGTTCTTCGGTGACGCCCATGTTTTCAAGCGCCCATTTTGGAACGAGCAGCCCCACAAGGTGACCGCCAAGCACAAGGAAAATGCCGATATGAAACAGCATGCTTCCCAACCGCAGCTGTTTCTTTTCCAAAAACTCGCTTGATTTGGCGGTCCATGAAAGCTGATCTGTCTTATACCGATAAATATGTCCTACCAGGAAAACGGTTAGCATCAAATACGGGTAAACGACCCATAGAAATTGGCTCCCATAATTCATAGTCCCACCCCCATTACTTAATCATTTGGTCGATCGCAATCAGGCATGCTTGCATGACCTTTGAATACGGGCTTTTCGCTGTTTCCAGTTCGGACTGCAAGATGTCCAGCGGCCCTGTAAAGTCCTGTAACATGTCACGTGCCATTTCCAAAGGTGCAATCGAAATAAACTCCAGAAACAATGGGACATAATCTGAAAGTTCACTTGTTGTCATATCGAAGCCGGCTTCCGCGTAAATTTCTTTGAGCGAAATGAGAATTTGGCCTCTCTCTCTTTCTTCACCGGCGGCTAAATACGTTAAATAAAGATTTGTTTTCGCGTTGAAATCAAACGTTTCGACATAGTTTATCGTCAACTCTTCCAAACTGTGAGCTTCAAGATAGTCAACAAAGCCGTTAAGAAGCTGCCGGATATCCTTATTTACCAGACCGTTTACTTCTTCGCGTACATCATCTGCGCCCAACCACTCTTCAGACGGATATTGCAGCAGCAATGAAATAAGCTGAAGGGTACGCTGGCTATCTTCCGTCTCTGGTGTTAAATGAAGGATAGAAGAATTCGTTGTCACCCTCGTAACCTCCCACTTCACAGGACTGGCATCCTCCAAAATCATAGCCGGCCATTCCCTGTTGATAGTACAAATCCATTCCATTTTCTTTATGAGCAGGCGGAATGATAAAGCGGTCTTCATATTTGGCAATCGCAAGCAGTCGGTACATTTCTTTCAGTGTTTCTTCCGTCATGCCAAGGGACGTAATCATATTTAAATCGGCCTCTTTTCCTGTGCTGACCGCACGTATATAATGGCGCATCGCTGCCATTTTGCCTAATACAAGACGAATCACTTTCGTATTACCGGCGGTCAACAAATTAGCCAAGTACTCGACGGGAATCCGCATCTGGTCAATCGCCGGGAAAATCCCTTCCCAGTCAAATGCGCTGCCTTTTCCTTCGAATACATTCATAATCGGGCTGAGCGGCGGAATATACCAGACCATCGGCAGCGTCCTGTATTCCGGATGCAGCGGGAGCGCAACGCCGTATTTAATGGCCAGCTTATATACAGGTGACTTACGGGCCGCTTCCAGCCAGTCGTCAGGAATTCCATCTCTCCCTGCCTGTTCAATCACAACCGGGTCTTCCGGATCGAGGAAAATACTCAACTGTTCCTTATACAAGTTCTTCTCATCCTGTGTGGATGCGACTTCCTCGACACGATCCGCATCATACAGCAGCAGCCCAATGTATCGAATGCGGCCGGTGCATGTTTCGGAACAAACCGTTGGCAATCCGGCTTCAATCCGTGGAAAACAGAAGGTGCATTTTTCCGCTTTTTGCGTTTGCCAGTTGAAATAAATTTTCTTGTACGGGCAGCCAGACATACAGAAGCGCCAGCCGCGGCATGCTTCCTGGTCAACGAGTACGATTCCGTCTTCATCCCTCTTATAAATGGCTCCGGAAGGACAGGAAGCCATGCAGGACGGATTTAAACAGTGTTCGCAAATCCTCGGCAAATACATCATAAATGTTTGCTCGAACTCCAACCGGATGGACTCTTCCATCTTAACAACGTTAGGATCACGCTGTCCTGTTACATTCCCGCCGGCGAGGTTATCTTCCCAGTTAGGTCCCCACTGAAGATCCATATATTCGCCGGTAACGACCGACTTCGGGCGGGCGACCGGCTGGTGTTTTTTCTGCGGGCTGTTTATTAATCTTTCGTAATCATATGTCCACGGCTCATAATAATCATCCATCGTCGGCAAATCAGGGTTGTGAAAGATGTTCGCCATCTTTGTCATCTTATCCCCTGCACGCAGTTCCAGCTTTCCATTTTTAAGGACCCAGCCGCCTTTGTGCTTCTCCTGATTTTCCCATTCGACAGGGTACCCGACACCAGGTTTCGTTTCCACGTTGTTAAACCAGATGTATTCTGCACCCGGACGATTTGTCCAGGTGTTTTTGCATGTCACACTGCATGTGTGACAACCGATGCATTTGTCCAGATTCATGACCATTGCCATTTGCGCTTTAATCTTCAAGCCAGGTCACCTCTTTCATTTTCCTCACCACTACATACAGGTCCCGCTGATTTCCAATCGGTCCGTAGTAATTAAATCCGTAACTTAACTGTGCATATCCGCCGATCATTTGCGTCGGCTTCAAATGAATTTTGGTCGGGCTGTTATGCGTACCGCCGCGTTCATTTGTAATCGTCGAACCCGGTACGTTAATGTGCCGGTCCTGCGCATGGTACATATAGACGGTACCGCGCGGCATCCGGTGGCTAACAACCGCCCTTGCCGTTACAACCCCGTTGCGGTTGAACACTTCAATCCAATCATTATCTTTAATACCGGCTGCTTCGGCGTCTTTATTATTGATCCATACGTTCGGCCCGCCGCGGAACAGGGTGAGCATGTGCAAATTATCTTGATACATGCTGTGAATGTTCCATTTTCCATGGGGAGTCAAATACCGCAGCACGATATCTTTTTCTTTGGACTCCGGCTGACGATCCTTTGGCTCAAACACCGTTTTCGGCAGCGTCGGTTTATAAATCGGGAATCCTTCGCCATATTCCAGCAGAATCTCGTGGTCCAGATAAAAGTGCTGGCGCCCTGTTAACGTACGGAAAGGAACCAAACGTTCAATGCTCGTGGTAAAAGGCGAATACCGCCGTTCTCCTTTATTGGAACCGCTGAATACAGGAGTTGGGATGACCTGTTTTGGCTGCACCGTAATATCAGCAAACGTAAAGTGTTCAGCAGCCCGGTCTTCCGCCAGATCCTTTAATGGAACTCCTGTTTTCTTTTCCTCTGCCTCCCAGGCTTTCATGGCAATTTTGCCGTTCGTGGCGCTGGAGAGCCGCAGCATCGTTTCCGCCGCATCACGGCCGGTTTCAAGGCGGGGCAGCCCCTGGGCAATTCCTTCCTTTTCAACGGTTCCGTTGATTTTCTTCAATTCTTCATATTGTTCTTTCACTGAAAATGATATCCCGTGCGCTCCGATTGGATTTTTCTCTACCAGCGGCCCCACCGATGTATACTTGTCATAAATTTTCGTGTAATCCCGTTCGACAAACACGAGCTTCGGCATGGTCTTTCCTGGGATCGGTTCTACTTCTCCTTTACTCCAGTCAAGCACTTTACCGAATGGCTGTGCTAATTCTTCCGGTGAATCGTGCATCAATGGAACGGTTACAATGTCCGTTTTTGGTTCGGGCAAATAGTCTTTCGCCATATCGGAAAAGCTTTGCGCAAGTCCTTTGAAAATGTCCCAATCGGATTTTGCTTCCCATGGTGAATGAATGGCCGGATTGAACGGATGTACGAACGGGTGCATATCGGTACTGCTTAAATCGTGTTTTTCATACCAGGTTGCAGCAGGCAAAACAATGTCGGAGTGCAGGGCGTTTCCGGCCATCCTGAAATCTAAACTCACCAGCAAATCCAGCTTTCCTTCCGGTGCCTTTTCATGCCATTTGACTTCGGTCGGCCTGTGTTCAGTGTTCTCCTCAGACAGCACACCGTTCGATGTTCCCAGCAGATGCTTAAGGAAATACTCATGTCCCTTCCCCGAACTGGAAAGCAGATTTGAGCGCCATACAAACAACATTTTGGGATGGTTCACCGGGTTATCCGGGTCTTCTACGGCAAAATGCATGTTTTTCTCTTTTAATTCGTTTACGATATACTGCGTTACTTCTTCCGGGTGTTTGGCTCCCTGGCTCTGTGCCTGTTCATACAAGTCGAGAGAATTGCGGTCAAACTGTGGATAAGAAGGCAGCCAGCCCAAGCGCACCGCCATTACATTATAATCGGCAGCATGCTGGTATCTTGGTTTGTCCACAGTAGCGGAAGAAAGTTGATTCATCGGAAGCTGGTCATATCTCCACTGGTCTGTTGCAAAATAATAGAACGAAGTCGCGTTTTGGTGACGGGGAGGCATTGACCAATCACGGCCGAAAGCAATGGTTGACCAGCCTTCAATCGGACGACATTTTTCCTGGCCGACATAATGGGCCCAACCGCCCCCGTTGACCCCTTGTGAACCCGTTAACAAAACGAGATTTAAGACGGCACGGTAAATGGTATCACTGTTAAACCAGTGATTGATGCCCGCTCCCATAATAATCATCGAACGACCTTTTGTATCCACAGCGTTCTGGGCGAACTCACGGGCAATTTGAATAACAAGGTTTGCGTCAACGCCTGTTTGCTGTTCCTGCCATGTCGGGGTATACGGCTTCGGATCGGTATAACCCGCCGGATAATCTCCCGGTAAGTTCCGATTCACCCCATAATTGGCCAGCATTAAATCAAATACCGTGGTCACATATACGGTATCGCCTGCACGGTCGATTTGCTTGACCGGAACACCACGCTGTATAGTTCCCCGCTCTGCGTCCTCAAAATATGGAAAATCGACAGGTAAAACGTCATCTTCCCCTCCAAGCAATGAAAGAACAGGTCGGTAAATATTCCCATTATCATCTTCTTGTTTGAGATTCCACTTCCCATGGTCTGCCCAGCGGTGTCCGATACTTCCATTCGGTACGACGATTTCGTTTGTATTTTCGTCCAGGACAACAGGTTTCCAATCGGCATTTTGCAGTGACATGCCAAGATCACTCGACAGAAGGAAACGGTCTGTGACAAAGCTGTTTCCTTGCTTCTTCAATGTAATTAAGTAAGGTAAATCGGTATATTTCTTTGCGTAATCCGTAAAATACTCCGTTTCCTGGTCAACATAGAATTCTTTAAGAATGACATGCGTCATCGCCTGTGCCAGAGCTCCGTCCGACCCCGGATTTGGTGCGAGCCAGTTGTCGGCGAATTTCACGCTTTCCGCATAGTCAGGGCTTACGGAAACCACTTTCGTTCCTTTGTAGCGCACCTCTGTCATAAAGTGTGCGTCCGGCGTACGCGTCAACGGCACGTTTGAGCCCCACATCATAATATAGCCGGCGTTGTACCAGTCGCTGCTCTCCGGCACGTCCGTTTGATCGCCCCAGATTTGCGGGGAAGCCGGAGGAAGGTCCGCATACCAGTCATAAAAACTAAGCATCGGAGAACCGACAAGAGAGAGGAAGCGGGCGCCTGCCGCATAACTGACCATGGACATAGCCGGGATCGGCGTAAAGCCGGCAATCCGATCCGGACCGTATTTTTCAATCGTGTAAATCATGGAGGCGGAGATGATCTGATTAACTTCGGCCCAGGACGCACGGGCGAACCCACCCTTACCACGAACTGATTTATATTGTTTTGTTTTTTCCGGGTTTTCTACGATGCGTTTCCATGCTTCAACCGGATTATTGGTCTCCTTCAGCGCTTCCCGCCAAAGATTCAGCAGCACTGACCTGATATACGGGTATTTAACGCGCAGCGGACTGTAAACATACCAGGAAAAGCTGGCGCCACGCGGACATCCACGCGGTTCGAAATCAGGCATATCGGGCCCTGTTGTCGGATAATCGGTTTGTTGATTTTCCCAGGTAATAATCCCACCCTTCACAAACACTTTCCAGCTGCATGAGCCGGTGCAGTTCACGCCGTGGGTGGTCCGAACGACTTTATCATGCTGCCAGCGGCGGCGGTAAACTTTTTCCCACTCGCGATCTTTAGGCGATAATTCACTCCATCCATCCGAATAATGTTCACGGGGTTTAAAGAAATTTAATTTCTTCAGAAAAGGGGAGGATTTTTTTTTCATAATCAAGATTCCTTTCCTAAATCTATCTGTTTTCATCAAATCTATTTTGGTTTCTATACTACAAAATCTATCTATTACCGACGATTTTCGACATCAGGGAACTCCCCGATATCCTTAGGGAAGTTCCCTGATTTTAAATTCTTCATGCAAAGCGGGCTTATACCGAGTGAGCACTCACCTGATTGATAGAGCTCACTGGAGTTTATCTAAGAGTTTTAGTTAAACATCATTTCTGTTTCACACGGCTTTGCTTTTAACAGCAGTGGTGCTTCCGTTTCTACTCTTTGAGTCGAAAAATCTCTTATTCAATAGCAAGCAGAAAAGAGCGAAGGCAACGAAGAAGATAAATCCCATAAAGTAATTTCCCGTCATATCTTTTACCGTCCCCATAATAAGCGGTGGGAAATAGCCGCCCAGACCGCCTGCTGCGCCAACAAATCCGGTGACAGCTCCTGTATTTCCAGGAAATACAGTCGGCACGATTTTAAACACGGCTCCGTTACCCACACCGGCAAGAACGGCAATCGCAAGACATCCGACAGAGAACCCGACCATACTGCTTGGTGTAAATGCGATGAGTACTCCGCATACAGCCATGAGAAGAAAGATAATGGTAAGGATACGTCCGCCGCCGATTTTATCTGCAAGGTTCCCCCCGACAGGACGAAGCAAGGTTGCAATGATGACAAATCCTGCAGCGCGCAGACCGGCATCCACCGGGGATATTTTAAATAAATCCTGCAAAAGAGTCGGCAGGTACATACTAAAAGCAACAAAGCTGCCAAACGTTAAGAAATAGAAAGCCGAAAGAATCCACGTATTTTTAAACTTCACTACAGACAATGCCTGCTTGAACGTTTTTACCTCGGCAGGTCTTGGCAATTCCTTTGTGGTAAACCAAAAGATTAATGTTGTAACAAAAACGGCAACAGCAAGAACAAGAAATACGCTGTGAACGCCATACGCTTTCGCAATGGAAGGAACGGCAAACCCTGCTATCGCGGTACCGATATTCCCCATCCCTGTAATCCCTAGCACAGTTCCCTGCTTTTCAGCCGGATACCAGCGAGATACATACGCGATGGCAATGGCAAAACTGGTGCCGGCCATCCCAATAAAGAAGGCCCAAAACAAATAAGAGACATAACTGTTCGCCAAACTGATGCCAATGAGCGGAATAAGGATGAACAACATTAAATAGGTGTACATTTTCTTTCCGCCAAACTTGTCGGTCATAATTCCCAGTGGAATCCTCATAACGGAACCGAGTAAAACCGGAGTCGCCACAAGAACGCTTTTTTGAAATCCTGTCAAATGAAACAGTTCTTGCAGCTGGGAAGCTATAGGAGATAAACTGGCCCAAACAGCGAAGGCAATCGCCATCGCAACGGTCGACATAACAAGAGCTGATGTTTGACCTTTCTGATTTATCATTGTACATACCCCTCTTCCAAAGGTTTTTTTCTCTCTGCTACTTTAAGGCCTTGGACACAACTACTACTTGATGCTTTTTGTTATTGTCATTGTAGAGAATTATGCAAGAGAAAAATGTGATTTATTTCACTTAATCAGTAAGGTTCAAAATTTGTTCACAGGTTAAAAAAACATATTAACTTCTTTATTTACCAGAATTACAATATGATGTAGTGATAAAAGAAAGCAATACAATAGTAAGTTCCTAAACGGTAAATGTTAGCAAAACCAATGCAAACGGATTAAATAGACCATCCCAGTTCATACTGACTACGCCCCCCCTGTTTATTCTGACAACCATCCTTTTTTTGGATTATCCATATAGGGCGAACTTTCCTCCCCTATTTCAAGTCCCTTTACTTGATTGCGTTGAAACACTTAAATTACACCAAAGAAAACTTGGCACTATATTTTTAACAAGAAGGGGAGAACAGTAAATTGCATCATTTAGTGGAAGGACTTACATCCTTTGTCACACATATCATTTCATCGTTTGGTAATATAGGCATCTTTCTGTCAATGGCTCTAGAAAGCGCCTGTATTCCTCTTCCAAGTGAAGTGATCCTGCTTTTCGGCGGGTTTCTGGCTGCACGCGGAACATTAACGTTCTGGGGTGTTGTGTCAGCCGGCGTTCTTGGCAATGTAGTCGGTTCTGTCTTAATCTATTGGATTGGCTCCTATGTCGGCCGGGCTTTTCTTGAGAAGTATGGCAAATATGTTTTACTAAATGTTGGCCACTTGGCGAAAGCGGAGAGTTGGTTTGCACGGTACGGTGAATGGGCCGTCTTTTTCGGCCGAATTTTACCGGTCATTCGCACGTTTATTTCCCTACCGGCAGGCGTCGCACGGATGAATTTTTCTAAATTCCTGATGTTTACCCTGTTCGGGTGCATTCCCTGGAATATTGCTCTTACGTATTTCGGGCTAAAACTCGGACAGAACTGGCAATCAGTCGAGCCGTATTTCCATCCCGTAAGTTATGTCATTTTGTTTATCGTGGCCGTTGCCATTCTACGTTTTTTCTATAAACTCGTTCGCACCCGCACATCTTAATAAAAAGGTGAAATGATGAAAACACATACACCATTACAGCGCCGCCTAAGAAAAGTGGATATAATCCTGCTGTTCTCGTTGATTGGCATTTCTATCTTTTGCACGATAGCCATTTATTCAGCGACCATTACGAGAACCGGCTTGCAAAATACGTATATCAAGGAAATAATCTGGCAGGTTTTATCTTATATCGTAATGATTGCAGTGATGCTATTTAATTATCGAGCCCTGAAAAAAACGATACCATGGGCGGGGTATGTCCTCAGTCTTGTACTGCTGCTTGTCGTATTTGCCTTTCCATCGGTCAATGGATCGCATAGTTGGATTATTATTTCCGGATTTCAAATTCAGCCGTCTGAATTTGCAAAGCTTTTTATTATTATGGTCATATCAAGTTACATGGAAAAGGCGAAAGAGAAGAATGAGAGTTTCGGGTGGAAGCATTTCGGGTTCATTATGCTTATCGTTGGAGTTCCCTTTGCTCTTATTTTAAAGCAGCCTGCGCTGGGCCAGGCTCTCGTGTTATTGGGCATCGTCGGTTCCATGATGATTCTATTTCTGGAAAAACGGCAATTTATCCTTTTTCTTGTTATCGGATTCATTCTCGGAAGCAGCCTCTTTCTGGCAAAAGCCGTATTTCCTGATCAATCGATTCATTTCATTGATAAGCTGCCGATAAAAAGTTATCAAAAAGGACGACTGGTTACCTTTATTAGCCCTGAGGCGTTACAAAAGGGAGCAGGATACCAGGTAACACAGGCAAAAATTGCGGTTGGCTCCGGCGGATTATTGGGAGAAGGATTGTTAAAAGGAACGCAAACACAGGGGAACTGGATTCCCGAACAGTGGACCGATTTTATTTTTTCTGCGATAGCTGAACAATTCGGTTTCATTGGCTCAAGCATTCTCATCTTCCTTTTTTTCTTACTGCTGCAGCGAATGATTTTGGTCGCCACCCATGCGGCTGATTATTTTTCCAGTTATTTTATCGCCGGAGTGGTGGGAATGTTCTCCTTTCAAATCTTTGAAAACATCGGGATGAACCTGTCTATTATGCCGGTCGCCGGTATTACCCTGCCTTTTGTTTCTTACGGGGGCAGTTCGCTCTTAACGAATTTCGTTCTGGTTGGCATTGTTCTCTCGATGGAGATATGGCGGAATCCCCTGACCTTTTAACCGTCCTATCGATTCACACACCAATAGAAGTTCTAAGTTAAAAATCCACAGTTACAAAAAGCCGGTGACCATCTATATGTTTTAGAGTGGTTTGCCGGCTTTCTTCTTATTATTTTACATTTAGAGCTTTCTCAACGTCCTGTAACTGGCCTACCATCCATTGAAGATAATCCTTACCCATGGGTTCTGTTTCCGTCACCTGTACGATTGGAACACCGGAGGATTTTGCCAAATCAACAATCGTTGATATGGTAGAGTTTTGCGCCTGGCTGTTCACAATAAACATCTTAACTTTTTTCCCTTGTATATCACTTTGTATTTGGCCGATATCTCTTGGAGACGGGTCGTTCCCCTCTTCAATCGATTTTGCAAAGGTTGGGTTGTTCACTTTAAAATTCAACGCTTTAGCCATATAATCGAATACCGGTTCAGAGACATCAATTGAAACGCCCTCTGACTTTTTGAGTTTTTCCACCTGGTTTTTCAGCGGGCTTAATGAAGCAATATATTGATCTGCTCTTTGCTTAAATGAATGGGCCTGGCCTGGGTTAAGTTTAGCCAAATCGTCGGCAATAGCGGCAGCTACCTTAGGTATGGTATTCGGATCGTACCATACGTGAGGATTATCTCCCTCTTTCTTACCCGCTAAGTCACTTCCTACATTAATGATCGACTTTCCTTTTGAAGTAGAGCTGGCTTTTAGAAGTTTATCCATCCAACTGTCGTACCCAATCCCATTATAAATAACAAGCTGGGAGTCATTTACGGTTTTTGAAGCGTCGGGTGTCGGTTCATAATCATGCGGATCCACGTTTGGATTCGTTAAAATGGACTGGACCTCAACCTGATCCCCACCTACTGCTTGTGCCACTTCTCCATAAAAATTCTCGGCAGCAACAACTTTAATTTTGCCATCGGGCGCTTTAGATGAAGCAGATTGAGGAGAATTCGCTGCTGAGGGTTGTTTCTGATCGCCGGTATTAGGCGCGGTAGATTGTCCGCATCCGGACAGGGGAAATACCGCAGTCAAAGTCAACAAACAACCGGTTATAAACCTAATGAAGGTACGATTTTTCTTATCCATTAACGATGATTCCTCCCCATTAATTTGTTTTATTTGCTTTATTTGTTTCAGGTACAGTCATACGTTCGCGTAAGCGATCCCAACCTAAGGCCATAAAATAAATGACACCTTCAATAGCTGTAATAAAGAAACTCACAGGAAGGTTTGTATAATATCCCAATGAAAGTCCTCCCCAGACCCCGACCACAGCTATAAAAGAAGAAACAAGAATCATTTTGAAAACAGATTGGGTTAGATACCGGGCGGAAGCTGCCGGTATGGTCATCAATGTAAATACAAGAAGCGCGCCGATAATCTGAACGGCCTCGGAAACAGCGATAGCCATCAGCAGCAGAAAACTAACGGAAATAAACCGTACAGGCAATCCGGCCGCCTGTGACCCAAGCGGGTCAAAAGAATCAAAAGTAAGCATTTTAAAACCGATGATAAGAAAAATAAGAACGCCAATTGACAACCCCGCAATTTGCCGTACGTCTTGCGCGCTAATCCCTACCACACTACCAAACAACAGGGAAAATACTTCCGTGGATTGTTTATTGGTCATAGATAAAAATAATAATCCTAATCCTAAACATATACTAAGCACCACGTTTATGGAGGCATCCCTTCGAAAAACCTTGACCCCAAGTTGGCCAATCGTCAGCGCGCTGGCACACGTAAAAAAAAGCAGGCCATATAAAGGATTCCAGCCTATGTAAACAGCGAATGCCGCACCTGAAAATCCAATATGGGAAAAAGTATGGGCGATAAAGGAAAGCCCTCTGGCGATAACATATACACCGATTGCACCGCACATAATAGCTACGGCTGTTCCTGCCAAAAACGCATGCTGCATGAAATCATATTCAAACATCGTCTCATTTTCTCCTAATTAACTTCGTGATGGAAACAAATTGAGGGAACATTTTCTGTAACATCCGCTGATGACATGAAAACTTTTGATCCGATTTGGACCGTCTCAATAGGAAAACCATATAATTTCGACAAAACGGGAGCCTGGATGATTTCATCTGCCGTTCCAAGTGCATAATGCCCGGGAGTGAGATATAGTATTCGATCAGCGTATTGTCCAACCAAATTAACATCATGACTGACAAACAAAATGCTAATTCCCTCTTCTCTGCAAATACGGTTTACCACCGCCGTAACCTTCTCTTGAGCGGCAGGATCCAAATTAGAAGTCGGTTCATCTAATAATAAAATTTTAGGTTTTTTAACAAGTGCTTGCGCCAAATATAAACGCTGCCTCTCTCCGCCGGATAATTTTCCAATCGGCTTATAAGCATATTTCTCGGAATCAGTCAGTTCCAAGGCATTCTTTACAATCTTCCGATCCTGATCGGTCAACCAGGGCCTGAATTTATGAGGCAAACCAAAACTTACGAAGTCCCACGCCCGTAACGGGGTTTCAGGGTCAATTTGCCGGGACTGCGGAACATATCCTAAAATAGAACCCTGGTCCGTTTTGTCCGCTTCTATAATCTTGACCGTTCCAGTTTGAGGGCGCTGCATTCCCAGCAGTACTTTAAATAACGTTGACTTCCCTGCTCCGTTCGGACCTAAAATTCCCATAAATTCACCTCGCCGGACGGAAAACGAAAGATTCTGTAAAATGTGTTTTCCGCCCAGGTACACATTGATGTCTTTTACCTCTAGCACATTACTATCCATCCGCTACCTCCTTTCTCTGCCACTACAATATCGATTTTTACCAAAAAGCCGGCAAAAAATGCGTTTTTCTTTCTCTATTACTATGAAGCCAACAACTAATTAATTCGTAATGATTCCAGTTAAAAACGCAAACTTTTTCCAAGAAACCTATCATCCCACTTAAAATAATACTTACTCTTATTTTAAATGTCAATCTGCAGCTATATTTAAAAAGAGAATCATTCCGTTTTATCACGGTTGATGTGTATGAGGAACGCCTTTATTTGAACATGCTTCACACTGCCCATAAATCTCAAATTTATGTCCTGTAATATTAAATCCCGGGGGCGTTCCAAAAATTGAGCTCATCGGGCATAAATCTAATTTCTGCGTTTTACCACAAACGGTACAGATAATATGATGGTGGTGGTGGGATTCAGGACAGGAAAGACTATATAATCTCTCCCCCTTAAACTCAGTTACCTCCAGTATTCCCAACTCCTCGAACAGAGAAAGATTCCGGTACACTGTATCAAAACTGAGCTGAGGATAATCTTTTTGCATAAGTTTCAAGATTTCCTTGGCAGACATATACCGGTTTTCTCTGGCAAAGGCACGGACCATAGTTTCCCTCTTCCCTGTATATCTATATCCTTTGTCCTTTAATAAATTTAAAGCTTCACTTACATTCATCTAACCACCTCAACCTATTGCTAAAAGAATAAGCGTAAATAAATTTAGTTTCCATATCCCTAATCGTAATCATTTCGATTCTATTAATTAGCTACAGTATAGATAGTAATGGATTTTTTGTCAAATTCAAATAATAATAAACACGATTTTCAGTTCAGCCAATAGCATGTTTCTGCTAATGAACACATATTCATATCCTACATAAAATTATTTTTTTATTAGTAAAGAGAGGAACGGTCATGCTGCCAGTTAAATGGAATGCTCCGCGATTTATCCAAAGTTTAATCCTGCTTAGTTTTTCCGTGTATCTTTATAAATTAACTCACTTTGACTATATTTACCGTCTTGTTTCAACGAACATCGCTTTGCTGGTAAAAGTCATGTGGTATGTGGTATGTACTTTGCCCTCTTACACTATATAAGCTTTATTACGTCCTTTTTCCCGATTCACAATAACGAGAAAGAGATGTGCTGCAATCACGACCACACGGTAACCCCACGTTGGCTCGATTGCAAGAGTGATCCCTTTTTTCTCCGCATAAGAAGCCACTTCTGCCAGCGCAACCTCTTCCCATTCTAACGCCTGGTCTTATGCAGTACCGAACACTGTCCAGCCGCCGAGCCAGATTACCATAGGACAATTTAAATCGTGAGCAAGATCAATGCATTCCTTGTTATATACGATGGATGCTTCGCGTTCCCTCTCAATCGAACTAACCGGATTGTATCCCGGTCCGCCGCCATATGCCGGGCATATAGCAGACACGACCATATTTTGTTCTTTTAGCAACTGGCGGATGCGCGTGAAGTCACTTTCGGATAAATAGCAGGAAAAGCCTGGGGAGCGGCGGCCCGATTTCAATCCCATCATATCCAATCTTAGCTAATCTGCTAATCACTTCCTCTAACATATAAGACGGAAGCCAGCTGGGAAATGAATTGTACACCCATGTGTTAAATGAAAATTTCATGATTGATTCTCTCCTTACTTGATATATCCGGCCTGTGTAAGAAGCTGGGTAACATTAGATGCAGCCTGGTCAAGGTTAGATTTCAATCGCCTTTTCCTGTGACAATATTGTCACTTTTTGCATCATCATAAACGGAGCGGCGTGTTGGATGAAGCTGTTCTTTTAACATAAGGGATGATCAACACAGTTTACGATTTATATCTTTCTTTATACTTCATATTTTTCTACATGAATGGGTTCAAGCTGATAGTCTGGCAGGCAATTTATAAAGTTGATAAAATGAGGAGTCTCTTCATGTTCTTCAATGGCTGTTTGATTTTTCCATATCTCTAACATAACAAAAGTATTGGACTGTTCGACATCTTCATACAATTGGTAGCTAACATTTCCTTCCTCAGCTTGAGAAGCGGCCGCTGTTATTTTAGACAGTTCAAGAAATTCTGTACGGTGTTTTGGATCCACCTTGATAAATGCATGAATGATGATCATGTTCACTCCACCTTTTTTAATCCTTTTGAATCTACCACAGAAGAAATCTATGCTTCGAGGGCTAATTTCGCCGCACCAATTACCCCAGCATCATTGCCCAACTTCGCCGGAACAATTTGACATGCCTCAATCACCCGCGGCAGTGCCCCTTGTTCAAATCCCTTTCGGATGAATTCAAAAATGATTTCTCCGGCTTTTGATACACCACCGCCGATAACGATTCTTTGTGGATTCAATGTGTTTCCTATATGCGATAAGGCAATACCAAGGGTCTCCATTGCCTGTTTAACAATGGCATAAGCGACTTTATCATCTAAACGAGCTGCATCTATTACATCCCGCGTAGTTAAACTATCGAGTGCGAATTGAGATAATGTGGTCTGTGCCCCTTCGCGAACTGCCTCTCTTGCGCTTCGTAACATAGCGGTTGCTGAGCTGATGGTTTCTAAACATCCATGTTTTCCACAATTGCATAAACGGCCATGCTCCCGTTCCATTAACAGATGCCCAATTTCTCCGACCATCCCGTTTGCGCCTCGAACAATGTGGCCATTAATGATAAAACCACCTCCAATCCCAGTCCCGATCGTAGCAACAGCAACATGATCAAACCCTTGACCTCCACCAACCCAGGCTTCTCCAATAGCAGCAGCGTTTGCATCATTATCAAAATAAACCGGTATGCCCATACTTTCACTCAGAACGGAAATAATCGCGGTATTCTTCCAACCAAGGTTAACAGCCTGTTCAACAACGCCTGTACGAAAGTTTAAAAACCCCGGCAGTCCAATGCCCATTCCAGTAACTTCCGCCCAATTCCATCCGGCCTCTTCTGCCACTGTATAAGCGATTTTCTGGAGCCTGTTAATGACATGCTCCACACCCTTATCTGCCTCTGTGGCCCACTCTACTTTTGTGACCACTTGCCCCGTTTTTGTAATCGCGGCAGCTTTAATGTTTGTACCACCGAGATCGACACCAATCACACGTGCTTCTCTACTTTCTCTCACGTTAAAACCACCATCCTTTACTTTCTTATACGCGAAAAATAAGGGGTGTTGAATCCATTTATTCAACGACCCCGTATATATTTTTCATTTATTATACCCACCCTGCTCTTAACGGGATTTCTTACCGAAGGCTACAGCTAAGATGATAATTGCACCGCTTACAACCATCTGCTGGCTAACATCCAGTCCCATAATAATCAAGCCATTATTAATGGTACCAATCATCAATGAACCTATCACCGTACCAATAATCGAACCATTGCCTCCGTTTAAACTACTGCCCCCTAATATGACAGCTGCAATTACATTCATTTCATCGCCTTGTCCAAAACTATAACGAGCGCTTTGCATCATGCCGCTGTACAACATCCCTGCAATGGCTGCGGCTATACCGGTAAGTAGAAGCGCCGTAAACTTAATACGCCCTGTATTCACCCCGGAATATTCTGCCGATTGACGATTCCCCCCGGTTGCGAGAATTTGGCGTCCGAAAGGGGTCTTCTTTAAGGCGAAATGCCCTATAATCAAAATCACTATGGACCAAAAAAACAGCGAAGGAATCGGTCCCACATTACCAGAACCAAATATATTATTAAAGGGCATATTGAGAATAGGAACCGGGTTGGTATGCGTAACCCACATATCCACACCCCGTACCAACTGCATCATCCCTAACGTTACAAGAAAGGATGGAATGGCTACTTTGGTGGTGAGAAAACCATTTATCGCTCCCACCACTACCCCTGAAATTAATCCGACTACAACCCCGCCAAAGAAACCGAAACCTGCTTGCATGGCTAACGCAGACATTAATGCGGCTAAAGCCGTTGTAGACCCAACCGATAAATCGATTTCACCGGATGCAATCACAAATGTCATGGCCACTGCCATGATTGAAATCATGGTTGTTTGCCGAACGATGTTCAACAAATTCGAGGGTAAAAGGAATCCCTGGTCTCCCAAAGTAATACCGAAGAAAATTAACACAATAACAAAAGCAAAATATACAATATAGTTACGCCAGTCAAGTTTTTTATAACTCAATTTCGTCTTCATATGGGTTTTTTCATCAATAGCCTTGGATAGCATGATGAAGCTCCTCCTCGGATTCAATATTCTTTCTGTAGATTTCTTTGAAAATCGTTCCGTTATATAAAACTAAAATTCTATCACTAACCGCAAGTAATTCCTCTAGCTCCGACGAGATAACCAAAATAGCCATCCCCTCATTCGCCATGGATCGGATAATTTCCACAATCTCAGATTTTGCTCCAATATCTACGCCGATTGTCGGTTCATCCAAAATTAATACCTTAGGATGTTGAGCAAGCCATTTGGCCAGCACTATTTTTTGTTGATTTCCTCCGGAAAGGAGCTTAACAAGCTTAGAAACTCCGTCTGTTTTAATGTTTAATTTTGCAATGAATTCTGCAGTAAGTGAATTACCTCTACTATCGTCCACAAACAATCCTTTAGTCAGCTGTTTTATCATAGGCAGCATCATATTATCGCGGACAGTATGGTCTAAAACAAGTCCCTGTTTCCTTCTATCTTCCGGCACAAGAGCGATCCCGTTACGAATCGCATCTTTCGTGCGTTTTACTCTGTTTCCCTCTATTAAAACTTCGCCTGAATCCGGATGATTCATCCCAAATAAACATTGGGCGATCTCCGTCCGGCCGCTCCCCATTAATCCGGCCATTCCCACAATTTCCCCGGGATATAGCTCAAACGATACATCTTTCACTCGGTGACCATATGACAAGTTTTTCACTTCAAGAATAGGGCGATCGGGTCTGTCGAAAGTACGCTCAATCCATTCAAAGGACTTTCCGGCTTCAACCCCCATCATGCTTTCTACCACTTTATCCATCGTGAGATTTTTACATTCTTCCGTTAAAATGGTACGCCCATCTTTTAACACGGTTACCTTATCACATATTTCAAAAATTTCCGCCATTCGATGCGAAATATAAACAATGGATATGCCGCTGTCTTTAAGCTGCTTAACGAGTTTAAACAGAGACACCGTTTCTGATTCTGATAAGGAAGAGGTCGGTTCATCCATAATTAAAATTTTAGCATTTTTAGATAAGGCCTTGGCAATTTCAACCATCTGCCAATATCCGACACCTAAAGAGTCGACGGTTACATTCGGGTCAATATCCACGTTGAGTTTTTTCAGGATATCCTCTGCAGCCCGAATACATTCTTTATCATTGATG
Organism: Aneurinibacillus terranovensis DSM 18919; assembly: GCF_000430625.1. GTDB lineage: Bacteria > Bacillota > Bacilli > Aneurinibacillales > Aneurinibacillaceae > Aneurinibacillus_B > Aneurinibacillus_B terranovensis. The sequence continues at coordinate 51,088 of NZ_AUMJ01000045.1, forward strand.
AATGTTTTACCTGTCCGGGGTTCTCGTGCCAAAAAAATATTTTGAGCTACCGTTAACGTTGGTATTAAACTAAATTCTTGGAAAATCATCGCAATTCCATTTTTCTCAGCATCCTGAGTCGAATTAATCTGCACACTATCGTTGTCAATGGTAATCGTGCCATCGTCTTTCGTATAAACACCGGTTAATATTTTCATTAAGGTAGATTTACCAGCACCATTTCCCCCGCATAGTGCGTGTATCTCCCCTTTAGCCAAGAAAAAGTCAGCCTTTTTTAAGACAGGAACTCCATTGAATGATTTTTCAATATTCTCCATCTTTAAAACATAGTTTTCACTCATGTGGTCACCTACTTTGAAGGGTTGAATTGGAGCAAACCATTTCAAAAACTATCCGTATGACTTACTCCAATTCCTTTTTTAGTTAAAAGATTAGAAAAACCTTATCCCATAACCCTTATCTTTCGTTCCTATTCTATCGAACTGATTTTAACCCATTCTTTCCGTTGACCTGATTCTAAGACCGCATCGCAAATTCTTTCAATTTGATACCCATCGTAAAAGTTTGGTGAAGGTTGAGTTCCGTCAACGATTGCCTTGAAGAAATCGTAACACTCTACGATTTTGGTTTCACTATACCCGATTCCCAGTGCCGGGATTGGCCATAGACCTTCACCATAAGGATGAGCCGGTCCCGTATAAATGGTTCTAAAACCTTTCACATCCGCCGGATCATCCGCAAAGCAAACTTGCAGCTCGTCTCTTCTTTCGTAATTGAAGAAAATGGAACCTGTTTCTCCGTGTATTTCAAACGTGATATAGTTATTACGTCCATGAGCGTTACGTGTAGATTCAATACTTCCGATTGCGCCGCTCTCAAAGTTAATCAAAAAGCTAACTTCGTCATCCACATCTACAACGCCTTTAGGGGTATCAGCAGAAGATTTAACCGTACCTAACTTATCCAATCCACCTTGCTGGATCGGCCGTTCGGGAATCCACGTTTTAACCATGGCGTTCACACTTTCGAACTCCCCAGTTAAATAGCGGGCCATATCGATGACGTGAGCAGCTATATCCCCAAGTGCACCCGAACCTGCAATATCTTTTTTAAAGCGCCAGGAAAGCGGTGATGCCGGATCTGCTGACCAATCCTGTAAATAAGTCCCCCGGAAGCTGAGAATTCGGCCAATTCGCCCTTCTTCTATAAATTTTTTAGCTAGCTGTACGGCTGGAGTTCGGCGATAGTTAAAGGCAACCATATGAATCACACCAGCCTTTTCTACCGCATCCAACATAGCTTTTGTTTCTTTGGAAGTACGAGCCAACGGTTTTTCACATATAATGTGTTTACCAGCTTTCGCAGCGGCGATTGCCATCTCGGCGTGAACATTATTCGGTGTAACAATGTCAACAATATCAATTTCAGGGTCAGCAATCAGCTCTCGCCAATCCCCATACGCTTTTTCAAAGCCAAATCTATTTTTAGCATCTGTAGCCAGTTCCAAATTAATATCTGCCACTGCCTTACGTACGGGTATGGCAGGTGCAGGCCAGAAAAACATCGGCATTGTAGCATAAGCGAGTGAATGAGCCTTTGCCATAAATCCTCCACCGATTAAACCTACATTTAACTGTTTCATATTTGATTCCCCCTTGTTTAATTAATCATTTCCATTCCATAAACATTCCTGACGATTTACTTCAGTGCATTGGTAACATCTGCAGGCGGAGCGGCATGATAAACCGTTTGATAGGATTGGGCTAAATTCGATCGATCTACAGCTAATGAAGCAACTGCAACATAGGGATGTGTCTCTCCGCCAATAAGTGCTAATGCCGCTTCTTTGGCCTCAGCTACTCCCTGATCGTAAGGACGTTGTGCTCCCAACCCTTTAACAAATCCATTTTGCGCCATATTCAATGCTGCTTCATGACCTAGATCTTCACAGACAATCTTAAAATCACTCGGATTCTTACCGGCAATCCTGGCTGCGGAAACAGCTCCCATTGTTGGAATATCCCATGCCACCCATAATCCTTGAAGATTAGGTTGTTTTGTAAGCAGAGCGGAAGCGACACTCTGCGTTTGGTTTGGATCCTGGAATCCTTCGGTAGCAACAAGATGAATGTTGGGATATTTTGCCTTGAGACGTGTTACAAAACCTTCATAGCGCTGGTTTGTCACATAGAAATTGGAGGCATAATACAAAGCGGCGATATTTCCTTTTCCATCTAACGCTTTGGCTAATTCATCGGCCGCTACCATACCATTACCGAAATTATCAGCAGACACAACCGAAACATAGTCTTTTCCAGCCGTCATTCCAGGTACGGGCTGGTCCATAAATACGATCTTCACTCCGGAATCAGCAAGCTTTTGATAGGCGCTTTTTTCAGTTTTTGCATCTACAGGGATACTGACGAGAATGTTAGGTTTTTTCGCTGAGATCGCCTCTAAATCGGCAACTTGCTGTGTATTCTTGAAGTTGGCATCGGTTACGGCGACAATCGTAATACCCAGCTTTTGAAATTCGGATTTTAGTCCCTCAATTTGCTGCTGGGACCAGTCATTGCCTGAATAATGCATCGAGATAGCGGCTGTATAATGACCGGCTTTAATTTTGGCCAACTGTTGATCTGTGATCTTAATTTGTTCAGCAGGAAATGCTTTTTCTCCATTCGGCCCGCTGCTTAAAATCACACCAGCGACGGTATCTTGCTGCGCTTGCTTTAACTGATCGGCGGTAGGCTCCTGGTACCATGCAGGTTGTGCAACACTTGCCGAGTTAGATCCTTGATTGGCTTGTGTTCCACATCCAAACAGCGAAACTGACAGTAACGCCGTTGCCGCCAAGGCGCCTACTTTCCTAATGCTCCCTTTCTTTTTCACGTATTAACTCCCCCTTGTATATTAAGAGCAGCGAATGATTTGGTTAACATAAAACCGAATTGTCGTTGCTCTTTTTAGATTTTTGATCTTTGAAAACATAATAGAAAATGTGGATTTAAAGTCATGTCTAGTGGTGGAGGATGTAGCCCCGAAGGGAACCGAGGAACCGAAGGTTCCGAGTGTTCACAAAGGGGGAACAAGCGTAGCGCGTGGCTTGTTTCCATCCATCACCATCATCAGTTAAAGGGTTTACGATCTTGGGCTGTCTTTGGGAAAATGGCCTTAGGTGTCTACCAAGGGAAGGTTCCGTTTCCCCCTGTTGCCCCT
>NZ_AUMJ01000046.1 GCF_000430625.1 Aneurinibacillus terranovensis DSM 18919
CAACGATTTCAATTTAAAAGAGATCCAGACCAATACCTTAAATGCGTAGAAGAAAAATGGCTTAATCAACGATTGTGTTAGTTAAGCCGTCTAAGTTTTTTTAAAGTCTCCATTTTAGTACACGGTAGTATCATTGAAATGGACAAAAAACTTACCGAAGACTTCTTACGCCATCAGGCCGAAAAAACCATAGAAAAAGAAGTTCAGCAGACATGGGAAGAAGGCTTAAAAAAACAAATTGATCTATTTGATTTTTCCGAAGTAGTGTACCGTCATTATCCAAAAAAGTGGAAACAATTGTTAGGAGGAGAAAAAGGATTTGCTTTAACTCCCGATTCAATTTCTTCCTTAAACGTAACAGTTAAAATAGTAGAATCAGGAAGATTATTCCCTTAACCGTTTATACTGGATAAACGAAGAGTTAATACCGTGATGCGCCGGGCATTCTACTTAGAATCGATCTCGCAATATGCACGCCGCATGCTCCGGCCTGCGCCAGCCCGCGCGTAATTCCCGCACCATCACCACCGGCATACAGCCCTTTGATTTCCGTTTCAAAATCACTGGTTAGACGGGGACGGGCAGAGTAGAACTTCGCTTCCACGCCGTAAAACAGTGTATGTTCACTGGCGATGCCCGGGGTGACATGGTCAAGGGCTTCAACCATTTCAATTAAACTCTTCATTGTATTGTAAGGAAGAACAAGGCCGAGGTCTCCCGGAACCGCTTCTTTTAAAGTAGGTTCAATAAAACCTTCTTTAATTCGTTTCTCCGTACTGCGCCTTCCCCGTTTAATATCACCGAAACGCTGCAGGATAACTGAACCGTTGGACAAATCATTCGCACGCCTGGAAATTTCCTTTGCATATTCATTAGGTTTGTCGAAAGGTTCCGTAAATGTGTGCGAGATAAGCAGCGCAAAATTGGTATTTTGGCTTCCTAAACTTTTATCTTTATAGGCATGACCATTAGCGGTCATAACCCCGCTATGGTTTTCAACCACAACATGGCCGCTCGGGTTGGAGCAAAAACTGCGAATGATCTGATCTGTTGAGGATTTAAATATAAACTTCCCTTCATACAAGTGCTTATTAATTTCTTCCATAACAACATTGGATGTTTCGACGCGAACGCCGATATCCACCTGATTATTAATCAGATAAAGCCCTTGTTTTTTGAGAAGGTTGCCAAACCATTCGGATCCATCCCGCCCGGGAGCAATGATCACGTGATCGGCAAAATAAACATCCCCTGATTTACACGTAACACCTTTCATTTGCAGCCCTGCTTCTGTTTTCTCCGTGATAATGTCAGCTACTTCTGTCTTAAATTTTAACGTGATTCGGGAATCAAGTGTTTGGTAAATACTTTTAAGAATTTCAAGATTCTGTTCCGTTCCCAAATGGCGGACATTCGCACGCAGCAGCTTTAAGCCAACGGCAGCCCCTCTACGTTCAATATCTTTTACGGCTTCTGTCGTTGGATCCGTTACATCAAGAGTAGCGCCATGACGGAGATTGATTTCATCCACATAACGAATCAACTCCAGCACTTCGGAAGGGGCAAGATAATCGGTCATCCACCCGCCGAACTCTGTCGTAATATTAAATTTTCCATCGGAGTAAGCGCCCGCTCCTCCAAAGCCATTCGTGATGGAACACGCCGGCAGACAGCCGCTGAACTCTTTACGGCCCACAGGCGGAGGGCACTTTTTAATTTTTTTCTCGAGAATGGGGCAGTGGCGTTTAAAGATATCATGTCCTTTATCTATAAGTAAAATGGATAGTTCCGGTTTTTTTTCGGTTAACTCGTATGCCGTAAAAATACCGGCAGGGCCGGCACCTACAATGATCACATCGTACTTCACAAAATGTACCTCCCTTGATGCTTATCGTGTGAAACCTTATTGATTATATCGTTTTTATTGCTAACATTCAAGAAAAAGACGAATATTAATGTTACATCCTTGTATTTCATTCGGTTTTATTCGTGTTTTCATAAAAAATCACCAAGATACCAAAAGAACCCTCCTTTGTTGGAAAAAGGGGGGCTCAGAGAGAAAAACAGGATAAAGCGCAGTGATCTCACGCAACGTTTAATGGGAATATTCAAGTACAGCAGAGCCTGCGGTATACAGGTTCGTCCACCCTTCCAAAAGGTCTTCTTCTGCGTACGTTCCTACCAAATCAAAATCTGCGTAAAATATCATCGCGTATGTCCGGGAAAAAATTGTTCCAAACAGACTGGTGGCTAACGCGTAACAGTCCAGATCCTCCCGGACTTTCCCATTTGTTTTATAAAGTTCGAAAAAATTTGTTAATTCTTGCAGAATTCCGCGGGCAAACGATGCCAGAAATTTTTTGCACTCATCCATCCGGGTCGATTCCGTGAGCATAAGCTTAATTACATGTATTTCTTTTTGCAGGATTAATGTGAACGTATAAATAATGGATTTCACATCTTGTTCGAAGTTTCCGCTAAAGCATTCTTTAATATGCCTGTTCATCTCGGACAGCAACGTTTGCCGTGTAATCATTTCAGAGAAAAGCTTTTCTTTGCACTCGAAATGGCGATATACTGTTAAATCATTAACGCGGGCCAACTTGGCAATTTCGCGAATAGTGGTCGATTGAAAACCTTTCTCAGAGAAAATTTCTAAGGCGCACGTCAATATTTTTTCTCTTGTTCTTTGGACCCTGGGCGAATATTTTTTATTCATTTGTACGGTCTCCTTTACTCTATCTACTACCAGTATCCTCCAACCAGAACCGGGATTCAAGTTACAAATTCGTTGCATTTTTAATACAAAAAAGGATATACTTCTGCATTCGTATCCTCCTTTTCGCAGGAACTGCGCCAAGGCGGGTAAAATACGACAGAAGATATATCCTTTAGTAAGAGAGCGGGTGATGGGAATCGAACCCACGTATTCAGCTTGGAAGGCTGATGTTCTACCATTGAACTACACCCGCAAAATGAAAATTTACAACGCCGAATATGTTTCCTTGTTACTGTTCAATCGTTGTCCCCGTAAGGGCACCCGAAAATGGTAGCGGCGGAGGGGATCGAACCCCCGACCTTACGGGTATGAACCGTACGCTCTAGCCAGCTGAGCTACACCGCCATATTATGGATTGCCAACAATAGATAAAAAATTGCTAAATGGCGGAGAGTGAGGGATTCGAACCCTCGCACGGTATAACCCGCCTACTCCCTTAGCAGGGGAGCCCCTTATAACCTCTTGGGTAACTCTCCATCTGGCGGACAGAGCGGGATTCGAACCCACGAGACGAGTTATCCCCGCCTACACGATTTCCAATCGTGCTCCTTCAGCCAAACTCGGACACCTGTCCACAATTCACCTGAAATCATCGAAAACTCACAATGACAATAACTATCATATCATGTTTAAGTTCGAGAAGCAACATCTTTTTTGGTGGGGCTTTTTGCGATATACCTTTTTCGTGATCGGTGGCTGCGAAAGGAATGCGTAATGGTAGGGCCTGAAACGGTTTGACTTCTCCCAATATTGTCATCTCATGCCACTCAAACAGTTTGAGTTGAGGTATAATAGCCAATGTTTTCTGATGCTCTTTTTTCCCGTATATTTGCATATGCAAAATCGCATTCCATATGTAATAATTCATATAGTACCAATAAATCGGGGATGAAATAATGAAAGAAACAATCCAAGAACTCTATGAATCAGAACTGTTGCTTCGAAATTTGATAGATAATTCCTACGATGCGATCTATATTACTGATGAAAAAGGGAAAACCGCCTGGTATAACAAAGCTTTCCTGCGGATTTCGGGCCTTTCTCCCTCCCAACTGGATGGATACACCGTTTTCGAGCTCTTAGAAAAGGGGTGGTTACCTAATTCAGTAGTGGCAGAAGTTATACAACAAAAAAAAGCCTTCACTAGCCTAATCAATTATTACAACGGCTCAGAAGGTTTAGTGAGTGCAACACCGGTTATGGATGATTCCGGTAACTTACTGCATGTAATTGCCAATGTAAGGGACCTAACCGAGTTAAATGAATTAAAACGGCAACTGGATGACACCAAGGCATTAAATGAGAGCTATCGCCAAACTCTTCAAGAAGTCCAATCAACAGGTGTTGAAGGCAATAGGATTATTTTTCGCAGTTCAGTAATGGAAAATATCGTCTCACTCGCCCATAAAGTCGCTTTGGTTGATACTCCTGTGGTAATTTTTGGGGAATCCGGCGTTGGTAAGGATATACTCGCCAAATATATTCATTACTTAAGTGAAAGACATAAAAAGGGGACATTTGTAAAAGTGAACTGCGGTGCTATCCCTGAACATCTGTTAGAGTCCGAATTATTTGGATATGAAGCAGGTTCCTTTACGGGTGCAGGGCGCCATGGGAAGGCCGGTTTGTTTCAAGTAGCGAATAACGGAACCATCTTTTTAGATGAAATTGGCGAAATGCCTTTAGCTTTACAGGTGAAGCTGTTAGGTGTTTTACAGGACATGGAAATACAAAGGGTAGGAGGAACTAAGCCGATTCCAATCAATGTCCGTGTCATAACAGCCACTAATGCGAATCTAGAAAAGATGATGCATGAAAAAAAGTTTCGACACGATCTTTTTTATCGTATCAATGTATTGACGATCCATATCCCACCACTTAGGGAACGGTCGGAAGACATATTCGATCTATTATTGCATTATCTTGATATGTTTAACAAAAAGTATAAAGTAAATAAAACGTTCTCCCCTGATGTGATAGAACAGTTGCTATCCTATGAATGGCCCGGGAATGTAAGGGAATTAAAGAATATCGTAGAACGGCTTGTTGTCATGTCCGATAGTGACATCATCGAGGTGAATCAATTACCTGGCAGCCTGCAGCAGAGAAAAATACCCGATCACCATATTAATTTAGAACTCCCGTCTTTCACTTCCATTCCCGGTCAGACCTTAAAACAGCTTGTCTCTGAACAGGAGAAACAAATCCTTTCTTACTATTTGTCTACCTATCGCCCGATGAAACGATGTGCAGAGGTGTTAGGAGTTGATCTAGCTACACTTGTTCGCAAGAAAAAGCGATATGGTCTTTGATTCATCATTTTACCGATGCACAAAAGGGGCTGTCTCAAAAGCCTCTTATAGAAATTTCGAGCCCCACTTTAGCAGTAAAAATCGCATCAAAAATAATGAGCCCGTACCACTTTTATAGTGATTACGGGCTATTTTTTGGGATTTAATCATTTGGGACTTACCTTTTGGGTCAGCCCCTTGTAGGTTAATCCTATTTTCAATTACAAATTCAAAGGCATTAAGAACATGGCAATACTTGTAATTATAATATAAATGATCAATAACATCATACAAAATCCAGCTATTTGCCCGAATTTCGTTTTTGTAATATCCAACAAGGCTATGGCCCAGAAAGGTTGGATCAGGTGTGACATCATATCTCCCCACCCATAGGCAATCGTTGTGCTTGCCGGGCTTATTCCCATCTCATGAGATGCTTTTAATAAATACGGTGCCTCGATGATCCATTTCGAACCGCCGGAAGGTACAAAATAGCCAAGAATTCCGGAATACCAATAGACAATGGGTAAAAAGGTATGTGGCGTTGAGATAGATATAAAGAAGTCAGTCAAAACATGTCCTAAGTCAGTATAAGATATGAGACCGAAAATCCCTCCGTAGAGAGGAAATTGGATCAAAATCCCCCATGCTCCCTGAACTCCTTTTTTACAGCTTTCCATGAAAACAACCGGACGCCATGTTAAAAAAAGGGCTAAAGTTAAAAATAACAGATTATACGTGTCTATACTCCATCCGGCGATTCCTTTGGTCATAAAAGTTTGAACAAGAACATACAGCGCAGCGCACCCCATGATTATATTCCAGCCAGGCCAAAAAGCCATTCGTTCAGCAGGAGCGAGGTTTTGATGACTCCTGGAATTATTTTCTCTCGTAATTGAATCCAGCACTTCTTGATCCATTACCACCTGTGACTTTCTTGGTGTTAAAAGCGTTAAGGCAAGCGCAGTCGAAAGAATGGTTACCAAAACAAGGACAATGTTAAATGCGGAAAAAATGGTTCGTGTTACAGGGATCAGTTCGGTCAATATCTTATCTTTTACCAAAAAGTTTTCTGGTGTTGCCACCAGTAAGGTTGCCGATCCGGACAATCCCGCATGCCAAAGCGTCGCCACACCGACATAAGCAGCCGCAACCAAAAGACGCATATCCGACTTCGGATTATGCTTAGCGACAAACGGGACAAATGTAGCAGATACAACAACCGTTAACGCCCAATTGATATAACCTGTTAGGAGAGATACGATTGCTACTAATAGCGTTGCTTGCCAGGGCTTATCTGGATGCGGACGCGAACCCAGCCAGTTTAAGGCTCGTTTAGTTGCAGGTGCTGTTGCACACACATAAGCCACAATGATAGCAAAACTAAATTGTGCCATAAGCGATAATAGAACCCATAGCCCTTTACCCCAAACCTGAATTGCTTTGACAGGAGAAGCATTTCCCCATAGTAACGTCATGGCGAAAACGATTACAGTTAGAACAACGGCAATGATCCAAGCGTCTGGTACCCACTTTTGCGTCCATGCACTCGTAACGAGGGCGAAATCACGAAATTTATTGAGTATTCCTTTGTCATTCCTTTCCTTGATGGAAGGTTGTTTTAATTCTTCTCCCAAATTACTTTGTGACATTTTTCTTCCCCCTTTATTCTCCTAAAAAATTAAACATCATCTTTAAAATGAGATTCTCCTATCACCCACTTTTATATAATTTCGCACCATAAAATTTGCAATTTTCATACCAATTAGCTTTACCAGTAGTTATAACTCCCTTCAAAAAGATCAGGCATTTTTGCATAAGTAAAAATGCCTGATATATGCAAAAGCACCTCAATGACTGTTTCCAAACCCATCGGGATTCTTACGTGTAAACAACGAAAAGATTGGCATCATATTTGCTTTTAATTTGGTTTAGAAAGACATTACTTTAGGGGGGTTATATGTGGACATCATAGGAAACCGGACTCTTCGCGACCTATTAGCGGAAAAGGTATCACTTCATCCCAAAAAAACTTTTCTTATCTATGAAAACAAGGAGGAGCAAACGTTTACACTGACCTACGAAGAATTCGCGGAAAAGGTAAAATGTTTGGGCCGTTTGTTCATAGATTATGGTGTGAAAAAAGGAGACAACGTAACGTTACATCTTCCAAACTGCATGGAGTTTATGATCGCCTGGTTTGCACTCGCACACATTGGAGCCATTATGGTTCCAACCAATATTTTGTCTACCGAAGATGAAATGGAATATATTTTAAAACACTCAGAATCAGTCCTGTTGATTACGGAAGAAGCGTATTTGGAAAAGTTTAAACCGCTACGCTCGAAATTGCCAAAATTGAAAGAGATCTTGCTTTCCCGATATCAAGGAGGTGGATATGCCGATAAAAGCCTTGATCGCTTAATGGAACGGGCTGCGCCTGAAATCCCTTTCATTCCCTTTCATTCGGAAGATGTAGCTGCCATGCTTTATACATCAGGAACCACATCCAGACCGAAGGGTGTACTCATTTCTCATGCGAACTATCTCTTTGCCGGTGAAGTCATGTCAAAATCCATTAGCTTGTCTCCCGAAGATCGGCAACTGATTGTACTGCCCCTCTTCCATGCGAATGCTCAATATTACTCTTTTATGTCCGCCTTAACTGTCGGCGCAAGTGTTGCCATCACAGAACGATTCAGCGCTTCACGCTATTTCAAACAAGCCAAAAGACTGAAAGCAACAGTGGGATCACTTTTTGCTGCTCCAATCCGCATGATTCTTCATCAGGAGTATGATCCTGCAGATCGAGAGAATCAACTTCGCCTCATCTGGTTTGCCCAAGTGATCACGGAAGCTCAGCTTAAGGACTTCGAAGAAAAGTACAACACTCAACTACTGCATTTGTACGGAATGACAGAAACGATCGCTACTCCATTAATGAATCCTCTCCACGGAGTTCGTAAAAACATGGGAATTGGCAAGCCTGTTCTTGGCTATGAAGTAAAAATTATAGACGATTTCGGGAACGAAGTTCCCCAAGGCGAAGCCGGACAGATCATCGTGAAAGGAGTCCCCGGGCGCACGTTGATGAAAGGATATTTCAACAATCAGGCAGCAACAGGGGAAGCTCTCCAGAATGGATGGCTTTATACCGGTGATAATGCCCGAATCGACGAAGACGGATATTTCTTCTTTGTCGACAGGAAAAAGGATATGATCAAGCGTGCCGGTGAGAATGTAGCAGCCAATGAAATAGAAAAAGTGATTGCCGAACATCCAAGTGTTTTTGAGTGCGCTGTGATTGGGATCCCGGATGAAATTCGGGACGAGACCATTAAGGCTTATGTTATTTTGCGCGAGGATAGAAATGCAACCGAAGAAGAAATCATTGCCTTTTGCCAATCCCGTTTAGCCAAATTCAAGGTTCCTGAATACGTGGAATTTGTCGGACAACTGCCTCGAACTTCTGTAGGCAAAATCCAAAAGCACCTGCTGCGAAAATGGCATGAGGAGGGAATCAAGTCTTATGGTTAAAAAAATCAACCATATCGCCATTATCGTTGAAGATATAGAAAAATCCCTTGTCCCCTATAAGCAAGGACTTGGATTAAAGCCAACTGACGTTGAATATGTTGAATCTTACGATGTTCGTGTAGCATTTTTGCCTATTGGTGATACACAGATCGAACTAGTGCAGCCAATGGGAAATGATGGAGATCTTGTAGAATTCCTCAAAAAAACAGGAGGCGGTCTGCATCATATCGCTCTTGAAGTTGAGGATATTCATCAAACGATTCATCGTTTGGATCAGGCTGGCATACCCCTAAAAGACCGTTCTACCCAGAAGGGAGCCCACAACTCAACAGTTACCTTTGCCGAACAGACAGGCTTCGATGGTGTCGTAATAGAATTAGTGGAACCAGCAAAATAATGAAGGAATAATAGGAGGTTACAAAATGGCATTAGCATCTGTTATTGGTATAGGCAGTACCCGCTACGGAATCCTACCATCCTCTTTTATCGAATTAATCATTGAAGCTGCAACGGAGGCGTTAGTTGACGCCGGATTAGGTCCGGATGACATCGATGCTTTCTATCTCGGCAACTTTGCCGGTGATGCCTTTATTGGGCAAAATCATTTGGCATCTTATGCAGCCTCGGCTTTAGGATTGCAAGGGGTTCCTTCAACAAGAGTAGAAGGAGCTTGCGCTTCCGGCAGCCTGGCTATTCGCGAAGCCATTTTTGCGATAAAAAGCGGACTTTACAAGCGCGTATTAGTTGTTGGGGCAGAAAAAATGTCTTCATTGCCCACCGCAGGAGTGACCGGTGTTCTCGCTCAGGCTAGCCATTTTGAATTAGAAGTAAAAGCCGGATTAACATTTCCTGCCGTTTTCGCCCTCGTTGCACAAAGGCATATGCATCGTTATGGAACAACCAGAGAACAGCTTGCTGCCGTAGCTGTTAAAAATCATGATCATGCCTTGTTAAATCCAAAAGCACACATGCAAAAAAAGATTAAACTGGAAGACGTATGTTCATGTACAACGATGGTAGCTGAACCGCTTAATAGGTTTGACTGCTCACTTATCTCCGATGGAGCCTCCGCGATGGTTCTATGCGCTCCTGAACTGGTTGAAGATTATCGGAGTGATGTGATAGATATCATTGGGTCCGGCCAGGCATCAGGTCAATTCGAGATATTTTTAAATGAAGAATTAACTTCTTTTCCAGCTACACGTTTAGCTGCGGAAAGAGCTTATCAAATGGCCAAGATCGAACCGAATGCCATTGATTTTGCTGAGGTGCATGATTGCTTTACCATCGCCGAAATCGTAGCCACAGAAGATCTTGGTTTTTTCAAACCTGGTGAAGGTGGGATTGCAGCACTTGAAGACCATACTCGAATAGGTGGGCGTTTACCTATTAATCCCAGTGGTGGACTCAAGGCAAAGGGGCATCCCGTTGGATCTACCGGAGTGGGTCAAGGGGTTGAAGTCATCACTCAATTACGCGGTCAAGCAGGTAATCGACAAATCAAGAATGCCAAGATCGGATTAACCCATAATTTAGGCGGGTCAGGCGGTACCTGTACGGTTCATATTTATCAAAGGAGGTAAAATCAACATGGCAAAAAAATTAAAAGCTTACCAATGTCGTGAATGCGGCAGGCAGGCACTCATTTCTCCTGGATATTGCCCAAATTGTCGCAGTAACAACAGTTATACTTCTGTTGATGTTGAGGGTAAAGGGAAAATTTTCTCCTATACGACCGTCCATATTTGTGAAGAAAGGCTACAAAGTGAAGTTCCTTACCTATTAGCCGTTATCGAAAGTGAAAATGGGTTGCGATTGATAGGAAGATTGTCTAAGCCCTGGAGGAAACCTGTGATCATTGGAAACCAAGTGGAGTTAATCGATGTTAAGGATGGAACAAACATATTTATGCAAATAGTGGATTAATTTATGAACTATCATTGATCCATGCTGTTCTCCCCTCATAATGGAATGGAGCATTTTTATTTTTTGCAGGGTATTCCCTTGCGCAGCGGGAAGAAAGCAAAAAATAAAAATGCTCCATTCCATCGCCCACCAACTCCGGGATTTTTCGGTCAACCCGAACATTGCAGGAGAAAATAAGGAAAACCCGCACACATAAAAGTGGTACGGGCTATTTCTTGATAAATTTTTATTGCCAAAGCAGGGCTTAAAATCAGAGCTTCAGGTCAGCCCCGTTAAACAGAAGGGTATTACCCGCAATACTTATCGTAAGCAGCCGTTAAATCAGCCGCAATTTCTTCCAGAGAGCGGTTTTCAATTTCATGGCGCTCGATCATGTGTACAAGCTTTCCATCTTTTAATAAAGCAAAAGATGGCGAAGACGGTGCATAGCCTGTAAAATATTCTCTCGCTTTCGCGGTCGCTTCTTTATCCTGTCCTGCAAATACTGTATATAAATGGTCCGGTTTTTTATCATTTCGCAGCGAATGGACCACGGCCGGACGCGCAAGACCAGCGGCACACCCGCAAACGGAATTCACGACAACAAGTGCGGTTCCCTTCAAATCGCCCAACTTTGCTTCCACCTCTTCAGGTGTGCGCAATTCTTCAAAACCATTTGTGGTCAGCTCTGTTCTCATTGGCTGAATCACAGATTTCATATATTCATCATATGACATCATAAATAACATTCCTCCTAGTATAGGCTCTATCTTTCCAAACAGGCATGATAATACCGCCTATTCTATTATATCCCTTTGTTATCGTTTAGAAAATTATAGAATGTGCTGAAATATTCACGGCTGTTATCCAGTTCATCCTCCTCATTGATGATGGCTTCCACGCCCTTTTATCTCCATTAGTTTTATAACCACAGAACAAAACTTTTTTTGCTTTACGCCGTCTATAAAGTGGGGTATGTTTATACTAGAGAAAGAAGGGAAAAAAACAACTTGGAACCACGTAAAAAAAAGAGAAATATAGGGATATGGGTTGCACTTATCGCGCTTGCTACCATTATTCAGCTTAATCTGGTTTTTTCACACAGTAAATCTGCACGCTCGGCAACAGAAACAAATGTAAAAGCGGCACAACCAAACCAATCCACCGCAGCTTCCGGCGGCCAGGAGTCTACTTCCATAACGGCTTCAACTCCACAAACGGGAGACAAGAATAGCGGGCAACCTTCCCCGGCGACCGGTTCATCCAATGCTCCGGATTCTCCATCTCCTCAACCTGCACCAGTCATTGAGGGCCCGATAAAAAGCGTCCTGCCATTCGGAAAATTAATTGCGAACGTTCCGGCAAAGAACAAAACGGTGTATCTTACTTTTGATGACGGTCCCAACGAACGTACGAAAGAGATGGTGGCTGTTCTCGATAAATACGGAGTAAAGGCCACCTTTTTCTGGATTGGTGAAAATATAAAAGATGATATTGTTCCGGTTGCCAAACAGATGGTTGCGGAAGGCCATGTCATTGGAACTCATACGATGCACCATACGAGTATGGCCCATAAAAGCCTGCAGGAACAGGAAGCGATCATCAACCAAACGACAAGCTTTATTTCACAGAAAATCGGAGCGCCTATCGTATATTTCCGTCCGCCATACGGAGCTGTCGACAAAAACACAAGAATTGCTTCTCAAGACACGAAGCAGAGTCTGATTTATTGGGAAGTGGACAGTGAAGACTGGAAATACCCGCACAATCCGCAAAAAATCCTGTCAAATATCGAATCGGAAGTGAAACCTAACGCTATCATTCTCATGCACGAAAAAGCATGGACGCTTGAACTGATTCCGAAAGTCATTTCAATTCTTAAAAATAAAGGATACGAACTTGCACCGCTGCCGGCGCCGGAATCAGCACAGCAATCGAACGAGAAGCCCGCGCAGCAGGTGGCTAAATAACGAAAGAGAGGCAGAGTACCGGGTGACACCCTGGTACTTTTTTCTTTACATTTAGACTATCCAACTCTACAACCTATTATACGTGTTTGTCTCTAACTTAGAACATCCCGTCGGATAAAAACGATATAACTGACTACGAGAGCGGCAAGGGCCCATACCGCAAGTGTAATGACCGAGAAGGCAAGCGTCATTCCCGGAATAGGCGGAAGAGTTCCTGCGAGATAGTCTGTAATTTCAAGATTAACCATAAAAAAATATTTGGCTGTCTCCCATGAGGATACCATATTGGTCAGTATCGTTCCTGCAATCAACGCAGCGACCATAACCCCCATTCCTGCCGCTGTGCTGCGGATAAGCACGGATACCATAAGGGAGATACAGGCGACAGCCAGGCAGGCGTACCAGCATAACCCGTACTCCATAATAATGTAAAGCCACTGCGGCAGCACATGAATATTTTGCGTTAGAATTTCTGAACCCGTGATTTGAAAACCTGTGAGAACCGGGTAACTCCACCCCCCGTAACCGAACACCATTCCGGAGATGAGATAGGCTACAGTCCCTGTCATGATTACAATGACGGATACGAACAGTGCAAGGGCGATACATTTGCTTGTGAGTATTTTCCACCTTTTTACCGGCCTCGTCAGGAGAACTTTAATTGTTCCCGATGTATGTTCTCCCGATACAAGGTCAGAGGCAATGATGACAATCAACAGCGGAATAAAAAGAGTAACCGCATTGCTCATAAAATCCCGTGTAAACGTAACGCCGTTTGGCGAAGTCGGATTAATATTATGGTCGAGATAATATTGCTGCTGCTGTACGCGGACCCGCATCCACTGTTTCCACTCTTCGGGAACCCGGCTGCTGCTTAACCGGTTTGTTGTATCATTAATCTGCTGGCGCAGCGCGACCTTCCAATCGGTCGTTCCCAGATGCTTCTGATTGGTCACAGTTACCCTATACTGTGCATATGTAAAAATAGGAACAAGTACGATAAGAATCATGAAGACAACGAGCAGCCTTTTCTTACGGAGGATTTTTATACATTCGTTCATTACAAGTAAATATAACCTACTCATCTCGGTCTCCTTCCGTGATATGGAGGAACAAATCTTCAAGCGTAGGCTTTCTCCGCTCAATAGAGAAAACCTCAATCCCTTCCTTAACAAGCTGGCTCGTTATCTGTGGAACCAGCTGAAATGGGTTCTGGGTAATAATGGACTCTCCTTCATTGTCATCTCCCTCCAGAATGGCGACCTCACGATACCGCGCGAGAATTGTACGGGCTGCGCCTGCAGGCCGGAGATGCCAGAACGTTTTTTCCGTCGTCTCATCCAGAAGGTTTGCAACCTCTCCCACCTTAATCACCCTGCCCTTATTTATGATCGCGACCCGATCGCACATGAGTTGAATTTCACTAAGCAGGTGGCTGGAAATAAATACGCTCATTCCTTCTTCCGCTAATTCTCTTATAAAGGCACGTAATTCTTTAATTCCCTGAGGATCAAGCCCATTGGTCGGCTCGTCCAGAATGAGCAGGTTTGGATTTCCGAGCAGCGCCTGGGCGATGCCTAGACGTTGGCGCATTCCAAGTGAGTAATCCTTTACCTTATCGTGAATCCGTTCCGTTAAATCCACACGTTCTACGACTTCATCAATTTTTGCGGTTGTCACCCCCGGAATCATGCGCGCAAAATGCTCTAAATTCTCCATCCCTGTCATATAGGAATATAATTCCGGGTTTTCCACAATCGAACCGACTCTGGCCAACGCTTTATTATGTTCCCTCTGAATGTCATATCCGCACACGTTGACGGAACCGTCTGTAGGCCGGATTAATCCGACCATCATCCGAATCGTTGTCGTCTTCCCGGAGCCGTTTGGTCCGAGAAAACCAAATACTTCACCCGAGCGGACAGAAAATGAAATACCATGTATAATCTCTTTTCCACGAATCGATTTTTTCACATCACGTAACTCCAGTGTAACAGACTGTTCGCCTTTCACTCTGCTATCCCTCCTATTCGAGCGCCTGTGCCATTCTCAAACCAATTCTTCTGTACCCTTCCGCATTTGGATGGTAATGGTCGCTAGAAAGGTATTTCTTCACGTCTAATTGAAATATATCAGCTGTCGGCACCATCACGGCAGCATGATATTGATTGAGTACATGGGCCGCCTGATTATTCCACGCTTGAACGACAGCATTGCTTTGTTTCGCGTTCGGCAAATCTCCAAAAGGGTTATAGAGTCCCATATATAAAAGCGTTGCTTTTGGATTGATGGCTGTGATGTCATGAACAATTTTTTGAAAGGCACCCATCGCTGTCGGGATTCGTTTGCTAATAACAGCAGGGTCGACTTCCTCTTCATTCGCATGGAAAAGATCATTTGCGCCAATGGACAGCGTAATGATTTCCGCTTCTTTCACGGATGCACGAATGTCCTGACGATGCTGTAAATCAGAGAGCAGGTTTTCCGCCCTGTACCCGTATATACCGAGATTGTAATCAAACACCTGGCGCTTGGAGCTTTTCCTTAATTCATCCTGAAGATTTCCAACATACCCTTTGCCTGTTTCATCCCCCGTTCCTCTCGTAAGTGAATCTCCGAGAGAAACAATGAGGATTTTATTTTTGCTGCCAATTTCCCCGGCTTCCGGAATGGCATTTCCGGGCGAAGCGACCGGACCCGAATAGGAAACTCCCTTCACCCCTAAATAAAAACCTGTGACTAACAAAACCGTAAATAGGAATCCGGCGATACCAAATATTCGCCACATTATGCGAGTGGACACGTTGTACCCTCACTTTCCCAGCAGTATCGTTTTTATTATATACATATCCCGGAGTAAAATAAAAAGCGTTCAATCTGTTTTTGAATCCAGAATAAACGCTTTTTATTAATAGGTTTAGTTTCTCAAAATACGGGTAATTCTATTATAGATGAGATGGTTTATTTAGGTATGGAGGATACTTAAATTCTTCTAGCTCCGGCAAACCGGCTTCCCCAGTAGTATGGATCATTAAGGCTGCTTATGCCTACACCATGACTTGTTGAAGAATGAATAAATTTACCGTTGCCTATGTACAATCCCGCATGAGATACCTGGTCGGATCCTGACGTTTTAAAGAAAACCAAATCGCCCGCTCTTAAAGCCGAACGTGAAACGGCATGTCCGCTTGATCTGTACATTTGGTCTGCCGTGCGAGGCAAAGAAATGCTTTGTTTATTAAATACGTACCGCACAAATCCGGAGCAGTCAAATCCACTTGTGGACGTTCCGCCATACTTGTACGGCGTGCCTATTAATTTCTCAGCATTTTTGACCAGACTCTTCGCAGGCACCGATGCGGAAGCTTGCCCTGCAGGTAATAAACCTCCAATAAGCACCAGACTTGCTGTTACTACTGCCATGATCTTCTTTTGTTTCACCTTTTACTCCCTTCATGCCTACGAGGTTAGTTGACGGGTTGAGAGGATAAGGTCTCTCTCTGATAACATCAGATACACCCCATAAATATAAATATCCCCCGTTCCATAAAATATGGATTCGGCAAGTAAATCTTTTTTGGCCAGCGACACACCTCTACATTTTCTTTTATCTTTTTAAATAAACCATCTACACAACGCTTTCATTTTATCGAATCTTCCCGAAAAATCATAGTTTTCCGGGAGAACGTTCACAAATTAGACATATTTCCGTGTCATTTTATGCAACTATTTCTGAAATGCATAAGATAGACTCCTTCGTTTTATATGGCCGGTTTTCGGGTATTCTAGCGGTATACACACTGCCTTACCGGCATGAAGGAGGAATCGAACGATGAATAACAATGACGATAATAGAAACCATAAGGAAAGTGAGAAAAACTCGCGGGCGTTGCCGCTCGTCCTTTTTCTGCAGGGAAGCGAAACGGCCGCTTAGTGACCGGAAGGTCGGACCCGACAAAACATCCGGGTATCTCAAGGATGGAGACAATTGTCGGTCTGATCGACCTTCCGGCCACACGCTCCACATCGAAAAAGAAACGTTCGGCACACCCCCGTGAGTTTTTCTCAGGTGACCAATGGAAGAAAGTATATGTTGCTTTAACACTGTAAAGCAACATATACTTTCCTTAACGATAAAGAAAACGGACAAGTCCGCCAGAAAAGCGAACGATAAGCACTCAATGGTCCGGTTAAAACGATCGGAGGACACATCTAACCAGGAGAAATGAAAAACGGGAGCCAGAGAGCTCCCGTTTTTTGTATGAACAAAATTTTTGGGATATTACATAAGTTCAGCAATTGCCGGAACCGACTCCTCAACATACCGCACGATTTCCTCGGCTGATTCCATCTGCAGCACACGCTCTGCAAGGGGCTTTACTTCACTTTGGCTCAACCTGTGCATCAGCGCCCGCGCAGGCAGTATGGAAGATGCGCTCATGCTGAATTCATCGAGGCCCATGCCGAGAAGAATCGGAATCGCCGTTAAATTGCCTGCCATTTCCCCGCACATACCGGCCCATTTGCCGGCTTTATGCGCAGCCTGGATCACCATGTTTATCAGGCGCAGGACGGCCGGATTAAACGGTTGATATAAGTATGAAACGCGCTCATTCATCCTGTCCGCGGCCATCGTGTATTGAATTAAGTCATTCGTTCCGATGCTGAAGAAATCAACCTCTTTGGCCAACTGGTCAGCAATGATAGCCGCAGCCGGAATCTCAATCATCATTCCGACTTCCATGTTTCTGTTGAACGGAATGTTCTTCGAGGTGAGTTCATCTTTCACTTCATCTAAAACTTTATTTGCCTCACGCAATTCAGCAAGCGAAGAAATCATTGGATACATTAATTTCACATTACCATATATGCTGGCTCGTAAAATGGCCCGCAGCTGCACTTTAAAAATGTCCGTGCGGTCAAGGCACAGCCTAATCGCCCGATACCCGAGGAACGGATTCATTTCCTTCGGCAAATCCAGATAAGGAAGCTCTTTATCCCCGCCAATATCCAGAGAACGGATGACGACGGGGCTTTCCTTATCAAACATCTCGGCTACTGATTTATAAGCTTCAAACTGTTCTTCTTCCGAAGGAAACTCGTTTCTGCCCATATACAAAAACTCGGTACGATAAAGACCTATCCCTTCCGCCCCATTCTTTTTAGCGCCAACTGCGTCAAGCGGATTACCGATGTTGGAAACCAACTCGACCCGGTGGCCGTCCGCTGTTACAGAATGGGCGTCCTTCAGCTTGTTTAGTTCAGCCTGCCTTGCTGCAAAATGGCGCTGTTTTTCCTTATAGGAAGCAACCGTGACTTCGTCCGGATTAACATGCACAACTCCTTGCGAACCGTCCACAACCACGTAGTCGCCCGTTTTTACCTGCTCCACAATGTTCTTTAACCCGACAACCGCAGGAATTTCCATTGAGCGGGCCATAATGGCTGAATGGGACGTTCTTCCGCCTATATTTGTAGCAAATCCTGCGACTTTATCACGGTTTAATTGAGCGGTATCGGAAGGCGTTAAGTCATGGGCAATCATAACGACCGGTTCTGAAACATCGTCAAGCGATTTTTCTTCAATGCCTGCAAGACGATGCAGGACACGGCTGCTCACATCACGAATATCAGCGGCACGTTCCCGCATGTATTCATTGTCCATACTTTCAAAAATAGCAATGAAGTTATCCGTTACTTCCTGCAGCGCTGCCTCCGCATTAATGTACTCATTTGTTATTTTTTCCCGTACAGCTCCAATATACTCCGGGTCATTCAATACAAGGATATGGGCCGAAAAAATTTCCGCTTCTTCATCCCCGAGTTTTTTACGGGCTTTTTCTTTAATCACTTCAAGCTCTTGAATGGCCTGTGTTACTTTGCTGTCAAACCGTTCGACTTCTGCACCAACCTGATCGGGACTGAGTGTTTGTTTTTGAACCGCGACTTTTTCTTCCTCTAAAAGGAAGGCAGGTCCCATGGCATAACCAGAGGCCGCGGCAATTCCCTTCCATTCCATAATGAGTAAGTCAACTCCCTCTTATCATTCAAAAACAGTTTCGATAATTTCACCCATTGCTTTTAGGGCTTCTTCTTCTTGCTCACCTTTCGTGGTTACCGTTAACTGTTCTCCCTGTCTGATGCCAAGCGACATCACACCCATAATGCTCTTCGCGTTAACATGTTTGTCACCTTTCGAAATCGTGACTTCACAGGGGAATGAACTTGCTTTCTGCACCAGCATAGTGGCCGGTCTTGCATGCAGACCCGACGGATTTTTTACTGTAAATACTTTTTCCATGATAAAATTCCTCCTTCAATTACTTTGTTTGAACCGTAGCTACTTCGGTTTGTCCGGCAATGACCTGGCAATTCGTTACGGTTACGGATTGGTTGGCTTTCAGATTTGTAAAAACGACAGGGGTGATGGTTGATTTTGCATTTGCTTCAATGTAAGCAAGATCAACATGGAGCAGGGGTGTCCCTATTTCAACACGCTGGTTCTCTTCGATAAGCAATTTAAAACCCTGCCCTTTGAGGTTCACCGTATCAATCCCTACATGAATAAGGATTTCCAGGCCTGTATCAGAAAGAATGCCAAGGGCGTGTTTGGTAGGAAAAGCATTGATAATCTTGCCTTTAACCGGAGAGACGACTTTGCCTTCCACCGGTCTTATCGCAAATCCATCCCCCATCATTTTACCAGCAAATACTTGATCAGGCACCTGTGTAATGTCGATAACTTTCCCCGATAGCGGCGCTACAATATATTCCGTTCCCGCTATCGCTACAGGGGCACCGGCCGGCACTTCCTTTTGAACGGCAGCTTCCTGTGCTTCCGCCGGTTTAGCCCCTTCCATCAGTGCCTTTATCTGCTCTTTAATGGCATCCGATTGAGTCCCGTATATCGCCTGAAAGTTGTTGCCCATTTCCAGTACGCCTGTCGCACCTAACCCTTTCAACCGGTTTTTATCGACTTTTTTCGGGTCGGCAACGCTCACACGCAAACGAGTGATACAGGCATCAAGCGCCGTCAGGTTTTCTTTACCACCGAGAGCCTCAAGAATACCGGCCGCCTGGCTGCCTGCTTGCGCTGGTTTGTTCTGTGTGTTTACTTCCTCGTCGGATTCACGCCCGGGCGTTTTCAAATCCCACTTGCGAATCGCAAAACGAAACATGAAGTAGTAGACCAAACCGAACACAAGCCCTACGGGAATAATAATCCAGCCTCTTGTCGATAACCCGTAGTTCAACACATAGTCGATGAGACCACCAGAGAACGTGTACCCGTCTCTTACTCCGAAAATGTCAAGAATCGTAAAAGACAGGCCGGCTAATAAGGCATGGATGAAGAAAAGAACAGGGGCTACAAAAAGAAAAGAAAATTCAACCGGTTCTGTAATCCCTGTTAACATGGAAGTCAGGCCGGCGGATACCAGAATACCTGATACCGCCTTTCTCCGTTCCGGACGAGCTTCATGAATCATCGCCAGAGCGGCAGCCGGAAGGCCGAAAATCATGTAGGGGAAGAGACCGGCCATAAACCGGCCTGCCGTTTTATCTCCGGCAAAGAAACGAGCCATATCCCCCGTAACCACCTTGCCTGTTGACGGATCGATAAATTGACCCATTGTGAAATAGAACGGCGTTTGAAAAATATGGTGCAGACCAAACGGAATAAGCAAGCGCTGAATAAACCCAAAGAAGAACGGGCCCGCGGTTGAGTTCATAACCCAAGTACTGGCGGCGTCAATTCCATGCTGAATCGGCGGCCAAACAAAGGCAAAGACAACACCCAGCAATAGGGAAGTAAACGCTGTTATAATTGGCACAAAACGTTTTCCGGCAAAAAAACCGAGAACAGGATGAAGTTGAATGTTAAAGAAGCGTTTATACAGAATGGCTGCCGTAAGGCCAATAATAATTCCGCCAAACACCCCCATATTAATAAGGTGTTCCGCCCCTTGATAGGGTGGCTGCAAATGCAGGAATTTCCCCATATTATCAAGTGTCGTTGTCAATACGAGATAGCCAATCACTGCGGCAAGACCGGCGACTCCGTCTCCCCCGGCAAAACCGATCGCTACACCGACCGCAAAAATAATGGGCATGTTATCAAAAATAGCGCCTCCAGCATTTTTAATAACCGGCATATTGAGCAGATCCTTATCGCCGAAGCGAAGCAGAAGCCCTGCCGCAGGAAGTACGGCGACCGGCGTCATTAAGGCCCGTCCAACCTGCTGTAAAACCTGAAACGCTTTCTTAAACATAGCTAATCATCACCCGCTCTTCCATCTCCATATATGTTCATCAACCAAAAAAGGCATGAGCAAATGTCCTGTTACGACTTAAGATGTCGCAATAACAGGAAATTTACTCATGCCTGATCGAATCAGTCACACGGTTCATCATTTCATATGGAGATGGCTAACAATTCGCTGGATGTGCAATGTTAAATAGCTTACTTCCGCTTCCGGAATATCTACTTTCAGTTCGTTCTGCATGATTTTCACTAACTTCCAACTCAAATTATAGCACGCGGGATATTCTTTACGCAACAAATCACTTACAGGGTGATTGTCTTCAAGCATCTTTTTTGCTTCAGCCCGTTCGACAGCGAAACGAAGGTGCGTGATCAATCGTGCGTAATCAATGGATGTTTTATCAATGGTGACATCAAGCTCATTCTCAACTACAGAAATCAGGCGTGATATAAGCTGTGAAAAACGATTCATCTTACTAAGGCTCTGGTTGGTTCTTGAACTGTGAAGGTGAAGGGTTATAAATCCGATTTCATCATCCGGTATTTTCATATGAAGCTGTTTTTCAATTTTCCTTATTCCTTCTTCAGCAATCTTATATTCATACGCATACAAGCTGCGCACCTCATGAAGGAATGGATTATCAATATTGACACCCTGTCCCAGACGCTTAATCGCAAAAGAAATGTGATCGATGAGTGTCACAATAAATTGTTCGGAAAACTTCTTGTTAACCGCTTTCTCAACATACTCAATAAACTCATTTATGATCCGAATAACTTCCTCATCTGTTTCGGCAAAAATCCGGACCATCTTTTCACGGTTGTCTTCTGAAGAAGGTACAAACACTTTTTCAACGGCTTCATTAAATAAAATGCTGTCTCCCTTTTTCTTCTCAAACCCGATTCCTTTTCCGAGCAGGATGACCTCGGTTCGCCTTTCGTCGAGGGCTAATAACGAGTTGTTATTCAGAACTCTTTTTATCTGGTAACGCTTTCCCGTATTCATTGCTTGATTCACCCTTTTCTCCGTAGACTATATAAAGATACATGTTCTGCCGCTAGAAATCAAGCAAAAAAAAGGCGATAAGCCCTTATCCGCTACCTTTTCCACGCGGGAAGGGCGAAGTGACTATCACCTTTGAAAACATTTTCGTCGACTAGCTCTTTATTATGCGTTGAACATTTTCCATTGCTTCCGTTTGCAGGGCAGCCAGAAGGTTCTTACTCTTTTCCAACGAATCCTCCCGAACACCGAAGTAAAACTTTAATTTCGGTTCCGTTCCCGATGGCCTAAGGCAGAACCACGATCCGTCTTCAAGAATGAATTTCAGCACGTCGGATGGCGGCAGCTGAATGGTCTCGTTCGCTGCCCCCGCAAGATTTTTACGCACTCCGGTTTTATAATCCTCGATAAGCACAACCTTCCTGCCCGCAGCTTGCTGCAATGGTTTCATACGGAATTGCTGCAGCACCGCTTCAATCTGCTTGATTCCTTCCTGCCCTTTTAAAGTGAGTGATTCAAGGCTTTCCAGGTAAAAGCCGTATGTTTCAAATATTTCATGCAATCCGTCGTAAAGCGACATCCCCCGTGATTTATAGTAAGCCGCCACCTCTGCAGCCATAAGACACGCCTGCACAGCATCTTTGTCCCGTACGAAGTCTCCAATTAAATACCCGTAGCTTTCTTCATACCCAAATAAAAAGCGATGTTCCCCGGTTGTTTCAAATTCATTAATTTTCTCGCCGATAAATTTAAATCCAGTTAGCGTATCAATGGTATCGATACCGAAACGCCCGGCAATGGCACGCCCGATTTCAGACGTTACAATCGTTTTTACAACGACGCCATTGTCTGGAAGCGTTCCCTGTTCTTTATGCTGCGAAAGCAGGTAATGGAGCATCAGGGCACCGGTTTGATTTCCGGTCAAAACGACATATTCCCCCTGATGATTTTTAACCGCCACTCCCATCCGATCGGCATCCGGATCGCAGCCAAGAAGCAAATCGGCGTCGGTTTCTTTTCCATAACGGATGGCCAGTTCAAAGGCGGCATGCTCTTCAGGATTGGGGGATTTCACAGTTGAAAAATTAGGGTCCGGACGTTCCTGTTCCTTAACGATCGTTACATTGGTAAAGCCTGCCGCATCAAGAGCGGCCCGCACCGGTTTGTTCGAAGTACCGTGAAGCGGGGTGAATACAATTTTCACGTCATCCGCCATTTGCTGAATAAGGGACGGATTCATGCAAATATTTTTCACCTGTTCTATGTATGTCCGGTCCACTTCATCACCGATGATGGTTAATATCCCAGAGGCTTTAAGAGCGTCTTCATCGGCAACCTCTATTGACAGTTCATCTTCAATACCATTAACATAGTGAATCACTTCATTAGCCGCCTGAGGCGGGAGCTGTCCGCCGTCCGGACCGTAGACTTTGTACCCGTTATACTCAGGAGGATTATGGCTGGCCGTAATGACAATGCCCGCGTACGCATGCAAGTGTCGTACGGCGAACGACAGTACAGGGGTAGGGCGCAGTTCGTCAAATAAATATGTGCGAATTCCATGTCTGCCGAGAGTACGCGCCGCTTCCCGGGCGAATTCGAGCGATTTGTGGCGCACATCATACGCGATGGCGACCCCGCGGTTTTTCGCCTCCTCACCCTGTGACTCAATGTAACGCGCCAATCCTTCCGACGCTTTACGAACCGTATAGATGTTCATGCGATTTGTACCCGGCCCAATTTCACCTCGCAGGCCCCCAGTGCCAAACTCCAGGTTTTTATAAAAGCAATCCTCCAGTATTTTTTCATCACCCTGTAGCTTTTCCAGGGCCTGTTTCATTTCAGCATGGAGAGAAGGGTGTTCTATCCACCGTTTCCATTGTGTTTTCCAGTTCATGTTATTCCCCCCTGTTTATAGTAGGAACCCTTTGTTTCTTACCAATTATTGAAGAAACTTTATTAGTATATGATTTATTTTACTTTGTTTTGTCCCCTATTTTATTTTATTTTAAAAGAAGTAAAGAAACCATCCCAAAAACATCAGGAATGACTTGAACATAAATTATTTAACTTCGCCGGTTCCTTCCATCTCGAGGCTTCAAATGGATTCCCCATAATCTGCATCCAGCTTTTTTTTAGCCGTCTGTGGTCTACGGGAAATAAGCCAAAACGTTAATCCAAATACAAGAGTAACGATTCCCCACCACAAGTCAAGGTTCCCGACTTGTTTAATTTTTGATTGAGGATTAGCTACGGCTCCATAGACAATAAGAATGACTCCATAAATGGTAAACAATATACCAACCAGGAAACGTAAATCAAACCACTTTGTCTTGTTCTTTTCCATGGAAATTCCCCCTTACCATAACCATGCATTGATGGCAATTAAAATGACAGCAGCAACAAATGCGAGATAACCAGGGCGCTTATACCACGACATGCTTGCATAATTCGGGCGCTTGGTTAATCCGTACACGACACCGGCCAGTTCTTCCAGCTTCTTCGGCTTTGTAAATAAACTAACACCAATCGTAACAATAACCGTAATAACCCATGCCCACCACGCGCGCCAGAAATTCCCCGCCTGCGGGCTGGCATAATAGGAAGCAGGAATAAGTGCATACAGTAAGAAAGCGCCTACAATTCCGGTAATAAGACCCCAGAAACCACCCCACGGTGTCGCCTTCTTCCAGAACATCCCGAGCAAGAAAGTGGCAAAGAGCGGGGCATTAAAGAACGAAAACAACGTTTGCATATAATCCATTACGCTTGGAAAATCTGCCGCCATATAAGCGGTTGCAATACTGATCAATACTCCCACAACAACAGACCAGCGCCCCATCGCAACATAATGTTTATCTGTAGCATTTTTATTGATATACGCCTGGTAGATATCATAGGTCCAAACCGTTGTAAACGCTGTAACGTTACCCGCCATTCCGCTCATAAAACTGGCGAGCATAGCCGTTAGCCCAAGACCCATGAGACCCGGCGGATAGTAGCGCTCAATCAGAAGTGGAAGCGCTAAATTGTAACTCGGTCCTCCTGTTTTTCCTATAGCCGGATAGATCGCGGCCGCAATGAGGCCGGGTACAATAACAAGAAGAGGAACGAACATTTTGAAATAGGCCGCATAAATAGGGGTATTTTGCGCAGCTCTTAGATTACGGGCAGCCAACGTTCGCTGTACAACGAGAAAGTCAGTTGTCCAATAACCAAAAGATAGAACAAAGCCTAGCCCAAGAATAATACCAACCCATTCAATGCCCATAGAATTGTGGCTTGCCGAACCAAGATTGGCCCACAAATGCCCAAAGCTTTGAGGAAGACGATTCATCATTCCTTGCCATCCGCCTAATTCTTTTAATCCGAGAATAGGAACCAGCAAAAGCCCAGTCCAGATTAAAAAAAACTGAATGACTTCATTGTAGATTGAGGATGTAAGCCCTCCCATTCCTACGTACAATAAAACAACTGCAGCTGATATTATAACACTAGTTGTTAGAGACCAGCCCATTAATACCTGAAAGATTAACCCCATGGAATATAAACTAATTCCCGACATCAGAACGGTCATAAAAGCGAATGATATCGCATTAACCGCGCGCGTTGCTTCGTTATAGCGAACTTTTAAATACTCAGGCACAGAGCGAACCTTGGAAACATAGTAGAATGGCATCATATAAATACCTAGAAAAAGCATAGCCGGAATTGCACCTAACCAGTAAAAGTGCCCGGTCAGCATCCCGTATTCAGCACCGCTGGCGGCCATTCCCAACACTTCAAGCGCGCCTAAATTAGCGGAAAGAAACGCAAGCCCTGTAATCCACGCCGGAATGGAGCGACCGGACAGAAAGAAGTCTTCTCCTGTATTTGCCTGGTTCTTCAAAAGGAACCCGATTCCTATTACAAAAATGAAATAAATGGCAATAATGAGATAGTCAACAAACGTTGCGGTAAATAAAGCGTGTGTCATTTTTCATTCCCCTCGGTTTTAATGGATTTTCAAAGCGGATTGTAATTGCTGTTTTTTTACTAACTTTATTAAATAAATCAAGTATCTGATCATCCAGAGGAACAGCGATATTAAACTTCTGTCACTCCCTGAGGTGTGAATAACTTATGCAATACGAGCGTAACTGCACCTACTGCTATCGCATGAGGACCAAGTTCGGATTTCACGATGGTAACCGATTTTGCCGGAACCGCAAGCGAACGATGCTCTACCGTTTCTTTCAGCGGCTGCAACACGAAATCACCCGCACGTGAAACTCCCCCGCTTAAAATAATACGCGACGGATTAAACGTATTGATCAGGTTGGCAATCCCAATTCCGAGGTATCGGCCGGTATCGGCAAGCACTTCTATCGCTACCGTATCTCCCTGTGCAGCAGCGTTCGCCACCATTTCACCTGTTATCGCATCCAGGTCACCCTTTACATACTCTTCCACCACCGTTTGTTTGCCGATGCGAATCGCCTTCTGTATCCGCTTAACGATAGCAGGACCTGACGTCAGAGTTTCCAGACAACCATAGTTTCCACAGCTGCATTTAGGCCCGTGGATATCAATCGTCGTATGGCCGATTTCTCCTGCGGTATAGGATGCGCCGTGGTACAGATGGTGGTCAAGAATGATGCCTGCTCCGACCCCTGTGCCGACATTTACGCAAATAAAATTGGCGATTCCCTGTCCCTGTCCAAACCAGCTCTCGCCGAGCGCAATCGCACGTACATCATTTTCGATTTCAACCGGGAGCATAAATTCTTTTTCTAGCTCCGTTTTCACAGGGATGTTGGCCAGATTCAAATTCGGGGCAAAAATAGAGATCCCTTTCTCAGGGTCAACCAACCCATGCATCCCGATGCCGATGCCAACAAACGATTGTACGGGATTTTTGGTGCCCTCGATCGCGGAATGGATGCTTTTTTTCAAAAGCCCTACGTATCCTTCCACGTCAACTCCGGCCGGAACTTTCGTCTCGGTATAATACACAACATGTCCGTCGAGGGTAGCAATAACGGCGTTTATTTTTTTGGCGCCCGCATACACCCCAATAATATAAAAGGCGGAGGAATTGATGCGCAGCATGATCGGCTTACGCCCACCAGTAGATTCTCCGAGATTACTTTCGACAACAAGCCCCGACTCAAGAAGTTCCCCAACAATGTTGGTTACCGTAGGCGCGGTAAGACGGGTGATTTTAGCGATTTCAGCGCGCGAAATCGGCCCATGAAGCCGTATTACATTAAGAATAGTTGACTTGTTCATGGATTTCATCCACTGGAAACTTCCAACCTGGATTTGTGTCATGTTTGATTCCTCCAGCCTCTCAATCTTCTGCTACCTGACGAGAATCCCCGGCCTCTTGTATAGTTGGCCGTTCTCTTCAAGAATAATGTACTCCCATTCTCCGGTGTGGGTCATAAATTCATTTCCGTCTTCCAATACAAGGATGGTATCCTCTGATTTAATTCCCCTGATGGCAGGATTCCAAGCAAACGCCTGATGCAGTTGAACCACCCCTTCACTTGCAGGTGTAGCGAGAAATTCTCGCGATTCATAGCCCGTTGGACCGCCCTGATGCAAATAGCGCCAGTCTTCCGCATAGCCAACTTCAGCATACGTTTCAATTCCTCTTTGAAACACGTCTTTAATCAGCACACCGGGACGGGTCGCAAGATTCATCGCTAAATCGATGCGGGAGACTTTGCGGCTGTTTTCTTGGATTTCAGCCGGAAGCGGGCCAAAATGAACAAAGCGTGTGGCATTCGCCACCAGCCCCCACTTCTCCGCACAAAGCACAAGCATGACATAATTGGACAGTTTCTTGTCCGTTGGAATCGGATGACGGTATTTAAAAATTCTCTCGTCCGTTGCCACCAAGATAACCTGCGGATTAATTCCTTGCGGCAGAATTTTCGAAGCCAGGAGGCTCCGGATCTCATATTCCGTCATCCCCGGCTCAATCTCCCGGCCTGTCGCTTCAATTGCCTTTGCGGCAGCTAGAGATAGCCGGCGATAGCGATTCATTTCGTCATCGGATAATACATACGACAATTCTGCCAGTTTCCGGCTGATATCGATTCCGCCGGTAAGCCCGGTGACAAGTACGGGAGGCACATCCGTGCCGATCACTTTTCCGCCGCATAACGTGTGGATCACGGATCCAGTCCCGTCCACCCACTCTGAAGCGGCCATTTCAAATTCGAGGCCTGTCAGCTCCTCCTCTGCAACGCGGGCGGCTTCCATTTTTGTGGTAATACAATATACAGTATCTTTCGTGACAAGCAGGTCAGCCACTCCATTTTCCGTAGTATTGACAATGCAGTTAACCTGACCATCGGTAAGCCATGAAAAACTCCGCCGTTTGCGGAGCAGCACACCGTCGAGCTGCTCTTCGCCCATAAGAATGCGAACTTTTTCAATACGCTGATTTACGTTCGCCAGTGCTGCCATTCCCTCTCCCCCTATATTCTCAGATGCTATTCTTTCGCGTAACCGTGCGGGTGGTGCTTATGCCAATTCCAGGCGCTCTCAATAATTTCGTCCAAGCTGTTATACCGCTGCTTCCATTCAAGTTCCGCCTGCGCCTTCTCATAGGCAGCAATCAATACGGCCGGATCTCCAGCACGCCGTTCGGATACTACCGCCGGTATTGGATGACCTGTTACCCTGCGGGCCGTATCGATCACTTGCTTGACAGAAAAGCCGGTGCCGTTTCCAAGATTGTAAATGCCGCTTTCCTTTGTTCGGCGCAGCCGTTCAAGTGCGAGCCAGTGCGCGTTTGCCAGGTCCATAACATGGATGTAGTCGCGGATGCACGTTCCGTCTTCTGTAGGATAGTCATCTCCGAAGACCGCAATCGATTCCCGCTGCCCGAGCGCAACCTGAAGAATAATCGGAATTAAGTGGCTTTCTGGCGTATGGTCTTCCCCGATATGCCCATCGGGGTGAGCGCCGGCGACATTGAAATAACGGAGCGCTATACTTTTCAATCCGTAAGCCACATCGCACCATTTGAGCATTTTTTCAATCGCAAGTTTGGTTTCCCCGTAAGGACTCGTAGGCTCTGTCGGATCCGTCTCCATGATCGGCACTCGTTTCGGTTCCCCATATGTGGCTGCGGTGGAAGAAAAGACAATGTTTTTCACGTTGTATTCCACCATTTTGGTCAGCAGGGTATGAGCGGCAATCACATTATTATCGTAATATTTTAGCGGCACCTGCACGCTTTCTCCAACAAGCGAATCCGCGGCAAAGTGAATCACCGCTTCAATTTCATTTTCCTGGAAGATGCGGTCGAGAAGCTCCCGTTTTCGAATGTCTCCGTCATAAAATGTTGGTGCCAGCACCGCCTGCTCATGGCCTTTCTGCAGGTTGTCAACTACGATCACATCCTCCCTACGTGAAAGCAATTCCGCAACCGTATGACTGCCTATGTAACCGGCACCACCTGTAACTAGAATTGACATATTTCCACCTCTTTTATCTCACGGGCACCGGCACCTACATCACACGTGTAAAAGGTTGGTGTCAGCCCTGTTTTCGTTTTATATTGCACAGTCACTGTCTGTTTAAAATGATCAATCGATTCGCGATGAACCAGACTTACCGTACATCCTCCGAAACCGGCGCCCGTCATTCGGGTTCCAATACAGCCTTCGATTTGCCGCTGACTATCGAAGAGAACGTCCAGGTGCGCACCCGTTACTTCAAACAAATCCCTCAGCGAGATATGGGACTGCTTCATTCGTTCGCCGAATTCAATTAAATCCCCATTCTGAAGTGCCTCCATGGAAGAGAGAACGCGCGCGTTTTCCGTTACGACATGCTCTACACGGCGGCGTATCGTCTCATCCGTAATGTGATGCTGCACTTTTCGCCATGTTTCTATGGAAATGTCCCCTAGAGAGGCGGCATCGGTATACGGCAGGATGGCGGCAAACCCCGCTTCGCATTCCGAACGGCGTTCATTATATTTGGAGTCGGCAAGGCCGCGCCGTTTATTTGAATTAGTAATCACCAGATTGTACACGCCCAGTTCGAGCGGAACATAACGATACTGGAGCGTATCACACTTTAAGAGCATTGCCTGTCCCATTCGGCCCATGCCGACCGCAAACTGGTCCATAATCCCACAGTTCACACCAATAAACGTGTTTTCCGCCCGTTGAGCCATCTTCACCAGTTCAACCGTCGGGATTTCTGCCTGTTCGATTGAAGCGAGCGCGACCCCTGTAACCAATTCAATGGAAGCGGAGGAGGATAATCCGGCACCGTTCGGTATGTTGCCGTGGAACAGCATGTCAGCCCCGTTTAAACCGATGCCCCGTTCAATAAACTGGCGAGCCATTCCTTTCGGATAGTTGGTCCAGTCATCCTCCGTACGATAAACTAAATCGTTTACAAAACATTCTGTACGAGTGGAAAAGCCTGTGGAAGCAAAGCGAAACAAACCGTCCCGGCGCGCTCGGGCAAACGCCCATGTTCCATAGGACAGCGCGGCCGGGAATACATAGCCGCCCGTGTAATCCGTGTGCTCGCCGATTAGATTCACTCGTCCCGGTGCAAAAAACAAACGGATCTCTTCGCCTGATGTATCAAATATATTATGAAACTCATGAAGCCATTTAGTATAGTCTTTCATAGTTAATCCCCGACCTTATTTTTTAAATATCGCTGGTACGCTTCGCGAAGTTTCGCGGATGTTTGCTCTACCGCTTTCGGATTACAGGCGGCCCATGCACCCGTTTCCGAGGAAGCGTTGTATTTAATTTTATTGGCTTCACGCAGCGGTGGATAAAACTCAATATGGAAGTGGTAATAATCGTCCACATCTTCACTGTTCACTGGCCGCTGGTGGAGAACCATCATATACGGAAACAGGCGGTCAAACAGAGTATCCATAGCGCCTGTCATTACCTTTAACATTTCCGCAAGGCTTTTTTTTTCTTCCATTGTAAAGTCCGGCAAAGCTGTTTTATGATTTTTACTAACGATAAACAAGCCGTAGGGATAATCGGTAAAGAACGGAATGTAGGCAATGAAATGTTCGTTTTCAAAAATCACGCGCTGCTTGAAATTCTGCTCTTCCCGGTTCATGTCGCAAATCAGGCAGTGTCCAGTTTGGTCGTGGTGGTTCTTACAGTTTGTAAGCTCAGTGCGAATTTTTAGCGGCATCTGCGAATACGCATAAATCTGGCCGTGCGGATGCGGCATCGTTACCCCGCATTCTTCTCCACGATTTTCGAAAATCATAATATATTTATTTTTCGGATCTCTACGCAACTCATTGAAGCGTTCCGTCCATAAATTTATCAATTGTTCAATATGCGGAACAGAAAGTTCGGGAAGTGTTGCTGTATGATTCGGAGAATACAGGATGACCTCGCATTTCCCGTACGATTTTTTTGTCCGGTATAGGTCGGACCCCACCTCGTCGGGTTCCGGAGGTTCGGGCATTAACGCGGGAAAGTCATTATCATATTTATACACCGTATAATCGTCCGGAACTTTTCCGGAGCCGGGGCAAAAGGGGCAAAAATCCTTTGGCATCGTCGGCCGGTTCGTCCGGTGGGAAGCAACCATGGTCCAATCATCCAGTAATGGATTATAGCGTAATTCAGCCAACTTTCTCCCTCCTTACTTTTTGCTGGATAGCTATACCACAATGGGTGACACCACGTGTGTCACTGCATGCTACCAGCTTGCATCTAACTTAATTAAATAAATTAATTAAGTTAATCATACTCTCCCCTATTT
Source organism: Aneurinibacillus terranovensis DSM 18919 (assembly GCF_000430625.1). Taxonomy (GTDB): domain Bacteria; phylum Bacillota; class Bacilli; order Aneurinibacillales; family Aneurinibacillaceae; genus Aneurinibacillus_B; species Aneurinibacillus_B terranovensis. Next base: position 31,514 of record NZ_AUMJ01000046.1, read on the forward strand.
TTTTTTGCAATCTTTTTTTCGCTTAATTCCTCAACTTTTCAGCCTGCTTACACAAATATGCTTTAAAAAGCGGGCCTATGTCCTCACGTTCTAAAGCAAACTCGACGGTTGCCTTAAGGAATCCAAGTTTATTACCGGCATCATAGCGGGTTCCGTTGAATTGATAGCCCAGCAGCTTGTTCTGTTCTGCCAGCCGGTTCAGCGCATAGGACAAATCCAGCTCTATTCCCTGCTCACAGGGCGCTTCTTTTAAAAGTTCAAATACTTCGGGTTCAAATATATAGCGGCCAATAATCGCACGGTTGGTTGGCGGGTTTTCTTTCGGTTTTTCTACTACATAAGAAATATCATACAGCCGTTCGATCTTTTTCTCCCCTGCAATAATTCCGTAGTTTCTCGTCTCCTCCGGTTCTACCTCCTGCACCGCCACCAGCGATTTTTCCTCTTTCTCGTACAGTTCAAGCATCTGCTTCAAACACGGGGTGTCCCCTTTTATCAAATCATCGCCCAGCAGTACAGCAAATGGTTCGCCACAAATAAACGGCCGCGCACAGGCAATGGCGTCTCCAAGACCCAACGGTTCGCGCTGGCGAATGTAAAAAACATTGGCGAGATGGGAAATGTTTTCTACCACTTCAAGCTGACTCTCATTTCCTTTATTCCGGAGATTGGTCTCAAGTTCAAAGCTTTTATCAAAATGGTCCTCAATCGCCCGCTTATTGCGGCCGGTGACAATCATAATATCTTCAATCCCCGATGCGACTGCTTCCTCCACGATGTACTGGATAACAGGTTTGTCAACAATCGGGAGCATTTCCTTCGGCTGCGCTTTCGTTGCCGGGAGAAAACGGGTTCCCAGTCCGGCGGCAGGGATCACAGCTTTTTTAATTTTCATTTCACACTCTCCTTTCATTGGTAAAGACACAGTAAAGGGGACGAGTGCGACTCGTCTCCTTTACGATACAAATTGGATGCCCGGTTGTCAATCCATTGTAATTTCAATCAGTAATAAGTGATTTAATTTCATCTGCCAACGTTTTTTCTGTGACCGGCCCTTCAAGGAAATGGAAGATAAGAAAAGGGAGAGGGCTCTCCGGCCGAATTTCGATAGGCATCCCACATCGCAAATGTATAGAGACACGGGTAGAACATCTGCCATTGATAATCTGTTACACGAATTGCGGATTGAATATCCCCATAGAAGCTTGCAACGATGGCTCTATTCAGATTGGCTCGAACATTGATCAGAAATTCTAAAAAAATAAACACAAAACCCTTTACATATCTTCCATTCAAAATTTGTCAAAACCGGGCAGGGCAATACTCCAGAGAAGGCTTTCCATAACTTTTTACGGTCGGGTGCAAGCGGAATCTGCTCCATCCACCCGTTTTCGATCATGACCACCAAAAGAACAATTTCTGTCAACAGTCGGTATAGGAAGCGGCAATATCATTTCTGAGACTGATACCGATAAACACCCTATAATTTTCTAATTCAACTGCGTTTAAAGGCCTGCGATCTTCAAACAAAGGAAGTCCGGATAAAAAACTTTGCTTTTCAACAAACGCGACTCCGTCTCACTTTATAGTTTTAAAGTGGTTACGGGCTATTTTTCATAGTTTCGCGCGGTTAGAAAAGCGCGATCTCGGTATCTTTATCAAACAGATGAATTTTGTTCATATCGAGCGCGAGCGTGATTTTCGCGCCTGAACGAAGGCTGGAACGGGCATCCACGCGCGCCGTCAGCAGCTTCTCGCTACCGAATGCCGTAAAATACAGGTACATCTCTGACCCCATGTTTTCCGCTACCTCGATAACAGCTTCAAAGGTGCTGTTAGGGGAAGCCTCGATAAACAGCGGTTCATCATGGATATCTTCGGGACGGATGCCAAGGACGACAGCTTTGCCAACATAACCCGCATCCCGCACTTTTTTGGCGAGCCCGCCCGGGATGACAACATGCGATTGCGGTGTAGAAATAACGATTTCTCCATTTTCTTCTTTAAGGATACCATTGATAAAGTTCATGGCCGGAGAACCGATAAATCCCGCAACAAACATATTCTTCGGGTGGTCATAAATTTCGGACGGCGTAGCCACCTGCTGAATGACTCCACCTTTCATAACGACAATTCGATCACCCATCGTCATAGCTTCCGTTTGATCGTGGGTTACATAAATCGTAGTGGTTTCTAAACGCTTTTGAAGCTTGCCGATCTCTGTTCTCATCTGCACTCGCAGTTTGGCATCCAGATTGGAAAGAGGTTCATCCATCAGGAAAACCTGCGGTTCCCGCACGATGGCACGGCCGAGCGCCACCCGCTGCCGCTGCCCGCCGGAAAGGGCCTTCGGTTTGCGGTCGAGCAAATGCTCCAGGTCAAGGATACGCGCCGCATCCCGGACGCGTTTATCAATTTCACTTTTGCTTACTTTACGCAGTTTTAAACCAAACGCCATGTTTTCGTAAACATTCATATGCGGGTATAATGCGTAGCTCTGAAATACCATCGCTATGTCGCGGTCCTTCGGCGCCACATCATTGACCCGGCGATCCCCAATATACAAATCACCCCCGGAAATTTCTTCAAGCCCGGCGATCATTCGCAGTGTCGTGGATTTTCCGCAGCCGGACGGTCCGACAAGTACAATAAATTCTTTATCTTTAATTTCCAGATTAAGGTCATCTACAACGGCTACATCACCGTAGTGTTTATTAATATTCTTCAGACTTAACCCTGCCATAAAGGAAACCTCCTCGGATGCTTTTTTTATAGTGTAAGCGTAATCAGAGCAGGAAACCAGTGGGCATCCTATACAAAAAAGACAGGAACCTACTGATCAGATTGTACATCCGTATCCTGTTCCAGCAAGATAAGGAGGATTTTTGCCAATATCGCTTCTTCGAATCTTTTCGGGTCTAATCCGGTCAACGCCTTTATTTTATCCAGCCTGTACTGCAGGGTATTCCGGTGAATGTGCAGATGCCTGGCCGTTTCACTTACATTTAGATTTTGCTCAAAGAATGCGGCCATTGTCAGAGAACCCTCTTTATCGTGCAGGAATTGCCTGAGTGCTTCCTGTTCAGCACCGTACGTTTGAATAAACTTCCTGCCTTCTTCTTTTGTGAGAAGTGATAGAAGTTTTTCGAGCGGATACTTCCACGGTACATACATTTTCTGAGACGCTGTACCGCTTTGATAGAAGGCTTCATAAGCTTCGTACTCCCCCGCCATTTCCATAAACGCGAGCACCCAATCTTCCGGTGAGGCGACAGGATAATATCCCGCAGTTGATAAACGCAGACCGAGTTCTTCCTCCAGCAAGAGCTGCAGACCGACCGTCCACTGTTCGATGATTTCTTCAACGGATTCCTCCACTTGGCCGGCTGCCTCTTCCTCAGACACTGGAACAAGCAGGCCTGCATAGGAAGTCGTACCGGAGGAGGACAAAAAAGAGAAAAAAAGAACGTCGCGCTCATAGTAAGCGCCGATAAACCCTTTCGCTTCCTCAGGAAGCTCAGCGTTTATCAGAAACGGGAAATAGACATTTTCCCCGTTGAACGCGCTATTCTCATCCACCTTGTAAGGAGGTAAGGCAATCCCCTGGCGCCGGTTTTCTAATGCGCGTTTTAACCAGGCATGATCCCGCTCAACAACGCTGCCTATCTGCCTGACCTGCTGAATAACGATGCCGGACACCAGGCGTTTTTCACGCTCGGTAAGATGGGCTTCAATTTTTAATGCTATATTTTCTCCTGTTGGCAATGAGACAAACCAAGCGGTTCCCTCCGCCTCTGCCCGTCTCTCCGCCACCGATAGCGGAAGAGTGACGAGTGTAACAGGGGCGGCAAGCAATGTTTGCATATAGGAGACAAGCCCGTTCAACTGACTGTCGGGTCTGTTCATTTTTTCACTTCCCGTCGGCAGTACTAAATGAATATACGATTATTTTACCACAAGCATTTGATTTTTCCCGATTCCACCAGAAAAACCCTTCCTTGTTTTGTTTCAGGAAGGGTTTTTGGATTTTTTCATTATTTGCCAGGCTTGCCAAGCAGGGCAAACATATTTTTTTTGTAGGCTTCCACACCGGGCTGGTCAAACGGATTGACCCCGAGCAAGTAAGCACTGATACCGCACGCCTTCTCAAAGAAGTAAACGAGTTGGCCGTAGTAATAAGGTGTGATTTCAGGAATGTTTACGCGGAGATTCGGCACGCCGCCTTCGGTATGGGCAAGAATTGTCCCTTCCGCCGCCTTCTCATTTACATTATGGATCGTTTTACCGACAAGGTAATTAAGGCCGTCAATATCTTCTTTCAGAGCCGGGACGTTGATATCGGCCGTCGGTTTTTCTACCCAAAGTGTGGTATTAAACATAACCCGGCTCCCATCCTGAATAAACTGGCCAACTGAATGAAGATCCGTTGTAAAATTCACACTCGCAGGATAAAGGCCTTTGTTATCTTTCCCTTCACTCTCACCAAACAGTTGCTTCCACCATTCGGAGAAATAGATAAGAGAAGCTTCGTAATTTACAAGGAGTTCGATGGTTTTACCTTTACTGTATAAGATATTGCGGATCGCCGCGTACTGGTACGCCGGATTTTTGGTCAAATCCTGTTCTTTGTAGCGTTCGTACCCGTGGGCTGCCCCTGTCATAATCTCGTCAATATCAACTCCGCTTACGGCGATTGGAAGCAGACCAACCGCTGTGAGGACAGAGAAACGGCCGCCTACTTCATCCGGTACAACAAACGTTTCATATCCTTCATCATCGGCTAGCCCTTTCAGCACGCCTTTTGCTTTATCCGTTGTGGTAATGATCCGTTCTCTTGCCCCTTCTTTCCCGTAGCGTTCCTCAATTAAATTGCGGAAAATACGGAACGCCAGAGCCGGCTCAAGCGTGGTCCCGGATTTGGAGATCACATTGATATACAAATCTTTATCTTTGACAAGGTCTAATACCTCGGCAATGTAGGCCGAACTAATATTGTTGCCGACAAAGTAAACGGCCGGTCCCTTGCGTTTTTCCCTTGGCAGCTGGTTGTAAAAAGTGGGCTGAAGCAGTTCAACTGCCGACCGGGCTCCAAGGTAGGAGCCGCCAATGCCGATAACGACAAAAGCCTCGGCTTTTTCCCTGATTTTCCGGCTCACCGCTTTAATGCGGGCGAACTCTTCTTTATCATACGCCAAGGGCCAATCCAGCCAGCCTGTATATTCACTGCCTGCTCCGGTGCCATTGTGCAGCATATCGTGAGCAAGCTGAACTTTCGGCGCTATGTATTCCAGTTCGTGCGGAGCGAAAAAACCGGTTGCCTTGCTATAGTCCAACGTAATTTCTTTCTTCGTCATGAATGGTTAGCCTCCTTGTTTCGTCTGTATCTTACCCATTGGGCAGTATCGGGTGTCACCAAACGTTTTGCTGACAATAATTTTAGAAGGATAGACTCTTGCTTAATTCAATCATGTTTAAATCCACCGGCAGCTTGCCGTTAAATACCTCATCGAAATCAACCGCCACTATCCGGTTGTTCTGCATGCCAACCATTTTGCCCGCCTGCCCCTCGTGAAGCAGATCAACCGCTTTGGCCCCGAGCCGGCTGCCTAACATGCGGTCACAGGCTGATGGCGAGCCTCCCCGCTGCACATGACCAAGAACGGTTACACGCGTATCAAACCCAAGTTTTTCTTCAATGATTTTCCCAATTTCCGCAGCCGGGCACACACCTTCCGCAACCATGATAATGCTGTGTTTTTTCCCGCGGTTGCTTGCTTCCACCAGTCGCTTCAATACATCGTCCATATCGAGTTCTACCTCGGGAATAATGATTGATTCCGCCCCGGCTGTAAGCCCTGCCCACAGGGCAATATCGCCACGATGGCGTCCCATTACTTCAACGACATATGTACGCTCATGCGATGTAGCGGTGTCCCGGATTTTATCGACGGCTTCAATAACAGTATTGACGGCTGTATCAAAGCCCAGTGTTACTTCGGTACCCGGAATGTCATTGTCGATGGTACCCGGAATTCCGATGGTTGGGAAGCCTTTCTCGGAAAGTTTCTGCGCCCCGCGAAACGAGCCGTCTCCCCCGATCACTACAAGCCCTTCTATCCCGTGTTGTTTCAACTGTTCGATCGCTTGAAGCTGACCTTCGTCCGTTTTAAACTCAAGACAACGGGCTGTATGCAGAATGGTGCCTCCGCGGTGGATAATATCTCCAACACTTCCGGCATTCATTGCTTTAATATTTCCCGTCATTAATCCGCTATAGCCATAGTATACCCCGTATACTTCCATATCGATCGAAAGCCCCCGGCGAACAACCGCACGAATGGCCGCATTCATTCCCGGAGAGTCTCCCCCGCTTGTGAGAACCGCTATTTTACGCATTTCCAATCACCCTTTCCCCATGATTAACCTATTTATTAAAGTGTTTTCAAATTTAAATCAACCAACCTCGCAAGCCCGATCATGCCGGCATCATTGCCTAATTGAGCCGGATAAATAATCTCTTCTCCTTTTATCTCTGTAAGCGAGAACTCATTAAACCACTTAATGACCGGTTTGAACAAGATATCACCTGCCGCAGCAAGCCCCCCGCCGATGACAATTCGTCCGGGTGCAATTACCATATACATATTGGCCAGCGCAAAGCCCAGATAATAGGCTGCCTGGTTGACGATCTCCTGCGCCGCGGCATCGCCAAACGCCGCCGCTTCAACCACGTCTTTGCTTGTAATGGTGCCGGCGTCCTTCATTTTATCTGCCAACATGGTTGCCACGCCGTCTCTTACCGCTTTTTCGCCGTAGAACGCGAGAGCAGAAGCGGACGCCTCCGTTTCCAAACAGCCGGTTTTGCCGCAGTTGCACCGTCTGCCATGATCCTTGACGCGGATATGGCCGACTTCCCCCGCATACCCGTTTGTCCCGTTATGAACCGTTCCGTTAATAATGACTCCACCGCCAATGCCGGTGCCAAGTGTGATACACATCAAATCCCTGTAATTTTGCCCCGCCCCTTTCCACATCTCACCGAGAGCGGCGGCATTCGCATCGTTAATCACGAATGCCGGATAGGGGAGATATTCGGCCAGCCTCTTCGTAATCGGAACATCGTGCCAGCCAAGATTAACAGCAGTAGTAACGACGCCTTTCTCCATATCAACAAACCCGGGCACACCAAGACCTGCGCCAAGAATATGTTCTTTGCTGATGCTGTTTTCTTCAAGCATGCGATCCGCAATATCTTTAAATTGCTGCAGGACGCCTTCGAGATTCCCTTCTACTTGAGTGGGAATGTTCTTCTTGTTATGGATATGCCCCGATTTATCGATAAGGCCCGCTTTTATGTTGGTTCCGCCCAAATCATAGCAAAGATACACCGTTTGGCCTCCTCTACGGATACGTTTTTAATATAGCCTTATGTATATAATGTATCCTATATTTTCTTTCCCATTTCAATATTAGCTTTACCACAGACATGGTAACGGGACGATTAAAGTCCCTGCTGTGTGTTTTATGTCCCAAATAAACTAAAACTTATAACTATAACTACTCATGTCTTCTCTTTACCCATGTTACCATAGAGCCTTCGTAAAAAAAACAGATAAACAGATAATTTCATTCCAAATTGTGAACACTATTTTAAGGGTTTTTGGCCCAGTTCATTCATCCATTCTATAGAAGGAGGGCAATTCTTTATGGCAAAACCTGATGACCGTCGTGACAACGTAGAGAAACTGCAAAACATGATCCACAATACAATTGAGAACATGGAAGCGGCGGAGGAAACGGCGGCGAACGGTAATCTGTCCGCAAACCAGCGGGAGCAGATTGAAGCTAAAAACGAACGCCGCGCAGAAAGTATCGACTCGATGCGGGAGGAAATCCGTGACGAAGCCAACGACATGCGTCAGCAGTAACACCAGCAGAATACACCACGTTTTATTTATCCATAAATGAGTCGCGCAGCGGCTCATTTTTTTATGGATCCACACGATATGGAATCATCAAAAAGCCGTTTCCGAAGCAAAAAATTTTGATTGCAATTTGAATTTTCCTTTTATAAACTCTATCCTATAAAATCTAATTTTAGAAATGTATGGAAAACTGTGAAAAAAATAGCAGCTTGCACTGGTGCGCCGCATTTTTATTAACGGGGTGTTGCAAGTAAGCCTTAACTGACCATGCTTCCCTTCCGTTTGGGGACCGGCCCGAAACATCCGGGCAGTTCAAGATGCAGACAGTCGGGCCTAAAAGCGCCCCCAAACTCCAGGGAAGCACTGGCAGATGAATCCTTCCCCCTAATCCGTGGCACATTATGTACAGACGGATTGGAGGGAATGATGTGCCTTCAGAAATAGCCTATGATCTGATGCGGTTTATAGTCGGGATGTCCATTCCGATGTTTGGACTAGGTACCTTCTCTGTGCTGACCTTCTGCCTCGTTAGAAAGCGGGACGAACTCCTTTTGCTCAACGAGCAGGAATCAGATTTTTAATTTCGCATAGAATCGACATACCGGACATCAGCTCACACAAGGAAGCGGGAAACCCCTCCGTCCTTCTCTTCAGAACGGAGGGTTCCCCGCAATGTGTTTACTCATTTACAGTTTTACGGAAAAATGAATCAAGCGCGTATAATCGGCTTCCGTTGATGGCAAGGTAAATCGACATGGCTAACAAAGCCAATTCGAATTCATATCCACCCATTTTTCCATTACCCGTAAACCCGGCGGCGCCTTTAACCATCACGATCGCCCCAACTAAAACCAAGGCGAATAAAATGGAAACAATAGGTGTCCCTATCCCAAGAACCATGGCAATACCGCCGACCACTTCAATAATCGCAACAACATAAGCGGCGAATCCCGGAAGCCCCATACTTTCAAACCATCCGGCAATATTCCCGATGCCGCTGTGAAATTTAATAAGACCATGAATAAAAAAAGTGATTCCCAGAACAAGGCGAAGGATCAGTGCCCCTGCTTCATACCTTCTCGTCATCTGTTAACCTCTCCCTTTGAAAATATATTTTGTTTAATAAAATGATTAAAATTGCAAACAAAGATAGCTTAATGACCCCATATCATAACTTCGGTGAATAACCTTCGCCTCTGTCTCCTGATTACCACTTCCCATGGCAATCAGGAGGGGAACAAAGTGTTCAGGCCTTGGAACAGCCAGTCGGGCATGAGGTGCTTCCTTTTCGTAATGGAACAGTGAAGGCAGCTCCCTGTTCTGTATCTTATCAATCAGCCAGTCATCAAATTCGACCGCCCATGGTTCTGGAGTGGTTTCCCCCCATTTGACAGCCCGTAAATTATGAACCGTCACCCCGCTGCCTATGACTAAAATATCTTCCTTTCCCATCCCCTGCAGCGCTTGCCCTATTTTAAACTGCTCTTCTGCCACAAGATAAGGGTTAACCGAGACTTGCACCACAGGGATATCCGCTTCCGGATACATACGATACAACAGCGTCCACGAGCCATGATCCAAACCTCGTGCCGTATCCTGTCTTGCCGCGATTCTGTGTTTTTTGAACCGCTCTTCTACCATCGAAGCGATTTGTTTGGAGCCTTTCGCTTGATACTTAATGGAATACAATTCGTCTGGGAATCCATAGAAATCATAAATCGTTTCATACACATGTTCTGTGGAAGAAATGGTAAGAATATCACTTTCCCAATGCGCTGTAAAAATCACGATGGCTTTCGGTTTTATTGGTTGAGCAAATTTTTTCAGAAAACCGGTATACTCGGTATTTTCAATCGCAAGCATAGGAGAACCGTGCGCTAAAAATAAAGATGGAACCATTCCCTGTACCTCCTTATCAGTAATTTAGTTAATTACATTTCGTAAGTTAGTATATTATCATAAATATCGGGTGTCAAGTAATTAATTTATGAAAGGTATTTTTATTATAAAAGATAAATTAGTGCTATAATAGGACATAAGTGGGGTGATGAAATTGAACCAATCGTTGCTTTGTCCAAAATTTGAAAAAGCTATGCAAATACTGAGTAAACGCTGGACCGGATTGATTATTTACCAGCTGCTTTCGGGCCCTCAGCGATTTTGTGCCATCGAATCAGCCCTTCCGATTAGTGGAAGGCTGTTGTCAGAAAGACTTAAGGATTTGGAACAGGAAGGGATTGTCAACCGTCAAATCTATCCGGAAGTTCCTGTACGGATCGAGTATTCTCTAACCAAAAAGGGCCTGGCTTTAGAACCTATGCTCAGGGAAATTGAAAAGTGGTCACAAACGTGGGTACAGATAGAAGAGGGGTTATAATATAATACGCGGTTTCATGCTGCTTCATAGGCAAACTAGTTGTATACTTTATTTAGGAGAAACCGTAAAACTCTCCTCCATGCTGTACAGAAAGGAAAAGAAACATGCCATTTTTACGCTTTAAAGGGGTTGAAAAAGCACTTCTCAAAGAAATCGCCCCTGCCCTTATCGACGAATTCTCTCATATCGCTGCGATTCCAAAAGAAATCGTAAAAATTGAGCTTCTAAGTATCGAACAAATCACGGATACGCCACCCAGCCTGGAAATTTTCATGTTTCAAAGGGAAAAGGAAAAACATGACGCCCTCGCTTCGAGACTTTATAGCCTGTTAAGCGAACATGGATATAAAAATATTCATATTTTCTTTGTCATGCTCACCCATTCGCTTTACTATAAAGAAGGCAGCCCGCTAACAGAAATCCCCTCATTGAAACAATCCGTTACTTCATGATCCCAGGATCAAAAATGCTGACAGATACGCTAACCAAACCAATTTTTACTAAGGTAAGCGCGTATTAGATACGACTAATATGCAGCTTACCTTTATTTTTTGTCGATACCGGAATCCCAACCCACTGGTCCCGGCCAGCCGGCTTTTGCTTCTCATCGCCAAAAATTCCCTCTTGAAATACGAATGTTTGTTCCTTATGCTATATATAGTAATAAGAACAAACGTTCCCTTATGGTGGTGATTTTATGGACTGTGAAGCAGAAGAATCCAAATTAGTGAAAGAATACATCCTTCTCCCCATCGTGCTTGATGTCCTGGAAAGAGACATCAAAACCATAGAATCGGTTCCGATAAAAATGCGTGCCATTTATGTTAGAACCTTACGCCGTGTGCAGGACATGGTTGCCGCAGACCTAGCGGTGCTGCGCAAAGGGTTAAGGGAACACGGAATAAAAGTGTATGAACAGCATCGAACGAACATTCACATACAAGCAAGGTACATATGCCAGGGGTATCACCACAATTTTTCTATGCTGTGGGGTTTAATAAAAGCAGAAGTGGAGAAAAGGCTTAGCCTCTATTTAAAAAAATATTTTACAAACGATGGAGCAGGATTATGATGAAGCAATCAGAACGAGTCATTATGCTGGCGGACTGTCAATCTTTTTACGCAAGTGTGGAAAAGGCCGCGCACCCGGAATACAGGCATAAGCCCCTGGTCGTTTCCGGGGACCCTGCGCGGCATTCAGGGATTATCCTTGCCGCGTGCCCCCTCGCAAAAAAATACGGGGTCACAACGGCAGAAAGGTTGGGCACAGCGCTTGGCAAATGCCCGGACCTTGTGGTCGTGCGGCCGCGCATGGAGGAATATATTAGGGTCTCCTTACAAATTACAGAACTCCTGCAGTCCTACACCGATTTAGTGGAGCCTTATAGCATTGATGAACAGCATCTTGACGTGACAAACAGCCTGCGGCTTTTCGGAGACCCTGTAACGATCGCCAAACATATTCAGCAAAGAGTCATGAATGAAACCGGTATCTACACGAGGATTGGCATCAGTTACTGCAAAGTCATCAGCAAAATGGCGTGCGATAATTTCGCCAAGAAAAATAAGACCGGAATTTTTCAATTATCCAAGAAAGAACTCCCCGCCGTGTTATGGCCATTGCCGGTTGAACAAATGTTTATGGTCGGTTCCAGAATGGCCCGCCACTTGTACCGTATAGGCATTCAAACCATCGGTGACCTGGCGCAGACCTCTCTGTCGAGGTTGCGAAGCCATTGGGGAATCAACGGAGAGGTGCTCTGGCGGATCGCCAACGGAATTGACTCTTCACCCGTAACTCCGGAGACGCACGACCAGCAAAAAGGGTTTGGCCAGCACATGACACTGCCAAGGAATTATTCCACTCTGGAAGAGATTGAGGTTGTCCTGTTAGAGCTGTCAGAGCTCGTTTGCCAGCGCTGCCGGGCCAGAGGATGCATGGGTTCGGTGGTAACGGTCAGCTGTCAGGGATATGATTTTAACCGCCCAACGGGGTTTTCACGGCAAATGAAAATGGCCGACCCTACGAATGTGACAGATGAGGTGTATAAAACGGCTCGTACGTTGTTTCGCCGCCATTGGGACCGTCACCCTATCCGCAGGATCGGAATCGCCCTGACGGATCTGGTAAGCGATGCACAGTACCAGCTTTCCTTATTCGGTGACCGGGAAAAGAAAATGGCGCTTGAACATACAACGGATTCGATAAAAAACAAATTTGGTAATACCGCTATTATGCGGGCGGTTTCTTTGACGGAAGCCGGGCAAGCAAGAGATCGAGCGCAAAAAATTGGAGGGCACTATAAATGAGTAAAAAATTGCAAGAGAACGGTTTGTTTGAATCTTCCCGTATGATGCTCCCCGAGCACAAAGAAGCTTATATTAGACATCAACAAAATTTGCAGAAAAAAAAGCTCCCGCTGCTGGATGAACAAGAGATTGACCGTTTATCTTACCTCATTGCTCATTCCATGTTAACAGGAAAAAAAATCACCGTTACATTATTCGACGACTTCGAAGAGAGGAAAATTTCAGGGAAAATTCACAATATTGACCAGCAAAAAGGAACCATAAAGTTATCTAACGAAATGGGACGTAACTTGATTTCGTTTCATGAAATTATCAATATAGAGGAATAGATGTACGTTGATCTTTTTTGAGACCTATCCGATTAGAGTTCTCCTTTACTGAGTTGGACTCTTCCACGGCTTAGTTTGCGTTTGATGACACTGTATTGATAGAATAATACTAACCTTATACGGAAAGAGAATGACGATTCTCCGTGATAGTGATACCTTATATGTGGACAGCCAGGGAGGATCCTCATTTTTATAGAAAGGATGAAACATCTTGAGTCTAGGTAAGAAACTCCTGATTAAGAGCGGATATCGTTTAACTCTAGTCAATCGTGACGAACAACATACTAAAAGATCTAAATAATCAAACAAAACCCGTTTCGATGACATACTGGAACGGGTGTTTTACTATAATTTTATGTAAAGGTGATCTTGACGCAAACTATCCTGCAATGATTTAATAGTTTCGTTCCAAGGCACGGAGCTTATACATACAAGAAAGAGGGATTTACTATGAAATTTGAGAGCTATGAACACGTGGAAGCTGCCATCTGGAATATTGTCGAGGAAGAGATTATCGGAGCGCCATTTATGCAAACGCTGCTTGCGGGTGAATGGAGCAAGCACCAGGTGGCTGAATTTGCTTTGCAGTACAGCTACTACAGCCGCAATTTTCCACGCGTCCTGGGAGCCGCCATTGCCGCGGTAGAACCGGAGGATGATTGGTGGATTTCGATTGCCGACAATCTCTGGGATGAAGCCGGCCGCGGGAAACCGCAAGCCTACCACTCCCGACTGTATCACTCGTTCCTGATTACGGCCGCACCCGATGTGCCAACGAATGAAAAATATATTCCCGACTACCCTGTATCCCCGGCGGCGAGAGAAGCAGTTGATTCCTTCATCTCTTTCTTACGAACCGCAACCCCGCTTGAAGCCATGGCTGCTATCGGATTTGGTTCCGAAATGTTTGCCGGCAAAGTCATGGGCCTGATCGGCCAGGGGTTAAAACATGAAAATTATAACAAAGAAATGCCGTTGAATGTTACCTTTTGGACCGTGCATGCCGACACGCATGAGCCGCGGCATTATGAACTTTGCAAAAATGTCTTGACCCGCTTCACTACGGCGGACGACCTGGAGAGCATGTACCGCGCCGGCGCCTACATTACACGTTCAGAGGCACGCTTTTACAACAAAATATTTAAAAATTTTTAAGCCTATCTTTCCTCTTTTGCATACCATGATCAAGGATCAAAAGAGGAGGGATTACTGGTGAAAGAAAGCCTTGAACAGCTCATCACATGGAGCAAGAACCATATTGAGTACCTTGAAACATTAGAGAATGGCTCATCATCCGGGCGGTTCGCCGATTTATTGCATGAATTCACGCACGTTAAAAAAACCGCCGAAAGCTTTATCGAACGCACCACAGAAGTAGTGGATAATGCGGCCGAGGTGTATGCGTTATTCGAACGCTCAGAGCATTTATATAAAACGCTTATCAGCTTACTGGAAGAGAGCGGAGCGCTGTCGCTTGCCGAACATCTCCTGCTCGTAAGCGGGGTTGAGGAAGAACAGCGAAAGGATGACGTGTCCAGTTCACCTGCGGGACAGCCGGTTCCAATCGGCGGACATAACCTCCCTCCCCTGCCGTATCCTTATAACGCCCTCGAACCTCATATTGATGAAAAAACGATGCGGCTACACCACGACAAGCACCATAAATCGTATGTCGAAGGGCTCAATAAGGCGGAAAAGGAAATGCAGCGTGCCCGCCAAAAAAATGATTTTGTACTGATAAAACACTGGGAGCGGGAAGCCGCTTTTAACGGAGCCGGCCATTACCTGCATACGATTTTCTGGCATAATATGAGTCCGAACGGCGGCGGCCGTCCTACCGGGGCGATTGCGCAGGAAATTGACCGGACGTTCGGAAGTTTCGATGCGTTTAAGGCCCACTTCTCTGCCGCTGCAGAGAAAGTCGAGGGGGGCGGCTGGGCGCTGCTCGTCTGGAGCCCCCGCTCTCATCGCATGGAGATTCTTCAGGCGGAAAAACATCAGAATCTTTCGCAGCAGGATGTAATCCCTCTGCTTGTACTTGACGTATGGGAGCATTCGTACTATTTAAAGTATAATGACCGGCGCCCCGAGTATATCGATGCCTGGTGGAATGTTGTCAACTGGAGCGATGTCAACGAACGCTTCCTTCCGGCACGCAAACTGCAATGGACCGCTTTTTAACCGGTACATGTAAACGGACGACTGAAATGAAGGGCTCCTTGTCAAAAAAGGATAGTTCTGATTTGCCCGCGTACAGCAAAGGTTGCACCTTCACTATCGATGTACGCCACGCGCGTTTTTCTTATATCATTAAGGAAAAATTCATGCTATTGTTAATATAGAAAAATCCGAGACAGATGTAAGGGAGAACAGCATGGAAGTTTCCACAGTTTTATCTTCAATTGCTATCATGACGATTATGATTGGAATAGGAAGTTTGCTGACCCTCAGGGTTCCTTTTACAGCCGAGCGGCGGGAATTATTAATGACCCTCATTGTCAATGTGGCACTTCCGTTCATTATTATAAGCGGGGTATTTCATACGAGAATGGACGGGCAATTTCTTCTTCTCATTTTGGGTACCTTCGTTATTTCCATCATCGTTAACTGCATTGGAATTGCCATGGGGTGGCTGGCCGCCCGCAGCATCGGTGCCGGACACGAAAAAGTGCGGGAGATGGCTATTCTGTCAGGACTTGGAAATACCGGATTTATCGGCCTTCCGCTGTGTGCCATGTTGTTTGGCGCGAAAGGCGGGGTTTTGGCTGCGGTTTTTGATTCAGGGCTCGATTTTACCATTTGGACATTAGGCGTGATGATGCTGCAGCGGAAAAAATTCTCGTTCCGTTCGCTGAAAGAATTGATAAACATTCCAATGATGGCGATTGTAACCGGGCTGCTTGTTGCCGTCCTTAAACTTTCGCCCCCATTTTTCCTCATCCGGCTAAGCGATTCTCTGGCAAGTCTGGCCTCCCCACTGGCCATGATTTATATCGGAATGTTAATACCGTCTCTCTTGAGGAAGAAATCCGCTTCCATCCGGCAGATTGGCATGCCGCTTATTATGAAACTGCTTATTTTCCCGGTCGTTATTGCTCTGCTTGTACATATTGTTCCATTGCACAAAGAGATAACACAGGTCGTTATCGTTCAGTCCACAATGCCCACCATTTCGCTCGCCTCTATCCTCTTCGCACGATATTCGGCAGACGAAGAATACGGAGCTATGGCAACGGTGTTTTCTACCTTATTATCCATGATGACGATCCCGTTTATGATAGCCGTTGGTTTTTATATCCTAAAGTAGAGTGCGATGTATCAAGTCTCCCTTTTTTGTACCCCTGGCCCTTTAATGACTGAATCGCACGAATCGCTTCATCTTCTGTATAAAAAACTCCAACAATTTTCTTTTCCATCGGGTACATCCCTCCATACAATTTTTGTTCACACTTACTCTTACCCTGCTTAAACGGAATTTCAAACAACGATTTTACACAGGAACAAAAGGAAGGAAACGGCAATAGTTTAGTATAAAAGTATTAGTTTTATACTAAGGGCCGTGATATAATCATCACAGAGTTCTTTAAATAGTTAGTTATTTATAGAAAATCAGGAAGAGTTTTTAAAGGAAGGAGAGCGTACTTATGAGCTGTTGTCCATTTAAAGATTTGTTGGGAAACGAACGTGGGTCATTCAGCTTTTTAAAGGGAGCAAAGAAAAATACATCCTTTCCCGAAGCCGATTCGCCGGCTGTGCCCTCCGATAATAATGCGGGCAAAAAGTATCAGGAGCTTCTTAGCAGCCAGGAAAATTCCAAGGTTCAGTTTCTTGGCTTAAAAGAAGAGGATGTGACCCGGCTGGCAAGCCTACGACCCATATTTGAGAAGAATGTGGGAGATATTGTTAAATTTTTTTACGAACATGTCAGCGATGTTCCTTTATTGATAGAGATTGTTAACAACCATAGCTCGGTAGACAATCTGCGGAAAACATTAGAATGTTATCTTCTTGACATGGTTTCCGGAAACATTGGAAAAGACTACATCATTCGCCGAAAAATTATTGGTAATGTACACAACCGGATCAATCTTTTCCCCGAATGGTATATCGGTGCCTTTACACACATCCAAAATGAAGTACTCAGCATGCTGGTACGGGAATTAGAACCGTCTGCTGCACTCGAAGCGTTTTACTCCTTCCAGCGCCTGTGCTCGTTTGATATGCAGATTGCGATATCTACGTATATCGATTCCTACACATCGTCGATGATGAAGCTCAACGAAATCGAACGCATTCAGCACCATTTAACTGAATCGTCAGAGATGTTAGTAGCTACCGCTGAGGAAACGACCGCTTCTATCAATGAAAAAGAGAGACACGTTGTTGAGATGCTGGAAGGCACAAGGGTCATTCAGGAAGGATCGACCCAGATGGTAGAGCAGGTAGAAGAAGGAAAGCAGGAAATTGAAGCAGCTTTGTTAGAAATTGACAGGATTGTTGAAGTGATAGAAGAAACAAGGACAAAATCGCAGGAACTGATTGAGAGTTCCAATAAAATTGGGGAAGTCGTCCAGGTCATCCATGCAATTTCGAACAAAACAAACGTGTTGTCACTTAATGCAAGCATTGAGGCAGCTCGTGCAGGTGAGCATGGCCGGGGTTTCACGGTAGTAGCCAAAGAAGTGCGAAATCTGGCGCTCCAAACCCAATCTGCGCTTGATCATATTCAGGAACAAATCACCCGTGTTCAGACCAATGTGATAGAATTCGAGAATTCCTTTAAACAAATTGCCTTGCAAACGAGTAAATTCCGGGATATTAACAAGTCCATTATGAGTATTATGGATGATTCTTCCGTACACGTTCGGGAAAACAGCGAGAAAATTCAACGCGTAAGCCGGCATATCCATGATTTCCAGCAAACCTTCAAAGAAATATCAGATGCCTCCGAGCAGGTGGCAAAGATGGCGGAAGAACTGAGTATTTTAAGCAATCAATTGAATGACACATTCGATCTTAAATAACTAGAGAAACGCAGAGGTGGAGACACTGTGGAGACAGAGAAATTCTTGTATGAAAGCAAAGAGTTTGCATCCCTGCAAGAAATGTCGGAGAGCCTGCTACATGAAGCCAATCAACAGATTATTCGAATTGACATGGGGGAACTGCCGAATACAGCTGAAGTAAGAAACTATATAAAGTGGCGCCTGCTTCATTTGCAATATCACTTTAACGATAAAATACCGCACGAACTTCGAACCACCTACAATTCTTTATGAGGCCAGCTTTATCGTTTGGAACATCAGAGCGAATATCGCCATCCATACCTCAAACAATTGCTGGAACAACTGCATGCTGAACTATGAATGCACCCAACTGGCAGATGACGAATTGAAAAAACATGTTGACGTGATGATGAACCAGGTGAGCGATTATTTATCGCTGTCGCCGGAAAGCCTGCTGTATTATAATATCTATTTATCCATATGGGAGCTCCTCCTGAATATTATCAATCATAATAAGGCCGGGGATCATACAGTAAACGTTGCGGTATGGTGGACAGAAAAAGAAATCTTTTTGCAGATTAAACATGAGGGCGGCGGATTCGATTGGGAGAACTGCATGGCGTGCGAATTACCATCAGATGAACACGCGAGAGGAAGAGGGTTATTTCTTGTAAGCCATGTCAGTAAGACGTTTTCGTTTAACTCTACAGGCCAGATCGCAACTGTTACATTTGAACGGGTGTAAAGGAGGATATATAATATGGTTACTTTTATTGAACACGGGGAGACAATACATCTCCATTTCGAGGGGGACATCAACTTTGAAACGGTGAGGAAGATCGAGGTAAAAATACGAGACTGGATCGTTCCATCCCATACTAAAAAGATAACACTTGATTTTCAAAAAGTAAAGTTCGTGGACAGCACGGGAGTGGGCTTTTTGATTAGCCGGATTCATCCCTTAACCTCCCGCTATCAAGTGGAGATAAACAACGCTTCTCTGCCGGTAAAAAACATTTTGCAAATTTGCAAATTAGATAGCCTGGTTAAAATTTTATGAATTAGCCGAGAACACTCGTGACTTCCGTCATGAGATGAAT